>JBALWA010000060.1:0-27710 GCA_036960305.1 Halioglobus sp. | reverse complement strand
AACCAATATTCTAAAGCCGAGGGCTTACAGGGAGATGACTTTAACTTCGGCGCATCCCACAAAGACTCCACTGGCCGCCTCTACTTCGGCGGCAGCAACGGCTACAATCGCTTTGATCCGAAGAAAATCGATATACGCTCTCCCCCTCCCCCGGTCGTACTCACTAGGCTCAACATTGCTGGCAGAGAACCCCGACTGCCCGTGGATCTACAGTCACTTGAGCTGGTTGAGCTTGCACACGAAGATTACTTCATCACCATAATATTCAGTGCGTTGGATTTTCTCGACCCCAGTAAGAACAAATACAGCTACAAGCTGGAGGGTTTCGATCCGGAGTGGATCGATAATGACAACCGGAATAGCGCGACCTATACCAATCTTCCAGCCGGGGAATATACCTTTCGTGTGCGTGGCGCTAATTCTGCAGGCGTATGGAACCTTGAGGGCGCCTCCTTAAAGCTGAGGGTTTTTCCCTCGATTTGGATGTCTCAATGGGCTTTTCTGGGCTATGCGCTCCTACTTGCCGTTCTTGTTTATTTCGCCATGAAAGCCTACGAAAAGCGCGCCGTTTTGAGAAAGGCGACGATCATGTCCGAGTCAATACGCCATGCTGCCGAGCAGGTTAACGATGAACTTCAGGAGCAACTCGAAATACAGGACCAGCTGGTTCGCTCGGTTTATCTACACAATGTGGAGACTCTGGATCTGCTGAAATCATTCAACACCATACAATCCAGTTTTTCAGACGACGAAGCGATCGAAGAGGCCCTGGACAGAAACTTGGAGCGGGTACGGGCTATTCGTCAGCTTGAAAATAGCGTCTGTGTACATGGTGACAGCGTGGTGGCTGACCTGAAAAAGTACACAGATTTGATCATTAGTCAGGTTTTAAAATCCGCCATTATCTCTGCTGAATCTATTACAACGGTAAACGAAGTTTCCAATCGGATGGTGCCTATCGAAATTGCCACGCCACTCGCTATTCTCATTTTCGAGCTGCTTCACAATGCTATTCATCACGCCTGCGATGAAGAGCGCAGCTTGAATTTCGTTCAGGTTACGCTGGATCTTGTAAGCTCTCCTGCTTCTGGTGAACGAGATTTGATACTGACGGTCCGGGACAATGGCCTCGGTATACCGGAAGGCGTATCCAAACTGGGTACCGACTCCGCGGGACTCGCCATCGTAAACCATGCCGTCGAACTACTGGGAGCCCAATTGGACATCTCCAACCAGGGTGGCACTACGGTCTCCCTGATTCTGCACAACGCACCAGAGTTGATACTCCCCTATACCGGCCTACAGGAATTCACGGCCGGGGCATGACCTTTTTTGGTGGCGTCACTCAATATCTGGTGATACATTATTTGCAGACATTACGACATACACTCTGGGGGCGTATCTGGTGATAAATAGTGATATTGAGTCCCGGTTTCGCGCCTTTGGCCAGATTTGCCACATCGTTATTAATTCGGATAATGTAGATGGCCCGGCTTTACTCGATGCCGCGGAGCAAGAGTTCCGCCGCGTTGAGCAAAAGTTCGACCCGGCCAACCAGCAGAGCATTACTGGACAGATCAACCTCCGCGCGGGGTCCGGCGAGTTCACCCCGCTGGATGCTGAATCCCGCAGTCTCCTCAACTATGTTCAGACGCTCTGGAACGAGAGCAGCCATCTTTTCGACCCTACCAGTAGCCTGCTGCTCCGACACTACGGTGAAAAATCCCGACTACCCAACACCCAGGCCGCCCTAAAATCGGACCTTGCCCTGGTCGGATGGACCAAGCTTGAATTATCCGAGCTGGGCGCACACCTGACTGAACCCGGCATGGCACTGGACTTCAATAGTTGCGTTCGGCCCTACGCGGTCGATTGTGTCCGTAAACTGTTGCTGCAGGAAGGCGTCAAGAATGCATTGATCGACTTCAATCACGATGTGGCCACAATAGGTAAACAATCCGACGGTGCCAACTGGCTGGTGGGTATGCGTTATCCGAACGGTCATAGAACGGCGATTGAACGCTTCAAATTAAACAACAAGGGCTACGCGGTACGCGGAGATTTCGAAAGGTCCCTGGAAATGAACGGTGAGCGGTTCAGCCGCTCTCTCAGCCCCGTGGATGGCCAGCCTGTTCTAGGCCTTCTTGGAATCGCTATTGTCGCCGATACCTGTCTCACCGCCTGCAGCGCTGCCAGTGTCGCCAGCCTGAAAACCGAAAAGAACGCCATGAAGTGGCTACAGAATCTGGGCCTCCCCTGGTTGGCGATTGACAGGGAGCTCAATTGCCACGGCCCCCTCCTGACTCGCGCTTTCTAGTCGCTACTTACCACTGAATCTGGGCGGCCGCTTCTCTCGCTGTGCGGCAAAGCCCTCCACCAGGTCTTCTGAATTCTGGCACTCCATTGAAAGCGCCTTCGCCGATTCATAGTCGATCCCACCTGCTGCGGCTTGCTGTAGGATCGCTTTCATCGCACGAACGGCCAGGGGCGCCAATCCTGCGATATGGTTCGCCATTTCCTCTGTCTTTTCTTCCAACTGCCCGGGCAGCACCAAGTGGTCGAGAAAACCGATCTCGAGCATTTCAACGGCATCAAATTGCTCCGAACCCACCAGAATACGTTTGGCGAGATTCACGCCCAGACGCTCAACGAAGCGGTTAATACCGCTCAGTGGGTAACAAAGACCGATTGCAGCTGCTGGCACGCGCAAACGGGTGCCTTCCAGCCCAATTCTAAAATCGCAGCTAAGCGCCAATTCAACCCCCCCACCGAAGACATTGCCGTTCAGTGCGCAGATAGTCGGTATCGCCAGAGCGGCCAACTGATCTGTCGTCGCCTGAAAGGTATCGCCATCTATCTTGCCGGCACCCAGTTGCTTCAATGACGCGCCCGCGCAAAAAGTTTTGGGCCCTGCACCGGTAACAATCAAAACTCGTAGTTGGTCGTCGTCACTGATAGTGGTCAGATTACCCTGAATAGCTTCCAGCTCCTCCATACCCAGCGAGTTATGCCGTTCAGGAACATTGAGTACAAGCCGACCGATATGACCGGTACGAGTATAAAGAATGGTGTCTGTCATTGGATTCACTACCCTGGAAAGATACCGTAATTCTGGCACAGCCCCTGCCACCTCGCTACCCCATTTGCTTGTGCATGGACAATGAGCCACTGGCGCCTCATACTTTTGCGCAACATGAGGACGGAACAATGGCCAAGATGAAGACAAGGTGTACCTGGTGTGGTGACGACCCGCTGTACGTGAAATATCACGACGAGGAATGGGGATTCCCCGTACGGGACGACCAGACCTTGTTTGAGTTTCTCACACTCGAAGGCGCCCAGGCCGGGCTGGCTTGGATTACGGTGCTCAGGAAACGCGAGGGTTACCGGGCACTTTTTGATAATTTCGATGTAAAGAAGATATCTCGCTACACGGACAAAAAGCTGGAAAAGCTGTTACTGGACCCGCGAATCGTCCGCAATAGGCTCAAGGTTTACGGCACCCGTAAGAATGCCCTGGCCTTTCTACGCGTCCAGGATGAGTTCGGCAGCTTCTCGAGCTACCTCTGGGCGTTTGTCGACAACAAACCTTTGCAGAACACCCCGGCCTCGCTGGGCGACCTACCTTCCAGTACCGCCCTGTCCGACACCATCAGCAAAGACTTGAAAAAACGGGGCTTTACCTTTGTGGGCCCTACCATCGTCTATGCCTTCATGCAGGCGACGGGCATGATCAACGACCACACCACAGACTGCTTCCGCAATCGGCAGTGTAAAAAAGCCGGATAAGCGCAAGGGGGCCCCGCAAGCTGCTATAATCCCGGGCTACCCCCCGAGGCAAGCTCCGTGTCCGACCTGAACCAGCCGAAGACAGAATCCACCACGCGCCGCGTTTGGCAGCTGGCGTGGCCAACCATCCTGTCGAACCTTCTGTTCACCACCGTCGGCTTTATGCACGTTAAAATTGTCGCCGAGCTTGGCACCAGCGCTGTGGCCGCTGTCACCACCGGACACCGGGTCTTCTTCCTCATGCAGGCCATACTCATGGGGGTTTCCGTGGCTGCGACCGCCCTCATTGCCCGCAGTTGGGGGGCTGAGGAATACAAACGTGCAGAGATGGTGGCCTGGACCTCCCTGATAATGTCCCTGATTCTGGCAGCGCTACTGACCATTCCCGCGTTGTTTATTCCCGTGCAAATCGCGGGTCTCTTTGGGCTGGACGAAAACACCACTCAGCAAGCCGCCAGTTTCATCTTCTGGCTGGGTCTGTTCAACATTTCCGCTGCCACCAGCATGATGCTGTCCACAGCCCTGCGCGCCACAGGGGACGTTATCACCCCGCTGTGGTTTCTGCTTTTCAGTTCCATACTCAATATTATCTTCGCTTATCTACTCGCCTTTGGCATCGGACCCTTCCCCGTGATGGGCGTGGCCGGTGTCGCGCTCGGTGGTGGCTTTGCGGGCCTGGCTATCACCTGCCTGTTTGTCGCCATGTGGTGGCGGGGGAAGTTCAACCTCCAGCCTGTTAAGCGCCTGGCGATAGACCGCGATACCGCCAGGCAGTTATCTTCTATCGGCACGCCCGCTATTGTTGAGCAGGGCGTCATACAACTGGCCTTCCTGGCCTTTTTTGCCATCATTGCGCAATACGGCACCACGCCCTATGCCGCCTACGGCATTGGCATCTCGCTGGTTTCCTTCTCCATTGTCATCGGTTTTGGTTTCGGGATTGCCACCGCGACGCTGGTGGGCCAGCAATTGGGGGCAGGCAACCCTGAACAGGCCATGGCGGTGACCTGGCGATCCCTGCGAATGGCGATGGTTGCCATGGTTGTTCTGTCCATAGGACTGGCATGGTTTGCGGAGCCGATGGCCCGATTTATGATCGACGACCCCGAGGTCATTGAGCTGACCGTCGCCTTTATCTATATGATCGCGGTAGCACAACCACTCATGGCCTGTGAATTCACCATAGCCGGTGCTTTACGCGGAGCCGGCGATACCCGCTTCCCCCTGATAGCCACCTTCTGCGGCATTGTGCTGGGTCGCCTTTTACCGGCCTTACTATTCGCCCAACTGGGCTTTTCTGTCTATTGGCTCTTTGCTGTGATGATTTTTGACTACGCCATCAAAGCGACACTGCTCATCAGGCGTTTCCTTTCCAGGAAGTGGCTCACAATAGCCACATAATTAAACTAAAACGCCTCCAAGTAATTGATTGCTGGACACTTACAAAAAAAATACTTAAAGTTGGAATCTTAGACTAACCGGTAGGTTGAGAGCCTGCCGGGCACAAAATTTTAACAGCGGGTATTAATAGAGTATGGCCAGAGATACGCTCACAGAGCCCCCCTCACAGGACTCTCCGTTCAATCGCACGGCGCAGCACGATGCCAAGCGAGCAGCGATTCTGTCCCAGGCCGCCAAGCTGTTCAACACCAAGGGCTCACGCGCAACCACACTATTGGATATCGCCGAAAGCCTGGGCCTGACCAAAACCAGCCTCTATTACTATGTAAAAACCAAGGAAGAGTTAATCTATCAGTGCTATATGGCCGCGCTGGACCGACACCATCGAACCCTGGATGAGATCGCCCGCCAGTACAGCACCCCGGTAGAACGCGCAGAGGGCTTCTTCCGTGCTACGTTTGAGGACTGGAAGTCCGCGGAGGAAGGCAAGACCAGCCATGTTGCCGTGTTATTGGAAATCGCCTCCCTGAAAGGGTCTCACCGCACCGAGGTGGAAGAACGGTACATCGGCATGTTCAAGCGTTTGCGTGAAAATATGCGCGAGGGGATTGCAGACGGTAGCATGCGGTCCTTTGACGCCACTTCAGCCACACGTGCCATGATTGGCTCAGTGGACTGGATCTTTTCCTGGCTGCATCAAATCCCCAGAGATAAGATTACAGAAGCCGCCGCCCATGCCTGGGACATCTTTTGGCTAGGGCTTTCCACCGAAAAAGGGGAGTACACCCCCGGCGAACTCCCCTTCGATAACCTGGCTGCAGCCGAACTACTGGGCTTTGACCGCGAAGAACAAAAACGTCTGAAGCAGGAAGCATTCTATAAAACCGGCACCCGATTCTTCAATAAGCAGGGCTTCAACAGCACCTCACTGGACGAAATCGCCGACCACCTGAACGTCACCAAGGGCGCGTTTTACTACCACATCAAGAACAAGGAAGACCTGCTGTTCAACTGTTACACACGCTCCCTGGACATCATGGGGAAAATCTATGCCGAGGTCGCTACCCATAAAGTCTCGGGGGTCGAGAAAATCGATCGGACCTTCAGGCAAACCTTCTATATCCAGAATTCTGACCAGGGACCTCTCATCCGCTACAACACCATCACCGCATTGCCACAAGAACGTCGCCGCCAGATAACCCGGCGCACCGACCAGGGCCAGGAACGTTTTGGTGACTTTATCCGTGAGGGCATTGATGACGGCAGCATTCGGGATATCGATGTGTTCGTGGCCCAAAACCTGATCGCCGGTGCCATCAATGCCGCCATGGACATTCAATTGTGGCGCCGGGTGGATGATCTGGACACCGCCGCCATCGAGTACTTTGATATCTTTTTTAACGGGCTAAAACCACGTGCTTAGCAAGCTCTCAAAGCACGGATACAAGGAGCCCTGAAGTGGCAACTGATATAGAAAAACTGCTCAAGTTCCTGGAAGTTGAGCGCATAGACAAGTACCTGTTTATCGGTAAAAGCCCGAAAAGTCCCGCCAGAATTTTTGGTGGACAAGTGCTGGCTCAGGCACTCAATTCCGCCATTCGGACAGTCGAGGCACAGTACCACCCCCACTCCATGCATGCCTATTTCCTTCGGCCCGGCGACCCGAGCAAACAAATTGTCTATGAAGTGGACCCTATACGGGACGGCAAGAGTTTTACCACCCGCCGGGTTGTTGCCAAGCAGGACGGTCTGCCCATATTCAATACCACCGTCTCATTCCATATCGAAGAGGCCGGTTTTACTCACCAGATAGACATGACGGACATCACGCCACCCGAGGAGCTGGAGTCCGACTATGAATACCAGGTACGTATGGCCGCCGCCCATCCCGATAAAATTACGGTTTCCAAAGTCCAACCAATAGAGCGCAGGACCGTCGATCGCCGTGACATGCTCGACCCACAGCCCAGAGAACCCGAACAACATATCTGGCTTAAGGCCCTGGGGGAGCTCGGTGATGACCCCATCAAGCACCTGACGCTACTGGCGTATATATCAGACTACGCCTTGCTGGGCGCCGCACTGCTTCCCCACCCCTACAACGGTTACAGTAAAGGGATGCAAATGGCCAGCCTGGATCACGCCCTGTGGTTTCACCGTCCCTTCAGGGCAGATGAGTACCTGCTCTACAGCATGGACAGCCCCAACAGTTTTGGTAACCGTGGGTTCAGCCGCGGCAGCTTCTACACCCAGGACGGTGTTCTCGTCGCTTCTACGGCACAGGAGTCTCTACTGCGACGCGTGGAGAACTAATTCACAACCGTCGACATTTCGCGACCCAATGCCACTAACTCCAGACCACTACCGGTATGGCGCAAGCGCGTCACGGAGGCATTGTCGGGCCAGAAACACAGGGTCTCTTCACGCCCCTGTAAGTTGCCTACCACCGTATTGAGCACCAGGAAGTGGGAAAACACCACCGTTGGCTTTTGCAGGGCGATCAGTTTTTCCATCATGCCATTGCGCCATTGCTGCAGTGATTCAGGTTGCTCTTGCCAACGCTGTTTCATGAACCCCCGCAACCACTCTTGCCGTTGTGGCAAAGCCACCGGTGAAGGTATTTCACTGTAAGCCTTCTCTATCGCCACCTCGGGATAAGCCAGGGCTTTGGCAAGCGGAGCCGCCGTTTCCTGGGCCCGCAGCAAAGGGCTGCTGATCAGCTGTATATTGGCCGGCATCAGAGCCAGTAATTCCTTCGCCGTAGCCTCGGCCTGATCTTTGCCTAAATCACTCAGGCCCGGGTCACTGGACTGCCCCCAGCTGGCTGCCGCTTCTCCGTGCCTGACAAGAAAAATATCCATTAGCGGTAAGTCACCAGTTTTTCATCTCCCTGATGACCCAGTAGGTCGAGATAGGAATGATCGTTGAAGTAGGACAGTGACACCTTGCTGCCACTGTAAAACAGGCGGGTAACTGAACAGTTAATCACCGGTTCATAGAAACTGTAGGTCTCTTTTCCACTCAGGCCCAGCACATGCGCCACAATCGTCGCTATCGTACCCCCCGAGGTAAAAATGCCCACGGTTTTACCCGAGCCCTGTGCCTGTATCACCTCGGCAAGTGCCGCGTGGACACCGCCAGAGTAATCTGCCCAGCTCTGTATGCCCGGCGTCTTGCACTCAGGCGAGACCCAGTGCTTGAAGACCGCCTCTATCACTTTCTGGTAGTCCTTGCTGGCCGAGAGCCCCTTCTCCATGATGGCTTGAAGGCGTGTATCAGTCTTGAGAAGTTCCGGCACCAGCGTTTTCAACTGCTCATCGTTGCGGACCTCGTTAAATCGAGGGTCTATCTGGTGCTCTACCGGCACCGTCTGGCTGGCGATAGCCAAGGCTGCTGTCTTACGCTGCCTTTGCAGGTCGCCGCTATACACCGCATCAAACTGTATCTCGCAGTCGCGCAGATAGTGCCCCAGTACCTCGGCCTGGCGACAACCCAGATCGGAAAGCCTGTCGTAGTTTTCGGTCCCGAAGGACGCCTGCCCGTGACGGATTACGTAAATACTCGCCATCTATTTTCTTACTCCTGTGATTAAGCCTGGCCTCTGTCGAAGCGAAGTTTCCGTCGATACGGGAAGAAGTTCTCCACGTGACCGCTTTTGATTTTTTCCTGTAAACCCTGCCAGAACGACGCCTCGTAAAGCTCGCTGTGAATGGTGTCGAACACCTTGCGGGCGCGCTGGTTACCCGAAAAGAACAGGCGAAATTCCTCGGGAAAAATATCGTTGCGCCCAACGCTATACCAGGGCGTACTCGACATTTCTTCCTCCTCATTGCGCGGCTCGGGTATTTTGCGAAAATTGCAGTCAACCAGAGGAACAATTTCATCATAGTCATAGAAGACCACCCGGCCGTGCCGGGTCACACCAAAATTCTTCAGCAACATATCACCGGGAAAGATATTTGCCGCCGCCAGTTCCTTGATGGCATTGCCGTATTCATCCATGACATCAAACAACTGTTTGTCGGTCGCTTTGGGCAAGTACAGATTCAATGGCGTCATCCGCCTTTCGACATACACGTGTTTTATGACCAGGGCCGTACCCTGCACTTCCACCAGCGACGGTGCAACTTTGTAGAGCTCCTCTATCAGTTCATCGGAAAAACGATTGCGGGCAAAGGCGAGGTTCACAAACTCCTGGGTATCTGCCATCCGGCCCGCCCGATCAGAACGCTTAACCAGACGGTATTTTTCTTTCACCTGTTCACGCGTCATGTCTTTGGGCGGCGTGAATCGGTCCTTGATTATCTTGAACACAAAATCGTAGGAAGGCAGGGTAAAAACACTCATGACCATGCCCTTGATACCGGGTGCAATAATAAACTGGTCACTGGTGTTTTTCATATGACGAAATGCACAGCGATAGTAATAGGTCTTGCCGTGCTTGTTATAACCCATCGCACTGTAGATTTCTGAGATGGGTTTGGCGGGCATCAGTTGCTGTAGGAACAGTACGTACTGGGACGGTATCGAGGCGTCGACCATAAAATAGGAACGGGTAAAGCTGAAAATCACGCTGACCTTGTCGGCCCCAAACAACACCGTATCAACATACACCTGCCCTTCATCGTTCTGCAGTATAGGTAATACAAAGGGCATGGTCTCTGCACCCGAGACGATCCGCCCGACAATGTAGGCACCCTTATTCCGATAAAAATGGTGCTCCAACACCTCAAGCCTGAGGTCGCGGTTATCGACGTCGAAGTGTATCGCCAAAAAGTTGTTGATCACCTCGAGTATGCTGGCGATATCCCGAGGCAGGTCCTCATAGGCATTTTTGAAACCGTAGTCCAGTAGCAGCGCTTCAAATAATTGTTCCAGGTTTTCACAGACAGGATACGTGCGGAAAACATCGCTCACATTCCCCAGCGGCATGTCGCCCTGGGGCGAAAACACAAAGGCGTGCTCATCGCGAATTTTTCGGTGCTTGAAAGCGACGCAGTAAACTGAATTGAAAAACGTTTCTGCGATCTCGAAATTACTGTGACCTTGAATCAGGCCGGCATAGACTTCCCGGGCGTCGCGCCAGAAGGCGAGGTCTCGAAGGCTATCGCCTGCGATAAGCTCCAGATACTCTGTGATGGCCGCGGTTTTACTTTTGTATAAATCAATCCGCTGGGTAGAGGCACGGTGCACACCCTGCCAGTCGGCCCCTTCAAAGCGGGACCTTGCGGCCAGCGTAATATTCTGGAAGTCCGCAAAATAGGACTCAAAGCCGTTCAGAATGGTGCGCGCGAAGCGCTCCTGCTTTTCCACGCCAGTCGCCTACTTACTGTAAAGCGTGCTCCTAGATCTGGGGAACACCTACCTGTCTGCGCAACTTGCGCATACCGCCCAACCAGCGGTCATAATCAGCTGCCTTGCGCTCCCGATACTGAACCACCTCGGCATGGGGAAGAATCAGGAACTGTTCAGCGTCCAATCCTACCACCGCTGCCTCGGCAACCTGCTCCGGTGAGAGCGTACCGTCCACACCCGCGGTACCGCCATCTGTATCGCCGATCATACGTGTGGCAACAGCCTGCGGGCACAGGGTAGATACCTTGATACCATCGTCACCATGGGTGATGGCCAGCGACTCGGCAAAACCTATGGCCGCATGTTTGGTCGTCGAATAGGCCGCATCACCAATCTGGTTCAGCAGGCCCGCGGCCGAAACCGTATTGAGAAAATAGCCCTCGCCACGCTCAAGCATTTTCGGCAAACAGGCCCTGGCCGCATACACATGGGCCATCACATGGATATCCCACATGGCTTGCCAGGTGTCGTTACTCGCAGATGTTGCCCACCAGGGCTCTCCGTCCAATGCGATAATACCGGCATTGCTGCAAAACAGGTCGATAGCACCGTGGCGAGACTCCACCTCAGCGACCATGGCCTGAATTTCATTTTCGTTGCGCACATTGACGCCGAAAGATTCGCCGCCTATGGACTCAGCAACAGCGCTGGCGGCATCCGCCTCCAGGTCTGCGACGATGACCATCCTGGCGCCTTCGGTGTGAAAGCGCTCGCAAAGTGCTTTGCCGATACCGTTGGCACCGCCTGTTACGACAACAACTTTATCGGCAATCTGCATCAGAGCATTTCCTGCGCGAACAGCTCCAGTACTGCAGGATCATGAACGCCCAACAACATGGTACCCACTTCGCCGCGCTTGCCCGCTTCTTTCCAGGGCGCCAATCGTTCGATGATTCGCTCACGCGGACCAACCAGTGCAACTTCATCCAGCAACTTGTTCGGTACCAACGCTTCAGCCTCGGCCTTCTGGCCAGACAGATAGAGGTCCTGTATACGGCTCGCTTCGTCGCCATAACCCAGACGTGTTGCATAATCGTGATAGAAGTTTTTACCCTTCGCACCCATGCCGCCAATGTACAGCGCCAACCAGGGACGCAGTGAATCAAAAGCCGCATCCAGGTCATCATTCATCGCAACCGAGACAAAGGGTGCGATATCGAAATCCTTGAGGCTTTTACCGCCACCGGCTTTGTCAAAGCCCGTTTGGATATCACCGCCAATGACGTCGTACTTGTTTGGATCCATCCACACAGGGAAGACACCATCGGCCACTTCACCGGCGCAGCGCAGGCCAGCGGGTGTAATCGAGGCAGTGTAAATAGGAATGCTGGTGTCTGCTTCCAGAATTGACTTGAGCGGCTTGCCCAGGCCGGTCGTTCCCGGTCCCTTATTGGGCATTTGATGCATTTGGCCGTCGAATTCCACCGGGCCTTCACGGGCCATGATGGCACGCATAATCTTTACGTATTCACGGGTGCGGGTCACCGGCTTGCCGTAGGGTACGCCGTGCCAGCCCTCAACCACTTGTGGACCGGACGCGCCCAAACCAGCGATAAAGCGACCACCGGACATTTGCGACAGCGACATGGACGTCATAGCCGTCATCGCAGGCGTTCGTGCGGGCATCTGCATAATCGCCGTACCGACGCGAATTTTTTCAGTCTGTGCCAGTACCCAGGTCGCGGTTGTCACGGCGTCATTACCGTAAGCTTCGGCCGTCCACACTGAGTCATAGCCCATAGACTCCGCCTGCTTGATCAAATCCATGGGGATGTGGATATGTTTGCCAGAGTAGCCGAGTAAAAATCCAAGTTTCATAGTATTGCTCCGTCAGGGGCCATGCTGTCATGGCCTGAGTAAAGTCTGTTTCGGTAAGTCATTGACCAGTGTACTAGGTATAGCGCAAAGCGTTAAATTTAGCCTGATGATAATCGCCATTGCCGAACACGGTATTAATCATCATCAGCCGCTTGGCGTAATGACCAATATCCAGTTCATCGGTCAAACCCATGCCGCCGTGTAACTGTATCGCCTCGCCAAAAATCTTCTTGCCGGCCGAGTCCACCATCACCGACAGTGCGTGAACGGCTTCAGCCCGGTCTTCCTCGCTGGCGCACAGTGCGCGGTATACCAGGGAACGGGTTTGCTCGTAGGCCATAAAGGTATCGACCATTCTGTGCTGCAGGGCCTGGAAACTGCCAATGGCGACACCGAACTGTTCGCGGGTCTTGGTGTATTCCAGGGTCTTGCTGTTCAACTGCCCCATGATACCCAGTGCTTCTGCGGCGACTGCCTGTTTGGCATCCAGTGCAATGGCCTCTATCAAACCCAGGCCTTCGTTCAGCTCACCCACAAGATTGGCCGCGGGCACCAGCACGTCTTTCAATACCACATTGGCTACCCGTTGACCGTCCATCAAGCGGTAGTCGAGACGTTCTACGCCCGCGGCATCCACTGGCACCAGATACAGACTAATGCCTTTGTCATCGTTCTGCTCTCCCGCGCTACGGGCCGACACGATCAGGTGCTGGGCATTGGCGCCGTTGATAACCACGACCTTCTCGCCAGTCAGGCGCACCTGATCACCCTCGGCCACTGCCGTAGTTTTTACATCGGACAGGGCGTAACGTCCCTGGCGCTCAAGGTAGGCAAAGGCCCCCTGGCAGCTGCCGTCGATAATCTTGGGAATAAACGCGGCTTGCTGATCTGTTGTGCCGGCTTTTTGCAGCAGGCCACCAAACAGGACAACGGTCGCAAGAAAGGGCTCAACCACCAACCCTTTACCAAACTCTTCCATCACCAACATGGTATCGGTCGCGCTGCCACCAAAGCCGCCATGCTCTTCCGCAAAAGGAATGGACAACCAGCCCAGATCCGCAAAGGTCTGCCAGTTTGCCGCACTCATACCGGTATCCGAATCGGCTATTTTGCGACGCGTATCAAAATCGTAGTCGTCCTGGACAAATCGGGCCACACTGTCCCGCAGCATGATCTGCTCTTCAGAAAAATCAAAATTCATTTTTTGCCTCCTTTATTATGTCCGTTCACAAGCCCAGAACGGCTTTGGCGATGATGTTTTTCTGCACTTCGTTGGAACCGCCATATACCGTGGCGGCTCGGCCATACATATAGCCGATACGCGCACTACTGCCCAAGCCGTTACCCAGTTCCTCTTCGCCCAGTTCAAGCGACAGTACGCCCTGATAGTGAGCGACCAATTCCATGCGTAATTCCTGTGCGGCTTGCTGCATTTCCGTACCCTTGATCTTCAACAGGGAGGATTCAGCACCCGGTGCACCACCAGCTGCCACAGAAGCCAGTACCCGCAACTCGGTATACTCCAGCGCCATCAGTTCAATTTCGATATCTGACAAACGCTTCTGAAACAGGGGATCGCTCAACAGGGACTGGCCACCGTTGATTTCCCTTGCGGCAAGCTCCCGAATTTCGGCCACATTGCGCTGGGTATCGGGCACGCCGGCAATCGCGGTGCGCTCATGGGCCAGCAGCGACTTGGCGTAGGTCCAACCCTTGTCCTGCTCACCGATGCGATTGGCCATTGGTACCCGCACGTCGTTAAACTCGACCTCGTTGAGGCTGTGCATACCATCGATGGAAACAATCGGGTTAATCTTGATGCCCGGCGACTTCATATCGATGAGCAGGAAGGTGATGCCCTGCTGCTTCTTGCCATCGGAATTGGTGCGCACCAGGCAGAATATCCAGTCAGCGAATTGCGCGTAGGTCGTCCATATCTTGGCGCCATTGACCACATAGCTGTCGCCGTCAATGTCGGCGCGAGTTTTTAGGGAGGCGAGATCGGAACCAGAGCCCGGCTCTGAGTAGCCCTGGCACCACCAGTCGTCGCTGGCGAGAATGCGGGGCAAGAACTGGGCTTTCTGTTCCTCTGTGCCAAAAGCGTAGATGACGGGTCCCACCATCTGCAAGCCGAAGGGGACGACGTCGCGAACACCCGCAGCGGCGCGCTCAGATTCGTAGATAAATTTCTGCGTGGAATTCCAGCCAGTGCCGCCATATTCAACGGGCCAACCGGGAGCAATCCAGCCCTTGGCGTGCAGACGTTTTTGCCAGTCTACAATGGCCGACTTATAGTGTTCTTTTTTGGCCATACGCGCCTTCAGCTCTTCGTCATACGCCTCTGCAAAAAACGCCCTGACCTCGTCGCGGAACGCGATGTCCTCGTTGGAAAATGAAATATCCAATGACCTACTCCTCTTTTTTGACTTTCGAGTATGTTTTATTGTTAATGCGGCATGTACCTTAGCGATTCAGGGTCGACAAGACAAGGATATTCGCAACAGAAATATTGACTCCGGCGCCCAGTAAAGAGCGCCTTTGGAGGAGGTAGAGCGGTAGAACTTGCTCAGTACAGCAGACTGTAGAGTTTGCGTTGGTATTCAGCCGCCAGGGGGTCACCTTTACCCAGGCTGAAAATCGTATCCAGCAGGGTCTTTTTGGTGGCGCCATCGGCGTGATTCAGGTCTTTTTGCAGAATCCCGAGCAGGGTTTCCATCGCATCCTTGAACAGACCGGCGCTGGTATATTGCACAGCCAGTTGGTGACGCACATCGAGGTTGTCGGGATCATCGGCCAACTGCTGCTCCAATGCCTCTATCTCCGGCGATTTCGCCGCTTCTCGCTTGATTTCCAACTGCGCGATAAGCTGTTCATACGCCGCATCGCGATCGGCCATGCGAATACCGGCCAGTACTTGCTCGGCCTCGTCCAGGCGCAGGCTCTCGATCAGCGCATGGGCATAAATGATGGTGATTTCGTGGAGCTGGCCGGAGTCATCCCAGGCCTGTCGCAGGGGCGTGAGGGCAGAGGCAAAATCCCCCTGCTCCATGGCTTCGTTAGCCATTTGCAGTAAGCCATCCCAGGGCTTTGGCAGGAACTTCGACAACAACTGACGGACCTCTGCCTCAGGCTGGGCTCCCGCAAAGCCATCGACCGGCTGACCGTTCTGAATGACCATAACAGTAGGCAGGCTTTGCACACCAAATTGCTGTGCAATGCCCTGTTGGGTGTCGGCATTGACCTTGGCCAGCAGGAAGGCGCCCTGGTATTCACTGGCGATTCTTTCCAGCAGTGACGTCATCGCCTGGCAGGGCTCACTCCGGTCCGACCAGAAGTCTGCGACCACAGGGCGATTGTTAGACTCCTCGATCAGCAGTTGGACCGCGTTGGATTCGTCAATATCTACAATAAATTCGTTCACTGGGCACTCCGTTGCAACTTATTTTAGTCCGAGAACATCCTGCATATCGTATAGTCCGCCGTCCTGACCCACCAACCAGTTCGCCGCTCTGACAGCACCTCTGGCAAAAGACATCCGGCTGGAGGCTTTATGGGTAATTTCAACGCGCTCACCGTCGGCGGCAAAGGTCACCGTGTGGTCGCCAACAATATCGCCGGCCCGCACTGTGGCAAAACCAATGGTTTCCCGATCGCGGGCGCCGGTCTGGCCCTCGCGACCATAGACCGCCACCTTTTCCAGGTCGCGCCCCAGGGCATTGGCCACCACACTGCCCATACTCAGGGCGGTGCCGGAAGGGGCGTCAATTTTGTGGCGGTGATGGGCTTCATACACTTCGATATCGACATCATCACCCAGCACCCGGGCCGCCATATCCAATAGCTGGAAACACAGGTTAACGCCGGTGCTGAAGTTGGTGGCCTTGCACACAGGGACCACGGCAGCCGCGGCTTCAAGCTCTGCCTGCTGCTCCGGGGTAAAACCGGTGGTGCCGATCACTATCGCTTTGCCGTGTTGTGCACACAGCTGGGCATTGGCAACCGTTGCCACCGGGACGGTAAAGTCGATTAACACATCGATCTGCTCGATAACTTCGGCCAGTGACGCAACCACCGTCACACCATTCTTACCCGTACCCGCCAGTTCGCCCACATCGGCACCCAACAGGGTGCTACCGGGGTGCTCAAGTGCAGCGGCCAATGTCAGGTCCGCGCTGGACAGATCGATCGCCTCGATCAGGGTTCGGCCCATACGACCGGCTGCGCCGGTAACACCTACTCGAATTGTCATATTTTCATATCGTCAAAAAAGCTTTTGACGCCTTCAAACCAGCTGTTTTGCCGGGGTGATTGTGACTTGCCGCCCTCGCCCAGAGTTTCCTGTAACTCCGTCAGCAATTCTTTTTGTCGCTTGTTCAGGTTAACCGGTGTTTCCAGCGATGCCCGGCACAATAAGTCGCCGACGCTACCGCCACGCACTTGTTTCACGCCTTTTCCGCGCAACCGGAAGAGCTTGCCTGTCTGGGTGCCCGCGGGCACTTTCAGTTTCACCCGGCCATCCAGAGTGGGCACTTCCAACTCACCGCCCAGGGCAGCATCGGCGAAGGTGATTGGCACTTCACAGTACAAATTCTTGCCGTCGCGTTCGAAAATATGGTGCTGCTGCACCGACATCTGCACAAACAGGTCGCCCGTGGGCCCGCCATCCGGGCCAGCTTCACCTTCACCGGAAAGACGAATACGGTCGCCTGTGTCCACGCCCGGAGGCACTTTCACAGACAGGGTTTTCGTTCGTTCTACCCGGCCCTGGCCGTGGCAACTTTTACAGGGGTCGGTAATACTCTTGCCCTTGCCACGGCAGGTAGGACAGGTTTGCTGCACCTGGAAAAAGCCCTGCTGCATGCGCACCTGACCGGCACCACCACAGGTACCACAGGTCGTGGGAGAACTGCCTTTTTTCGCTCCTGAACCGTCACAGGTATCGCAGGACGCCAGTGTGGGCACCCGAATTTCTACCGTGGTGCCGCGAACTGCATCTTCAAGGGAGATATCCAGGGTATAGCGCAAATCAGAACCGCGCTGGGGGCCACCGCGACCCCGGCCACCACCGCCGCCGCCACCAAAGATGTCGCCAAACACATCGCCAAAGACGTCACTGAAATTGCCGCCTCCGCCCTGGCCTCCGCCCATACTGGGATCGACACCCGCATGGCCGAAACGGTCGTAAGCCTCGCGCTTTTCGGCATCCATGAGGATATCGTACGCTTCGGTGGCTTCCTTGAATTTGTCGTCGGCCTTGGGATCATCGGAGTTACGGTCGGGGTGAAACTTCATCGCCACCCGACGGTAAGCCTTCTTGATCTCTTTTTTGTCAGTGCCTTTATCAACACCCAGTACTTCGTAATAATCTCGTTTTGACATGGCTCGCTTGGCGTCTTTATCCGCTATCTACTGACATGACTACGCGGGCAATCAAGGCCCGCGCAGTTATGTGGTTTAAAGGGGCAGGCTTAGCCCACCCCCGAAACAGAAGTTTTAAAGCTTACTTCTGGTCATCTTTCACTTCTTCGAACTCGGCATCTACCGCGTCTTCAACAGGAGCTTCACCACCTTGCTGGGCTTCGGCGCCCTGGGCTGCTTCCGCGCTCTCTGCCTGGGCCGCATACATCTTCTGCGCTACCGGGCTGGTCGCTTCAGTCAGCTTGGTTGCCGCCGCATCGATCGCTTCCTTGTCGTCACCTTTGAGCGCTTCTTCCGCTTCAGCAACCGCCGCTTCGATGGCTGCTTTCTCGTCGTCAGTTGCGTGCTCGCCAGCTTCTTCCAGGGTCTTCTTGGAAGCGTTTACCAGGCCTTCGCAAGTATTGCGGGCAGTAATCAGTTCCTCGAACTTGGCATCTGCTTCAGCATTAGCTTCGGCGTCGGCCACCATGGCTTCGATCTCTTCGTCGCTCAGGCCGCTGGATGCGGTGATACGAATAGACTGCTCTTTACCTGTCGCCTTGTCCTGTGCTCCCACGTGCAGGATACCGTTGGCATCGAGGTCAAAAGTCACCTCAATCTGGGGCATTCCGCGCGGTGCCGGTGGCAGGTCAGCCAGGTCAAATCGACCCAGTGACTTGTTCTGGGCTGCTTGCTTACGCTCACCCTGTACCACGTGAATGGTCACTGCCGACTGGTTGTCATCTGCCGTAGAGAATATCTGCGACTTCTTGGTCGGGATCGTGGTGTTCTTGTCGATCAAGGACGTGGCAACGCCACCCATGGTCTCGATACCCAAGGTCAGAGGTGTCACATCCAGCAGCAGTACGTCTTTTACATCACCAGACAGTACCGCACCCTGGATAGAGGCGCCCATGGCGACCGCTTCGTCGGGGTTCACATCCTTGCGAGGCTCTTTGCCAAAGTAATCTGCAACCGCTTTTTGCACCATCGGCATACGGGTCTGGCCGCCGACCATGATCACGTCGTCGATTTCGCTGGGGCTCAGATCAGCATCTTTCAGTGCCATCTTGACCGGATCCATAGAGCGAGACACCAGGTCATCAACCAGGGATTCCAGCTTGGAGCGGGACAGCTTCACTACCAGGTGCTTGGGACCCGCAGCGTCGGCCGTAATATACGGCAGGTTCACTTCTGTCTGCTGCGCTGTAGAGAGTTCAATTTTTGCCTTTTCTGCGGCTTCTTTCAGGCGCTGCAGTGCCAGCGGATCGTTGTGCAGATCGATGCCGCTCTCTTTCTTGAATTCCGCTGCCAAATACTCGATCAGGCGCATGTCGAAATCTTCACCACCGAGGAAGGTGTCACCGTTGGTAGACAACACTTCAAACTGGTGCTCGCCATCAACTTCAGCAATTTCGATAATAGAGATGTCGAAGGTACCGCCACCGAGGTCATAAACCGCAATAGTGTGGTCGCCCTTGGCTTTGTCCATTCCGTAAGCCAGTGCGGCTGCCGTCGGCTCGTTGATAATACGCTTGACTTCCAGGCCGGCAATTTTGCCCGCATCCTTGGTCGCCTGACGCTGTGAATCGTTGAAGTAGGCCGGTACGGTAATAACCGCTTCGGTCACTGGCTCACCGAGGAATTCCTCAGCGGTTTTCTTCATCTTCATCAACACTTCAGCAGAAACCTGCGGCGGTGCCATTTTGTCGTCTTTCACCTGTACCCAGGCGTCGCCGTTGTCGGCTTCAACGATTTTGTAAGGGACCATGCTGATGTCTTTCTGAACGACATCATCTTTGAACTTACGGCCCACCAGACGCTTTACCGCGTACAGGGTGTTGTGTGGGTTAGTGACGGACTGACGCTTGGCGCTCTGGCCTACCAGCACTTCGTTCTCGTCGGTGTAGGCGACGATAGACGGTGTGGTGCGATCGCCTTCAGAGTTTTCAATTACCCGGGGTGCATCACCATCCAATACCGCTACGCAGGAGTTGGTTGTTCCGAGGTCGATACCAATAATTCTACCCATTGTTAATCTCCAGTTTCTTGGGCCGGTATTAGCCGGCCGATTTCAATTACGTTGTCTGTTGTGTTGCTATATATATGGATCTGGTTTCTTCGATTTCAAGGCCCGGCCCCGTAAATTCTCTAGGCGGGTGCCTTGCTGACCATGACCATGGCCGGGCGAATCAGGCGCCCGCTCAGGGTGTAGCCCTTTTGCATCACGGCGATTACCGTATTGGGCTCCATGTCCGCGTTCTCCACCATACTCATGGCCTGGTGAAGCTGTGGGTCAAAGGGCTCGCCGGTAGGGTCCACGGGCTCTACGTTGTATTTCTTCATCACATCCAGCAGGGATTTACTGGTCAGCTCCACCCCCTCGGAGATGGATTTGACCGCCGCATCTTCGGTAGAAGCAGCTTCCAGCGCACGTTCCATGTTGTCCAGAACAGGCAGCAAATCACCGGTAAAGCGCTCAAGCGCAAATTTCCTGGCTTTTTCCACATCCTGCTCGGCACGGCGCTTCACGTTCTGGGCATCGGCCTGGGCCCGCAATGCGGCATCCCGGGCAGCCAGCACGTCTACCTGCAGCTGCTCTACCATCTGCTCCAGCGTGAGCTCTTCCTCAACGACTAGCTCACCCTCGGCAGCGTCTACCACGGCCTCAGGCGAGTCGGTACTGGCCTGTTCAGGGGTCAATTCTTCGGCTTCTTCTTGTTTCTGGTCTTGATCGGACACTTTGGCACTCCATATCACTGTCACTTCTGCTGTCGATATGGGGGTCTGTGCGGGGCATTTCAAGCCCAAACAGGTGATCTTGGTGGTTTTTTTGAAAATAGCCCAAAGCCAGAGCGGCTGTGGGCCAGAACGCGCTGCAATGGGCTATTTCGCCAGTGCTGCGCTCAGCATTCTTGCGGTGACGTCAACAATGGGGATGACCTGCTCATACGCCATGCGCGTGGGGCCTATAACACCCAGCACGCCCAGGGTATTGCCCCCATCGTGGTAGGGGGCCGTCACCACACTGTAATCGCCAAATACCTCGTATCCGGCCTCTTCGCCAATGAAGATCTGGATACCTTCCGCCCGGGAACAGCGCTCCAGCAGGTGTAGCAGGTCCTTTTTACGCTCGAAAGCCTCAAACAGACCGCGCAACTTGCCCATTTCTTCCACCGTGGCCCCGCCCAGCAACCGAGACTCCCCGGCCATGAGGTACTCATCTTCGACGACGCTCTCATCGTCACTCACCAGGGCTTTGCTGGCCAGGTCGAGGGAGGCCTGCATATAACTGTCGATCTGCGAGCGTGTATCGCGCATTTCCCGCAGGATTTGTTCCTGCACCTGGTTCAGGGGGTGTCCGGCAAAACGCTGGTTGACCAAACTGGCCGCCTGCTTCAGTTCCGCCTCACTGTAGGGCCGCTCGGTATGGATAATCCGGTTTTGCACCTCGCGTTCATTCACTACCAGAATCACCAGCACGCGATCGCCCGACAGAGGCAGGAATTCCACCTGCCGCAGATGATGCGCTTCCTGCCGCGGCACTGTCACGACACCGGCCTGGGCCGTAATGGTAGACAGCAGGTTGGAGGCCGACTGCACCAGCTCTGAGGAACTCTTGTCCGGGTTCAGCTCCGTGCGCAGAATTGAAATGGCCTCGGCCTCCAGAGGCCGGGTCTGCAGCATGCTGTCGACAAACAGGCGATAGCCCATGGCCGTGGGAATACGCCCGGCCGAGGTGTGGGGTGAGATCAGGTAACCCCGATCCTCCAGGTCTGACATGACGTTGCGTATGGTCGCCGCGCTCACCGGCAAGCCAGCCTCTTCCAGCAGGGTACGGGAACCCACGGGCTGGCCGTCCCGGATATGGCGCTCAACCAACGTTTTGAGCAATATCCGCGCCCGTTCCGATATTTCACCCGTAGCCATAAAACCCCTTAAACAGTGCAACTACCCCGTTTGTATCACAGGGACCAAAAATAACAAAATGATGACAGCAGTTTTATGCCCCAGGCTGACTATTTTCGCTACAGACCACCGCGGATATGTATGTGGGCGCCCAACTGCGGTATAAGGGGAGAAAGGGGAACCGCTTCACTATGCTTACGCACATCAGTATCAGCAACTACACGATTGTCTCTGCCCTCGATTTGGAGTTTGAGGCCGGCATGACCGTCATTACCGGTGAAACCGGCGCGGGCAAGTCCATTATGCTGGACGCTCTGGGTCTGTGCCTGGGCGACAGGGCCGACCCCAAAACGGTGCGGCCGGGCTGCCAGAAAGCCGAGGTCACCGCCAGCTTCGATATCAGCAAGATACCGGCCGCGAAAAATTGGCTGGAGACGCACGACCTGCTGACAGGCGAGGAATGCCTTCTGCGTCGACTGGTCACCACCGAGGGGCGCAGCCGCGCCTACATCAACGGCTCGGCCTCCACCTTGCAAGACTGTGCCGAACTGGGTGAGCTGCTGATCGACATCCACAGCCAGCATGCCCACCAGTCTCTCCTGCGCAAAGAGGTGCAGCGACACCAGCTGGACACCTTCGCCAAAAACCAGACCCTCGCCAGCACCCTGGAGCAAACCGCCTCGGACTGGTTGCGGGCCAACCGGGAACTGGACCTGCTGACCGGCGCCCGGGACGAACAAACCGCCCGGGCGCTACTGCTGGCCTACCAGGTTGAGGAGCTGGACGACCTGGCCCTGGAGAAAGGCGAACTGGAAAAACTGGAAACGGAACTGAAAACCCTGGAAAACGCCGACCAGATACTGCAAAGCGCGCACCAGGCACTGACGCTGTGCGAGGAGCAGGAATCCGGCAGCCAGCAGGCCCTCAAACTGCTGGAGATCGACAGCCACGATCCACAGGCCACCGCCAGCGCCCGGGAATTGGTGGACTCTGCCGCCATCCAGCTGGGCGAAGCCAGAACGGAAATCCAGCACTATATCGACCGGGTAGAGGTCAACCCGGAGCGCCAGAATGAAGTCCAACGGCGGCTGGAAACCATCTACGATGTGGCCCGCAAGCACCGGGTAAAACCCGAGGACGTACTGGCAGTACACGCCGACCTGCGAGAAGAGCTGGACGGCCTGTCCAGCGGCGGCCAACGCATAGAAGAACTGCAGCAATCACTGGAATCCCTGGCCGGGGACTACGCCACCGGCGCTGCCAAACTCAGCAAAGCCAGACGCAAGGCCGCGGGTACCCTGGAGAAGAAAATCAGCCAACAGCTGGCGTCACTGGCCATGGCCCAGTGTAAATTCGAAATTGCCTTGCGCACCCGGGAGTCCACCGACCCACACCCCCAGGGGCTGGAAGACGTGGAATTCCTGATCAGCACCAACCCCGGGGCACCCACCCAACCACTGGGTAAAATCGCCTCCGGCGGCGAACTGTCCCGCATCAGCCTGGCCATTCAGGTTGTCACCGCCAACAGCGACACCATTCCCAGCATGGTCTTTGACGAAGTGGATGTTGGCATCGGCGGCGCCGTGGCCGAAGTAGTGGGCAAATTGTTGCGGGAATTGGCCAGCAAGGCGCAGGTATTGTGTGTCACCCACCTGCCCCAGGTTGCGGCCCAGGGTCACCAGCACCTGCTGGTAACCAAGACCAGCGATAAAACCTCGGCCCACACCACCCTCAACCGACTGGCAGAGGCGGACAAAATTCAGGAAATTGCACGGATGCTGGGGGGAATCAAAATAACGGAACAGTCCCTGGCCCACGCCAGGGAGATGGTGGAAAACACCGAGAACTAGCTAGTCGTCCAGCTCTTTTTTGCGCACATAGAGCACCAGCGCGTGGTCCACCAGCTTATAACCATGCTCGGCGGCAATCTGCCGCTGACGCTCCTCAATGATCGGGTCGGAAAACTCGATGACATCGCCCGACTCGATACACACCATATGATCGTGGTGTTCGCCCTTGGCCAATTCGAATACCGAGTGGCCGGTTTCAAAATTGTGCCGGGTGACCAGGCCCGCGGTTTCAAACTGGGTCAGCACCCGGTAAACCGTTGCCAGCCCCACATCCTCACTCGCCTGTAACAGCGCACGATAAACGTCCTCTGCACTCATGTGGCGATGGCGCGTTTCGGCGGACTCAAGTATTTGCAGGATCTTGACGCGCGGCAAGGTGACCTTTAATCCAGCCTTTCGCAGTTCCTGATTTTCAGCAGACATGATCTTTGGGGGGCTTCTCTGTGATGTGCAGTAAGGGTATGATGCCACCCCAGTGAAAGAAGTGGAAGCTTAAACCCTATGCGGATCTCGTTGATCGTCCTGATACTCCTCAGCCTCAGTGGATGCGGCGCTGTGGGTTTTCCCGGCGTTTACAAAATTAATGTTGAACAGGGCAATATCGTCACCCGGGAGATGGTAGATCAACTGAAAATTGGCCAGAGCCGCCGCCAGGTGCGCTTTATTCTGGGCACCCCGCTAGTGGAAGACAGCTTCAACCAGGACCGCTGGGACTACACCTATATTACCCGCAACGGCCCCAACGTCATCGCCGAACAGCAGCTGACCGTCTTTTTTGAAGGCGACACCCTCACCCGTTTCAACAGCACTTTGACACCGGATGAAGACGAAGACACCGCTGAGGCCGAAACGGCAGAGAGCGAGGGCTAGTTAGCCGCCCGGCGCTCCTTGGCACGCGCAGCACGTGCCTTGCGCACTTCCTTGGGGTCGGCAATCAGTGGCCGATAGATTTCTACCCGATCGCCCGCCTTTAGCACCTGCGTACCCGCGGCGATCTTGCCGAAGATACCCAAACGCGCATCCTCGATATCGACACCTTCAAAGCGCGCAGTGATACCAGACTGCCGTACCGCCTCGATTGCCGTGGTGCCCTCGGTCACTTCGACCTCAACAATGGCCTGTTTGTCCGGCAGCGCGTAGGCCACTTCGACGGTAATTTTTTGATCTTCGCTCATAAATGTAACCCAGTGTTAACCGTAGACTTCGCCCGCTCGTTTACCCAGCGCGTCCACCAGATTATTAGTAACCATTTCAAATAGCTTGGACGCCGCCACACCCAGTATCTTGCTGTTGACCGCAAATTCCAGCTGTAGGCTCAATTTGCAGGCCGTCTCTCCCAGAGATTGGAAACCCCAGCGCCCCTCAAAGTACTCAAACGGGCCCTCCAACAGCTCCAGGATTATCTCTTCGGTCCCCATCAGGCGATTGCGGGTACTGAAGCTCTGGGCGATGCCGCCCTTGGCAAGGTCCAGCCGTGCCTCCACCAGGGATTCCTCCCGCCGCAGGATTTCGGCACCCACACAACCGTCCATATACTGTGGATAGGACTCGATATCGTTCACCAGATCGAACAGGGTGATGGATTTGTAAGGCAGCAGCGCACTGCGGCTAATTATGGTCATAATTCAATCAATACCAGGTTAGGCGGTCATACCAGCATAAAGGACATCAGCAGTATCAAGCCGATGGCCGGGGGCGCAATATACTTCACCAGAAACCGCCACAGCCAGAAAAAGAGTGGCGACTCCCGGGAAAGCTCCACAGCGAGGATCTCCCGCCGCATACGCCAGCCCACAAACAGGGCCAGCAGTAACGATACCAGAGGCAGCAAGAAGTCCGCAGTAATTGCGTCCAAAAGTTGGAAGAAGTTCCAATTACCAAACCACAACCAGTCCTGCCAGGTGTTCAGGGACAAAACCACCCCCACCCCCATACCCCAGATGATGGCCGCGAGCACCAGTGCCGCCGGAAAACGGCGCAGGCGCGTGCGTTGCATAATGTAGCTGGTAATGGGCTCCATCAGAGCCACAGCCGAGCCCAGGGCTGCCACCACGACCATTAAATAGAACAAAGAACCGAAGAGCTCGCCCTGCATACTGTTGCCATAGGCATAAGGCAGGCTGATAAAGAGTAAGCCCGGCCCCATGGAAGGCTCCATATTATTGGCAAACACGATGGGGAAGATCGCCAGACCGGCCGCCAGGGCTACCAGCGTGTCGAAAACCGCCACCGCCACCACCGAACGCCCAATGGGTAGGCGCTCCGGCGCGTAGGCCCCATAGCTGATGCCTATGCCCACCCCAACCCCCAGGGAGTAAAAGGCGTGCCCCAGGGCAACCAGCACCGACTCCGGCCTGAAGTCGATGAATTTGATAGAGAAGAGAAAGTTTTTGGTGGCTTCCAGGTCGCCAATTCGCAGGGCGTATTCCACCAGCACACCCAATAACACCATTACGACGGGAATCACGATCCAGGCCAGCAAGCCCAGCCCACGGCGAACCCCGAATGACACCACGACGGTGGCCACCAGTAAGAACAGGCTCTGCCAATACACCATCTCCCTGGGGCTGTCCAAAAAGTCGTCGAAGTACTGGCCGACAATGGCTGGGCTGGCAGCGGCAAACACCCCCTGCTGCATTTTATAGGCGTAAGCCAGGGACCAGCCCGCCACCACGATGTAATAGGCGAGTATCAGCAGACCGGTGACACAGGCCAGTAAACCCACCACTTTCCAGCCCCGGGAGACCATAGAGCGATCACTGGCATATTCGATGGCCGCCACCGGGCTGGCCCGGCCGTGACTGCCAATGGCCACTTCGGCGATCAGTACCGGCACGGCAATCAGGAACAGACAGAGAATATAGGTGACGACGAAGGGACCGCCACCGTATTCACCCGTCAGGTAGGAGAACCGCCAGAAATTGCCCAGACCCACCGCGGAGGCCGACAAGGCCAACACAAAGGTCGTCCTGGAGTGCCAGGCACCCAACTGACCGTAGGGGGCTGAACTCACAGGGAAGAAACGCAATATCTCATACCCCCAGAGTGCCCCAGCCGAAGAAAACAGAAAAGGGAAAGATTCACGTTTAACCCCAGGTGCATCTACGTATAATGCGCGCCATGGCCAAAAAGAAATCCAAGACACCCGCTAACGTTATCGCACAGAACAAGCGGGCGAAGTTTGATTACCATCTGGAAGAGACCTTCGAAGCGGGCCTCGCCCTGACCGGCTGGGAAGTGAAAAGCCTGCGCATGAGCAAAGTGCAAATCACCGACACCTACGTGCTGATGAAAGACGGTGAGGCCTTTTTACTGGGCGCACTCATCACACCCCTGAATACCGCCTCAACCCACTTCGTCACCGACCCGACCCGCACCCGCAAATTGCTGTTACACAAAAAGGAGCTGGCAAAAATCCTGATAGCCGTCTCCCAAAAGGGCAAAACCTGTGTGTGTACCTCACTGTACTGGAAAGGCCACCTGGTCAAAGCCAGGATCGCCATCGCCGCCGGTAAGCAAGACCACGACAAGCGCGACGCCCAGAAAGACCAGGACTGGGTACGCCAGAAGCAGCGCGTTATTCGGGACAATGTAAAACAGTAATTCCTTGTTTTCACAACATCGTCTTAGGGACTACCAGCTTAGACGGACTCCGTCTAAGCAGAACCTTGCCTTTCGTCCTATTCAGGCCCATTATTTAAGTGTGCTCAGAGACAGGAACAACAGAGCGTTCGGGACACAGACGTGTAAAACGTCTTCCAGCTCCAGGTAAGGACCTTAAGTGGGCAGCCACTCAAACCACCAGAGTCGCGGAAGAGCTTACACCTACGGATGTAGAACGAATTAACTGAAGTAACGGTCGGAGGCACAACACGGTATACGGTTTTAACCGCAATACTCTCCCATGGAGGAGAGTGCCGATCGAGGGGCAATGGCGCGACGCAACCCCCTCGCTAGAGGCTTAATATACCAAAATAGACCGCAGTCGGTTGGCAAACGCCAATCAGTTGCGGTTTTCTAGTTTTAGGCCCCTCAAAAATAAAAAGGTCAAAACAGGCCAACTTGAGTTATAATACGCGGCTCACTACGGGGGCGATTTGGATTCGACGACGGTTGCGAACCCTGAGGTGCATGCCGTGATGGTAGCCAATCACGTAAATCAAAAGCTGCAAACTTATAGTTGCCAATGAC
>JBALWA010000005.1:0-155997 GCA_036960305.1 Halioglobus sp. | reverse complement strand
CCATGGAGGTCAACATGACTTCGCGCACTTCAAGCGGATTATTTGCCGTCATCTGAATGATGGCGCAGTTGCCGCAGGAGCGCAGCGGCATATGGATGTCGATCACTGGCAGCCCTTTGGCCTGCAACATCCCGAACAGGGGAGGGACAACGATAAACTCGGCCAGCGAATGGTGTTCGGTAAAACGGTTGGGCTGGATGTGTCGGTAGATCGGGTTTTTGCGCATTGTGATGGCGGTAATATCGAAAAAAGGCTCCTCGCTGAGGATGGGAGCGTAGCTGTCAGAGTGGGAGGAGGCGTGTAGATAAGGCGCTTTGTTTGGATCGATAAAACCCTCGATAACGATTTCTGCCAGCGCGGGAACCTGCATGTCCAGGGTTTCAGCGCGAATGGTCGGTACAGGGCCTCCGATAATACCGGCAATCAGGTCGAGCTCACTGAAGCCCGGGTGAGGGCCAGTGTAAGCACCACCGATTTCATAAGCCGGGTGGCAACCAATAACCAGAGCCATGGGACAGCGCTCCCCCCGTTCTTGCCAGGCCTGTACGTTGCGAGCGGTGTGTCCGGGCAGCATAAAAAAGTGGATGCGCTGATCGCCTACTACTTTGGCCATGGTGAAAAACGTATTTTGGTTTCCCTCGGGGTCGCAGGTGACGCCCATGCCCCCGCTTATTGTGGGAACCAGAAAATCCTGTTCCTTTATGCCCAGGTGTGGGAAGTCATAGCCTTCGCTGGCTATGGGGATAGGTAGGCGGGACAGGCGGGCCTCATCGCCTTTCCAGATAACCTCCTTGATGGGTGAGTTTTCGATTTCCACAGTGGTGCCGGGTCCGGCAGCCAGTTTGGCGGCATAGCCCGGGATGACGCCTTCTGGCCCTCCCTCAATACCCAGTGCAAGTGCCTGAGTGTCTCGAAATCGGGTTAGGCCGTCGGCCAGTCGAAAGTCTGGGTAGCCGGTAAGATTCTCGAACACCGTCGGTTGAACGGTTTCGGAGCACAGGGCCGCAATTTCGGTAGCCGGATCAACCGGTTTGCGGATAGTCAGCGTCCGGTCTGAGGCTTGGGTGAGATAGGATCTGAGGTCAGCGTCGCAGTAGTTCATAGCTCAATAGTCCGATATAAATGTAAGTCCAGAAAAATGGCCTGCGATCAATCGACCGGGGCAGGGGTGTTCAGAACAATGCCTATGCCATGGCCTCTTCAGGTTTGTGCCAGCCATCTTCATAGGGCGACACAAAGAAGGGATCCAGGATCATTTCAGTTTGCCACCAGCGTCCGTCTATCTTGACATATTTATCGTGCTCCAGTGCAGATAACCACATTGCTGTATCACTGATAGTACAGGCCTGCCACAAATACCAGGTTGCGGTAGCGGACTGCCCGTCATCCGCCACTTTTATTTCTGGCTGAACGAAGTAGTGAACCGCAAAGCTGATGTCTTTTCGTGCTTCGCGGAAAAAATCCTGAATAACCTTACGACTCTCATGACGCCCCCAGCCTTCACCGCCATCCCACACGGCGTCTTCTGAAAAGACGTCTCCCATCTTATCGGGGTTATAACAATCATCGCAGGCCCTTGCATACACTACTTTCAGGTCCTTAATAGTCTGGATATCTTCGATTTTTTGAATGCGCCTTTCGAGGGCTTGCAGATTTGTGTCACTCATTGTTTGTCACCTGGCTAGTGTTATGGATCTTGTGAAGGAAATGGATTGGCCTCAGTCGGTAGAGGTGATCTTTGAATAGCTATCCGGGCGTCTAATCCACCACAAATCAGCCGCGGGGAGATCGGGCACCAGCATCTTGTCGCGACTGGCAATGGCGGGCTGGATGTCCGCATAGACAATTTCTTCCTGATCAGCGCTCGCCTCTACCATCACATTGCCATAGGGATCAACGATTTGGCTGCGCCCGGCAAATGGCACTTCTCTTTCTATTCCAATGCGATCCGCCCCTACAATCCACACGTGATTCTCAAGTGCGCGGGTACGCAGTACATGATCAAAGACAGCTTCCCCTGCCGGCACAGCGACGGTATTCGTGGGAAAGGCAATTATGTCCGCGCCATTAAGGGCCAGCGTTCTTGCCGTTTCAGTAATCCACATGTCGTAGCAAATGCACATGCCGATTTTACCAATTGCAGTCTCAAAAACAGGGTATCCCTGGGAGGATTCACCCCGTGTAATAGGCCAGGCATCCTCTGCTGGATACCAGGGGTGCATTTTTCTATATTTACCAATATAACCTTCGGGGCCGATCAGGACTGAAACATTGTAAAAATCCGATTCATGGACTTCGACCATACCGGCGACAATGTAAACATTTTTTTCTCTGGCTTTTGTGGCAAGCATTTCCGTTGATGGACCCGGTATCATCTCAGCCGCCGCAGTGGTTTCAGCATTATTTTCGAACACGTAAGCCGTCAGTGCACACTCGGGAAAAACAACCAGTCTGGCTCCTGCAGCAGATGCTTCATCAATACGCGAGAGTGCTTTGGCCATATTGCCGGCTTTATCATTGAGCCTGGGTTCCATTTGAACAGCGGCTACCTTGATTGATTCCACGGTGTTTTGATCAGTCATTTTCATCTCCGTTTAGTACTTCTGGTGCGATCAGGCCGCCACTGCCATTTCGTTAGCCGCGCGATTAAGGTCCGTCTCGGGAAAGTAATTCACCCATACACACCAGTAAGAGGCCGCCTTGACCGTATTTACACGCGTCAACTTGCCTTGATCGGATTCGCCCCAGAAGTCGATTCTGGTTACGGGTGTACCACTGTCATTGTAGTAGATGCCGACGCTCTCGTAATCGGGGTCATAGGCGACGACAATATCCCGGTCGCCGACTGTGGTATTGATGATGTCACCATTTTGGTGAATGAATTCCTCGGTAAACGCGACGGAGTCCTTGCCCACATTAAATCCCCAGACATACTCCTTCATCTTCAGCCTGTCATCAATAACATCCATTGTGTTAAAGAGCAGTGACTCCTGTGTATCGTGAATGGCAACCACCACGATAACAGCCCATTCCACTACGTGATCAAACATGCACAGCAACGGATTTTTCCAAAACGAGGGAATCTTATTGAGAAACACCTCTCCGTCCGGAAATGCCTTCTCGAAGGCGCGCAGCGGCATTCGGTAGGTGGGCCATTGCTGCATCCCGGTGTCGGAGTAGCGGCCGTCGCATTCGCGCGTACCGTACATTTGCTGAATAGGCTCGCCTTCACCATTACGCATTATAAGATTGTTGCCAATCTGGGCGATAACGGTCAAGTCTTGTGGTTTGCCCGCTATCTCCGCTTTGTAGCCCAGGCCCAGATGCGTCATGGCGCAATAGGTCAGGATCACATCTCGATCTCCGCCCAGGCCCTCGGAGGTGCCCACCAAATGAGGGCGTTTCATATGATAATCGGGGTGAGCTCGGGCCTCGCCGTTATTTTCAAGCACGATCACACTTTCGTCAGAACGGACGTATTTTTTGGCTTCTTCGATGGAATAGAAAGCCGCGTTCGATTGCTGATTGCGCAGACCGATATGCACAAAAACCCAGGGGAATCCTGCGAAGAAAAAAGTAAAACCCAGAAAGACCTCTGTACTCCATCCCCAGCTCACATTCTGCTGGATATCGATCAAGGTACCAACCGCGGCGCAAGCCAAAGCTGCGGCTATTATTTTGTATTCGTTTCGAATAGCAAAAACCATTCTTTTGCGCGTAACATTTAAAAATATCTGGGTAAGGTCTCCCAGGTCTCGAAAATATTGCAAGGCGATTAAAATGCCCGCAACCATCAAGATCCAATAAGCCATCTGCCACATAGTATCGACTCCAATTTCGTTGTAGGACTTTCGCGGCAGCCGAAGCTGCCTCGCCAGTCTCTCAGTCTCTCAGTTTCTATAGGATTGCGAACAGGCTCAAAAACGGTAGGTGAAATCTATACCGTAAGTGCGCGGTGCGCCCATGGCGAACGAGTTAAAGCCCAGTGTTGCCAGTGAGATTCCATAGACGTCGTACTCTTCGTCCGCCAGGTTGGCCACCCATGCTGAGATCGCGTAGGTGTCGCTATTGTCGGCAAAGGCGACACGCGCATTCCAGAGCCAGTAGGCTTCCTGCTTCAGATCGCTGTAGTCACCCAGCGTTGGCACCACCTCACCGTTATAGGCGGAGAACCACTGGTCGGAAAGGTAATTGCCGTCGAGGTGCAAACGGGCCATCCAATTCTGGCTGATGTCGAATTCGTAATCGACAGCTAGATTAAAATTGGTGTCCGGTGTGGATACCGGCTCATTGCCTTTGAAATCACCTGATGCGGGTGGCAGGGCCTGGGTGGTAAGAATCAGCTCGTTGTATTCGGCATCGATCAGCCCCAGTCCGGCCTGCAGCGTCAGGCCCTCTGCGGGCATGGTCAGCAACTCAAACTCCATTCCATAAATGTCGACACCACCGGCATTTTCCAGAATTGCGGAAATGCCGACCTGGTTAACAAACTGCTGATCCTTGTAGTCGTAGTAAAAGGCTGCAGCGTTCAAACGCATAAGGCCGTCAAAGAACTCGCCCTTCATGCCTAATTCCCAGGCGTCGACAAATTCTGGGTCAACGTAGGCATCGCTGCCTTCGTCGGCATAGACCAGGCCATTGTTAAATGCACCAGAGCGGTAGCCATGGGAGAAGCGCAGATAGGTCATTACGTCGTCATTAACCTGGTAGTTCACAGCGACGGTGCCGGTTACTTCGCCCTCTGATTCGGACAGCTCCTCCGCTGACCCTGGCGTGTAGGCAGCGTGGGTCCAGGCCGGGGCTAGTGGCGTGCCACCGGGACCAATCGTGCCCGGTGGTATGAAGGGAGCGGGAATGCCCAAAACATTACCTTCGTTACCGCCAATCCAGGTACCCTCGGTGCGAGCATCTACGGGAATCCAGACCGGCGCTCCTGTCAAAGCAGGTGGCAGCGCTAATGCGCCGCCGTTAACGCGCGAGTAGTTGATAAAGTCGCGGGTGGTTTTGTCATCGGTGTAACGCAGGCCGACATTCAAGCTCCAACGTTCACTCATATCCCAGTTGATATCGGTGTACACCGCCCATGATTCCTTTACCACGTCGAACGGTCGGTGGATCTCGCCGTAGGCGCCACCATTTTCACCTGCCAGCAGGAGGACCGGGGCCTGATTTAGGCCCAGAGGGTTAAGGGACTCTGGTTGACCCGCAATGTAGAGATTGGTGACATCCAGAGGTGCGCCGGCAAATTCGTTGTGCGTCATTATCGTATCGACGTCCTCATCGCCGTAGTAAACACCGGCAATGAAATTGAACGGCCCGTTGAAGTTCGATACAAGGCGCAAGTCTTGAGAGAGGGCTGTGCTCGCACCATTCCAGTCGACGTGGAACTGGGGGTCAGAGGCGCCGTCGATGTCCTGGCCATTGAAAAATTCACCGTCATACCAGGATGTGATAGAGACCACACTATAATCCCCCAGATCCCAATCGAGTTTGAGATTGACCATGGTCATTTCATTGGTGGTATCGCCGGCATAATCGGGAGTACCCTCGTGGTAATCGGCATTCAGGGTTTCTGGGCCGCTGGTCAGGTTCATACCATTGCGCTGTGTACCCACAATCCGCGAGACCGCACTTTTCGCATCGCTTTCGCCGTAGCTGACTTTCAGTACCGCGTTTAGCGCATCGGTTGCCTGAAAGTTCAGGGTGCCGCGCAGCGCGTAATAGCTGGTCTGGTTCATGTCGTCGCCGCCCGGGAACTTGTTCTCGTAGTAGCCGTCGTTGTCCTTGTAGTTGACCGCCACACGGCCAGACAGTTTACCGTCAACCAGGGTTCCCTCAAGGGCGCCGTTGCCCTCTACCAGGCCATAGTTACCGGCGCCAATTTTGAAATAGCCGCCGGTTTCATCATCGATACCCGGGGTGCGGGTGATCAGGTTGATTGCGCCACCGGTGGTATTCTTTCCGTACAGGGTGCCCTGAGGGCCTCGCAGAACTTCGATTCGCTCCATATCGTACATGCTCAACCCGTGCAGCCAGGGGGAGCCGATATAGGCTTCATCCACATACACACCAACCGGGCTGGACTGGGATGGTGTGTAATCGATCATGGATATGCCGCGAATGGAAAACTGCGGTTGCACGTCGCCAAAGGGCGCACTCATTTGCATGTTCGGGACCTGGGCCGCCACTTCGGAGGGGTCAGACCACCCCAGGGTATCAATGTCGTTGCCGCCGAAGGCCGATACGGCCACTGGCACGTCCTGCATGCTCTGGGTCCGTTTCTGCGCTGTAACGACAACTTCTTCGAGCTGTGCGCTAGCGTATTGGCTGGTCAGCGCAATAATTGCTGCTGCAATGCGAGTTTTTGCTGCTGTGGGTTCCATTTGTTTATCTCTTTTAGGTTGTTGGCAGGCTGAAATATAATCTATATTGATATTTAACACAATAGTATATTGATAGATTACATAATTAAATTAGAGAATGGATTGATTGTTACGGGGGTCTATTGGGGGTGCCAACGAGATACTCAGTCGATACAGGTCATTTAATTGATCTTTCGATCAATAATGATGACAGGCGATTCTAGAAAAAGTAGTATGGCCATATCAATTGAAGCTACTGGTCACCATGAGGAGCTTGTAGAGAATGGCTAACACGGAGAAAATTTTCACTATGACAGAATCAGCCACCAAGCCCACTCGAAGCAAGTCTCAGCGCAGGAGAGCAGTTCGGAGTTCACCCGAAAAGCGTAAAAGAGAGCTACAGGAATTCGGAGTAAAAGCCTTTGCTGCGAAGGGTATTGGTAATGCCAATCACGCTGATGTAGCCAAGGTCGCCCACGTTTCCGTGGCAACGGTATTTACTTATTTTCCAAATAAAAAAGCGCTGGTCGACGGGATATTGGCTGAAGTTGCTCGCATGATGCGCGAACAGGTCGTCGCCCCCGGTCAGGAAGTTCTGGCCTATAGTGGGAAGTCAGCATCCCGGGAAATGGCACTGACGATGAGTGCCCGAGCAGTGATTCAGGGTGCGCATGATCACCCTGAATACACCAAGGTTTGGCTAATGTGGGGGGTGCTCTACGATCCCGAGATGCGCACAGCGTACCTCGAAGTTGAGAGTGAATTCGATGAATTAGCACTCGCACTGCTTAAAACACTTGATGACGCTAAAGAAGCTGACCCTCAAACACTGGCGGACAGGGCCCGCTTGATGACGTCCGGCGGCACAACGCTTATGAAGTTGGCCCTGGATGAGCCGAGTACTGTGCGCTGTGAAGTTTACATGCGTCATATAATGGGCGCTATGTTTACGCCATTTACTTAAGCAATCACGTTAGCCGTCAATCGCCGAATCCGCCTGGTACCACTATGGCGATACGCGCACCATCTCTTCCGGCTCGCCATGGCGCTGAAGCGGGATATGCCTGCCGATGTGGACAATTAATTCCTACAGCAAGTCTAAAATAACGCGCGTGACCTCCACCTCGGTGATGGCAGACATCAATCTGCGTATATTCCAATTTTTACGCGTTTTGACCTAGGAGAGGTCGACCTGGTTTCTATATTGATTAAATAAATAATAGTCAAGTATGCACGGTAAGGCACTCCCTCGGTTAAGTTAACTGGTCAATAGAAAAGCCTTATAGCCGTTTATAATAGGCTAATTTAGGGTTATATGGCTAGAGCCTCATCTATAAAGCGGAACTTCATTCAGCTGACTTTTCGTATAAATCCTCATGACATAGTTGACTATTGATAAATAGATCAATATATTGTGAACCTTCAGTAACTACACACGAGCAGCTTCGCGCCATCCAATGCCATATAGCTACTGATAGATTTATCATTGACTGGTGATAAATTTATCACTAGACTCTTTGTTTCACATAAGGTTTGGCGGGCGTAAGAGGGGATCCATTTTGGCCGCCTTCACAGCCGCAATCAGAGGAGAAAGTACATTGTTAGGGTTAATGCAGGATTTTCCACTGATTATTCCCCGTTTGCTGACCTATGCGGAAAAATTTCATCGTCATACGGAAATTGTTTCGCGGCGGTTGGAAGGCGATATTCATCGATACACCATAGGCGATATGGGGCGACGTTCGCGCCAGTTGGCTAATGCCCTGGCTAGACTGGGCGTTGAGCCGGGTCAGGTAGTGGGTACCATTGCATGGAATGGTTACCGGCATATGGAGTTGTACTACGCCTTGCCGGGTAGCCAGGCGCTCTATCACACCATCAATCCGCGCCTGTCGTCCCAGCAGTTGAGCTACGTCATCAGCCATGCGGAAGATCAATATATATTCGTAGAGGCCATGTTTGTGCCCTTACTGGAAAATGTGCTTAAGGATATACCGGCAGTGAAGGGCTTCGTCGTACTGTGTGATGAAGATGCAATGCCCGACACGTCTTTACCTAATGCGCACTGTTACGAAACACTGCTGGCCGCCGAGAGTGATGACTACCAATGGCAGGATTTCGACGAGAATACCGCCGCAGGAATTTGTTATACCTCTGGTACAACGGGCAATCCCAAGGGCGTGGTCTATTCTCATCGTGCTCTTATATTACAGGCCATGAATTCGGCCATCCACATGGAGATCACTGCGCGGGATTCTGTTCTGCCCATAGTCCCTATGTTCCATGTCAACGGCTGGACTCTTCCCTATACAGCGCTGGTTATGGGGATAAAGTTGGTGTTGCCAGGGAAGGATCTGGATGGCGCCAGTGTCTTTGAGTTACTGGATGCCGAGAAAGTCAGTTTCTCCGCAGGCGTACCCACAGTCTGGCAGATGTTGTTTGACCACCTGGAGGAATCTGGCCAGAAGTTGCCCTATCTGAATAAAATTGTTATCGGCGGCTCGGCAGCGGCGCGCTCCATGCTGGAGACTTTTCGCGATAAGTACGATGTCGAACCCCTGCATGCCTGGGGTATGACGGAAACCAGTTCAATCGGCTCTACCCCTACGATGACAAGCCATGTTGCCTGCCAGGGAGAGGAGGCGATTATGCGCTCAAAAATGACCCAGGGTAGAGGAATATTTGGCGCTGAGCTGAAAATTGTAGGTGAAGACGGCGCCGAATTGCCTATGGACGGTAAGTCAGCGGGCACACTCTGTATTCGCGGTTGGGCGGTTTCCAGTGCCTACCTGAAGGCCGAGAGCAACAAGGAATTCACCGAAGACGGTTGGTTTGATACAGGAGACCTGGCGACGCTAAACGAACACGGCTATCTGCAATTGACAGATCGGGCCAAGGATATGATCAAGTCAGGCGGCGAATGGATCAGTTCCATTGATCTTGAAAATGCCGCCACTGGTCATCCCGATTTGGCAGCGGCAGCTGTGATCGGTATTCACCATCCCAAGTGGGAAGAACGTCCCTTGCTGGTGGTGGTCTTGAAGCCAGGCCATTCACTCGATAAAGCCAGTGTGCTGCAATACCTTGAAGGCAAGGTGGCAAAATGGTGGCTACCCGATGATATTGTAACCACAGACACATTACCCCTGGGTGCGACCGGCAAAGTGCAAAAGAATGAATTGCGCGAGCAGTTCAAAAGCTACAGCTTCCCCGGCGTCTGAAATGAGCAGTCAAAAAAAGCTGATCAAACAGGTTTTGGAAGAGCATCCGGAACCGACGGTCGCGCTGAATCCGTTGACGGGCTTTCACATCGACGACCTGCGGCAGATTGCCGGCAAAGCTGCCATGCAGGGTGTGCGTCAACCCCTGATTCTGGGCAAGCATCTGGCGAGTCATGCCCGTAAATTGGTAGATATTCGCGCCAAAAAAACGGATTACAAACCGGGGGCACGCGATCGACGCTTTCAGGATGAGGCCTGGCAAGACAGTGGCGTCTACCAAAGACTGATGCAACGATACTTTGCGTTGAATGAATCCCTGGAAGAGTGGGTAGAAGATCTGGATCTCGATGCTGTGGACAAATTGCGTGCCGAGTTTTTGTTGCGAATCGTGGGGGACTCCATTTCACCGACCAATACACTGTTGGGTAATCCAGAAGTTTTGCGAAAAGCTCGCCAGACCCGGGGCAAGAGCATCCTCAAAGGCCTGAAAAACCTGCTGGATGATGTCCGCAACAACCATGGCATACCGGCACAGGTGAAAAGCGATAATTTTCAGTTGGGAAAAAATCTGGCGGTGACCCCGGGCGCGGTAGTTTTTAAAAACGAGGTGCTGGAGCTGATTCAGTACAAACCGGCGACCGAACAGGTCCATCGACGTCCGCTACTATTTGTACCGGCCATGGTCAACAAATTCTACGTGCTAGACCTGAGCCCGGATCGCAGCATGCTCAAGTTTGCGCTGGACAATGGTCTGCAGGTATTTATGGTGAGCTGGCGCAATCCCGGCATCGAACAATCGGCCTGGGGAGTGGAGAAGTATGCCCTGGCGTTGATGGAGGCGATCACCGCGGTGAAAGCCATCACCCGCTGCAAGGATCTGAATTTATATACTCTCTGCTCCGGCGCTATGATGACGCTGGCTATGGCTTCTTCAATGAAGGGACGGGGCGATAATTCCATCCACTCGATGACTATTGGCGTGTGCATGCTGGATCTTCAGAGAACGGATATGGAGATGACCGCTCTGGCGGGTCCGGAAGTTTATGAAAAGGTAAAGAAGCGTTCTCGCAAGGCCGGCATACTTAACGGACATCAGTTGGCAACGTCCATGTTGTGGTTAAGGCCTCAGGACCTGATCTGGGGCAATGTGGTCAATAACTACCTGCTGGGTAATGAACCGCCTGAATTTGACCTGCTTTTCTGGAACAACGATTGGACCAATCTTCCCGCACAGCTGCATTGTGATGTCATCGATATGTTTCACAAAGGGACATTGACGCGCGCCGGTGCTCTTTCTGTCGATGGCGCTCCGGTCGACCTCGGTAATCTGGATTGCGACAAGTACATCGTCGGCGGTATGTCGGATCACATCACGCCCTGGAAGGCCTGTTATCGGAGTGTACACGCCTATGGCGGAAACAATGAATTCGTGCTGTCCAACAGCGGGCATATGCAAACTTTACTTAATTCGCCGACGAAAAATCGCGCCAGCTATTTCCTGAATAAAGACGTTCCCGCAGAGGCCCAGGAGTGGTTTGACGGTGCGCAATTGAATCAGGGGTCCTGGTGGTTGCACTGGCGAGATTGGATATCCGAGCGGTCTCTTGCCAAGAAGTCAGCGCCGCGGAAATTAGGCAGTAAGGCATACCCTGCGGGAATCGCCGCCCCGGGTGAATACGTACACGAGCAATCCGAATGAAAAAGCGAGACCCAGTGGCAAAGAAAACAGACAGTTGGATCAATTTTGGTTGGCACGAATTTCGTGGTATGCGAATACGCTATGGCGTCAGGCCCGGGAAAGCCGGCAGTGTCCCGCTTTTGATATTCAATGGGGTAGGGCAGAGTATCGAGGTGTTGCAACCCCTGATTGACGCGCTGGAGGATGTGACAGTCGTGGTCTATGACGTGCCGGGTACAGGGCTCTCGGAAACGCCTGTGTTGCCATGGCGTTATCGCCGGCATGCCGCGATGGCGGCATCCCTCCTGAACCATCTCGAGTATGATCGAGTGATGGCCATGGGTATATCCTGGGGTGGTCCCCTCGCACAGCAGTTCACTAAACAATATCCCGAGCTGGTTCAGAAGTTAATTCTCACGGTGTCACCACCGGGAAACCTGATGGTGCCGGGCAAGCCGGGCGTCTACTGGCGAATGGCTCACGTCAAGCGATTCATAGACCGTAACTATGCGCGCAGTATCGCGGGTGATATCTATGGCGGAAGTATCCGCGAGGATGCCTCTCCTGTTGATGCTCATATGGCCAGGCTAAAGCCGCCAAATCCGCGTGGTTATCTCTACCAGATAGTCGCCATGTGGGGGTGGACCAGCGTTGCCTGGTTGCGGCATCTGACACTACCTACATTGATTATCCAGGGTGAGGACGACCCAATGGTGCCGAATATTAATGCGCGGGCGATGGCCTGTTTGATTCCCAATTCACAGCTCGAATTTATTAATTGCGGGCATATGTTAATACTGACCAGGGTTCCCGAGTTGTCCCGTCTGGTCAGAAAATTTATGGTTGCCTAAAGCTATGATCGCGACAAAACTGGATAATCACTCTTCGGCACTGGCTTCTTATCTTGAGAAGCATATTGATGGATTTCGTGGTCCGATTCTGCTTGAAGAGTTTGATCAGGGGCAGTCCAATCCGACCTTTCTGTTAAAGGCACAAAGCGGGAAGTACGTATTGCGGCGTAAACCGCCGGGGGAATTGTTGCCATCCGCACACGCAGTAGACAGAGAGTACCGGGTGCTAACTGCATTGGCTGATACTGATGTGCCTGTGGCGCATGCTTTTCACCTGTGTGAAGACGAATCCATTATCGGCTCCATGTTTTATGTCATGAGCTTTGAAGATGGGCGCATTTTTTGGGACCCAGCACTGCCTGAATTGGATCGGTCGCAGCGATCCTCCATTTTGGAAGCGCAGGTGCGGGCACTGGCGTCCATGCACGATATAGACGTGCATGCTGTGGGGCTGGGAGACTTTGGTTCCACGGCAAATTATTACGAGCGGCAGATATCCCGATGGAGTAGGCAGTATCGAGCGGCCGAAACAGAAACAATCCCGGCCATGGAAAAACTCATGCAGTGGCTGCCTGAAAATTTACCCCCAGATAGCGGCAGTATCAGTCTGATTCATGGTGACTATCGGCTGGATAATTTGATTTTCCATCCTACAGAGCCACGCATCCTGGCTGTACTGGACTGGGAGCTGTCTACTCTGGGCGATCCCTACGCCGATTTAGCGTATCTGTGTATGTGTATGCGTTTGCCCGAGGTGGGGAGCTTGCGAGGCCTGGATGGCAAAGACCCGAAAGCGTTGGGCTTGCTCACCGAGCAGGAGATGATTTCTCTTTACTGCCAGCTTCGCGGCATTGATGGCATCGATCACTGGTCCTTCTATCTCGCCTTCAGCTATTTTCGTGTGGCATCCATTGTGCAAGGCGTGTACAAACGCGCGCAGATGGGTAACGCCTCTGATCCTAAAGCAGTCTCTCGTGCCAACACAGCGCCCACGCTGGCCGCTATGGCTGCCGAACTAATCAAAAAGGGAGCATAATTGTGAAAACTGATTTGTTTGATCTTACTGGAAAAACGGCCCTGGTAACCGGCGCCAGTCGCGGCATTGGCGAAGAAATCGCGCATGTCCTGGCCAGGTACGGGGCTCATGTCATTGTGTCCAGTCGCAAACTGGAAGGTTGTCAGTCCGTGGTGGACGCCATAGTGGAAGAGGGTGGCAGCGCCGAGGCTTTTCCCTGCCATGTGGGAAATATGGAGGATATTGCAGCTATCTTTTCTCACATCCGCAGCGGTATTGGCAAATTGGATATTCTGATCAATAACGCGGCGACCAACCCCTACTATGGCCACATACTCGATACTGATCTGGGGTCTTATCAAAAAACTGTGGATGTAAACGTACGCGGTTACTTTTTCATGTGCATTGAGGCAGGTAAGTTGATGCGCGAGCATGGCGGCGGCGCGATAGTAAACACCGCTTCGGTTAATGGCGTGCAACCCATGCCTGGACAGGGAATTTACGGCGTCACCAAGGCGGCGGTTATCAATATGACAGCCGCGTTCGCAGGAGAGTGCGGCGAACATAACATCCGGGTGAATGCCCTGCTGCCCGGTCTGACAAAAACCAAATTTGCCGGGGCGCTGTTCGACAATACAGAATTTTATGAAGAAGCTGTTCGTGCGATTCCGCTAAAGCGTCACGCAGTGCCAGCCGAACTGGCGGGCGTTGTATTGATGATGGTTTCCGATGCCGGTAGCTATCTGAATGGCGAATGTATAACGGTGGATGGTGGTCTTTCTTCTACCCGGCTGTAAATCAAACAACAATACAAACTTAACAACAAGTGAGGATGAATTATGAACCCTGCAAATAAACTGCAACACTACCTGGCAACCCTGGCTACTGATTTCGAAGCGTCGTTGGACTTATTGGCCGATGATATCCTCTGGATCAACATGCTTCCCACGCACGTTCCCTTTGGCGGTGTTTACGAGGGCAAAGAGGCGGTTCTCGGCTACTTCGGTGCACTGGCGGAAACCTTTGTCATCGGCGAGCATCCCTGGGATGAATTCGAAGCCATCGAATCTGGAAATACCGTGGTTCTGGTCGGTTATGAAAAGAACGGCAAGGCGATTCCTACCGGAAAAGTTTTTGATCTACCTTTTGTTTGGGTGGTCAAGTTCAACGATGATGGAAAAATAGCGTATCTGCGGGAGCACAATGATACTGCTGCCATTGGCGACGCATTTATATCCTGAGCATTAAGCTAGAGGTACGTTGATGAGATATTCAAAGACCATATTGTGTTTGTTGGGCCTTTTATCCATAGCTTTTGGGGCTGTAGCGGAAGATAAATCTTCCATACGGCACGATGAAGAGCATTATGTACTTTTGGCTCAAAATGAAAAAAACTGGGCGTCGGACGATAAGGCTATTGATCGAAAGCTGGCCGAAATTCGGGAAAAAAATGGGGGCAAGCCCCCCAATATTATCTATGTTCTGCTCGATGATGTTGGTTTCGGAGAGCTTGGTTCCAGACGCTTGAATTATTACAACGGCTATAAAACGCCCAATATCAACCGGATCGCCGATGAGGGCGTTTCCTTTATGCGTATGTACAGTGAATCGGTCTGTACACCCACTCGTGTCGCCTTTACCACAGGTCGTTACCCTGTACGCACCGGCATAGGGGCGACAAAAGTCAGCCTCACGGGCGGTGGTTTGTCGGGTGAGGAAGTTACCATCGCAGAGGTATTGTCGGAGGCTGGCTACAATACGGCCCATATCGGCAAATGGCACCTGGGTGATATCGAAGAGGCATGGCCGCACAACCAGGGTTTTGACTACGCCGAATTTCCGATACATCAGCAGGCTCAATTAGCCTTGATGACCAAAGACGCAGAGGATGCGGGTGTCGTCGCTGGTCAGCGAATGGAATCTCGTGGCAACGACTTTGTTCTCGATGAGAGTCTTCGGTTTAATCCGGCCCATATGGTTGTCGGGGTTGAGGCCAGGAAAGGTGGCAAAGCCACTGAGGTTGGGATAAAGCCCGGGGAGGACTGGACACAAGCGAAGTATCGGGAGATGAACCTGCGATACCAGGACAGTGTGATGAAGCAACTGGATCAACTTGCCGACCAGGATGAGCCCTTTTTCCTGAATTACTGGCCGCTGTACCCCATTACGTTTGTGCGATCAGGCATTGACGAGTTTGATAGCCGAAATGGCGGTACCATGGCGGAAAGCATGCAGGAAGTTGATGCGTGGATTGGGGAGATTATAGACCGGGTCGATGAACTTGGAATTGCGGAAAACACGCTGATTGTTGTGATGGGTGACAATGGGCCATTCCTGGCCTATCTGGGTGTCACTGGTCAGGCTGAGCGCCTTCACCGAGGCGGCAAAGGAGACCATCTGGAAGGCGGTATCCACGTTGACGCTTTTGCACGCTGGAAGGGTGTTATCGAGGCAGGTAGTTTTATTGGCGACATGATCTATGTCGGTGATCTGTATACAACGTTTGCGCGCATTGCTGGTGCCACAAAGTTTATTCCGCGGGATCGAATAGTTGACGGCGTTGACCAGACCCCACTGCTGTTGCTAGGTGAAAAACATGGTCGTCGCGACTACCTGTTCGTCTATGAGGGCGATGTTCTAAGATCTATGATTAAGGAGCATTACAAATTACACCTGGCGCCTCCGGGGAAAAATCCCTTGCTCGCCAATTTTTATAATTTGCTAACGGATCCACACGAGGAAAAAGGGCAGACAAAGTCGGAGTCGTTTAAATCTGCTATCTGGACTTCTCGTACATTTAACAATATGGCCAAAGGTCATATGCTGGCACAGAAAAAGTACCCTCATCGTCCTCAGGTGCATGCAGAGCCGTATACCGGCATCTTAAACCTTCGGCCAGAAACGCTGGCACTGAAGAAAACCTTTATGGAAACCAACATGAGGCAAAGGGCGTATCTAGAGAGCCTTTAACCAGACGCGAGCATACTTAGCTAGCTCAAAAATATTCTCGGAGAAGTAACAATGGATTTTTCTTACAGTGAAAAAACCGAGCAGTTGCGAGCGCAACTGCAAAGTTTCATGGAACAGTACATTGTTCCTCGTATAGGCCAGTGGAACAGTGAAGTCCACAGTGGGCAGTTTCCCGTTTCGTTCATGGATGACCTGAAGGACCTGGCCAAGTCCGAGGGTTTATGGAACCTGTTTTTACCGCATTTGCGCGCCGATGAGCCGGGGACTTGCCTGACAAACCTGGAATATGCCCCCCTGGCGGAGATTATGGGTCGCGTGCCCTGGTCATCGGAGGTATTTAATTGCAGTGCTCCGGATACCGGCAATATGGAAGTGTTGCATATGTTCGCCACCGAAGCCCAGCGGGAGCAGTGGTTGAAGCCCTTACTGGACGGAAAAATTCGCTCGGCATTTGCCATGACCGAGCCGGATGTCGCCTCCTCGGATGCCACCAATATTCAGACCATGATCAGCCGGGAGGGGGATGAATATGCCATCAATGGACGCAAGTGGTTTATTACCAATGCCAATCACCCTGAGTGCAAATTTTTTATCGTAATGGGCAAGACAGACCCGTCTGCGGATAGTCACCGCCAGCAATCGATGGTGCTGGTGCCAATGGATACCCCGGGTGTCACCGTGGTGCGTAATATCACTACGCTCAATCACCACTCACCAGAAGGTCACGCTGAAGTTGTATTCAGGGATGTTCGAGTTCCTGTGAGTAATCTTATTGCACAGGAGGGGGATGGGTTTATGATCGCCCAGGCCCGTCTGGGTCCCGGACGAATTCACCATTGTATGAGAGCGATCGGCATGTCCGAGTTATGTCTTGAGCTGATGGTTGCCCGCTCGCAGGAGCGAAAAACATTCGGCAAGCTCCTTCATCAGCACGGTGGAGTATCTGAGTGGATAGCGCGTTCCCGTATTGAGATTGAACAAGCTCGCTTACTGGTGCTGAAAGCCGCGGGAATGATAGATCAGATAGGAGCCAAAGCCGCCCGCAAGGAAATATCCATGATCAAGGTGATTGCCCCCTCGCTTCTTACCACCATTGCAGATCGAGCCATGCAGGTTTACGGTGCCATGGGGGTCAGCCCGGATACGCCCTTGGCTGATTTGTATACGCACGGACGGATACTGCGTTTCGCAGATGGCCCCGATGAGGTTCACCTGCAGACCATCGCCAGGCTGGAAATTCGAGAAAACCAGGATAAATTGGCGGACGCTGCCAAGTACCTGTTTATTCCCGAGCGCGTGTCTTTCTCGACATAGAGTTCATTCAGCTGTGAGGCTCATGTAGAATCGTGCCATGAGTAGAGGATTCGAAAGCAAAATAAGTGAGAGTGGAACGACTTATGCGGACAAGTATAAGTATTTCCACTCGCATTGGCAGGGACATGTGAGTGCCAGTCGCGAGGCGATATTACGAGGAGTAGCGCGGGCAGAAGGCCCCAGTGTTACCGTTCTTGGTGCCGGGGACTGTAAGGAAATCCCACTTGAGGAGCTGCTGAGCAGGTTCGACCATATCAATCTGGTGGACGTGGATGAGGATAGCCTTGCGCGGGTAATTGCGACATATTCTCCCGAACAGCAACGGCAGCTCAGGCCTTTTGTAAAAGACCTTAGCTGTGGCGCGATGCAAGATTTGACAGATGCGGCGCTTGATATTGTCGACTCTTCCCCATCGAAAAGACAGGCCTATCGAGGCCTCGTCGAGTTGTACGAATCTATCGAACTCAAAGACTCTTTCACGAGTGATTGGCGAGAATTACAGTCGGGGTACGTCGTATCATCAGTGGTTGCCTCCCAGTTGCTGCCTTTTCCGGAACGGTGGATAGGCCAGCAGTTTGAAGCGAAGTTTGGCGTCAAGCTGGGTGACTTGCCCAGCGAGAAGTACGCAACCGCAAAACTGAAACTGCATGGACGGATGCTGGCCCAGCATGCTCAATTGCTGAGCTGGTTGGCGTGCGAGGGAATAGTTTACTGGTCCTGCGATGTAAGGCAGGAACTGGTTATGGGCAAACTGTCCCCCGTTGCAACTCAAAAATTGGGTCTGCAAATGACCGAGTATTTGTGTGGCATCGACTGGCAACCCTTGAGGTCGATACTTGAGGTAGAGCCAGAGGCCGGAGGACAGTTTACCGCGTATCTGACGTCGTTGATTGGCAAGGGGCATCTACCGCCATCACTGGAACTGCAAATTATCGAGTACATGGTGAAAGCGGCCCAGGCTCTGGACCCGGCGGTTACGCTGAATCTGGTAGCGGGCGAGATGCAGCAATACTTTGCAGGTCTTCTGGAGCCTGTCGGCGAGAAAGCCACCTGGCTGTGGCACCTGGACCCGGCGCATTTCTACCGCGGTGGCGTGCACAAGGTAGACGCCTGGCTACTCCGCCGCATCAGTCCATAAAGCTGTCAGGTCGAGCTCTCTGACGCTCGATTTATCAAGCAAATGCTCGCTTTATGGTCTCTGAGGGCCTCTCGCCATAGCGCTTTCGGTACATCTGTGAGAAGCGACCCATATGAGAGAACCCAAGTAATTGTGCAATTGAGGTGACGGAGTTTCCCTCTTGCGGGGCTAGCAATTGCTGGTGTACTAACTCGAGCCTGGTAGTGGTCAGGAACTCCCAGGGTGTGTATCCACGAAATTTTCGAAAATTATTGAACAAAGTGTTGCGGCTACAACCAACATGGGTAAAAACATCGGACATGGTGATTGGCGTATTTGCCCTCGAATTCATGAAAGCCTCTGCACGTGTGACGATGCTCGGTGCTGTTGAGAGCTTTTGACTGCTAAAAAGCTCATCTGAATAGTTACTGGGCAGCGATAGAATGACCTCCAACAGCAGGTCTTCAAAGTTCGCCAGGACCAGCGGGCTCTCCAGCAGTTGAGGGTTCGAGTCCAGTCTGTTCATTATGTTGGAAATAGCCGATCTGGCACGAACTCCCACGGGACTTCGCATCTCGACTGTGTGCCCAAATACGATTCGCCTGGATAGATGCCGGTTGAGTAGCGATTGCAATTTTCGTTCAACAGCGGTTGCAGGGCAGCTAAAGACATATTCATAGCTTTCCCTGGCCCTCTTGTGAGTGACCTTGGAATTTCGGGTGATAATCAGCCCGTGATCATTGCCGTTGAAGCTTTGGCCATTCAAAGAGGTCGTCGAAGGCCGCCCAGAACCGTAGCCAAAGATGACAGAGGCCTCACCATCGAGACTGTCACAGTCGACTTCGTAGTCTGAAGAATGGCGTATGAAGGACAGGGCAGAGTTACCGATGGAGACGCCGTTCATCTCAACACCAAACGTAGCTGTGTCGTGGGCCCTCGTAATGTGCGAAGTAACAAACTGCTCCCGAAAAAGGGCCTCGGCCTCTTCAGGGGAGGACGTAATTGCTATGGGGCTGAATGAGAGTGGAAAAAGCATTTGAACCTAGTCTAGCTGCCCGGGATAGTTATGTCCAAGATAGAGCATTACTGAAATTTAAACAGTTTTTTGGCCCCATATCAATAAGGCGGCGCCCCTGGCTCCCTGCGTCGAAAACTGAAGTGCGAAGTCATTCGGGAATCGCCCCTGTCTGGCCGCTAGATAATTCCATTTAAAATGGTTGTATGGGGCGAAATAAAGGGACTATATGGATAGTTACAAGTAGCCAACGGGTCCATAATTAGCGCTCAGATGAGTGCGCTGACCGGAGAATTGCATGAACGACGATTATATTGTTAAAAGTGAAGAAGAACTGGACGCTATTTTTGGCGAACCCCATCCCCTCGTGCAAAACAAGTCCAGCGACTCACTAGACGAAAGCATGCAGGAATTCATTCGTCGCACACCGCTGATCTGTCTATCGACAATCGATGCCAATGGCCACGTGGATGTATCCCCCAAGGGCGATGCGCCCGGCTTTGTCCATATTGACGATGAGAGAAATTTACTAATCCCCGACAGACCCGGCAATAAACTGGTGCAGGGGTTCAGAAACTTAATCACTAATAATGGTATAGGTGTGATATTTATTGTTCCTACCATGCGCGAAACCTTCAGGATTAAGGGAACAGCAACTATTCGTCGAGATCCAGAGATTCTGGAAAAACTCGGCGCAGAAGGAAAACCCGCATTGTTGTGCATTCACATCAAAGTTGAAGAATGTTTTTTCCATTGCGGCAAAGCTATGATCCGATCTCATATGTGGAAACCGAACCAGTGGGTCAAGCACAAAGACTCACTTCTAGCAGCCAATGCCGCAAAACGATTGAATATGGAAGGAGATGAAGAGTCAAAAGCACTAGAGGCACAAATAGAGCAAGCTTACGTTGATACTCTTTACTAGAAAATACCCGAGTATTGATAATGGAACCCTATAAGGCCTGGCAGTGTTCAGTTTGCGACTGCATTTATGATGAGGCTAAAGGCTGGTCTGACGAGGGGGTCGAACCAGGTACATACTGGGAAGATGTTCCTGACGACTGGCTGTGCCCTGAGTGCTTTACCGATAAAGCTGATTTTGAAATGGTGGTAATGGGGTCATCTGTGGAACGTAATGAAGTTGATCGTCCTGCCCCTGTGTCCCCTGTTTCAAATGATGCCAACGATGAGCCGTATCAAGTATGGGAATGTCTGGTTTGCGGCTGGATTTATGATGAAGTCAAAGGCTGGCCAGAGGATGGCATTCTGCCAGGCACACGCTGGGAAGACATCCCCGATGATTGGGTCTGCCCCGAGTGCTTTGTGGGTAAAGATGATTTTGAGATGGTCGCTGTAAGCCGCACTGCTGTCGAAGAAAAAGCCAAAGTAGAGTCACCGAAATATACAATTGATTACACGCGCAAACCTATAGTGATTATCGGTACTGGTCTTGCCGGATACAATCTGGCGAAAGAATTCCGGAAGTTGGATCAAACCACTCCACTCGTCATGTTGACCAATGACGACGGCCGATTTTATTCAAAACCTTTGATTTCGGTGGGTTACCATAAGAACAAATCGGCTGATCAAATAGCAACTGCAAGTGCGGAAGATATGGCCGGACTGCTCGCTGCGGATATTCGTATCTTTACTGAGGTCATTGCTGTTGATCCTGACAGCCAGCTCATCGAGACGACTACAAGCAAGCTGCACTACGAAAAGCTGGTGTTTGCCACTGGAGCTCGCTGTATCGAAGCACCTTTGGAAGGTGACGGCCTGGAAAAAGTTCACTCGATCAACGATCTACTGGATTACTCCAAATTCAGGACTGCAATGGTCAATAAAAGAAAGGTTTTGATTATTGGTGCAGGATTAATAGGTTCCGAATACTGCAATGATTTGATTCTGTCCGGATACGAAATTGATGTCGTTGACCCGCTGGATTCTGTTCTAGGCACTTTGCTACCCAAAACCGCGGCTGATTCCGTCAAGAATGCCCTGGAATCGAAAGGGGCAAAATTCCACTTTGGAACAGTGGTCAAGAGAATCGACAAAAAAGGTGTTGGCGTTCAAGCCACGCTCGGTAACGGCGAAACCATCGATGCCGATATCGTGCTGTCTGCCATTGGGGTTAGGCCCAATTTGAAGCTTGCTGAACAATGCGGTCTGGAAACAAACCGTGGCATTGTTACCGACCTGGCATTACAAACCAGTGCCAAAAACGTTTATGCGCTGGGAGATTGTGCGGAGGTGGATAATCACGTCTTGTTTTACATCGCTCCCTTAATGGCCTGTGCCAGAGCTCTGGCCAAATCTCTGGTCGGTGAACCCTGCAACGTTTATTACGGAGCAATGCCCGTTACGGTTAAAACAACGCTGTTTCCCATTATTGTCTCCCCTCCACCCAAGAATGTTGTTGGTCAGTGGGTTATTGAAGCCAGTTCACCAAGCGGTGTGAGAGCACTATTTAGAGACTCTAACGACGCTTTACTAGGCTTTGCTCTGACAGGCGACCATATATCCAACCAGGACGAACTGGCAAAGCAGGTAGCGCCCATAATGGCAGCAAGCTGAATAGCTTGCTCCGTAAAATCGTGCAGTGGTCAATTCCCTGAAGGATCAATATTTTCAATCATGGCTTTTAAGGCTGCAAAGTATTCTCCTATGAATTATTTCACAATATTGCGACACTTTTTTACTCTCACCATCGCACTCGTTCAATTTTTATCTATTTCGGTAAACGCTGCCCCGTATGAAAGCTATGCTTTTCCTAGACAAGAAGGGCTAACAGAAGACAACTACCCGGTGCCACTCAGTGGCAAACCAATCACCAAGACTGCTGTGATCGTTAAGAAAAAGGGCGTGGATCTCAAGAAATATCCAGAGTTCTACGTTCCGGAAAATGAGTCTCTGGCTAAAAACGAAATGCGAATCACAGCCATAGGGTCCGGTAGTGTAGCGCCTATACGGCGGGCTCAAGCAACGTCCAGCTATTTAGTAGAGCTTGGAAACGGCGATAGTTTTATTTTTGACATAGGCTCTGGCGTGGTGGGCAATCTTTTCAGCATGGGAGTCCATCCTGCCTTTCTGGATAAAGTGTTTATAACGCACCTCCATATGGATCATGCAGGGGGAATATTTTCTCTCTTTGATGCGATGGGTTGGGCGCGCAATACGCCTCTTCATGTGTGGGGCGCGACGGGAACTACGCCGGATTTAGGTATTGCTGCGTTTACCCAGAACGTGAGAAAGGCCGCTGAATGGCAAGTTCAAAGCAAGCAAAACCTGGTTCCAACGGGCGGTACCAAGATCGTTCCACACTCGATTGACATCAGAAAATTTAGCCCTGATAACCCTCGCCAGCTAGCTTACGATAAGAACGGCGTAAAAATTTATGCATTTCCCGTAATACACACCATCGATGGATCATTGGGTTACCGATTAGAGTGGAATGGTTTATCAATGGTCTATACAGCGGATAGCGAGCCCAGTGTTTTTGAGGCCGAGCAAGCCAGGAAAGCAGATGTCTTTATCCACGAAGTGTTTCCCTCAGCTGAAGAATTTGCCGAACACAGTAAAATGCCAGTACATTTGGTAAAAAACGTTTTGAGTGCTCATACAATGCCGGATGAACTTGGACTCGTCTTTGCCATTGCCAAACCTACCTTAGGCGTAGCTTCTCATTTTGTATTAGACGACAATTTTATTGATTCTGCCTTCAAAAACTTGCGTACAACCTATGGTGGTCCGGTTGTATTAGCTCAAGATCTTACCACCATCAACGTAACGCCTGAGCAGATTGTTGTACGACAAGCCAAAACAGACCTTCTTGCTTCGCTATTGACTAGACCTAAGGTAGAAGGGGTTGATATGAGGCCAGGCCAACCGAGCGAATCGAAAAGGCCGGATTGGTTAACGTCGACTCGAATTACGAAATAGTATCCCCAGACCAGTCTACAAATAATAGTTTTACCATTGACAGTTTTATCAATGCAGTAGTACTATTCGACTGTAGAAGCTAATTTCTTGAGTAAAACATGGTATTTGAGCTACTTTTTTGGCTGGGTCTGGCCGTTGCGTACTATTTTTCCTATCTGATCTTTCGAGATTTGGCTGATATTAGCCAGTTTTGGCTGCAGACGCCCCGAGAGGAGGTTGTAAAAACCTGGTACAAACGCAAGTCAATCTTAGTATTCTCCGCTATCGGAATAGCTATTTCGATCCTAACGCACATCCAGTTCGGTAGCGGTAATTATATCGTGTTAGTTATATCCGCAGTGGTCTGGGCATTCAATATTTTTGTGGGTTATTTCAACCCTGGTATGATGATGCGCACCCAGCAATACAACGCCACTTATGTATCTATCGAGGAGGCCAGAAGCTTTGTCACACGGGATTACGAGGTGATGGTGATTGAAAATGAGGGAGTAGCTCGGGCACACACGGACTATGAAATGTGGCGTCCGCATGTGGTGGGTAATGAAAAAGGTCTAAACGGCGAAAATGTGGTCCTAACCTATTGCGCTATGACAAATCTGGGGCTCGCGTATCGACCAGAAATAGACAATGCTCCTGTCGACCTCAAGGTAATGACGCAGCTGGAAAATAATCTTGTGATGTGGGACAAGAACACGGGGGAGCCAATCCAGCAAATGTGGGGTAGACCTGAATGTTCGGGCGCATGCGGTCGGGGGATGCCGGCTTACCCTGTTTTCAAAATGCCATTTGAAAAATTTGCCAAGGCCTATCCAGACGGTGAGGTTTTTCACCGTCGCCGTGTGTTGGTAAAAGAAAATCCCGTCGTGGCAATCTATGACAAAATATGGGAAGCGACGTTTTACATGGCAATCCATCGCCAGAAGCAAGAGGCCGCGCCTTTATTCCCGTCCTTGAGGCACACGGATGATCGTTTGCACACCAAGGAAAATATCTGGGGCTTCCACGTCGGTGATGACTTTGTGTGTTATTCGATTCCCTTCGTTCAGGAAAACGGCAATCTATTAAATGTCGATGTCGGTGAGCGTGCCATCATAGTTCATTGGGACGAGGCATATGACAGTCTGGGCATTTGGTACAACGACACGGGCACTCCTGTGACAAAAATGGACTTCTTTGGGAAGTCAGATAAAGGTACGCATAAGCGTGTAGAGAATGTGATGGCCGGCTGTTTTTACGCCATGTGGTTTAACTTCTTTCCGCAAACGGATGTGAACCGAATCACTGGTAAAGCTGTTTTTACAGCGGCTGCCTAGAAAACTTAAACCTGAATATAGAGATAAATATTATGTGGCAAATAGCATATTGGATCTTAATGGTGACAGGCACTCTTATCGCCCTGCGCTATTTCCGCGATCTGGGAGATATTACCCAGGTATTTTTAGGCGTGAAGCGCAAAAGTATGATTTTTGCCATTCGTCACGAATACAAATTGATTTTCTCGGGACTGGCCTGCGTGGCAGCCGGAGCTTTAATCGACTTTCAGCATGGCGTGGGTTGGGGCTGGAGTACAAAGGGTTTTCTTGGCCTGGATCTTTTCTTATTAGGCTTCCCCTGGATTTGGTTGCATATTGGATTGCGCAATCAGCAATCGAAAGCCAAATTTTATTCGATTGAAGAGGCGAAGAAGCTGATTCGCCCTACTGAAAGTGTGATCGTGCTGGAGAACAATGGGGAGGCACGCGCTCATCCGGACTATTACATTAAGCGCCCACATTTAGCCGGTACACCGGAAGGCCTGGGCGGCGAAAAAAATATTATCATAACCTATTGTTGCATGACCCACCTTGGTCTTGGCTATAAGGCTGAAATTGATGGAGAGCCGCAAGACCTGACCGTTATAGCGCAGATTGGAAATAATCTGATTATGCGCAATGCAGAAGGCGAGCCCATACAGCAGATGTACGGTACCAGAGAATGTGATGGTCGCTATTCCGATAGCAAAATGGAGCAGTGGCCCACCTACCGCATGACCTTCCGCGGCTTCGAAAAAGCCTTTCCAAACGGCGAGGTTTTCGTCAACAGAATTTGCTCATTTTGGCAAAACCCATTTCTGTTCCTGTTTGACCATATGGTGGAAATGGCATTTTTGCTAATCACTGTTCCACATCACAAACAGGAATCCCTACTGTTCAACACCATGGATGTCATTGATGACCGTTTGTTGCTGAAAGAGCAGGTGTGGGGATTTAATGTCGGCAGGGACTCGGTGGCGTATACCGAAGATTTTATTCGCGAGCAGAATGATCTCATTAATGTGAACGTTGGTGGTCGGGATATCGTGGTTGCTTACGACAAGAATTACGAAAGTGTTGGTGTGTACTACAACGACAGCGGTGAGCCAGTTTCGAACATCGACTTTTGGGGCGAATCCGACCGCGGAAAACTGCAGCGGGTTGAGAACGTTAAAGCAGCCTGTTATTGGTGTGTATGGGTGAATTACTTCCCCGAAACGGATCTAAATCGCCTGGCCCCCCAGAGCTAAAATCTCAGGGTGTTTTAACTGATTGGGAGATACAGGTATGGCAAAAAAACCTGGGTTCGTTGATATTGCTGGCATTTCGTTCTTTATCTATTCCATCTATTTTGGCGCGGGAAATCTCATTTTTCCGATTAGAATTGGCTACCGCGTGGGCGATCATCTAACTCCCGCAATGATTGGCTTCGTTGTGGCCGCCGTAATTTTACCCGCAATGGTAGTTTGGGCATGTACGCGCGTTGATGGGGGCGTAGAAAAAGTCACAGCACCTTTGCCCAGGTGGTTTGCGGTACTAATTGGCATCCTCATGTATCTCATAATTGGCCCTCTACTGGGGCTGCCAAGGTTCTCCGGCGTAGCCTACACAACCCTTCAGCCCTTATTGCCTGATGACAATGGCGGTAAAACCCTGCCAATGATTTTTTCGGTGATTTTTTTCGGCGCAACACTGGCCCTGTCAATCAATCCTGCGCGAATTCTACAGATCGTAGGAAAAATTATGGCTCCGGCTTTGGTAGTCGTTTTGCTAGCCATCGCAATAGGCGCCATATTGTTCCCACAAGGACCTGTTGCGCTCCCAGATGAAAGCCTGGGCGCAACAAATACCATGGACTATTTTCTCTTTGGCTTTGAGGAAGGGTATCAAGCACTGAATGCTCTGGGTTCCCTTGTACTAGGCATCGTGATTATCTCCGCTGTACACGGGCTAGGCCTGGATAAGAAAGGCGTGGCACATTACACAATGGTGGGAATGCTTGGAGCCGGCATAGGCTTAACTGTCACCTACGGCGCTTTGGCTTACCTTGGTGCTACGGCCCACGATTTGGTGGGTGTGCCACAAAGCGCAGTCACCGGAGCCGAGATAGCGCCGCCCTATGCAAACGCCTTATATGGCATCTGGGGAACCATCGCATTGGCCATCGTCATTTTGCTAGCCTGCTTCACCACCGCCATAGGCATTATTACGGCCTGCGGTGAATACTTCAGCAAGTTATTTCCTTCTATAGGCTATAAAACGTGGGCTACTGTTTTTACCGCCTTAAGTATTCTTATCGCCAATATTGGTCTCGGACCCTTGTTGATTGCCGCAAAGCCGCTTTTGCTGGGTATCTATCCCATCGCCATGTGTATCGTTTTCCTGAGCTTGCTAAAAAATACCATGAAAAATCAGCGCTTTGTTTTCGTTTTCACCCTCATCCCCGTCGTGCCTTTGGGGATACTCGAGGGCGCTATCACTGCAAAAATAGCGGCAGTGGAGCCCATCGTTAACGCAATCAATTGGCTCCCCTTATTCGATGAGGGTTTTGGCTGGCTGTTTCCTGCATTGGTATTTTATATCATTGGCATGTTGATCTGCCCTATCGGGGATCAAACCTTGATTGCTTCGAACTCGGGAAATCCGGAACCAGAAATAGGCTAAGTTCGTTTAGTTAACACTGACATTATCGCTTGATAATACGTCGGTTCCAGACGCGTCATCCCGGCTCAGTTGTTCCGGGCCATGGTTTACTATTACTTGTCGTTATTCGGGCAGCTCAACGAAAAACTGCGCTGCTTTTTTTGACTGCAATACTGATTTGCACTGGGCCATAAAGGCATTGCATTTCCATGTCGGACTGCCCCGCTTTGACCCTAAATAACCGGCAATAATATCAGGGCGCTGAACCTCGTCTTTAAGGGTTTTGTATACAAGCTCACGGTTATTGTAGGTGGTCGTGACCGCGGGACGGATATGCGAAAGAGAGAAACCTAGTCCTGCGCCAACATAACTGCGAACTTCCTCGTTGGAATCGCACTCGATGGCAACATTGGCTTCACAGGCAGCCGCCGTAAAATAACTTTTGTAGAACGCTCCCGAGCCGTATTTATCCAGAAGCACCATTGGATAGTCGGCTAATTGATCTAAAGAAACCATTTTGAGGTGGGCCAGGGGATGATTCGCTTCCATCATTATATAGGGCTGAGTGCTCTTAATGGTTTCGTAAGTGATCTCAGGTGGCGGAGGGGGGATGTTATAGGTTAAAAACACATCGAGTTCGCCTCTCCTTATGAGCTCATAAAATTCCTTTGGGCCGCTCTCGACAATTGTTATTGTCAGCTCCGGGTGGTCCTTTTTCATGACGCTTAAAATATCTGCCATGAAATAGGGGGTTAATGTCTCATGGAAACCAACAGACAGCGTATCGTTTGAACTGGATCTTAAGCTTGAAATTTCGTCATCAAAGGATTTAATTTCATCAAGTACTGACTGCGTGCGAACTAATACCGACTGACCTTGCTTGGTGAGAAGCAGCCCCTTAGCAGGCAACCGGATAAAAAGGTCAAAACCCAACTCGTGCTCAAGGTTGGTAATGGCGGTGATCACTGAACTTTTCGAAATGTGCAGCGTGTCCGCTGCTTTGGAGAAGCTACTGTGTTCTGCGGCAGTGACAAAATATTTGAGGTATTTAAGCGTAAAATTCATGGCTAACAGGTAAGTACTATTTTTTAGTCCTTAGTGGATTAAACATTACGTTATTCAACACAGTCTTTCAATGCTAATTTTGGTGATCATTGTAATTGAGTGCTTGTTATGACCGAAATCAGTATGCGTAGCTTTATAGCGGATCTTGAAGCAGTCGGTGATCTTCACCGTGTTGAAGCTGAAGTGGATTGGAATCTGGAAATAGCGGGAATATCTCGTGTTAATTTGGGGCAGGAAGGTCCCGCGCTGTTGTTTGAAAACATCAAGGGTTATTCGGACAGCTATTGCTCAAGAATGCTGACCTGCGCCATCGGTAAATATTCTCAGGCTGCCCTGGCTATTGGTCTGCCCGCAGATTCGTCACCTCAGGAAATTATTGCCAAAATGCGGCAATGTTACCGCAATCCCATCGCACCGGAAATCGTTGAGACCGGGCCGGTAAAGGACAATATTCTCACCGGCGATGATATAAATCTGCATGACTTGCCTGTCCCCATGTTTAATTATCAGGATGGAGGGCGTTACATAGACACGTTCTCTTGCACCATTACCAAAGATCCAGACACCGGCCATCGCAACATCGGTATTTATCGAGGCATGGTTCTCGATAAAGACAAAATTGCCAAGAACATTGGTAAAACCCAGGGCTGGGGGCAGCATTTTGTTAAACATGGGCTGAAACCGGAGCCAATGCCCGTGGCTGTTGTCTACGGCTGGCATGAAGTGCTAAGCCTGGTAGGTGGAACCTCTTTCAATCGCACTGTGTCCGAATTCGACATGGCCGGTGCTTTGTTGGGCGAGCCTATGAAAATGGTCAAATGCGAAACCATTGATCTTGAAGTCCCTGCGACTGCCGAGCTGGTTATTGAGGGTTTGATAGATCCAAATCCTGAGACATTCGAGCTTGAGGGCCCATTTGCCGAGTATCACGGTTTTCAGGGTGGTGCTCCGGGCCTTAAGCCGGTGATGAAAGTCACCGCGATTACCTATCGGAATAAGCCAATTTTCCGGGCGGGTATGGAAGGCTGTAGACCTGGTTTTCCGTCGGAAGACCTCGGCATTCATAACACCAGCCTTATTGCGGTACTAATGAACAGCATGGAGGATGTAGGGGTTCTCGGAGTTACCGATATTCACTTGACCCCTGTTACATCAGGCGCTCACGTGATTGTGCAAATTAACAAGCTATACAGAGGCCAGGCACAGCAAGTCGCCTCTGCACTATGGTCGCGAAATTATGGATTATTTGTGTTTAAGCACGTTGTCGTAGTTGAACAGGATATTGATATTCGAGACCCGGAAGCCGTAGATTGGGCGATTGCTTATCGTGTTGACGCGGGGCAGGGCGGGCTAACTACATTTAAATGTGCCGGTTCCCCGATGGACCCTGCAGTTAATCCCATCATTCGAAATCCGAAAAAATACGGTGCGGGTCAATGGACCAGAATGCTCATTGACGCCACACGCGACTGGGATTTCGACCTGGAGCAGCCAGGTGGTCAGCCTCGTTTTCAACAAGTCTATCGTTTGCCGATAGATCTCGAACAACAGATATGTGAGCGTTGGCAGGAATATGGAATTAGTCCTGAATATGTCAGTGAAGCCAGGCGGGAAGTGTTGACGCTTGAAAAGACTATGAAATTAATCCCTGATATTTAGTACTTCTTGAAACAGAGCAATAAGCGTCCCTACCATATTCCTAACTGGGGGTGATCTTAAGTAAAATTTGAAGGAAAAGTGGCGCCCGTGGCGCTTTGGCCTTCTTTGAACCCGGTAGCCTGGTATGGGGTGCGCTACGCCAATATAAGTCAATGGGACTGCGGGCCACTAGGTGGTTCGTTTAATCTGACTACAAGTGAAAGGGGGAGCCATGCTGGTTAAACGCGTTTCTGACATCGAACCCTGGGTCGACCCGGATGATTCAAGGTGGGCTGGCCTTGCTGAGGAGGTGGTGCCCATGATGCAGACGCCGGTAGCACTCCAGCCGACGCAGTACATCCGAGTGAAATGGGAGTCTCTTCCCTATGGGCAAACGGCTTCAATCTCCACGCGGGCCGTCCATGATGGCAAGCGAATAGCCTTTTTTTGTGAGTGGCAGTGCGCCGTCGAGCACAAAAAGGACGCTGTAGCGATTGCTCTACCCATTCGTGGGCAGCCCATCCTGATGACCATGGGTTCCGCTGATTCTCCCATACATTTTTTGCACTGGTTAGCGGGGAAGCCGGGCGTACGCTCCACGCACTCCCAGGGTATTGGCAGTACGCAGCAGGGCGTTGCGGTAGTCGCTGACGGAAAAGGTACTTGGAATGATGGCGTGCGACGAGTCGTGATTACGCGGCAGTTGGGAGGCTTTATTGAAGGGGCGCCATTGCTAGCGGGTAAATCAAGCAAAATCGGCTATGCCGTGTGGCAGGGTGCAAATGATGAGCGGGCGGGTTTGAAATCCTTCTCTATCGACTGGAAACCACTGGATATTGAGGTCTAGAAATCATGGCGAAAATCAAACGACAGGTTGCGATGATCATGGACCTGAACAAATGTATCGGTTGTCAGACCTGCACTATTGCCTGTAAGACTTTGTGGACCCGCCGCAAAGGTATGGAGCACATGCTGTGGAACACCGTCAATACCAACCCCGGTACGGGCACTCCACTCAACTACGAGACAATGGGCGGCGGATTCAAAAACGGTGCCGCCCAGCCAGGCGTATTACCCACGCGGAAAGACTGGGGTGATCGCTTCGATATGAACTACGAGGAGGTATTCTACGGGGGAGACAAAGACAAAACCCTGGAAGATCGGCGGGGTGATCCCCAGGGCGGATCCAACTGGGATGAAGATGTCGGTGAAGGCGACTATCCCAATAACTACTATTTCTACCTGCCCCGTATTTGTAACCACTGTACACACCCGGCATGTCTGGAGGCCTGCCCTCGAAAAGCCATCGAGAAGCGCGAAGAAGATGGTATCGTTCTGATCAATGAGAAAAAGTGTCGGGGCTACCAATTCTGTGCTGAGGCTTGCCCCTACAAAAAAATCTATTTCAACGAGGAAGAGGGCGTCTCCCAGAAATGTATTTTCTGCCTTCCCAGGCTGCAAGAAGGTGTCGCTAATGCCTGCGCTCGCCAGTGCCCCGGAAGAGTACGTTTTGTTGGCTATTTGGATGACCCTGAGGGCCCAATCCACAAATTGGTGTACAAACACAAAGTGGCTTTAGCACTCCACCCGGAGTACGAAACCCAGCCCAATGTATTCTATGTGCCCCCTATGTCGCCCCCCAAAATCGACGCTGAAGGCAATCCCACCGATGAATCGAGAATTCCGCCGGAGTACCTTGAATTCCTGTTTGGACCGGAAGTCCACGCGGTGATGGCGCGGGTAGACGCAGAACGGGCCAAGAAAATGCGCGGCGAAGAGTCAGAACTGATGGACTTGCTGATTTCCAGGAAATGGCAGGATATGTTCGGGCCATTCACGAAAAGCCCTGCGGAGGTAGAGCGGATCAGTGTGGCAAATAGTGATCAGGCGGTTAGCGTGTTTGATCCTGCGGTGCAGTACACCCCTGACAATGAGATCCACCCAGTGCAGTTTATTAACCCTCTGGAGGATAGGTAGCATCATGACCGCCGGCCTAAGTAGACGTGGGTTCTTACAGAGTATTGCCGCTTCAACGCTTGTGCTGACTACCCCAAGCTTTGTGGCGAAGGTGGCTGCCAGCGTGAGTGAAGTGACTGACTTACCAATACCCGATTACGACAGCTGGCAGGATATCTACCAGACTCAGTGGAGTTGGGACAAAATTGCCAAGGGCACCCACCTGATTAACTGCTGGTACCAGGCCCATTGTGCCTGGGACGTGTTCGTCAAAGATGGCCTGGTCTATCGCGAGGAACAAACAGCCGAGTACCCCCAGACCAACAGTGACGTCCCTGACTTTAATCCGCGTGGATGCCAGAAAGGCTGTTCGTTTTCCAACCGTATGTATGACGCAACCCGGGTCACTCATCCATTAAAGAGGATGGGTGAGCGGGGAGAGGGCAAATGGAAACGAGTTAGCTGGGACGAGGCGCTAACGGATATTGCTGATCGCTATATTGACGTTACGGTCAATGAAGGCAGCGATCGCACCATCTGGGACTGCGGCCCCGGGCTGGATCTGGCCACCTCTTCGGCGGCAGTTTTTCGCTTCAGCAAGTACACCCGCTCTGTGATTCTGGATATGAACACTGAGATCGGTGATGGTCACCGCGGTGCATTGGAGACCATGGGCAAGATCTCAGGTGAGCGCTCTGCGGATGATTTTTTCTATTCCGATCTGATTCTTATCTGGGGTTCCAACCCGATCTACACCCAGATACCCAATGCCCACTTCTACACTGAGGCGCGTTACAACGGCACAAAAATTATCACCATCTCTCCGGATTACAATGCCTCGGCTACCAAGTCGGACCTGTGGGTACCGGTCAAACCCGGAACTGATGCGGCCCTGGCCATGGGCATCGCCCGCTGGTTGGTGGAGCATGAAAAGATTGACCGCGCTTTCATGGCTGAGCAAACCGATATGCCGCTGCTGGTGCGAGAGGACACTGATAAGTTCCTGACCGAAGCAGATATGGTCGCTTCCGGTAGTGCGCACGGTTTCTATTTCTTTGATACAGCCACTAATGCAGTCGTGTCGGCTCCACGGAAGAGTTTGAGTCTGGGGGAGCTAGATCCGGATTTGGACGCAAGCACAACCGTCACCCTGCTAGATGGCAGCGAAGTCAAAGTGCGAACTGTGTTTTCTCGACTGAAGGACACTTTGGAGGATTACACGCTGGCCAATGTGTCGAAAATCTGTGGCACTGGAGAAAAAATGATTGAGCTTATGGCTGAGTCCATAGGTAACTCCAAAGCCATGACCAATGTGACTTCCAGTAGCTTGAACAAGTATTTTCACGGTAACCTGATTGAGCGCTCCATGATTATGGTTTTTGCGCTCACGGGTAATATGGGACGACATGGCGCCGGTTACGGTGCCTTCCCATTCCTGACGCCAGACGGCTTCGAGCCTTTCATGATGCTGCCGAATATGCATTCGCTGGAGCAGTTCGCGCATCAGGTTCATGGCATGGTGGAGGAGAAAGTTGCCGAGGGAATGACCGAGGAAATGGCAACCTATGACATTACAAAAATGCTGTTCGCCACCAATTCACCTTTCCCACAAGTTACCAGTGGCACCTTGTTCTGGGCTATACACGGTGGCATAAAAGACCTGCACGATGACAATTGGACGCCATTTATCACTCGCCCGGTGAGTGACTATGTCATGGAGGCGGTTAACTCAGGTGACCAACCGTTGCTGCCACCCTCAGGTACAACCCCCCGCATTATTTTCCACTTCGTCAGTAATTCTCTGCGCCGTGTACGTGGCGGCGATATCCTCAAAGAGAAACTGTGGCCGAAACTGGAGCTTAGCGTCTGCCTCGACATGCGCATGAACACCACAGCTCAACACTCTGACTATGTACTGCCCTGCGCCGCCTGGTATGAGCGAAATTCCTTCAAGTGGGTCACACCCCTGAGCCCCTTTCTCACCGCAACCACTGCAGCGACAGAGCCCTTGGGAGAGTCGAAGCCCGACTGGGAAATCGTGTTACTACTGAGTGAGTATATTCAAAAGCGCGCCAAAGAACGCGGTATTGGTACAGTAAAATCCCCTTACGGAGAGGATATTGCACTAGACAAACTCTACGACCAGGTCAGCATGAATGGCGAGTTCGGCCCTAAAGACGAAGAAAAAGTGGCAGCTGCCATTCTCGATCTTTCCAGTAACCTCGATGGAGTGACCTGGGATCATTTAAAAGAAAAGGGCTTTGCGAAATTTACCTCCCACGGTCATGAGGGGCTCTCTCTGGGTAATATGACCGATTTCAAAGAAGGGGAGACCATTGTTCCCCATACTCATCACGTAGACAAAAAAGTGCCCTGGCCGACAACGACCCGTCGGATGCAGTTTTATATTGATGTCGATCGCTACCTAGAAATGGGTGAGACTTTGCCCATGCATAAGGAGCCGCCAAAAATTGGTGGCAATCACCCGTTCATGCTGACCGGTGGGCATCCCCGGGAATCTATTCACTCAACCTGGCGTGACAATCCGCTGATGCTGCAACTGACCCGTGGCGAGCCGTTTATTCTGATATGTCCCTTTGATGCACATAGCAAGGGTATCGAGGACAGCGATGTGCTGCGCGTGTTTAACGACGTAGGTGAGTTCCACGTTAAGGCAAAGCTTTCGCCGAGTTTACAGCCAGGCCAGTTGCTGATTTATCACGCCTGGGAAGACTATCAGTTCATCAAAGGGTCAATGCGTAATGTGACTCCCTCGCCGATCAACCCGGTAGAGCTAGTCGGTAATAGTGGTACCCACCTAGACCCCCGGTTCACTACGGGTCAGCCGTCGACTTTCGACCGGGACGCCCGGGTGGATGTGGAGAAAATCGAAGCGTAAGCTGGCCTTGGGGTCATAACAAATTCAAAAAGTTATTAATGAAAATATGGAGACTAAAACATGAGTGATACACCGATAGAAGCGCTACAACCACTACTGAAAAAACAGCGTGATTCGTTTCACGCTGAAGGCTTTCCCAGCATAGCGTCCCGACGCGATCGCCTGTCCAGATTGATCAAAATGCTAAAGAAGTATGAGGCCGCATTTTGTGAGGCGCTCAGCGAAGATTTTGGTACCCGCCCAGAAGCATGGACCCGATTTACCGAGGTGGTGGCGGCAGTCGCCAACATACAGTCGTGCGTGGAGGGCATGGAATCATGGATGCAGGATGAGACCTGTGCGCCGTTAGAGCCTTACGGATCAGGTGGCGCTGAGGGCCGGGCAGTGTATCAGCCCAAAGGGGTTGTCGGAGTTATCGGGCCCTGGAATTTCCCCATTCACCTTGTAGTCGTACCGGCCGCCAATGCGATCGCAGCAGGCAATCGGGTGATGATGAAACCTTCAGAAATAACGCCCCGCAGCAGTGAAGTGTTGCGGCAGGGGATCGCCGAATTTTTTGATGAGACTGAGGTCGCCGTTGTGACTGGAGATGTCAGCTTGTCTTCAGCTTTTTCTTCTCTGCCTTTCGATCATTTAGTTTTCACGGGTTCCACAGCCGTTGGGAAAATAGTTTTACGCGCTGCGGCGGAGAATTTGGTTCCCTGTACTTTGGAGTTGGGCGGTAAATCACCGGTTATCATTCGCCCGGATGCAGATCTTCCCAAGGCATGCCGCCGCCTGGTAGCCGCCAAAATGGGTAACACTGGTCAATGGTGTGTTTCGCCGGATTACATTTATGTCCCGAAAGAACTGATGGAGGATTTCATCGAGGGCTGTAGGGTGGCCTTTTCAGAGCTCTATGCAACGGTGGAGAATAACCCGGATTACACAAGTGTTGTCAATGATAATCACTACCAGCGCTTAAACCGCATGGTGGAAGATGCGAACCAGCGTGGTTATCAGGTCGTCGAATTTAATCCGGCCAACGAGTCCTTCGACCAGGCCGCAAACAGAAAAATGTTATTGAAGTGTATTGTCGATCCTGCATGGGACTCTACGGTAATGGGAGAGGAAATATTTGGCCCTCTCCTGGCCCTGCTCCCCTATGAAGACTACGACAATGTGATTTCCACCATTAAGGACGGACCAAGGCCCTTGGCGCTATACTATTACGGGGAAAACAAAGAAGAACAAGAAGCTATTATCCACGGCACCATTTCAGGGGGTATTGCCATTAACGACAGTTGCTGGCATGTCGCCAGCGATGAAATGCCTATAGGTGGGATAGGCGATTCGGGAATGGGACACTATCACGGTATCTATGGTTTCAGGGAGTTTAGTCATTTGCGCGCCGTAATGGTGCAGACGCCGAATGAAGAAGTTACCAGTTTTTATTATCCGCCTTACTCGGATGCACTTAACGGGATGATGGAAGAACTTATGGGAAGTATCGAATTATGATTAAGGCAACTGCAGCGGTTCAATATGAGGTAGGTGAGGTTCCTCAACTGAAAGAGGTCACGCTAAATAGCCCCTCAGAAGATGAGATTGTAGTAAAAGTTGTGGCTACTGGTATCTGTCACACTGATTATTCAGTGCCCGGTATCCTAACCGAACTGCCCCTAATCCCGGGCCATGAGGGTGCAGGCGTGATCGAGTCTGTGGGGGCGGCCGTTGAAGGCCTGCAAGCCGGCGACCACGTGCTGATGTCCTTTGGATCCTGCGGCGCTTGTGCGCGCTGTGACGACGGGCACCCACATGATTGTCACTCTTTCCAACAAATGAACTTTGGGTGTACTCGGGCTGATGGTGAACCTGGGGCCCAGGCCGATGGCGAGAAAATCTTCAGCGCGCTTTTTGGTCAGTCATCGTTTTCTACCTACGTTGTTACAAGGGCGAGGAACCTAGTGAAAATCGGCCCGGAATTGCCTTTGGATCTATACTCTCCGTTAGGCTGTGGCTTTATGACCGGCGCCGGTGCAGTGATGAATGAACTGCGACCTGAAAAGAATAGCAGTATTGTAATTTTCGGAGCTGGTCCTGTCGGTTTGGCGGCGACTATGGCTGCCGCGATAGAAGGCTGCAATCCCATTATTGTGGTCGACCTCAATGATGATAGGCTTGAGTTGGCTCAGGAGTTGGGAGCGACTCATACAGTCAATCCGGCAATTGACTTGCCCGTGGATAGAGTTCACGAAATTACCAACGGCGGAGCAGATTATTCAGTCGAAACCGCGGGTGTTGTAGCAACGTTTACGGCCGCAATCGACGCACTGCACAGCGGGGGCACCTGTGGCATGTTAACAATTCCAAACGCAGGTGAACCTTTCATGTATTCACCCTTGCAGATTCTCTTCGGAAAAACCCTGAAGGGCATAATTGAAGGTGGAAGTACGCCTCAGGACTTTATACCTAAATTGATAGAACTACATCAGCAGGGCAAGTTCCCACTGGAGAAACTGATCACATTCTATGATTTTGAACAGCTTGAAGAAGCAATGCGGGCTTCCAAGTCCGGGGAAGTTATCAAAGCGGTGCTCAGGATGAAGGGCTAATGCTGGAAAAGACCTGCAAACTACTACCGGATATATAGACATGCAGCCATTGGAACTCAACGTAGCGGACCGATCTTCGGCGTATCATTTTTTCGCTGACGCTTTTCGTTATCCACAGAAGACAGAAGACAACGAGCAGCAACAACTGGATTATATCGCCTGTTTTGACTGTAGCGTTTACAAATCCGCGTGCTCTTTGCATGAAGCTGCGTATACAACGGAGGGTCAGGAGGTACTCTACGAGGAGCTTACACGGTTCTATGAGTTTTTTGGTCTGGGCAGAGATCAAAGTGCAGATCTGCCGGATCACCTGTCGGTAGAGCTGGAATTCATGCATTTCCTGAGTTATCTGGAGGTGCAGGAATCAACAGACGTGAAGGCCAGGGAATCCTTGTTCAAAGCGCAGCAGGATTTTCTTACCCGGCACTTATTAAACCTGGTCGCTAACATAGTGAGAGATTTTGATAGTGACAGCGCACATTACCGGGAATTGCTGGAGGATATTCAGGCTCTTATGGATTACGAGAGAGCGCACTTTGGACTGCCAGTGGAGGATGCCGCATGAAACTTGTTGTTGGAATTTCAGGAGCAAGTGGTGTCGTGTATGGGATCCGTTTGCTTGAGGTCTTGAAAACCATGGACGACGTTGAGACGCATCTTATCATGAGTAAGTACGGCCGTTTGAACGTGGAGTTGGAAACGCAATACTCGGCCCGGGAGGTTGAGGCCCTTGCGGATGAAGTACACAGCTCAGCCAATCAGGCGGCGTCGGTATCCAGCGGTTCATTCAAAACGGACGGCATGATTGTCGCGCCCTGTTCCATGAAGACCCTGTCAGCCATTGTGCACTCCTTTGCCGACAGTCTCATTCCCCGCGTAGCTGACGTCACCCTGAAAGAACGACGGCCCCTGGTGCTAATGCCACGTGAAACACCGCTCCATGTGGGTCATTGCGAGCTTTTGTACAAAGCGGCGCAACTGGGAGCGATAATCGCACCGCCTGTGCCGGCTTTTTACAATGAGCCACAAACACTGGATGATATCGTCAATCATTCGGTTGGTAGAATTCTGGACTTGTTCGGGATCGATAGCGGCGTTGTGAAGCGCTGGGGAGGCTCCAGCGGCTAGTAACTCAGCTAGCGTCCAGATATATCCACCTGCGGCATCGCCAGATGCACGCGCTCGTCATTGGCAAATGCACTGGCTAATTCTCCTCGAAATGTGCCCTGATGATGCGATGAACCACCGAGGCCATTGATCGCTCTTCACTATGGCTTACTGACTCCAGCATCTCCAACTCCCGGTCGGTAACAAAGGTTACGATACGATTGGGGCGCGAGGTGTCTGCAGCCGATTTTGGTCTGCCTCGTTTAGGGCTGTGATGCGAAGTTTGGTCTTGCATGATGTTCATTTAGCCTTGATTATTCTAGGGTTAATCGTAGAATTACCCATGCCAAATAAGCAATTACTGGTAATTACCGTTACATTCCTCTATTTTTAGCTGAATCGTGTAGTAGACCCCATCAAGAAATCGAACATGTTGAACATTGCACTCCAGAAAGGTTATCAATTCGAAGAATTGACGAGTATTCAATATGCCTGGGGATTCTCTGTGGCTCAGTTGGGACCCGCCGAGGAAGAATCCAGTGTCGACCTTTATCAAAGTCCCCGCATTGCCTGTAACAAATTTCGATATGGTGCTGCTTTTGATCAACGTCTGCACCGCAGGCAAGGCTTCTTGAGCTTCGGATTGCTCGATGCCGATAACCCTGCTGTCTGGTCCTACGATCGATTGATACCCAATGACTCGATTACTGTTTTCCCTCAGGATGACGATATGAAGGCTAGTTCTCCGGTCGGATTTCGTGGCCAAGGAATGCATTTTGCAGAGGACTTTATGACGAGGCTGGGTGAGCAGGTTTATCACCTTCCCCTGAACTTGCTGATCCCCGCTGTTGGTAGTTATCTGCCGAGTTCTGCCAAGCTGGGAGCGCTACGAGAGGAACTGCTTAAGTGGCGACAACTGGTGGAGTACGGTGCGGGCGCCCGGTTGGATATTGTATCGGGCCGTGAAGAGAGTCTGGCTCTGGCCGTTTTTGAGGCCTTATATGATGCGAGTCCTTCAATGTCCGCTAAGGTTACTAAATCTGAGCATTCCGTGACTCGGGCGCTTGAGGTGATCCACAGTAGCGAACTTGAAAACATCCTTGCAAGCGAGCTTTGCAGTTTCACTGGCTGTAGTCAGCGGACACTGGAAAAGGGCTTTTTGAAGCGATTTGGCGTAACCCCCAAAAAATACATTAAATCCCTGAGGCTGTCTCAGGTCTATCAGGGCTTGCGAGAGTTTGATCAGCAGGACTGCGACAGCATTATTGAACTGGCCGGTATCCACGGTTTTTGGCACATGGGCCAGTTCGCTGCGGATTATCGCGTCATCTACGGCGAATTACCCTCGGAAACACTTAAGCGAAGATAATCTTACAGCCGTTCTTAACAGCTGGGCTTACTGCAGAAGGCACGCCTTGATCTCCAGCGATACCCATTCCGATAGATCCTCTTCTGTCACGGGTTCGATTTTTTGATGTGGCTAGAATAGCCGAAGGCGTATAAATGTATTAGCTGGAATTATCCGGTAAATGTATCTTAGCTGATGGCTGATGATTGCTGGCCCTACGGACAATCGCAAAGAACTGGTACTGGTTATGCGATACACTGCATGAGCAGGACTTGGTCAAAAGGCGCGGCGGCTTCGAAGAAATGTTTCATCCGGCTACTACTGGACTCGAAGGTTGATCTCCACCGCTAATAAGCAGATCCAAAGGGAGTTACGATGAGTCACCGATTGAATTTACTCGTGCTAGTGGCCAAAACTATGGGCCTCTGGTTCATATTCTGTAGCCCCTTAAGTGCGGAAGAAGCGAACTCCGCCCAGGACATTCTCAAAAACATGAGCGCCGAAATTGCGGCTATGGAGCGCTTTGTCATTGTCGGGGATGGTTATACCGACGAAAGACTTGCCGCTGGGCAGATAATAGAGCACTCCACAGATGTCACGCTGCGTGTGAGTAAGCCGGATACCCTGCGTTTGACCAACCGCACGGCGGAGTCGAACAAGGAGGTCTTCTTTGGAAACGGCGTGTTGACGGTCTATAGCGAGACAGCGGGCTTCTACGCACAGCATGCTCTTCCGGTGGGTCTGGATGCGGCAGTGGAATTTGCGGTCAATGAAGTAGGGATCGATGCGCCCGTACTGGATTTAATTTCCAGTAATGCTGCCGCCCACCTGACCGAAGACGCTGAATCTGTTGATTACCTCGGTCTTAGTCTGTTTCGCGGACGGCAATACCATCATATCGGTATTCGGGCTCCAGAGATTGATATCCAGCTCTGGGTGTCTTCCGATGGCCCGCCGCTGCCTGGAAAAATGGCTATAAGTTCCAAGTGGGAGGCGGGGTCCCCGCGTTCGGTCTTCTTTTTTGACTGGAATACGAACCCCAAGATCGAGCCCGGGTCTCTGGGGTTTGAACCCCCGGCGAACGCAATCGAAATCGAGTTTGATCTCGAAGACGCAGAGTAGGGAGGCCTGACATGAAAAGACGAGAAATCTTGACAGCTTTAGCTGCTCTTACGCTGGCAGGCCTCACAGGGCTTAGCCCCGAGCTCAGTGCAAGGCGGGGCCGTCCTGCCAGTCCCAGTAGTGTCGGGGGAACCCGACGCCGCACTCATCGTCGCAGGCGGCGTCGACATGTGCGTCGAGGCATGCGACTCAGCTCGCTGCCCTACGGCTGCAATGTTACCCGAATCCGGGGAGGTGTAAGCTATTACTACTGCGGTGGAATCTGGTACCAGCCCGCCTATCAGGGAACCACGGTTGTGTACATCGTTGAGACAATTGATTCCGGCGCGAATACCGATGTGGAATTCGAAGAAGATTACTGACAGGGTGGAGCCGGGAGATAGATAGGTCTATGAAGAAACTTGGCTTGTCTATTGCTGGAGTTACTAATTTGAAAGGTAATACATTCAACGTTCATCGGGCTTTCTTTGTTTGTCTGAAGCTGCTGATCGCAGGCTTATGCATAACGGTGCCTGTTGCAGCCGCCGAAAACGCATCCAACCCATTGTCCAAGGGTAAGAATACCGATCTTCGCGTCCAGCGTTTTGATCTTGTAGAGGGGAGTGATCGCAGCGACTATTTTGTCGACGGTGCCTTCATGGCGACTGACAAGCTGAAAATCAAATATGAGGCGCACTACTGGGATACGGATGAAAGCGGTAGCAGCGAGCAGGACCGGGAAAGCTTCCACCTGAAGGGGATCTATTTTCCCAGCGAGGGGAAGTGGGGCGATACACCGTACCGAACGTCAGTCGGTCTTGAGTGGATTAAGAGCTTTGATAACGCGGATATGGGTATTGGCAGTGATGCCGATATTCTATCGCCATTCGGTGGCGTCGCGCTGAACATAAATGACAGTCTTACACTCATACCTCTCGTGCAACATTATACTGAATACAGCGGTGATGAGGTCGATGTAACGGCCGGACGATTGATAGGACTGTGGAGCTTGTCTAACGGATACTGGTGGAAACTCGATGCCAAGGTTCCCTATGACTGGAATACTCATGCGGTACCGGCCAGCACGGAGGTCCAGTTTGGGAAGATGCTGGGTCAAGGTTTTGGCATTTATGGAGAGGGTCTCGCCGGACTCGGGAGTGATCGTTCCTACGATTGGGCCATTGGCCTGGGATTGCGCTTTGTCTACTAGTTGTTGGGTGGTTACACCACCGATTTACGAAGGTTCGATTTTTTGATGGGTTGATTCTGTGTCAACCTGTATAAATGATTTACTGGCATTATCCGGTACACGCATGTTGCGGTATCGCGAAACAATATAGAACTATTGATTATAAGTTTAGGTGGGTTTGGACCGATGATGAAACTACGTTTGCACGCAGTCCTGGTTACTCTGCTAATGGCCGTTCCGCAGATAAGTTTGGCGGGCGCCAAGCGAGGCGAGATACAACATGATGCCGAGCATTACATGCTGCTGGCGCAACACGGCGAGCGCTGGGCGCAGGAAGACAAAGCGATTGCAGCCAAATTGGCTGAAGTGCGTGAGGCCAATGGTGGCAGGCGCCCTAATATTCTGTTTGTCCTGATAGATGATGTGGGCTTTGGTGAGATGGGCGACCCCGTACTGAACCATGTGCGCGGTACTACTACTCCAAATATCAATGCTTTTGCCCGAGAAAGCCTGACATTCTCCCGCATGTACTCTGAGCCCACGTGCACACCAACACGTACCGCTTTGCTGACAGGTCGCCTGCCGGTGCGCAGCCATATGCTGGAACCCAAAATTGTGCCACCGGAAGGCACGGGTTTACATAAAGATGAAGTGACGCTTGCCGAGTTATTGAAAAAAGAGGGTTATAACACCGCCCATATCGGCAAATGGCACCAGGGGGACATTGCCCAGGCTGCACCCCACAATCAGGGTTTTGATACCGCCAGTTACCCCCTGCATAACCAGGCGACATTCAACTTCATGACTGACGAGTCGGAAGACGATCGTCTGTCCGATAATTATAAGGTTAGAGAGACCGTACCCAACTACCGTATGGACAAAAACTTTAGGCCCGCCGGCTGGGTGTTGGGAGTCGATGCCGTTGCTGGAGAAGATGCTCATGAATGGGGTGTGGAAGCAGGAAAGCCACTGGACTTTGCCTACTATGACGCACTGAATGAACGTTACAAAAAACAGGTGATTGAGAGGCTGAACGAGTTAGCCGCTGACGACGAGCCATTCTTCCTGAATTACTGGCCGCAGATTCCGGTAAATTTTACTCGCAGAAACAGGGAGTTTACTACTGCTAACGGTGGTACCTGGGTCGAGAGCATGACAGATCTGGACGCTCACTTGGGAGAGCTGTTCGCTGCACTGGAGAAAACCGGTGATGCGGACAACACCGTGGTGGTTATGATGAGTGACAATGGCCCAATGTTTCAGGCGATGCCCGATTCTGGCTATTCTCAAATGGTCTTCCGCGGCTTCAAGGGGGATACCCTGGAGGGCGGTGTTCGGGTGAATGCCTATGTGCGCTGGCCGAATGTCATACAAGCCGACACCTTTGCCGGGGATATAGTGTATGCCGGTGACTGGTACACCACGCTGGCGACGATTGCGCAGGCTGACAAGCATATTCCCCGCGATCGCGTCGTTGACGGCGTTAATCAGACGTCGCTGCTGTTTAATGGCGATGAATATGGTCGTCGTGACTATCATCATGTCTACGAGGGTCCGCACTTGAAGGCCACGATCAAGGAGCAGTTTAAAGCGCATTGGCCTGCGCCAGGATCTCCCGGTTTCGCCTTACCAGTCTTTGATCTCTATAGAGACCTCAAAGAAACCAAGCCTTTGCTGGCAACAGGTATGTGGTCGGTTGCGTACTTCCCAGACATGCGAGAGCGTCACATGGCGCTGAAGAAAAAATTCCCCGATCGCAAGGAAACTTCCGGTACGCCCTATGAGGGTATTGCCAACCTGCGGCCGGAGACTGAAGCGCTTTTGGAGTATTACTACACTGCGCGAAAAGCCGCGGGACACTGAGTTAGCCAGGGTATCGCCTTGAACGAGAGTAGCAAGATATGAACGACAGCACTGACTTAAGCAGACGAAAGTTTCTGGCGGGCAGCGCAATAGCGGCTGCCGGTGCCGTCGGCGTTGCCGGAGGCTTTCAAAGTGCTCAGGCCTCCGGAACAACCAAGGGTGCTGCCGGTACTCGCGGTGATGCAGGCGGGCCCTATAACATTCTGATGATTGTTACTGACCAGGAGCGCTATTTAACGGCGGACGAATTACCGGCGGGTTACCGGCTACCCGGTCGGGAGCGCCTGGCACAGCGTGGTGTCGTTTTCGAGAATCACCAGATTGGTTCCTGTGTGTGCACGCCCTCCCGGGCGGTTATCTATACCGGGCAGCATATCCAGAATAACGGTATGTTCGACAACACGAATTTTTCCTGGTCAGGCAGCATGTCCACCGAAATCGATACCATTGGTGATTTGCTGAGAAAGCAGGGCTATTACACCGCCTACAAAGGCAAGTGGCACCTGACCCAGGAGTTTGAAACCGCTAACGAGTTACATGCGCCGAAGAAAATACTCGTAGATGAAATGGAGGCCTACGGTTTTTCGGATTATTTCGGCATTGGTGATGTGATCGGGCATACCGAGGGTGGCTACCTCCATGATGATGTGATTTCCGCCGGTGCACGAAGCTGGCTACGGGGCCAGGGGCAAGCGTTGCGGGATGATGACAAACCGTGGTTTATGGCGGTGAACCTGATCAATCCTCACGATGTCATGTATTACAATACTGACCTTCCCGGACAGTCCGTGCAGTCCGGTAGTGAGCTGATGCACCTCAACAGGGAGCCTGCCAATGCGCTTTACCAGAACGACTGGGACTTGGCGCTGCCGCAGTCGCGCGAGCAGGGCTTTGATGACAACGGCAGGCCTGGGGCGCATCTGAACTTTCGAAATGCGCGCGGTGCTTTGTGCGGCATTGTGCCGATACAGGACGAAGCCCTTGGGCGCCTGAACAATTACTACCTCAACTGTCTGCGGGATGTGGATAACAAGCTGGTCCAGATACTTGACGAGCTGGACGATCTTGGCCTCGCCGAGAGCACCATTATTCTATTCACAGCCGATCACGGTGAGCTGGGCGGTGCCCACGGCCTGACCGGCAAGGGCGCAAACGCCTATCGCGAACAGAACAATGTTCCCCTGACCATTGTGCACCCGGCTTATGCAGTCGGAAAGCGATGCAAGGCGGTAACATCCCATGTTGATATAGCGACGACACTGATTGGTCTGGCCGGCGGTAGCGAAGCCGCCCGCAGTGGTTTGCCCGGCAAGGACATCTCGACCCTGCTACAGGACCCAGAAGCTGCGCAAGTGGATACCCTGCGTGAAGGAGCCCTGTACAACTACAATATGATTGGTTTTGTTGACGATGCGTTCTTCACCAGCATCAGTAACTACTTCGCCAAAGGCGGCTTGCCCGCTGAGCTGCCAAACCAGGGATTTCGGCCTGACCTCTCCAAGCGCGGAGCGATTCGGACCGTCTATGATGGTCGCTACAAGTTCAGCCGTTATTTTTCGCCCTTGCAGCATCATGTGCCCAAATCACTTGAGGAGCTCTATGCTTACAACGATGTCGAACTCTTCGATGTTGTGAGCGATCCGCTAGAGATAAACAATCTCGCTGTAGATATGAAGCTACACGGTGACGTCATTGAGATGATGAATAACAAGCTCAATCGCTTGATTGAACGTGAAGTGGGTGATGACGCAGGTCAAATGCTCCCCAGGATAAAAGGACAGAGTTGGCGGCTGGACCCGTCATTCAAAGACCTACGTCTATAGGGCTGCTAAAGCTGTTGGGTCTTTCCGAGAAATTGCTGAAAAGCTCATGACTCACCGTTAAGCAGGCATTTGAACCGGAATGGTTTTGAATTCCCGCGAAGTGACAACAAAATACATAGATTGACAAAGATTGTATTGCTGTTCACAGTGTGGAAATACATTGGCTGGTACAGGTGGTTGTTGTGCATATCTCTCTCACCGAGGAGCTTGAGGCGCGGGTTAAATCTCGGGTCGAAAGTGGCCTCTATAATAATGCCAGCGAAGTCATTCGAGAGGCGCTTCGCTTCATGGATACCCACGAGGAGTGGGTCAGGGAAATTCAGCTGGCAACACTACGTGGACAGCTACAGGTTGGGGTTGACCAGTTAGATAGAAATCAGGGCATCAATATTCAATCAAAAAGCGCCCTAAATGACCTGATAGACGGAATCAAATAGTAGAATCAGCCAACTATGGCTGCATTGAAACTTGTCGTCACGCCTGCTGCGCGACATGATCTGGAAGAAATTTATCAGTATGGATGCATCAATTGGGGTGTGTTGCGCGCATCTCGATATGTTGATCAAATCGGAGATAAGCTGTGGGGACTGACAGAGAACCCGAATAGCGGACAGGAGCGAGGAGAACTGCTCCCCAAGCTCCGTAGTTTAGTGGTCGATAGCCATGTGATTTTCTATCGGTTTCGAAGTAGCCGGATTGAAATCATTCGAATCTTACACTGCCGGCAGGATCCTCAGCTTAATATCGTTTAGCTTCCCTGGTGTCCGCGCAGAGCCTCCTCAACAAAATCTAGTCGGTCCTGCCCAAAGAACATTTCGCCGTCCATGAACAGGGTAGGTGCACCAAACGCACCCAGTTCCACCGCTGCCTCGGTCGAGGTAATCAGTTCCGCCTTGATCTCGGGGTCCTGGGTCAAGGCCATCAGGGCTTCCGCATCCAATCCCGCCGCGGTCAGAGTCTCGGCAACGATCGCGGCGTCCCCCATGTTCTTGCTATCTACCCACACGGCATCAAAGACAGCGTCCACATAGGCTGCGAGGCAGTCCAGGCGTATTGCCGCAAAGACCCCTCGCATCAAGGTGAGTGTGTTGATGGGGAAAAAGGGGTTCATATTCAGGGTGACGCCGTAGCGTTTGCTGAAACGGGGTAGGTCGTGGGTCAGCATGTAGTGTCCCTTGGCGGGAATAGCCACGGGCGAGGTGTTGCCGGTGGCCTTGAATAGGCCCCCCAGTAAAATCGGTCGGTAATTGACTGTCAGGCCATATTGCTCATTCAGTTGTTGTAATCGCTTGTGGGCCAGATAAGTGGTGGGACTGCCGAAGTCAAAGTAAAAATCCAGTTGCTTGCTCATAGGTTTCTCCTGTTTACCATTGTTCGTTCCAGGGGCGCACGTCGATTTCGAAGGTCCAGACATCGCGCGGTTGTTCGTACAGGGTCACGTAGTTGTCAGCCAGGTGGTCCGGATTGACAATACCATCCGCCGCCTTGCGTTCCTCGAAGTCCGGGAACATTTGGCGGATGAAATCGGTGTCGACTGCAGCGTCGATAACGACATGGGCGACGTGTATATTCTGTGGTCCCAGTTCCCGGGCCATACTTTGGGCGAGGGCGCGTAGGCCGTGTTTTGCGCTGGCAAAGGCAGCGAACCCCGCAGCCCCTCGTACACTGGCAGTCGCGCCGGTGAACAGGATCGTGCCGCGACCCCGTTGGGTCATATAGCGGGCTGCTTCGCGGCCATTCAGGAAACCGGCGAAACAGCCCATTTCCCAGATCTTGAAGAACTTCTGGCTGTCGGTTTCCAGAATGCCCAGGGGAACGTTTGCCCCGATGTTAAACACCACGACCTCCAGCTCACCAATGTTCTCTTCGATATTCCGGAACAGGTCGACAGTTTGGTCTTCTTTGCGAGCATCGCAGGAAAAGCCGTGCGCCTCATGCCCTGCGGCTTTGAGTTCCTCCAGCAAAGGAGTCAGCCTGTCGGCATTGCGCCGGGTGGCACAAACAATCAGCCCCTTGGCGGCAAATTTTCTGGCGATCGCGCTGCCGACGGCATCGCCGGCGCCAATTATCAGTGCAACTTTTTTGCTCATGCAGTTCACCTGGTCGATGTGTTAGTCCAGAGAATAGACATACTAGTCTATTCTCTGTCAGATCGTCAGGGTGTTACGTCTTACTGCTCCAGCGCAGCGGAGGTGGCCTCCACCATGACGCCGCCATCGAAACTGATGGTCTTCTCCGGTATGACTTCAATGATAATGCGCACAGGGGTGTCCAGGAAGGCGACGAAGTCCTCGGGGGTTGGTGCGGGGTTGTTGGCGTGTCTAGCGAAGTCCGGGTAGAACCAGTCCTTTGTTTCCTGGTCTTTGTGAAGGATAGCCCGGCCCTTGAAGGTGACAGATTGGCTGATGTCCGTACCGGTGCCCATACTGGATACGACCACAGAGCAGCGTGGGTCTCGGGCCAGAGCCTTCATCCGGGCCCGCTGTTCAGTCGCGGTGCACCAGATACTGCCGTTGCGCCAGATGTAGCTCATGGTCACGCCCATGCCGTGGCCTTCGCGTGTTGTCCAGATAAAGGTCAGCTCGTTTTGCTTGAGCAATAATTCCTCCATCTTCTCGGTTGTGAGGCCGTACATGGTTACGTCATCGTAATTCTCGACGTTGTCATCGCTCATCTGTAATTGCTCCGGTGTTGGCGTTGGTAAATTGGCAGCGAATGCTCGTTGCGTCGTGCCTGAATTAGATTTAATATAAACAGTACGTACTGACTGTTTTTGTTTACAGTATCATCACACAATAAAAATGCAAGTGATTCGATTATGGGAAGAGTAGAAGGAAAGGTAGCGTTGGTAACGGGTGCAGCCTCGGGTCTGGGGCTGGCGGCATCGCAGCGTCTGGCGCAAGAAGGGGCCACGGTTGTAATGGCTGATCTCAACGCAACACTGGGTGCCGCGGCGGCAGAGAGTATCGAAGGTGCTCATTTTATACCGCTGGATGTTACTCGGGAGGACCAATGGATCCGCGTGATGGCGGACGTAGCTGAACGTTACGGCCGCCTGGATGTACTGCTCAATAGTGCGGGTATCGTGCAATTGGCAAGTATTGAGGACACTACCGAGGCGCTTTGGCGGAAAATAAACGCGGTGGGAACCGACGGTACATTTTTCGGCTGTAAACACGCGCTGGCGCTGATGAAGCAGGCGGGCAGTGGCTCCATGATCAATATGTGCTCCACCGCCAGTATCCAGGGCGGCCCGAATATCTTTGCCTATGCGGCGTCCAAGAGTGCGATCCGAGGGATGACCAAGTCCATTGCCTGTCTCAGTACCCAGGAGGGCTACGGTATTCGTTGTAACTCTATCCATCCCGGCAATATGGATACGCCCATGTTGCAGGGTGTTCAGGCAGTGGTGCGCGAGAACAATCCAGAGGTGGCAGCCAGTATGGAAAATATCTGGGTAGGTCAGCCCGAGGATGTTGCCAACATGGTGTTGTTCCTGGCCTCCGATGAATCCCGTGCGGTGAATGGTGCCGAGATGGTGGTGGACAATACAGCGACGATTACCGAGGGCGTAGTGCCCAAGCATGTAGAAGGGAGCTGACGCAGATGGATCCATTGGAGCGGCTTGTCGTGCAACAGGCGATTGTCGAAAACTACAATTGCTACGCCCGGGGCATTGATACCAAGGACTGGTCTCTGGTTCGCAGTTGTTTTTCCGACAGTATTTTTATCGATTATGGGGAGCTCGACCCCAACGAAGAGCAGGCCCAGGTGCCCCGCAGTGCGGAGGATTGGCTGGCCCAGCTGCAAAGCGTAATCAATGGCTTCGATACCACCCACCACGCGATTACCAATCACCAGATGTCAGTGGCGGGTGACAGGATCAGCTGTCGTGCCTACCTGGTCGCTGATCATGTGATCTTGCCCGACGTTGCGATGCCGGAAACGGGTCCGGAAGCGGGGGCGGAAGACATTTGCACCGTGGTAGGGGAATACAATAATGACTATGAGCAGCAGCCCGATGGTCGTTGGACGATTTGCTACTCCAGGTTATATGTGAAGTGGTCTTCGGGTAATACCGGCGTGTTTGTTACGGCCGCAGAACGTGTTGCAGCGGCCAATCCTGAATAAAGAGAAGAGGTAAACCTGAATTGAAGCTTTCCCTGAATGATGAACAGTTAATGCTGCAGGACAGCGTGTCCCGGTTTGTGCGTGATCACTGCGGCGTTGAAGTGTGCCGTTCGCTGCGCGACTCGCAGCAGGTGCTGGATGGGGCGCTCTGGCAACAGATGGCTGAACTGGGTTGGTTGAGTTTGCCTTTCTCTGAGGCCGATGGGGGGCTAGGTGGCTCTCACGTTGAGGTGATGGTATTGATGCAGGAACTGGGTCGTGGCCTGGTAGTCCAGCCTTATGTCTCCACGGTCCTGACCTGCGGCGCCTTGTTGGCACGCTGTGATACGGCCATCAAGACCCGCTTTCTGGAACCCCTGATTGCCGGGCAGAGCCTGTGGGCTTTTGCTTTTGCCGAGCAGCAGGGCGGGTACCAACTCAATGCGGTGACCACAACGGCCACTCGCGACGGCGACGGTTTTCGATTGGACGGCGAAAAAATTGCAGTGGTCAATGGCGCAGCAGCAGATCATCTGTTGGTGACAGCAACGGTGGCCGGTGCATCTGCCCCTGGGCTCTTTCTGGTTGAAGATGCGTCCTGTACAACACGTAGGCCGGTGGCCCTGATCGACGGTTCCCCCGGGGCGGCGATTGAGTTTTCCTCAACGCCGGCAATACAGGTGGCCGAAGATGGTCTGCCACTGGTAGAGGCAGTGGTTGACGAATTGATCATCGCCATGGGAGCCCAGGCGCTGGGAAGTATGGAAGCCTTGCTGGAGATGACCGTCGAGTACACCAAAACCCGGGAGCAGTTTGGTCAGCCAATCAGCAAATTCCAGGTACTGCAGCACCGTATGGCCGATATGTACATGCAATGTGAAGCCCTGAAATCGCTGCTTTACGATGCGGTGCTCGCCCATCTGGAGCAGCGTACAGACAGGGCGCAGGCATCCAGTGCGCTTAAAGTGAAGTTGGGTGAGGCCGGACGCTTTGTCTCACAGCAGGCTGTGCAATTGCATGGCGGAATGGGCATGAGTGATGAGTTGGCGGTTGGCCATCACTTCAAAGCGCTGATACAACTCAACACGATGTATGGTGATAGCGGTCATCACCTGGATCGCTTTCTCGCGTTGGGAGATTGTGCCTGAATAGGCGAGGTTGATGTCCGCCGGGCAGTCAGCCTGGCGGATACGGCATTACTAGCCGGTAAAGAAATCTGCTCTGGGATTGCCTTCTTCGTCGTAGACGGGTTCGGCGTGGTCAATTCGGTATTTCAGGATGTCGGTGGCCTGGAGTTCATATTTCCCCAGCAGGGCCAGCATGCCCGTATAGTATTTCCCTGCAAGATGCGCCGCCAGATCGGCTTCGCTTTCCCAGTTCTCATAGACATACACTCTACCCGGTGTCGTGGGGTCTGAGCTCCATACATAGGCACGGCAACCCTTCTGATCGCGAGTGTCGGCCATCAGTTGGGTGGCGTCGGCCAGCGCTTTGCTGTCATTTCCGGGGGCAAAATCTACATAGCCGTTTATCAGTATTGTCATGGCGTGCCTCTGCTGGATGGGCGTATTGAGGCGACCATGGTAGCAGTGGCCCCTCAAAAAAGAAACAAACCGAACTGTTTTTATATTTGGCTAGCTGCTAGAATCCCTGCAGGTACTTTGGAGTAATGTATGACATCAGCCAGTCAGTTAGCTATCGCCGACGGCCTGTTCACCTGGCCTTCCAGTTCGCCCCGTTTATTGGGTTCGCGCTGCCAGGATTGCCAGTGCGTTGAATTTCCGGTCAAAACCAGTTGCCTTGCCTGCGGCGGTGCATCAGTAGTCATAGAGGAACTGCCTACACGCGGCACACTCTGGACCTGGACCGTGCAGCGTTTTATGCCCAAGTCGCCCTACAATAGTGGTGAAACGGCGGAAACGTTCCGGCCCTATGGCGTTGGCTATGTCGAGTTGCCCGGGGCGGTCAGGGTGGAAGGCCGTTTGACCGAGAACGACCCGGACAAGCTGAAAATAGGTATGGAAATGGAATTGGTATTCGATGTGTGGAACCAGGACGAGGCGGGCAACGATATCGTGAGCTTTGCTTTTAGACCCGTGGAGGCATCCCTATGACTGAAGTAGCGATAATCGGTATCGGCCTACACCCCTTTGGCAGAACACCCACTCGCAGTGGTTTGCAGCAGGGGGCTTTTGCGGCACGTGCTGCACTTAAGGATGCGGGGCTAGCCTGGCGTGACATGCAGTTTGCCTTCGGCGGCAGTGCCAGTGCGGGCAGTGCCGATGCACTGGTTAATGAACTGGGACTAACGGGTTTACCCTTCACCAATGTGTCCAATGGTTGCGCCACCGGTGGCAGCTCCTTGATGTCGGCCTATGCGGCGGTCAAGTCGGGTGAATTCGATATGGGCATGGTTGTTGGCTTCGACAAGCACGACCGGGGTGCCTTTAGCGCAGACCCCGAGGCGATGGGGCTGGGACGCTGGTACGGTGAGGTGGGCATGATGATGACCACCCAGTTCTTCGCGATGAAGATACAAAAGTATATGCACGACTACGGTATATCCGAGACCAGCTTGGCGCGGGTGGCGGAGAAGGCATTTATCAACGGTTCCCTGAACCCTAATGCCTGGCGGCAGACCCCTATTGGTTTGGAGGAAATTGCCAATTCGATGATGATCAGCGATCCGCTGACCAAGTTCATGTTTTGCTCCCCGGCAGAAGGGGGCGCGGCGCTGATTGTCTGTCGCGCGGACAAGGCGAAACAGCTGGTTGATACGCCTATTATGATCCAGGGTGCGGCATTGCGCTCCAGACGCTATGGCTCTTTTGAAGTGTTTGCACCCTCCCAGGCTCTGGAACACAACGCAGGCCCCACCTGCGACGCGTCGGCGGCAGCCTTTGAAATGGCCGGGGTTGGTCCGTCGGATATTCAGCTGGCCCAGTTACAGGATACGGAGTCGGGTGCAGAGATTATGCACATGGCTGAGAACGGCTTTTGCGAACACGGTGAACAGGAACATTTGTTGGCCAATGGTGAAACTCGAATCAATGGTCGTCTGCCAGTGAATACCGATGGCGGCTGCCTTGCTAATGGTGAGCCTATTGGTGCTTCAGGGCTGCGCCAGATTGTGGAAAACGTGACCCAACTGCGGGGCGAAGCGGGCGCAAGACAGGTGCCCGGCGAACCTTCGCTGGGCTATACCCATGTCTACGGCGCGCCCGGTATCAGCGCCGTTACCATTCTTTCACGCTGAACAGGGAATGCACGGATGAACGAAAAAGTGGAACTAAGCAAAGAGCAAATCGCCGCCCGAAATCCCAGTGACACTTTCCAGGATCTGCTGGACAAGGAGGCCGTCCCCGTACCCGACGCCCTGCGTGCAACTACGGATACGTATTTGGGTTCGGAAGACTTGCCTGTTGATCGTTGGACCTCCCAGGAGTTTTTTGACCTGGAGGTCGAAAAAATGTGGCGCAAGACATGGCAGATGGCCTGTCGCGAGACTCAGTTACGCAAGTCAGGTGACTATTTTGTCTACGATATTGTTAACGACTCCATTTTACTGACCCGCACTGAAGCGGGTGAGATCAAGGGTTACTATAACTCCTGTTTGCACCGTGGCCGGGCCCTGAAGCGTGGTGCAGGTGGTGGCGCCCAGGAGTTGCGGTGCCCCTATCACGGTTGGAGCTGGAATCTGGAAGGTGAGTTTCAGGGGGCACCTTGCCAATGGGATTTCCCGCACGTAAAAGCCGACGAGTTCAGTTTGCCCGAGGTTCAGGTGGAAGTCTGGGGCGGCTGGGTGTTTATCAATATGGACGAAAACGCGCAGGATTTTCAGGAGTACCTGGGGATATTGCCAGAACATTTCGGCGACTGGAAACACGAGCAGCGCACGGTGTCCGTGCACGTTGAGAAGGTAATTGCAGCGAACTGGAAAGTGGTTCTGGAGGCCTTTATCGAGTCCTACCATGCCAATGTGATACATCCACAGCTAATGCCTTTCCAGGCGATTGATAACTCCCAGTATGATGTCTGGGGCGATAATGTGAGCCGAACGATCACTGCCTACGGTGTGCCGAACCCCGGCGATGCTACACGATTCACTGAGCAGGATACGATGGATGGCATGATGGAACTGGCCGGTGCCGAGGAGAGTCCCGAGATTGCGCCGGGCCAGACTGCCAGGGAAAAGTTTGCGGAGATGAATCTTCCAGGCGTCTCGGAGCAGATTGGTGAAGACATGACGGCGACAGCCACCATGTCTGAATTGATGGACTCCAACTTGTATTTGTTGTTTCCCAACTTCGCTCCCTGGGCGGGGCTGGGTCCGGTTATTACCTACCGGCACCGCCCCAACGGAGATGATGTGAACAGCTGTATCATGGATGTCTTCATTCTGACCCGCTATCCGGAGGGCGAGGAAGCGCCCGCGGATGCGATGACCCGCAAGTTGTCCGCCGATGAGCCTTTCTCTGCTGCGGCGGATGTTATGGGCGCCGGCCTGGCGCGCGTGTTCGACCAGGATGGCGCTAACCTGCCCCAGGTGCAAAAAGGGTTGAGGGCCTCTAGGAAAGGCGCTGTGACGCTGGCCAATTATCAGGAGGTGCGTATCCGCCACTTTCACCAGACCCTAGACAAGTACCTTAACCGCTGATGTTGAGCGCAGAGCGGCTGGCCCGGGACGCCCACACCTGGCGCAATACCACGATCGCCCGGGAGGCTTTTCGCAAGGCGAAAGAGATTCCGGATGACATCGCTTTTTTTCTAGAAAGCGAACCCGATGTCAGTTATGCGGTGATTGCCGATGAGGCGCGCCGTTTGGTGACAGGCTTGCAGTCCTTAGGGCTGGTAGCCGGGGATGTAATCAGCTTTCAGTTTCCCAATTGGCGTGAGGGTGCGGCACTGGATATTGCGGCCGCCGCCCTGGGATTGGTGGTAAACCCCATTGTGCCGATCTACCGCGATGCCGAATTACGTTTTATTCTCAAGGATGCCCGAACCCGACTGATTTTCATTCCCGATCAGTACCGCAGTATCGATTACGTCAATATGGTCAACGGCCTGCGCGAGGAACTGCCGGAGTTGGAGTATGTTGTCACCGTGCGCGCCAGCGGCGAACACCAGGGGGCGCTGCGTTACGAGGCTCTTCTGGATAATCCGGCAGTGTCCATCGAGTCACTTCCCGAGATCGATCCCAATAGCGTGAAGTGCCGCTTGTATACTTCCGGCACAACCGGCTTTCCCAAGGCGGTATTACACAGTCATAACACCTTGGTACGTATTACGGATAACGCCATCGAGCACGGCAATATCAATGGCGATGATGTCATGCTGATGCCTTCGCCCATCACCCACATTACCGGCTATTCCAGTGGACTTAGCCTGCCCTTTATCAGCGAGTGTCGGTCGGCCTTGATGGAGCGCTGGGACGCCAACGCCGCCGTGGACTTTATCAATCGGGTGGGCGGCAGTCTGACGGTGGGTGCCACGCCATTTTTGCAGGAGTTGGTTGATGTGGCTGAGGCCCGGGGCGATGGCTTGCCCTCCATGCGGCAGTTCTCCTGTGGCGGTGCCGCCGTGCCGCCGCAATTGGTCTTACGGGCGTATGAGGTTCTCGATAACTGCCTGACCATGCGCGTCTATGGTAGTACCGAAGCCCCTATTATCACCCTGGGCTGGCGCGATGATCCGCAATTGGCGGCGACCACCGATGGTCATGTGTATGGCTATGATGTCAGGATAGTTGATGATGCCGGCCAAGAGGTGGCACCGGGCCAGGATGGTGAAATTGCCGCACGGGGTCCCGGCATGTTTCTGGGGTATGCCGACCCGGAGCAAAACAGGGAAGCGCACAGTGAGGACGGCTTTTTCTTTACCGGTGATATCGGCCACTGCACCCCGGAAGGCGCCATTCTTATTACCGACCGCAAGAAAGATATTATTATTCGCGGTGGTGAAAATCTCAGCGCAAAAGAGATTGAAGATTGCCTGCACGACCACCCGGATATACGCGAAGCAGCGGTGGTCGCCATGCCGCACGAACGCCTGGGAGAGGGCGTTTGCGCCTATATCATTCCCGCGACGGGTGTAACTGACGTGTCTCTGGCTACTGTTGCTGAGTTTACCGAGCGGCAGGGCATGGCAAGACAGAAAACCCCTGAGCGCGTGATAGTGGTAGCGGATTTACCCCGTACCCCCAGCGGCAAAGTCAAGAAAGAGGTACTTCGCCGAGAGCTCAAATCAGCGCAATAAAGAAATGGGGTCAGATAAGACTTTTCCCAATATTGGGCTTCATTGTTTGCCGTTGGTGTCCGCTTAATCGGGATACCATTGATCTCATACATAGTTGATACTTTCACCGGATGTTACGCTGGACCTGTCCCGTTACTGGTGAGTGACTACTATGAGCATTGCCCTGCCCGATAACCCCGACCATATCTACCAACTCTGCTCCCATCTGGATTTAGGTCAGCCCGCAGCGGCTATCCGTCCTGTCCACGGTGGCTTTCACCACCGCATGTGGCGGTTGCAAACGGACAAAGCCGTCTACGCGGTGAAGCAGCTTTCCTCCGATACCGATGTGGCCGATCCCGCGGTAATCGCACATTTTAACCTCACCGAAACCGTGGCCAATACCTTCCGCGATTATGGCATCCATGCGGTGTCGGCACGGTCGTGCCGGGGTGAATACCTGCACTTGCTTGATAACACGGCCTACCTGGTTTATCCCTGGGTTGAGGCCAGCGCGCTGCCTTTTAGCCAGTTGTCTGAGAGCCATGCCCTGGAAGTTGCCGATATACTGGCGACCATGCACCGGGCCGATATTCGCGTGCCCGGGCTTGGTCCAAAAACCGCCGACATGCATGCCGAAGAGACCATTACGGCGGTGATAGGCAGGGCTGGTGCCGAGCACGTGCGTTATACCCGGGAGCTCGAGCAGGGGCTGCCGGCGTTTTTGGATATTGGCAGGGACTACAAAGCCGCGATTCTGGTACTGGCTCAGCATCTCGTGGTCAGCCATGGTGATCTGGACCAGAAAAACGTGCTCTGGGATAGCGCAGGCAAGTCACTGCTAATCGATTGGGAGTCAGCTCACCAGATTAACCCCGTCCGTGAAGTACTGCAGACGGCGCTGGAATGGAGCGGCATTACCCGGCAGTTAGATCCATTGTTATTTGAGACATTCCTGTCGGCCTATCAACGGGCCGGTGGCGTGATTGCCGATGAGTTTGTTGAGCCGGCCCTGCGCTGCATTCTCGGGGATTGGCTCAACTGGTTGATGTATGTGGTGGACCGCGCCTCCATGGCGGATAACCCCATTAAGCGTATACGGGGCGCTGAGCAGTTCGACCTGGTGTTTACCACCCTGCAGCGCCTGGACAAACAGTTGCCAGAACTATTAGCCATGCCCGCATTACGAAAGCCCGGTAACGCTGCATGACAGCAGAACGCTTCAGGTTTCACACCAACGCCTGTCGGGTTGAGCGGATGCCGGACCAGGATTACCTACTGGTATGGAGTGGCAGCGAACCCGACACGGCGGTGACCGTGTATATCGCCGACTACCCGGAGCAATTCTACCGGGGAGTGGCCAGCGGCCAAGCCGTTGCGCACACCCGCGAGCACGGTGTAAAAATCGCCAACCCCGATGTCGGCATCCGTCATTATTTTTACCTGGTCAGTGAAGGGGGCGATGCCATCATTATCGCCGAGCGCAAGTTGCCGCTATTGGGCAGTCCCAATTTTCGTGACCTGGGAGGGTATGAAGCCCGCGATGGCCGCCGCATGCGTTGGGGCAAAGTGTTTCGCTCCGGCAAATTGTCAGCCCTGAGCGATGTGGATATCGCCGCAGTCAATCGTCTGGGCTTAACCCTGGTCTGCGACTTCCGAAAAGTAACGGAACAGCAACTTGATCCGTCGCGACTGGGTGTCGATCATTCGGCACGCTTACAGGGCCTGCCGATTTCCCCGGGCAGTGCCGATAGTTTTATGGATAATCTGCTAGAAGGCATTATCGATATCGAGGATGCCGCCGGCCTGATGGAAGATATCAATCGCGACTTCGTTATCAATCACCTGCACCAGTATGCGCGCATGTTTGAACTGCTGCTGGAACAAGAGCACAAGGTACTAATTCACTGTGCCTCGGGCAAGGACCGTACCGGTTTCGCGGCAGCCCTGATACTGGATGTGCTGGGTGTGCCCGAGCAGGACATCGTAGAGGACTACCTGCTCACCAATACCCATTTTCCAGTGGACGAGGAACTGCAACGGTTGTCAAAATCCCTTACCGATCGCTCGGGCAAGTCCCTGCCGGAGTCAATCCTTCGCCCCTTGCTGGAAGTGCACCCGGACTATATCAACGCCTGCTTCCACGAAATCGACCAGCGCTACCAGTCCCGCGAACACTTTTATGAGCAAGCCCTGGATCTGGATGAAGCGAAAATTGCCTTGTTGAGGGACAGGTACCTACATTGACAAAAAAGCGAGGGTTCATTTCATGATTGCGATCAGAATGTATAGCGCAATCCTAAACCGACGCTGTCGATATCCGATTCCATGTCGAAACGTACCGCTTCAAGATAGATGTCCAGGCTGCCGAAAATATTGAGGGCAGCGCCGACGCCGTAATACAGGTCAGTGCCATCGTCTTTAAAGCGGTCACCTTCCAGGTCCCAAAATGCGGCACCGCCACGGGCGTAGATATCGAAAATCCACAACGGTACTGACGCAATGCCACCGAGCGTGATGACAGTGGCATCCAGGTAGTCTTTCTCGCCAGTAATGTCGTCGCGATCGGAACGATACTCACCGAAGTCCCAGTAGGCTGCATCTATAGCAAGCCACTTATTGAAACGCCAACCTCCGCCGAGGTTGAACCCCTCACTGCTGTCGTCGAAGGCGGATTCGATGGATTCCGGGGGGCTGAAATTATCCTTGTCGAAAGTGTCGTCTATGGCATTGAAGTTCAGTCCACCAGCAAGGAAAAAGCCGGTGCCATCTGCCTGGGCTGGCAGCGCCAGCGCGAACATCAGCGCGGCAAGGAAAGGTCCAAGGCTGCTGCGGGGAAATAGGTTGATCATCGTAGTTCGCTCCTAGTGTTTGTGGGGCTAACAGTTTAACGGGAATTGGCTGGTATTTACCAGTGACAGTGCCGCTGGCGCGCTTTAAAGGCCAAACTTGCTCACTAGGCTATTTCATCGAGTGCTTTCTTGAGCGCTGCAAGAAAGCTGGCACCTACTGCACCATCGATGGCTCTGTGGTCACAGGACAATGTGGCGTTCAGCACCGTGGCCACAACCACTTCACCGTTTCTGACCACGGCTTTCTCAGTTGCCGCACCCAGCGCCAGAATGGCCCCCATGGGCGGATTGATGATTGCCGTGAACTGGTCGATACCGTACATCCCAAGATTGGACACTGTAAATGAGCCGTCGCTGATGTCGGACTTTTCCAGTTTTCCACTGCGCGCGCGTTCGGCCAGTTCAGCGGTTGCCGCTGCGATGTCGGCGGGCGACAGGGTTTCGACTGCACGCAGGGTGACCGGGAACAAACCCTCATCCGTGGCGACTGCTACCGCGACGTTGGCCTGGTGAAACCGGTGTACGGCGTTGTCGATGACATTGATATTCACGCGCGGTTCTGCCATCAAGGCCTTGCCCACGCAGTGTACGATCAAGTCGTTGAGGGATACTTTCTGCCCGCCCGCTTCATTCAGTTTCGCACGCTGGCGAACCAGTGCGTCAATTTCCCACTCGACACTCAGGTAGTAGTGGGGGATCTCCTGCTTGGCCTTACTCAAGCGCTGGGCAATGGTTTTTCGGGTGGCAGAAAACGGTTCAATGTCCACACCGCTGGCAGCTACAGCGGCGGTGTCGCCTGCGCTCTGGCTAACGGCGGCTTTAACATCGTCCTGGGTTATTCTGCCGTTGCGACCGGTACCGGTCAGCGTGTCAAGATCGACACCTAACTCCTCAGCCAGGCGACGAACAACGGGGTTGGTGCGCTTGCTTGTCTCGCTGATAGCTGCCGCAGGCTCTGCAACGGCAGTGGATGCGGCGGGTGCTGCAGCGGCTGCCGGGGCGTCGGCCTTGTCTTCGCCGAAATTTTGGATGAACGCGTCAATACTCTCTTCGTCGACATCTGCTGCCGCGATGATGCCCAACAATTGGCCCACCGAGCGCACATCGCCCTCCTCAACCAGTTGTCGGCGCAGGATGCCATCGGCTGGCGCTTCCCAGGCATTGATAATTTTGTCCGACTCAATTTCCAGAATCTCGTCGCCCTTGCTGACATTGTCGCCAGTTTGTTTCATCCAGCTGTTGATGGTGCCTTCCACCATTTCGATGCCCCACTTGGGGATGGCGATGGGGTAGATGTCGCTCATCGCAGCGTCTCCTGGATAGCGGCCTGGATTTTTTCGGCCGAGGGCAGGTAGGCAGCTTCCAAATCGGTAGAGAAAGGCACCGGGCTGTGTGGTGCACAGACCTGTTTGATGGGAGCTTTCAGGGAATGGAAGGCCCGATCGGCTGCCATAGCGGCAATATCTGCCGTTAAACCACAGCGGGGTGGAGATTCATCAACGACTACCAGTCGGCCGGTCGCTTCCACACTCTCCAGGATTGTGGCGCTGTCCAGAGGCGATGTGGTGCGTGGGTCGATCAGGTCACAGCTGATACCCTGGGCCTCCAGTGCATCTATCGCGGCCATGGCCCTGCCGACCATCTGACCAAAGGCCACGACAGTGACATCGTCGCCCTCACGTGGCATGGCGGCTTCCCCGAAGGGGATAGTGTAGGACTCGTCCGGTACTTCGCAGGATTCCTGATACAAGGCCTTGGGCTCGAAGAACAATACCGGGTCATCGTCACGAATGGCGCTAATCAACAAGCCCTTGGCGTCGTAGGCATTGGAGGGGATGACCACCTTGAGGCCGGGTACCGCCGTCATCATCTGATACATGGTCTGGCTGTGCTGTGCCGCTGCACTGAAGCCGGCGCCGGTGGCAAAACGGATAACCGCAGGACAGCGGGTCTTACCGCCAAACATATAGCGGAACTTGGCCATCTGGTTGACGATCTGATCCATGCATACGCCGATAAAGTCGGAGAACATGATCTCTGCTACCGGCCGCATGCCGACCAGAGCGGCGCCAGCGGCGGCGCCCACAATCGCTGATTCCGATATGGGGGTGTCAATACAACGCAGTGGCCCGAATTTTTCGTAGAGACCGCTGGTGACACCAAATACACCACCGGCGCAGCCTATGGTGCCATCGGAGCCATTTCCGCCGGCAACATCTTCACCGATGACAAAGACTGAATCGTCGGCGGCCATTTCCTGATGCAGGGCTTCGTTGATCGCATCTCGCATTGTTTTTTGGGGCATGATCACGCACCTCCCTGGTTGTTGTAGTTAATGTAAACGTCGGTATCGACATCCGCGACATTCGGGCGGGGCGCCTGCCGGGCTTCGCTGACGGCTTCCTCGATCAGTTCCATGACAGCGTCATCGATGGCGTCCAGTTCGCTGTCGCTGACATCGCCGAATTCTGCTACCCGAGCGCGAAAGTGTTGTAGGCAATCTGAATTTGCCCGCAGATCGTCCAGTTCACCCTCGGCACGGTAACCCTGGGGGTCGCCGACGAAGTGACCATGAAAGCGTCCGGTCTCACAGAATATGCCTGCGGGACCGTTGCCGGCACGGGCGTGTGCAATGGCTTTTTCTGCAGCCTCGTGTACCGCAAAAAAATCAGCACCGTCAGCGACAAATACCGGAAAGCCAAAGGCCTCTGTACGCGCTTTGAGGTCGTCGCAACCCACCGCATATTTGATGGAGGTGTGTTCGGAATAGTAGTTATTCTCTATCACGAAGATAGCGGGTACCTGCAGTACCACGGCCATATTCATGGCCTCAAAACAGGTGCCCTGATTGACCGAACCATCCCCGGAAAAAGACACGGACACGTTATTATTGCCACGAATTTTGCACGCCAGCGCAGCGCCTACTGAGATCGGTGGGCCACCGGCGACGATACCATTGGCACCCAGGATACCGTTTTCCATATCGGCAATGTGCATACTGCCGCCCTTGCCCTTACAGAGGCCTGTTGCAGCGCCCCAGAGTTCGGCCATCATGCCTTTTACATCGGCACCACGGGCGATGCAGTGTCCGTGTCCGCGGTGGGTGGATATGATGGTGTCGGCGCCGGACAGGTGTTCGCAAATGCCAACCGCATTGGCTTCCTGACCGGTGTACAGGTGAGTAAAGCCGGCAATTTGGCCGTTCATAATCTCGGCGTGGGCGCGTTCTTCGAACTCACGTATGGTCTTCATCTGTCGGTAGGCCCGTAACAGGCTCGGTTTATCCAGGCTCATGCTGGTCTCCTGTGTGTATTCATGATGTCTTGAATCTGGCGGTGCATATTCTGTACTCCGGGTTCGTTTCTACCGATGATGACGGTTCGGTCCAGGTCGGCATTGATGCCACGCTGAATACGCTCTACCAGAGCATAGTCTTCAGTCACGGCTACGTCGTTGATCATCTGGAAATAGTTTTCTTTCTCGATGCGCTCTGCTTCGTTCTTTGGTGGTTCGGGTAGGTACATGCTGTGATAAACCACGGATCGCTTATGGCTCAGGGGATACACGCGCCAGGTCTGGAAGTGATCTTCGACCACAAACAGGACAGTGTTTGGAAACAGGTAGATGACAAAGGAGACATACTTTCTGGGTTGCCAGTACTGCGGCTCCTGCTGGCGTAGTTCGTCAATCTGTAGTGTCGGCGAACTCATACTGTGATTGCGACCAAATTTTTCGTAGTGGCAAATGTTGCCGTGGCTCATCTGGGCAATGGTGTCTGGGTGCAGGGCGTCGAAGTGATAAAACTCCTGGAAAGTGTCCAGGTTGAGCTTCCAGTTCATGTCTGTTTCCACGCGCTTGGTGCCAAGCAGGTGGTGATCCGACAAACCGAAGCCGCTCAGTTGTGGTCCCAGCCCGCCGAGTGTGTCTTCAATGTCAAAGCCGAGTTCAGGGTTCGGCATGACAAAAATACAGCCATCGCGTTCGCCAACCTGCACAGGTCGAAGACCGTGTGCTGCGCGATCAAGATCGCCGAAACCCTGCTTGCCCTGCGGGATGGCGGTGAGTTCGCCGTTCAGGTTATAACGCCAGCCGTGGTAGGGGCAACTCAATAGCCGGCCTTTCTGGGCCTTGCCGAAGCCCTGGGCCAGCGGCGCGCCCCGGTGAGAACAAATGTTCACATATGCCGCTAGCTTACCGTTCTCCTTGCGCACTACCAGCAAGGGGATACCTGTGTCGTCAAAGGCGAAGTGGTCACCCGCTTCAGGGAGCAAGCAGCTTGGCCCGACAAACTGGGCGTGATCCCGGAACAGGGTGTATTTTTCCCGCTCGAAGCGACTGGGATCACTGTATTCGGCGACATCCATTTCCAGAATGGATTCCGCCAGTGTGCACTGCTTGTTCGCCACCATGTCCAGCAGGGTGTGGGCTTCCTGTTCCAGTGCGGCAGCTTGCATTAGATAGGCTAGGCCGGTTAAAGGCCCAGAACAGCCTTGGCGATGATGTTGCGTTGGATTTCCTGTGAGCCACCAAAAATGGAGGCAGCACGCCCGTTGAGATAAGCCGGTACAACGGGTGCGGCGTACTCGGGTCCAAATCGGGCCTGGTCCGCCAGCAGGTGAGCTACAGGTGGGGCGGACAGACCGTGGTAGCCGATGGCATCGACAGCAAGCTCGTGAATTTTTTGTTCAATTTCCACGGTCGTTACTTTCAGTACAGAGGACTCAGCGCCGGGGGCACCGCCTTCGGACAGGGCGGACATAATGCGCAGTTCGGTCATTTCCAGGGCGCGGATATCAATCTCAATTCGCGCGATATTGCGGGCAAACTGGCGATCGGCATCAAAGGACGGATCATTGGTTTTGATATCATCGACGATGTGTTTGAGGTGTTGCAGCTGGCGTAGCCGCAAGTGGGCAGACAGGCCACCGCCGCGCTCGAACTGCAGCAGGTACTTGGCAATTTCCCAGCCCTGGCCTTCCTCACCCACGCGATTTTCCATGGGGACTTTGACGTTATCGAAAAACACCTGGTTGACCTCGTGGTCACCCGCCATGGTGATGATGGGCTCGACGGAGACGCCTGGCGTTGCCATGTCAATCAGCAAAAAGCTGATGCCCTGTTGAGGCCTCCCGGAGCCATCGGTTCGAACCAGGCAGAAAATATGGTCGGCGTGGTGTGCGTGGGTGGTCCACAATTTGCTGCCGTTCACAAGATAGTGATCGCCGCTGGCCTGTGCTTTCAGCTTCAGGCTGGCCAGATCGGATCCGGAACCAGGCTCGGAATAGCCCTGGCACCAATAGTGTTCGCCGTTGAGTATCTTGGGTAGGTACGTCTGCTTTTGCTGGTCGCTACCAAAAGCCAGTAGTACGGGTGCCAACATGGCCAGCCCCAGCGGGATTAACATGGGGCAGCCCGCCAGATAACACTCCCGGGTGAAAATATAACGTTGGCTGGGGCTCCAGTCCGTGCCACCCCAATCCACCGGCCAGTTAGGTACTGCCCAGCCCCTTTTTACCAGTATGGCCTGCCACTCCAGTGCAACGTCCTTTTCAACAAAGACGGTTGGTGTGCGCTCGGTCGCTTCCTTGATGTGCGGCGGCAATTCGCTGCGCAGGAAATCACGCACTTCTGCCTGGAAGGCGAGGTCTTCTTGGCTGAATTCAAGATCCATTTTCGAAACCTTACAGTGTGCCCATGGCCCAGCAGATGCCGCGGCGCAATAATTCGTAATACTCTTCTGTTTTCCATGCCCCGAACTCGGGTTCTGGATAGACCTCTATATGGGGCTGCATATCGTACTTGCCCCGGCAGTGCCCCAGGGTCAAGTAAAGCACCTCGCCTTCGCCATAGGGGTGCAGATACATACAGGCGCGTGGGTCATCTTGCTGCCACTGGCTGTCGACGAAGTTTTCGGTTTCACCTGTCCAGTGGGTGTGCAGCAGCATTTTATGCTCGCCGTGAAAAACACTGAGGTACAACTCATCATCGACGGTGAAAGGCGGGATTCCGGACACCAGGGGGTGGTCGGGATCACTGGCGACGACTTCGTAGGGCGCAATTTCGGGATGAGAGAGAAACTGACTACCCAGCAATTCCATAAAGGCATCGTTTTCTCGGGGCGCATCGACCCGGCCATCCTCAAGGAAGCGCAAAATGGAGTTGGTACCGTGCAGGGCAAACCACTTGCCACCGGCACGCATGCGTTCGCACAGGCGCTCGGTCTCGCTGGCGGTAGGCATGACATCACAGGTATAGCTAATGATGATGTCGGCACCACAAATAGCATCGATGTCAGAATAGTCGGCGCCGACTTGTACTTTTAGCCGCGGCTGCTCAGCGAGCAGCTTTAACAGTTCCAGTCGGGCGTAATCTATATTGTGGTATTTGCCCCCCGCAACGAGGTAGACATCTACGCGATCGCTTTTGGACATGTGCTACTCACAGCTGAACGCGTTTGGTGAAGCCGCCATCCGCAACCAGATTGACGCCGGTAATGAGACTTGCGGCGGGGCTTGCCAGGAAAGCAACCGTGTTGGCTATTTCGGCCGGGCTGCCCATGCGTCCGCTGGGGATGTCGGCGAGTGTTGAATTGTAGAGGTCCGGCATATTCTGTTCGATATATTCCCAGGCGCCACCGGCGAAGTAGACCGGGCCCGGTGAAACACAATTGACGCGAATGCCATCGCCCGCCAGGGCCTGGCTCAGTTGCTTGCCGTGGGTGATCAGGGCCGCCTTGATAGCATTGTAGGGCTGTGGCCCCAAAAAGGTTTCTACTGCGGCAGTGGTAGCGATAATGACAATGGCGCCGGCTTCAGAAGCTGTCAGGAAGGGCAGGGCGGCCTCAATACCGCGTGTGGTGCCCAACAGATCAATTTCAAAATTGGCACGCCAGCCTTCCTCACCCATCTGGCCACCGCCAGCGCTGACATTGGGCACAAAAATATCGATGCCGCCCAGTTCGGCAGCCGTGGCGGTAATCCAGCTCTGGTAGGCTTCGCAATCACTGACATCCACAACGGCACCGGAGGCATTCACACCCAGTGCTTTAAGGGCTGCGACAGTGGCCTCAACTTCTTCCGAATTGCGCGCGCAGATGGCCACGTCGGCGCCTTCACCCGCCAGTCGTTCGGCGATGGCGCGGCCGATGCCGCGGGTGCCACCCGTAATGATGGCTTTCTTTCCCTTTAATCCCAGATCCATTGCTGTCACCTATTAGGTTGATTTTGATGTGAATTTATCACGGAAAATCGGAAAAAACAAACAATATTGACTGTATTTTTTTTCTGGGTTAGGGTGGTTTCAAAATCGGGTCAAACCCAGTAACTGCCGGACAACTATCATGACTAAATCAGTAGCAGAATACGACTTTATGGATGCGGGCGTAATAGAGTGCCCCTACGATTTCTATGCCGCCGCCAGAGAGGAGGCGCCGGTTTACGAAGTGCCTGGAGCAGGTATCTATCTGATCAGTCGATATGACGACGTGCGCAAGGTGCTAGCTGATACCGGGCTGTTTTCCAGTAACTTTGCTGATGACCTCAATGTACCGCCCAGTAACCCCGAGGCGGCCGCCCTGTATGAGACTGGGTACGAGACGGTGAATACCTTGCTGACCCTGGATCCACCCAGGCACCGTGTCTATCGATCGCTGGTCAATAAAGTGTTCTCTAACAGTCGAGTGGAGGGCATGACCGGGTATATCGAGGCGATGGTGACAGAGCTGATAGACAGCTGGATTGACGACGGTGAAGTGGACATGCTCAACCGTTTCTGTATTCCGCTGCCAGTGAATGTGATCGCCGACCAGCTGGGTGTACCCCGGTCTGATGTCGGCTTGTTCAAACTCTGGTCAGATGCCAGTGCATCGCGCTTGAGCCAGTTTGCAGACCACGATAAGCAGCTAGAAGATGCAAAGCTGGTGCTGGAATACCAGCGTTACTTTAAGAACGTGATTGAGGAGCGCCGAAAGGAACCCCAGGACAATATCATCTCCGACCTCGCGCATGCCCGTATCGATGACGGCCGCCTGCTCGATATGGGGGAAATTTTGAGCATTCTGCAGCAGTTGCTGGTGGCGGGGAATGAGACCACAACATCCGCGATAGCCGGTGGTATTTACGAACTGGCACAGCACCCGGATCAGTTGCAAAAATTGCAGGATGATCCGTCCCTCATCCCCAATGCGGTGGAGGAGATCGTACGGTACGAATCGCCGACTGCCGGTATCTGGCGTAAGGTAACCCGTGATACCGAGTTGGGCGGTACGGCACTGCCCGAAGGTGCTATGGTGATGATTCGATACGCTTCTGCCAATCGGGATGAGCGAGTGTTTGACGATGCGGAGCGAGTGGATGTCTGTCGGCACAATGCGGGAGATAACTTGTCCTTTGGTCGGGGCGTGCACTTTTGCCTTGGGGCGCAGTTGGCCCGTAAGGAAATGGTCGTGGCTTTCGAACACCTGATTGCACGCACGGGCAACTGGCAGCTTGCACCGGGGAAAAATACCGGTACCCATTGGCCGAATATGTTATTGCGTGGTTTGAAAGAGCTGCATATCACCTTCGACAAGCGATAGACACGTAAACCGGGCGCAGCAACTGCAAGGACACAGACAATGAAAGCAGCAGTATTCAAGGGTGCAGGGCAGCCACTGGTTGTGGAGCAGGTTGCCGACCCCTCACCGGCTGAGCAACAGCTGGTCGTGGAAGTGGCTTATTGCGGCATTTGCGGGACCGACCTTCACTCTACCCGGGAGGGGCCAGCCATGGTGGCCTGTGACTCGGTCCTGGGTCACGAGTTCGTCGGTGAAGTGGTGGCCACGGGAGCCAATATGCGTTCCAGCTGGGAGCAGGGCGATCGCGTTTGTGCGCTACCCTTCCTCAGTTGCGGCCGATGCGAGGCCTGTGTCAGTGGGCGGCCTTTTGAATGTCTTGCGGTAGATTGCATCGGCCTGACCAGCCCGGGTGGCTTTGGTGAGTATGTTGCCACCTCAGAATTGAATACCCTCAGGCTACCGGATGAATTGCAAATGTCCGATGCCGCGTTGATTGAGCCCTTGGCCGTTGGATTGCACGCGGTTCGCGTGGGCGGCCTGGCAGCCGGTCAGCGCGTATTGATTACCGGTGCAGGCCCTATAGGCCTGGCAGTGGCGCTGTGGGCGCGTTTCCTCGGTGCCCGCGATGTTATTGTCAGTGAGTTGGCGGTTGACCGTCGCAATCTGGCGCTGGGTTTGGGGGCGACAGCGGTGCTGGATCCGGGGCAGGATCTGGGAACTCAGTTCGCCGATATAGCCGGTGGGCCACCGGACCTGATTTTCGAATGTGTGGGTGCACCCGGCTTAATACAGCAGTGTATCGATCTGGCTCCCAGGCGCGCAACGGTGGTACCGGTTGGGGTTTGCGAACAGCCCGATACCATTCTGCCTTTCCCTGCGTTGATAAAGGAACTGGTAATCAAGTTTGCGATCGCCTACACGCGGGCAGACTACGAGACCGTGATTTCCATGTTGGCCCAGGGGCGGATTGATGCGCGCTCCATGGTGACTAGCACTGTGTCGGTTGAAGAGTTGCCGGCCGCCTTTGAAGCGTTGCGCACACCGTCGGATCAGTGCAAGGTCCTCACCCGATTTAAATAGGCAAAATGGGTGGTAGGATCAGCCTAAAAAGTATTGGCCACTGTGTCCTCAAACTCCCAGAAGGCTCTTAAAGACAATACCTTGCCGTGATCGTCAACTCGATAAACCATCATCAGTTCGGTACGCGCAACAGCATCGCCACCACTGGTGGTAATAGTGCCCACGTTGGCACACTCATTGCCGCAGGCGAATGATTGGCGTATGCAAAAACGCACCTTCATAGTGGCAATAATATTGTCATAGAACGCTGTGATGGCGTCGATGCCGTGATGTCCATTTCCCTGGGGGTCCATGGGTGATGGGCCCACGGGATCTTCCAATACCCCTTCCGGGTGCCAGTTCGCCAGCCAGGCCTCGCGGTCGCATTCTTCTACCGCCGTGATAGAGCGCATTGCGGCATCCCGTGCGGGGTGCTTGCGCGCATTTTCCAATACCGGATGTGTCATGATTTACTCCTGATGTTATTGCGTCTGGCGCAGAAACTCTACGGTGATGAAAATAAAGTCAGGACCCCGTGAGTCCTTGAGTCGTTCCGAGGCGAGGTAAAGATCGTGCGTGCCCTCGATTCCCTCAAGTGGTATGTCGTAGTAATCCACGGTGGACGGCATGCCAATGTTCTTATTTTCTACCTCAATGCTGGCGACGGGGGCGGTGTCCATGCCATCGAGGCGTACAGTAAGTTCGCCGCCACTGGTGATCATCTTCGATGTAGTTACTCCGATACGTAACTTTTCAATGCCTGACAGGTCAACTTTGTCCAGCCGGATATGGCTGCGGCTCGCCGGCGTGTCTCCTGTTTGCATCATAACGATTTGGCCGCCCAGTTGGTCGACGTGCATGGCCATACCATTTTCCATGGCGTCAAAATCAGCGGCCATGATCAGGGGGTAGCGTAAACGGTAGGACTGTCTGGCCGTTAGCGATGGCGCTTTCTCGAAGCCCTGGTCGCGGTAACTGATATTCATCAGGTACTGGCCCTGGTTGACGTCGCCTACCATGTCCATAGTGGTAAAGTTGTCCAGGTGTTGTTGAAACTCCAGTGAGCCTTGCAAGTCCAGGTTTTCATCACTGGTGCTTGAGGCGTTTGGGTCAATAATATAGCTCACCATTTGCTCCGCGACTTCGCGGTTTAGCTGCGGGTGGGGTGACATGGCATGTTCCCCCCATGCACCGCCACCGCCGTCGAGTACCTTGGTGGTGAGTTGGTCAAGGTGTTCGGCAATAGTATAGCGCTCGGCAATCGCCTTGAAGCTCGGCCCCACGGATACCTTGTCCACGGTGTGGCAAGCGAGGCAGTCACTGTCTTTCATCAGTGCCATGCCGTCTTGTGCACCGGCTGCGGCGTCCTGATGGCCCATCGCCGCCTGGGCCAAATCCATGCCCTCAGCCAGGTAATCGAATGTGATGGCGACGCTATTCGCCGCGATACTGTCGTCTTCTGTGCTGCCGTCCTCAAGATCGGTAACCGTTACCAAATACCGAAGCGGTGAGTCCTGCCAGTAGAAGCTGTTATTGCCGCCTGAAAATTCAACATCGATAGTGGGCGGCTCATTGCCGGCAACGAGGAGTACACCGGCACTGCTGCTGGCGCCGCCGCCATCGGTCACGGTAAGTTGTAACTGGTATTCGCCGGGTTCGTCAGCAGTGAACGTGGCTTCCCTGGTGTTGGCAATATTGCGGGAAATCTTACCGCCCTCCAGTAAGTCCCAGCTAAAGCTCAACTGGTCAGCTGGGCCATTGCGGTCGAAGGAATCGGCGCCACTCAGATTCGCAGTGAAGGGCACAGCACCCACCTTGCGATTAGTTTTGGCGGTTGCTATGGGCGGTGGGTTGTCTTCACTATAGTATTCAAGGCGCGAGAGATAGGCGTCGTCGTTCTGCGAGAACCAGGCGCTACCGTACTCCAGTACATACAGGGAGCCGTCGGGTGCAAAGCGTAAATCAATGGGAGCGGAGAAATTCTTGTCGGCCATGAAGGGTTCGATTTTTGTGATATTACCCTGCTCATCCTGGGAGATGGCTTTTACCCAGCGGCGAACCCAGTCAAATACGAAGAGTTTGTCGTTGTAATAGGTGGGTAGTTTTTTAGGATTATCGGGGTACTCTTCGGCGCGGTAAACGCCACCGGCCATGCCGGATCGGCCGCCTTTATCCAGTTCAATAAACTCCTCGGAAATGAGGTAGGGGTAGTGTATCCAGGCTTTCTGTGCAGGCGGTAGTACTGTCGCACCCGTGTTGTTGCGCGAGCGATTTTTCGGTGCATCCGGGTCGGCAAACTCGCCGGTGCTTTCCCCAGTAGCAAAGTCAAAATAGGCGTAGGGTTCTCGATCACCAATGACAAAGGGCCAGCCAAAGTTGCCGGCGGTTTGCGTGCGGTTGAATTCATCGTAGCCCCTGGGGCCGCGGCTGTCGCTGTGTTCCTTTGCATCGGGGCCTACCTCGCCCCAGTACAGGGTGTCGGTCTGTGAATCGACAAAAATTTTGTAGGGGTTGCGAAGGCCCATCACGAAAATTTCAGGCCGGCCCTCTTCGGGGTCGCTGAACAGATTATCGGCCGGGATGGTGTAGCTGCCATCCATCTGGGGAATAATTCGCAGTATTTTTCCGCGTAAATCCTGAGTGTTGCCGGAGGAGCGAGCCGCATCGAATTCGGTGCGGCCGTCACGGTCATCGGTTGGGCTGTAACCGTCGGATTCGTGGGGAATGGTGTTGTCGCCTGTGCTGATCCAAAGTTGCCCCTTATGATCGAACTGCATGGAGCCGCCAGTGTGCGATATGCGGCCTGCTGTGACGGGAAACTGGAGAACTGTGGTGGCACTGTCCAGATCCAGTTCATCACCGACAAGATTGAAGCGGGCCAGACGATTTACAACTTCCCCATCCTCTTCAACGGCGTACAGGAAATATACCCAGTGGTTTTCCTCGTAGTTGGGGTCAAAGGCGATGCCCAGCAGGCCGTGCTCACCTTCGGTGTAGACCTTGAACCTGCCGATCTCAATGGACTGCGCTACTTCGAAATCAAATCGAAAAATACCGCCTTTGCGCTCGATGTAAACGAGGTCTCCAGCTTCCCTGAAGGCCATGGCCACGGGTTCGTCCATGCCGGAGTCGAGCACTACCCGTTTGAAACGCCAGTCCTCTGGCATGGCTTTGCTGTAATCCAGCCTACTGCCCTCGCCCATGGCGTAAGAAATTCCGCCCGCGATGTGCTGTAGGAAATTAGCGTCTCCATAGGTCTCGGCATTGTGTCCCAGGGCCGTGTAGAAAGCCCGGCCACCATCGTAGTCGTGATACCACGCGGCGGGGTGATTGCCGCCTTTGTTACCGTCGACATAATCGGTTTCAGAAATGGACAGCAGTACTGTGACCTGTGGGTTAACGCGCTGGAAATCGTACCACTCATCACTGGCGCTCCACTGGCCGGGCAACTCTGAGGTGGCGGGATGGTCTGCATTGTCGACACTTAGCTCTGCGGTTTGCACGTCCGGGTGACTTTTAAAGGCCGCGCCCACCAGTCTCGTATACCAGGGCCACTCATTCTCTTCCCATTCGGTATCTGCAGCTGAGTGGATGCCGACAAAACCACCACCGGCCTGAACGTAGCGCTGGAAAGCGTACTGCTGCTCATTGTTTAGGACATCGCCTGTGGTATTAAGAAAAATGACGGCCTGGAATGTATCGAGTGACGCCTGTGAAAACAATGAGGCATCTTCACTGGCGGTTACATTGAACTTTTGTTTTTTCCCCAGCTGAGTCAGGGCTTCGATACCGGCCTCGATAGATTCGTGGCGATAACCTGCAGTTTTGCTGAATACAAGCACCTTGCGGCCGAAATCGGGAATGGGGCGGAAAAACTGGAACCATACGATGCACCCAATTAGGGCAAGTGTGAGCAGGGTGTAACCGAGCCATTTTAGTTTTCTTGATGCCACGTCTATCTCCGAAACATTTTATTAATCCAGCCTTGTTGGTTGTCAGATATCCCCCGGCACTTTGTATCCAGCGCTTGCGTGATTCTTGAGAAGGGGTAATTCCAACCGGCTCAGTATAGTCGGGAAACAGTGGTTACTCATACTAAATACCCGTTGGGTTTTTACCTTGGGGTAGTTGTGGGAAAAATAGGGTGTGCGGCGCCTGCATCGATTAAGCGCTCTTCCAAGGGAAGGCTGAAGCCAAAAAAGAGCTACCCGCCGGGATTACCCTGTAAATAACCAGCCTCTTAAAACTCGTAGCTGGCCCTGAGGAACAGTATCCATACAGCCGCTTCTCTTTCGGCACATCGACAAGGTGGGGTCCCGTCTCGCTCGCTTTTGATGTTTGCCTTACCCATATGTAAGGAATAGAATTGTAGTCTCGGAAATTCAGAGGATAGCGACATGTCCACGGCTACTATCACCAGTAAGGGGCAGATCACCATACCCAAAGATGTCAGGGCATCGCTGGGTCTACAGTGTGGGGACAAAATCGATTTTATTATCGAAGCATCGGGCGATGTTCGATTTTTGCCGATCATTAAGGATGTCAGTACTTTAAAGGGTATTGTGGCCAGGCCAAAAAAGGCCGTCAGTATAGAAGATATGAAAGCGACGGTTAGAAACCGGGCCAGCCGCTCTTGAAGGGCCTGGATACCAATGTGCTGGTGCGTTACCTGGTCCAGGACGATCGTCGCCAGGCCACTGCTGCTAATGCTTTCATTGAAACGCAGTGTACCAACGAAGCGCCGTGTTTTATTGGGCAGATTGTGCTGTGCGAGCTGGCCTGGGTGCTGGAAAGCAACTATCAACAGAGCCGGGAGGAAATTGCGTCGATTATTGAGCAACTGTTGCAGGTGGGGCAGCTTCAAGTGATGGAGCCTGAGGTGGCGTGGCGGGCATTGGACGACTACAAGAAATCAAATGCCGACTTTCCCGATCACCTTATGGCCAGAGTGAATGAAACTCAGGGCTGTGACTCTACCCTGACCTTCGATAAGAAGGCTTCGAAACAACCATTATTCCAATTGCTGAAGTAAATTGTCCCCGGCTTGCCTAACCGCCGACCGACTCTCACCGGACGGGAAAACTAAATCCCGCTAAAACTCATAGCTGGCCCTAAGGAACAGGTTCCGACCGTAGCCATACAGCCGCTCACCTTTCGCAATGTCGGGGTTTGCTGCGCGGTTATAGCCGCCAAGGTGGTCCTGATAACCCTTGTCAAACAGGTTGTCTACGCCGGCGGCTAATTGCAGGCCGGGGCTTGCCTGCCAGCTTCCCCGCAGATTAAACACACCATAGCCGGCGGTCTCCTGCTCTGAATTGGTCGCACTGACTTTGTCCTGCTTTGCATACAGTACGGATTCGGCGCTGGCGCTCCAGCGATTGGCCGCATAGTTGAGGCTTACACTGGTGTTGGCCGGGGCAATACGGTACAGGTTGTCGTCTTTGTCATCGCGCTTTCCGCGCACATAGTTGACTATGCCAGATAGAGACCACTGGCCACTCAGCTGCCATGCCCAGTCCATATCGAAGCCGTACAGTTCAGCATCGACATTATTGAACTGCAAGGGGTCCGGCCGGTTGGTGCCGTTAGCCATATTCATCATCTGTACGAACATGACGGCCGGTGCGACTTCACTGGGCGTGCCCTGGATGTAATCACTGACCCGGTTGTAATAAATGCGTGGGGATACGGTCAGGCTGTCATTGCTGAAGTCAAAGCCGGCTTCAATCTGGCGCGACACTTCCGGATCAAGTTCAATATTACCGGTGTACGTATAGCCATCTGCCAGACCCGCCGTGGCTTCCAGTGGCAGCCAGAGGTAGCGCTCCTGGTAGGAGGCGGAGCGATTCTTCTGGGCGATACCGGTATACCACTGGGTGGTGTTGCTGGCGGTATAACGTAGCTTGGCGACCAGATCTGTGTTGTTGTCGGTCTGGTCGCGGTCGGCATTGTTGAAAGCGTCGCGCAGGTCCTGTGCAGGCCGCATCATCATCGCCGGTGTACCATCGACCTCATCGGCGTCCATGGCTACCTGGTTGTAGCGCAGTCCGAACTCGCCACGCCAGTGGTCGCTGAAAGTCTGTTGTCGCTCGGCAAATGCGCCGGTGACTTCTCGTTCGGCCTGATTGAAGTTCACTACGAAAAACATCGGGTTGTTGGGGTTGTCGATATTGGAGTCGTGCTCGCCGCGGAAGTTATCGATACCCAGCACCCAGCTTCCACTCGCGTCTTCCAACGTAGTTTGCAGTGTGAAGCCGAAGTTGTCGGAGCTTGCCGTGTTACGGCGCCAATTCATGGCGTCGGGCGCGTCGCGCAAATGGTAGTTGGTCATGCCGTGATCCAGCTCAGCGCCGTAGACTTTGGCGTCGATAGTGATATCCGGCGTCAACTCGAAGCGGTAGCCAGCGCTATAGAGGTCCCCTTCAATGGATTCGATATCCATCGGCAGGGCGGCTGTACCGGCATCGCCGGTATCGCTGTAACTGTAGTCGAACTGTAGGGCGTGACGTCCACTCTTGAAACCGTAGCCCAGGTCGTAGCGCTGGCGTTCGTATTCGCTGGGTGTAATCTCGCCTTCCGGAAACTCGGCGTCGTTCGCGCGCTCGGTCATGGCGGCCAGTTTGATTCTGTGGTTGCTATTGGTGGCGTAGATTGCCGCATTGAGGTGACTGCCGTTGTTCACCGACTGGGCATTGGCGATAAGCCGGCCACTGACATCAAAGCTACTGCTGTCCGTGTAACTGCCGCGGTTGGTCTTGACTTGTATGGCACCGCCTATGGATTCCTGGGCAACGCTGACCGGGGCGATTCCCCGATACAGTTCCAGCGACTCCAGTTGGCCGGCAGCGGCATAGCTTAAAGGCGGGTCCATCCAGTTAGGACCGGCGGGAGCGAGTTGTCGTCCGTCCATTGCCGTGGCGATTCGTGAGCCGTACATACCGCGGTACTGTGGGATGCCGGTGAGCGGGCCATTGCCATTGACGTTGGCGCCGGGGGCATCCTTTAGCAACTGGGCAGCATCAGACGATATGATCAGGGCCGAATTGACATCAACACTGCGGGTGTCATGGGTGGCGCTGACAATCACTTCTTCCAGGTGGTCAGCGTTGGCCGCACTGGCAACAAGGGATACGGCCAGGGCGAGAAGAGGGTAGGTGTTGGTCACGGTGGACTCCAGTACGGGGCGGTATGTCAGGCGGCGCAGTATAGCGAATGGCGTGCGCGGTCGAATGTGGCATATTGTCGCGGTTGGGCGGGCAGTGGGGTGATTATCAGGCCGCAGTCTGGTCTGGTTCAATTAATTTAACCTTTGGGCCCCATGAATCCATATAAAAACAAGGTGATATATCCAAGTGATTGATTATAAACAATTAATTTAATATGAAACTAAGTTTCAGTTAATAGTTCACAAAGTTGATCTGCTCAGTTTTTAGTATATTGATGCGGCATGGGGAACATGCTGGCGCGGCCATGTAACGCTGCCGTCTGCAATAATATTAATAACTGGAGTAGAAACATGAATAACCCTTTCGTTCGTAAGAGCCTGCCGCTGGCTGTGCTGCTTGCTTCGGGGCTGGCCGCCGGCAATGCTGCTGCCCAATTGGAAGAAGTGCTGGTTACCGCCCAGAAACGCTCGGAATCACTACAGGATACGCCGATCGCTATCAGTGCCTATAACGCCGAGGCCATCGAGTCGATGGGCTTGATTAATGCCAAAGACGTCGGCCAGGCATCTCCCAGCTTACAAATGCCCGCCTATCCCACTTCAAATAACAACCTGGCCTTGTTTATCCGCGGTATCGGTAATGCGGATTCGATTGTTATCACCAAGGATCCCACGGTAGGTGTTTATTTTGATGGCGTGTACGCAGCGCGATCTACCGGCCTATTGGCTGACCTATCTGACCTGGAGCGCGTTGAAATTCTGCGAGGCCCTCAGGGTACACTCTATGGTCGAAACACGACTGCAGGAGCAGTTAATTTCATCAATGCCAAGCCTACAGGCGAATTGGGTTTCAAACAGACGCTAGGTGCGGGGAATTACGGTAGTTGGCGCTCTGTCAGTCACCTCAATCTGCCCGAAGCCGCGGGTTTCAAAGCGAAATTGACGGCCTCGTTCTCCGACCGGGATGGTTGGGTAAAAAATGGAGGCCCCAATGCGCAGCCAGGGTTGGAGTATAACGACTACTACGAGCAGGAGACTGAAGGTTATCGGTTTGCCCTTCGCTACGATGGTCTCGACAGCCTGACAGTTGATTACAGTTATGACTATTCCGACGTGAATTTCACACCGGGATATTTTCAGTACGGTGGCCCGACTGGCGGCACCACCTTGGGCGGTGTTCCCATCACGGATAGCTTCACCAGTCGCCTGAAGCAAACTCGCACACCGACAGGTGGCGACAAGCATGCCTACTACCTGCCGGGTTCAGAGACAGAGGTCGAAGGCCACAATCTCACTATCGACTATGAGATTAACAACTTCCTGACCTTTAAATCCATTACCGGCTACCGTGAATTTGATGACGATGCGTCGCAGAATTTCGCCCAGTCATTTGGCCTTGCCGGTGAGTTTGAAGCCCACACAGTAACCGACCATGAGCAATTCTCTCAGGAGCTGCAGTTAATTGGTAATTACGAGCGCGTACATTTCGTAGGCGGGCTGTACTACTTTGAAGAAGAAGGCACACAGACCGAACAGCAATTTCTGGATCGGGCCACCGTCGATACGACAGGTATTCTTGCTATCGACTTGATTACCGGCTTCCCTTGCAGCGACGGTTCTAACGCGGACCCTATCTGTACTGATTTTGCCGCCGCTTTCCCGCTTTACCTTGGAGAGTACAGTGTGGAGACCGATGTAGAGTCATGGGCGGCCTTTGGTCAGGCGACCTGGACACCCAATATGCTGCAAGATCGCCTGGACCTGACATTGGGGCTGCGGTATACGGATGACGAGCGCACAGCGGTTCGCACCAATGATGGCTGGTACGCAAATTCCTTTGGGCCGGGGGCATCGGGCTCAGACTTGAATGAGCCTGATTACACCGCGATTGTCGATTATGGCTGGACCGAGAATGTCTCCACCTACTTCAAGGTCTCCACGGGTTTCCGCTCCGGTGGTTCCAGCCGGAACGGCCTGGATTTCAACCAGGCGTTCGAAGAGGAGACAATGATTTCCTACGAGCTAGGTTGGAAGTCTGAAGTGATGGATGGACGCCTGCGTTTGAATGGCGCGATTTACCATATGGAAATCGATGACATCATTCTCGACTACCTACCGGATCCGGTAAACAACCCGCAGTTTGTTGAGGTCTTTAACTCTGGTGAAGCCGATATCAATGGCCTTGAACTGGACATAACGGCAGCGATTACCGATAACTTCCTTGTCGCGTTCAATTACGCTTATATCGACTACGAAATAAACGATGCGATTTTCCCCGACGGTTCGGACCGCTCCGACTCCACCGTGTTGCAGTGGGCTCCTGAACACGCCTACGCAATAACCGCGGATTACGACGTGGCGCTGAACGTGGGCTCCCTGCGTTTCCACCTGGATTATTCCTGGCAGGATGACCAGTTTGCCCTGGCAAATACCGACAGTGGTGAGGTGGTCGTGGAAGACTTCGGCTTGCTGAATGGCCGCATTAGCCTGGCCGAGATTGAGATGCTGGGCGGTAATTGGCAGTTTGCAGTTTGGGGTAAGAACCTGACGGATGAAGATACAGCTAATTACAAGATTGGTGCCACATCACAAACCTTCCTGCAGCCTTTGACCTGGGGCGGAGAGCTTATCTTCGAGTACTAGTCATAGCAGCGAGCTCCCGCTTATGCGGGGCTTGAGTGAAAGGGGATACTGCAAAGTATCCCCTTTTTTTTAGTTTGAGTTTGTAAGGCCGGGTCCACTCGGGACACTGCTTTTCAGTCACTCCACGGGATTCGTTTTGTGAAAAGCAGTGTCCCGAGCGGACCCTCTCTCGCGCTACGTCCCATTTGTGGCGTTTTCCTGTCCGTAACCGGCAGAAATTCCCATGGACTAGGAGTGGGGTGGCGGATCAAGTTCCAGCAAATGAGCGACGAGCGATGGATCTCTTCATGCCACCCCCTCCAAACCCACAAGATACTTGAACGCAACCAAAACATACTGTATGTTCAAATCCGACTAAGAGACGCTCACAGAAGATAAGGAAAAGACAATGGATTTAGGTATCAGTGACAAGGTCAGGCCAATACTGGCAGAGGTCAAGCGCTTCGTTGATGAGGAAGTGCGCCCGGTAGAGCAGGAATTCCTGGAACAGATCGGGGTGGGTGACCGCTGGCAGTTTACTGATCGCCAAACCGAGATCATGGACGATATCAAGTCCAAAGCCAAAGCCCTGGGCCTGTGGAATTTTTTCCTCACGGATGGCCACAGTGGTTCCGGTCTCAGTACCGTGGACTATGCCTACCTGGCCGAGGAAATGGGTAAGTCCCATTTGGCTGCCGAGGCTTTTAACTGCAGCGCACCCGACACCGGCAATATGGAAGTCCTGCACAAGTACGGTACCGAGGCACAAAAAGCGCAGTGGCTAGAGCCCCTGATGAACGGCGAGATTCGCTCTGCCTTTGCCATGACCGAGCCGGAAGTGGCCTGCTCCGATGCGACCAACGTCTGTACCGAAGCGGTACTGGACGGCGACGAGTGGGTAATCAACGGAGAGAAGCACTATATCTCCGGTGCCGGCGATCCGCGCTGCAAGATCATGATTGTGATGGTGAAGACTGACCCGGATGCGGCCAAGCATCTGCAGCAATCCCAGATTCTGGTCCCGATGGACACCCCGGGGGTTGAAAACCTGCGGGCAATGAATGTGTTCTCCATGGACGATGCCCCACACGGCCATATGCACCAGCGCTATACCAATGTGCGGGTTCCCAAGGACAATATCATTCTCGGCCCAGGCCGGGGGTTTGAAATCTCCCAGGGGCGCCTTGGACCAGGGCGGATTCACCACTGCATGCGGGCGATAGGCGCAGCAGAGGCCGCCTTGGAATTGTTATGCAGGCGCGCACTATCACGCACGGCCTTTGGCAGACCGCTGGCGAAGTTAGGTGGCAACATCGATATTATCGCCGATGCGCGTATGGATATTGAGCAGTCCCGCTTACTGACATTGAAAACCGCGTGGATGATGGACAATGTGGATGCCAAGGAAGCGCGGATCTGGATTTCCATGATCAAGACCGCGGTGCCAAATGTGTCCATTCGCATCGTCGATGAAGCTATCCAGATGTTTGGTGCCCTGGGTATCTCCCAGGATACGCCTCTGGCCGGTATGTACATGGCTCAGCGCACCCTGCGTCTGGCCGATGGCCCGGATGCGGTGCATCGCATGGTTGTGGGGCGGCACGAACTGCGCCAGTACACAGATACACCAGAAGTAAACGCCACCTTCCGTGATGGCTGATGGTCTGTGCCTACCCTGTGCCCTGGGACTCTCCAAGGGCCGGGGTGGGCAGCTTATTTTAAGGCCTGTTCTACCAGGTCGTGGAACTGCAAGGCCGTAGCCTCATAGGCCCCGAACAGCAGTCCCTCATTAGCCCCGGAGCGCAATCCGCGCTGGGTGCCCTCTGAAGCAAAAATATCCTCTGCCTCGAAAACGCCCTTGTCGATCATCGCGAAGGAGCGCTGAAAGTGTGCCCGTTCTTTCTCCGATGAAGGGGTCTGTGGCGTCAGCATGGTGTGGACAAAAATAGTCTGGTCCGGGCTCAGCGGGAACAGGCTGATGATGCTGGTGTAATCCGGGTGAAAAATCATCACTGCATTGGGGAAGACCGTGTAGGAAAAGGTTGCATGGAGGCGCAGGTTCAACTCGTCAGTGGGTAAATTAACCGCATCAAAAATTTCATTGCGGGCTACTGCCGAGCGGATGTGATTCCCCTGCAGGTCCGATTCCGCCAGGGAGTCGGGGAAAAAGGGCCCCACGGTATTTTTGTGAAGCCGCACGACATGATAACCGTCGAGGAAGGCGTCCTGGATGAGCTTCCAGTTACAGTTGATGGTGCGAGTGCTCTGCTCAAAAAAGCTATAGTCTGCCACCGCAAACGTGTCCAGGTCTGGCCCGAGCTCGGCCAAGTGTGCATCGAGATCCATGGGTAGTGTCTTGTCTAGCTGTATCCAGATGAGGCCGTGCCTGACCTCCGTGGGCAGCGCTACCAACCCCAATTCGGCCTTGTCTAGCCCGACGAAACAGTCTTCAAGAGGGATATTGCGCAGGTCGCCATCCAGCCCGTAGGTCCACTGGTGGTAGGGGCACACCATAGAGCGAAGTTGCGTCTGACCCTCCTCCTGAACCAGCCGCATGCCCCGGTGTCGGCACACATTCATAAAGGTGCCGATATTGCCCGCTTTGTCGCGCACTGTAATCAGGGGTATCCCCAGCCAGTCGAACACGAGGGTATCTCCCGCCTCGGGAAGCTGTGATTCATGGCCAATAATCATGGGTTGGCGTTCAAAGAGAGCCTTTTTCTCCTGCTCGAAACGGGCTTGCTCGGTATAGACTCCGACAGGGATGCGCCGACTCAGGGGAGGCGGGCCCTCGGCATCGCCGGCGGCCCGTGCGACCAGCCTTTCGATCAAGGTCAGGGGTGGCGTGTGAGCTGTGGGGTGCGTCATGGATTGCCTCCAGGCGGAAGTCATACTTGCGTAAAGATACTACGGCAAAAACCCGGGCTGGAAAACAAAAAAATACTTGAATGCAGTAAATACATACTGTATGTTCAAATCCGCTTTTCAGGCCGCAGCTCTAAGGCGTAGGCCTCCTTAATAGAAGAGGACATCAGCATGGCAGTAAAGATCATCCCCAAGGAAGAAATGGCAGCGACGGTTGGTACCAAATACGAGCCGTCCGAATGGATTGATGTGACCCAGGACAGGATTAATACCTTTGCGGATTGCACAGAGGATCATCAGTTTATCCACATAGACCCTGAAGCCGCGGCCAAGACGCCCTTCGGTGGCACCATCGCCCACGGTTTCCTGACACTTTCACTGTTGTCAAAAATGGTCGAAGGCAATGGTTTTGTTCCCGAGAACACCGTCATGGGCCTGAACTACGGCTTTGACAAAGTGCGCTTTCTGGCGCCTGTTAGCTCTGGTAAGCGCGTGCGGGCCAATATCGAAGTGCTGAGTGTGGACCAGAAGGATGACAACCGCTTCCTGATAAAACAGGGTATATCGGTAGAGATCGAGGGGGAAGAAACCCCCGCGCTGGTCGCCGAATGGTTGTCGATGCTGATTACAGGCTAAACACCGGTATCCCCCACGTATTTTTTAAATCTGACTAATTACAGAGGACACAATATGTCTATTCGTTATGACGGCAAAGTTGCCATAGTTACTGGCGCTGGCCAGGGTTTGGGTCGCAGCCACGCTATTGAGCTTGCAAAACGCGGCGCCAAGGTAGTGATCAACGACCTGGGCGGTTCCAAAGACGGTTCCGGTGGTTCCAGTGAAGCGGCGCAGTCCGTGGTTGCTGAAATTGAAGCACTGGGCGGCGAAGCCATTGCCAATGGCGCCAACGTTGCCAAATATGATGAAGTCGAGGCGATGGTCAAGCAGACCATGGATGCCTGGGGTCGTATCGATATTCTGGTGAACAATGCAGGCATTCTGCGGGACAAAAGTTTTGCCAAAGGCAGCCTGGATGACTTCAAACTGGTTGTAGACGTGCACCTGATGGGCACAGTGAACTGCACCAAGGCGTGTTGGAATGTTATGCGTGACCAGGCCTATGGTCGTATCGTCGTCACGACGTCCTCCAGCGGCCTGTACGGCAACTTTGGCCAGGCCAACTACGGCTCAGCCAAGATGGGTGTCATCGGCCTGATGAATACCCTGGTTCAGGAAGGCGCCAAATACAACATCAAGGTGAATGCCCTGGCACCCACGGCCGGTACGCGTATGACGGAAGGTCTTATTCCTGAAAAAGCCTTTGACCTGCTCACCCCGGAAACAGTGACCCCGGCGGTACTCTATCTGGTCAGTGAAGACGCCCCTAACCGCACTATTCTGGCTGCCGGTGCAGGCGCCTATGCAGTGGCCAAAATTGTTGAATCTGATGGCGCCTGGTTGGCCCCTGAAGACCAGACGCCCGAAGGCATTGCCGCCAACTGGGAGGCCATTACAGCCACCGAAGGCGAAGCAGTACCCCAGGCGGGTTTTGAGCAAACCGTCAAGTTTACCGGTAAGGCAGCAGCGGGTCTGGGTGTAGACCTGGGCTAAGCCACACTATTATTTCGGGGCTGCCATGTGAGTGGTCCTGTAAAGGAGATCAGAAATGAAAGAAGCAGTTATTGTATCAACAGCACGTACGCCGATTGGTAAAGCCTATCGCGGTGGTTTCAATAATCTGGCTGGCGCCAGCCTCGGCGCTGCCTCGGTCGCTGAAGTCGTCAAGCGCGCAGGTATTGACCCCGCACGTATTGAAGATGTCATCATGGGTAGCGCACTGCAGCAGGGCGCGACGGGTTCCAACGTGGCGCGCCAGATCGCACTGCGTGCCGGGCTGCCTGTCAGCGTTTCGGGTATGACGATTGATCGTCAGTGTTCTTCGGGCCTGATGGCGGTAGCGACAGCGGCAAAACAGATCATGCATGACGGTCAGGATGTCGCAATTGGCGGTGGTCTGGAGTCAATTTCGCTGGTCCAGAACGAGCACATGAACCTGCACCGCATGGTGGATGAGGAGTTGTTGGCCGTTGCGCCCGATATCTTTATGCCCATGTTGCAAACCGCAGAGCTGGTCGGTCAGCGTTACGGCGTTACTCGCGAGCAGATGGACGAGCTGGGCGCTGAGTCACAGGCCCGTACAGCTGCCGCTTATGAAGCCGGTAAGTATGATGATGAACTGGTAGACGTCACGTGCAAGCGTACCGTCTGGAACAAGGAAACCGGCGAAGCCTCCGAGATGGAAGCCACTGTTTCCAAGGATGAGGGCCTGCGCGCCACCACGCCTGAAGCCCTGGCTGGTCTGAAGACTGTTGTTGAAGGCGGCACGATTACGGCGGGTAACGCTTCTCAGTTGTCCGATGGTTCTTCTGCACAGCTGCTGATGGACTCAAAAGTCGCCGAGCGCGAAGGTTTCGAGCCTCTGGGTATTTACCGCGGTATGGCTGTTGCCGGTTGTCAGCCTGATGAGATGGGCATTGGCCCTGTCTTCGCAGTGCCCAAGTTGCTGAAGCAGCACGGCCTGACGGTTAATGATATTGGTCTGTGGGAACTCAACGAAGCGTTTGCGGTACAGGTTATATACTGCCGCGACCAGTTGGGCATCGACAATGACAAGTTGAACGTCAATGGCGGCGCGATCTCCATTGGGCATCCCTATGGCATGAGTGGTTCACGCATGATCGGTCACGCCTTGATCGAAGGTAAGCGCCGCGGCGTCAAATACGTGGTTGTTACCATGTGTGTTGGCGGCGGTATGGGTGCTGCTGGCTTGTTCGAAGTCGCCTGATAAGCTGCTTTGAAAAAATACGGCGCCTCAGGGCGCCGTATTTGTTTTAATAACCCCCGTTTATAAGATGCGTAGCAGGAGATCGAGATGAAAGCATTGATATGTAAAGAGCATGGCCTGGCCGACAAATTGGAATTGGCGCAGGATTGGCCCAACCCGGAATTGGGTGATCACGATGTACTGATTAACGTGAAGGCCGCCGGCCTGAACTTCCCCGACGTGCTGATTATCCAGGGTAAGTACCAGATACAGCCAGAGATGCCTTTTATCCCCGGTGGTGAATGCTCCGGCGAAGTGGCTGCAGTGGGTGCCAATGTTACGCGCTTCAAAGTGGGCGACAAAGTGATCTCCATGGGGGCCGCAGGCGCTTTTTGTGAGCAGATTGCCGTCAATGAATTCGCGACATTCCCCATGCCCCAGGGGCTGAGCTTTGAGCAGGCGGCCGGAGTGAGCATTACCTACTTCACCTCTTACTATGCTCTGAAGCAACGCGCCAACTTAAAGGCGGGAGAAACCCTGCTGGTGTTGGGTGCCGCCGGGGGTGTGGGTACGACTGCCATAGAATTGGGCAAACTGATGGGAGCGAAAGTTATCGCTGCCGCCAGTACCGCTGAGAAGCTGGAATTGTGTAAGTCGCTGGGTGCAGACGAGGTGATTAACTACAATGAAGAGTCCCTGAAAGACAGAATCAAGGAGCTGACCGGTGGCAAGGGCGTCGATGTGGTCTATGATCCAGTAGGGGGCGATTATGCCGAGCCGGCGATTCGCGGCATGGCCTGGAATGGTCGCTATCTGGTGATCGGCTTTGCCAGTGGACCCATACCCAAGATTCCACTGAACCTTACGCTGTTGAAAGGTTGCTCGCTGGTCGGGGTGTTCTGGGGGCGGTTCTCCGCAGAAGAGCCGGAGCAGAACCTGAAAAACATCGAAGCGCTGTGGGCGTTGTTCGCCGAGGGGAAATTGAGCCCGGTGGTGACCGACAGCTTTTCGATCGACCAGTACGAACAGGCCTTTAATTGCCTGATCGAACGCCGGGCACGCGGCAAGGTCATCATGAATTTCTAATCACCGTGCAGGCCGACCCGGGGGAGCACTGATGGAAGCTTTTGTATTTAATACGGCGCCGCGCATTGTCAGCGGCGGCGGTAGCGCCTTGCTGTTGGCACAGGAGTGTCAGGCATTGGGTGTCAGTCGGCCTCTGTTGGTGACCGACCCCGGTCTGGTTTCCATCGGTCTGATTGCGCCAGTGCAGGCTGCCCTGCAGGCGGCCGGCTTGACCCCGGTGTTGTTCGATGGCGTAAAAGAAGATCCGCCAGAGGCGGTAGTTCTGGCGGCCGCAGATCTGGCCTCGTCACAGGATGTAGATGGTGTGATAGCCGTGGGCGGCGGCAGTTCCATGGATGTCGCCAAGGTCGTCGCTGTACTGGGTGCCGGGCATCAGACACTGCCGGAGCTCTATGGTGTAGACCAGGTAGTGGGATCCAGGCTGCCACTGATACTGGTGCCTACCACCGCCGGTACCGGCTCAGAAGTGACTCCGGTGGCCGTGATAACCACAGGTGCTACCACCAAGGCGGGGGTCTCATCGGTGGTGTTGTTGCCCGATGTTGCCGTACTGGATGCAGACCTGACCCTGGGTTTACCCCCAGCGGTGACGGCTATGACGGGGGTGGATGCTATGGTTCATGCTATTGAGGCTTATACCTCCCTCCACCGTAAAAACCCGCTGTCGGACCACCTTGCCCGGCAGGCGCTCACCTTGTTATCCCGTAATATTCGTACCGCCGTTCTGGAAGGCGGCAATCGTGAGGCACGGGCGAATATGCTGATCGGGGCCATGCTGGCGGGGCAGGCATTCGCCAATGCACCTGTCGCAGCGGTTCACGCCCTGGCTTACCCTCTGGGAGGGCACTACCATATCCCCCACGGGCTCAGTAACTCGCTGGTATTGCCCTCGGTACTGGAATTCAATATGTCCGAAGCGAGTCACCTCTATGCTGAACTTGCCGAACTGGTTGCGGGGGAGGCTATCGTGGGAAGCGATGAGGCGAAGACCGCCGCCTTGATCAGTGGTTTGTGCACTTTGATTAAAGACGTATCACTTCCCGCTACCTTGTCTGAGGCGGGCGTAAAGGAAGCTGACCTGGAGATGCTGGCGCAGGATGCGATGCTGCAGCAGCGGCTGTTGGTGAACAACCCCAGAGAAGTAGCCTATGAAGATGCGCTGTCTATTTATCGGGCCGCCTACTAATGAGTGATTCATCTATTCCCACCCGCGCAGACTACAAGGTGATCTACCCGATCAGTACCCGGTGGAGCGATAATGACATCTACGGTCATGTTAACAATGTGATGTATTACTCCTACTTCGACACTGCTGCCAATCGGTATTTAATTGAAGAGGGTGGCCTGGATATCACCGACGGCAATATCGTTGGCTTTGTGGTGAATTCGGGCTGTGAGTATCATGCCCCTATCGCTTATCCGGAGCCGATAGAAGCAGCCGTGCGAGTCGACCGCCTGGGAAACAGTTCGGTGCAGTACGGTATCGCGATCTTCAAGGTCGGGGTTGAGGCCGCAGTGGCCCACGGTCACTTTGTGCATGTGTTTGTCGAACGTGCTGCCAATAAGTCTGTCGCTATCCCGGTCAATCTTAGAGAGGCGCTAGAGCGTATTGTCCGCTAGCGGATAAGGCTCACGTCGCGCTGATTCGGCGCCCGATCTCCCTTCTTTTCTTTTTCAGTTGCTCACTTCTATTTTCCGCTAGTGGGACTGGCCTGTCCCAGTTTTGGGATTTACATCCATTTCAAGATTGGCGATTATAATAAAGTCCATTAAAAACAATGGCTTAAATTTTGGCATGCAATTTGCTCTCTATCAGTACGTAGAGAGCAAAGAGTGTCATCTAGATGGATCGAGTCAGGACAAAACCACGTACGACGAACAAGCGCATTGTAGGTGTATCGCTGTCAGCAGTGATTGCAGCAGTGCTGCTGTGGCTGTTTTTCACGGTTGATATGGGTACGCGCCGTGTTGATCGCAGTAGTCTGCGCCTGGATACCGTGCAGCGGGGTGATATGGACATCGAGGTCAGCGGCAACGGTGTTTTGCTCTCCAGCTCCATGCAGTGGATTGCCTCGCAGGTTGAAGGCAGGGTTTCGGCGGTACACAAACGCGCTGGCGAAAGCGTCACTGAAGGCCAGGTGGTGGTTGAGCTCAGTAATCCCGAACTGGTCAATGCCGCAGAAGAAGCGCTGTCCGCACTGGAAGGTGCCAGGGCCGACCTGGTTTCCTACGGTGTTGATCTGGAAAACCAGATACTGAACCAGAAATCGGTCGCATTACGCGCCCGCTTTGCCTACGAGAGCGCACTGCTCAAATTGGACGCCGAGACCCAGTTGCGAGAGACCGCCAGCCTCATTGCCGATATCGATTACCGTCGCACCCAGTTGGAAGTAGAGCAGCTGCGGGCAAGCCAGTTGATCGAAAACGAGCGTCTGGAGAAGAGTCAGGCCAACATCGTCACCCAGTTAGCCGCCCGCGAGGCCAAGGTGAAGCAATTCTCCAAGGCGCTGGATCGGGCGAGAGGCAAAGTCGATGCGCTCACGGTGCGAGCCGGTATGGACGGCGTGGTGCAGCAGATGGATCTGGAGATTGGCCAGAGACTGTCAGCGGGCGGACAGATAGCCAAAATCGCCCGACAGGACCAGCTCTATGCGGAGCTGAAAATACTGGCCCGGCGGGCGGGAGAAATTGCACAGGGGCAAGGTGTGGTTGTCGATACGCGGGACGGTGTCGTGCCCGGTATTGTCAGTCGCATTGACCCCGCCGTCAGCGAGGGCACCGTTGTTGTCGACGTCGAATTGACCGGCCCTCTGCCCCGGGGAGCACGCCCCGAGTTACAGGTCGAGGGCACAATTTCTATCGCTAAACTGCGCGACACCCTGATGGTAGCGAAACCCAGTTACGGCAGGGCAGGCAGTGATATCAGCCTCTATCGTATCGGTGAAGACAGTAGTTACGCTGAACGCACCTCGGTGAAAACGGGTCGTTCTTCGGTCAAGAAAATACAGATTCTCGACGGCCTCGCCGCCGGGGACCAGATTATCTTATCTGACAGCAGCGACTGGCAGAAGCACGCAAGAATTTTACTCGATTGAGGGAATACCATGACTGACACGGCACTGATTGAACTGCAGGGCATCAGCAAAATTTTCTATACGCAGGAGCTCGAGACCTGGGCGCTGAATGATATTCACCTGAGTATCAAGGAAGGCGAATACGTTTCGATCAGTGGGCCCTCAGGCTGTGGCAAGTCTACCCTGTTGTCACTGATGGGCTTGCTGGACGTCAGTACCGCAGGCAGTTATGAGTTGGCCGGCCAGAATGTTTCTGCGCTCAGTGCCAATCAGCGGGCGGCGATCCGCAATCGGGATATCGGTTTCATCTTTCAGGCCTTTAACCTGATCAGCGATATGAGTGTATACGAGAACGTCGAGTTGCCGATGACCTATCGTAGCGACCTGTCTTCTGCTCAGCGTAAAGAGCGGGTTATCAGCGCACTGGAGCGCGTTGATATGTCGCACCGCGCAGGCCATTTCCCCGCGCAACTATCTGGTGGTCAGCAACAGCGCGTTGCCATTGCTCGGGCGTTGGCGGGTTCACCCAAAGTGCTGCTCGCGGATGAGCCCACGGGAAACCTCGATTCAAAAAATGCCGCCATGGTGATGGAGCTCCTGCAGGAATTACATAGCCAGGGAAGTACCATTTGTATGGTGACACACGACCCCCGTTCGGCGGAACAGGCCCTGCGCCAGGTGACGTTGTCGGATGGCAAGGTCTTTGATGACCAGAGCACGGTTTCAGCACAACGCGCATCGGCCGGTGAGGTGGCATGATGAGCTCCCTCTGGTTTGACTTGCGCTATACCCTGCGCCTGCTCGCCAGGTCGCCGGGCTTTGCTGCTCTGTGTGTGCTTGTTATTTCGCTGGCATTGGCCCTTGCGCTGACGATTTATGTGCTGGTGAGAAACCAGGGGCTGGAGCCCATTCCGCTGCCCAACGGCGACCGCTACGTCGCCCTGCAATTAATGCAGAAGGATACGGGTGCCCTGCTCAGGGGGGATCAGGTCCACGCCGATACCCTGCAGAGACTTAAGGCCGATAGCGTCAGTTTTGACCATCTGGGCTTTGCTCGAATCCACGGTTCCCTGGTACTTAATGACGGCGAGATAACCGAGGCGCCCTGGGGGTCGGAAATCGAGCCTGAATTATTGCGCTTGACCGGTGTGGAGCCACATCTGGGACGACTCCTGGAGGACGCCGACAATGTACCTGGCGCCGACCCCGTCCTGCTGGTGGGCTACGACCTGTGGCAAAACTATTTTTCCGGTCGCGAGGATATCATTGGTTACAGGGTACATATCAACAGTGAGCCACACACCGTAGTGGGCGTTTTGCCAGAGGGTTTTCGTTACCCCACCGACCATCACCTGTGGCGGGCGCCGAGGTTACAGCCCAATAGCCCACCGGGAGATCACAGTAATCACTTTACACCCATTGGCATTCTCAAGAAGGGCGTGAGTATTGACGACGCCAGTGGTGATGTCGCGGCGATACTGGCCCGGTTATCGACCGAGTTTCCCGAGCACTATGAAAATGTCACGGCCAAGGCAGTCCCTTATATCAACGCGGCCGCTGTGAGCGATTTTGGTGTGATGAACCTGGTGATGATGGCCGCGGCGTTTTCCATACTGTTGTTGGCCTGTCTCAACGTGGGCAACCTGCTGCTGGTCAGGGCGAATGAGCGCAGCCAGGAGCTGGTGGTTCGCAGTGCGCTGGGGGGATCGCGGGCCCGTATTATTCGGCAGGTGATGCTGGAGTCGCTGATTATTTCCCTGGCCGGAGGGGTACTGGGGCTGTGGCTGGGCAGTTATGGTGCGCAGTTTGTCCAGTACCAGACGGAGGTCGTGGTGGGCTCCACCTATCTGCCCTTCTGGATGCGCTTTGATATCAGCCCGGATGTCTATGCTCTGACGATGGCCTGTACGCTTCTTATCTGGGCGCTCGCCGGGGGTGTTCCGGCCTGGCGTGCTTCAAGCCTGGAGATCAATACCGCGCTCAGCGGCAGTGGCAAAGGGGTGGCCAGTAAAGGCAGTAACAAGATGGCCAGGTCCCTGGTGGGTGCGGAAGTCGTCTGTTCCTTCTTTTTGTTGATTCTCAGCGGCGCCTTTGTAGCCGCGGTGAACCTGGCCAGTGCCATGGATTTTGGTGTCAACACAGAGAATACCGTGTCCGGACTGATGCAGTTTGATATGCAGCAGTATAAAGAGGAGGCGGCACGTTACCAGTTTCTGCAGAATTTGCAGCATGAGCTGGAGGAGGCGCCCGAAATAGTGGCCGCCACGTTTACTACCTCTCTCCCGGGGATGGGCCTGTGGCATACCAGCTTTAATATCGAACATCGCGATCTTCGCGAGAGCGGGCAGTGGCCTAAAACCCAGAATATCCCCATTGCTATTGATTACTTCCAGACTCTGGAAGTTCCCCTGCTGGAGGGGCGCTATTTCAATAGCAGCGATACGGCAGATGGACTGGCAGTGACCATCATTGGGCAGGAGGTGGCAGAGCGCTATTGGCCGGGTGAATCTGCGCTGGGCAAGCGCCTGCAGATCAATGCGGAAGGGGATGACTCAGCCAGGGCGCAACAGTGGCTGACCATTGTCGGGGTGGTCTCCCATATAGACCAGGGGCAGACTTTTGGTCGCTCCAAGGGGCTTACCTCGATCTACCAACCCCTCGCGCAGTTCACAGCGGCATTCACCTATATCGTGGTGCGTTTTGACACGCTCCCCAAGCTCTATGAGCGGACGGTGAGAGCGGCTGTGGCCCGGGTAGATCGGAATCTGGCGGTGAACATGCTGCGGCCAATCACGGAGTCGATGTCGCTCAATACACGCATACTCAAAACCTTGAGTGAGCTGTTTGTGATTGTTGCCCTGGTGGCGTTGGTGCTGGCAGGTACGGGTATCTACGGCGTGGTGTCTCGCAGTGTGCTGTTGCGCACCCGTGAAATGGGCATACGCAGGGCCCTGGGGCAAACAGACGGTGCTACGGTTAAGGTGTTTTTGCGACAGGGTGGCTGGTATTTGTTGGTTGGGGCATTGGTGGGTGGCAGCGGTGCGGTGGCGGCCAGCTGGTTGTTGACAGCCCAATACCCCAATTTGCTGGATTCCATGGTCAGCATTGTTATTATCATTACGTCGATAATGGCGGTTCTGGTGCTGGGAGCCAGTTACCTGCCCGCACGCAAAATGACAGCGATGGAGCCCGCCGCTGCATTACACTATGAGTAAAGATGATGGAGCGCCGATGACAATATTGATCGCCGACGACGACGCCAGTATTCGCACATCAGCGGCGCTGCTGTTAAAAAGTGAAGGGCTGGCTTCTGTGGGTGCATCCTCCCCGGCCGAAGCCTTGTCCGCACTGGATGAAGCTTCTATCGATCTGGCCCTGGTAGACATGAACTACTGCCAGGACACGACGTCGGGCATGGAAGGCCTGGAACTTATTTCTGCGCTGCGAGAGCGCGATGAAAATCTGCCCATTGTTGTGATGACCGGCTGGGCCAGTATTAATCTTGCGGTGGAGGCGATGCGCCGCGGCGCGGTGGATTTCCTGGAAAAGCCCTGGAAGAACGAACGCCTGCTGGCAATCATACGCTCCCAATTGAATCTGCGGGAAAGCCGCCAGAAACAACGGCTGCTCAGAGCAGAGAACCGCCTGTTGCGTAAGGAACTGGGCGCGGGGAGTTCACCGGTGGCGGAGTCTCCCGCCATGCAGCAATTGTTGGCCAGCGCCCGTCGGGTAGCTGCCAGCGATATGCCCATTCTCATTACCGGTGAGAATGGTACCGGTAAAACCCTGCTGGCCCAGTACATTCACCGGTACTCCCACCGCGCCGATGCGACGCTCATGACAGTGAATATGGGAGGCATCGCCGAGCAGGTATTTGAAAGTGAGATGTTTGGTCATGTAAAAGGCGCCTTTACGGATGCTGGTCGCGAGCGTGTCGGCAGGGTGGAGTTGGCCGAGGGCGGTACGCTGTTTCTGGATGAAATCGCGAATACGCCCATCAGCCAGCAGGCTAAATTGTTGCGGCTGCTGGAGGAACACCACTACGAGCGCCTGGGCAGTTCCCGGCTGCGCAAAGCCGACGTGCGCATTGTCTCTGCGACAAATGCGGATCTGGATAGTCTGATCGAACAGCAGGGCTTTAGGCGGGACTTACTGTTCAGGTTGAATGGGGTCACTCTGCATATTCCCCCCTTGCGAGAGCGTCAGGAGGATATTGCGGCGCTGGCCCAGACGTTTCTGGAAGCTGCCCTGCAGCGCTATGACAGCCAGGCTGCCGCTTTTTCAACGTCGGCACTTGCGGCGATGCGAGACTATGCCTGGCCGGGAAATATCCGCGAGCTGCATCATGTTGTTGAGCGCAGTGTCCTGCTGTGCAGTGGCCCGGAGATCTCTGCGGAGGATCTTCAGTTGGCGGGGAATATGAGCCCCTCTACGGGGGTGAGGTCGGGAGGGGACATGGAGCGTATGACGCTGGAAGAGTCTGAGCGCTGGTTGATCGAGCAGGCCATGAAACGGCATCAGGGTCAGGCAGAAACGGTGGCCGAAGCCCTGGGGCTAAGCCGTTCCGCGCTGTACCGACGTCTTGAAAAATTCGGCCTGTCCGATTGAACAAGTATTACAGCCAGCGCGACAAGGCACCTGAATACGCTGTCGCCAGCGACTATCGCCTGTACCTCTTCAGTCTGCTGGTCGCTCTGCCGAGTATTGCTCTGCTGGTCTATTTCTGGGTCGTCAGTGGGCAGGGGCTTTTTTCGAAGATGATGATCACCGGCCTGGTATTGACCTGGGTGCTGGTAATGGCAAACCTGGTAAGACAGAATTTTCTGTATCACCTGCGCACGCTCAGTACGCTGGTGGAAGCAATACGTCTGGAAGACTATGCCTTTCGTTCCAGTCGTTCGCGTGAATCCGGGGATCTGGGCGAGTTGTACCTGCAGGTAAATGCCCTTGCGAGTCAGTTGCAAGACAGCCATCAGCAGGAAGAGGAACTGCGCACATTGCTGACAAAGATAATTTCGCAGATTAATGTCGCGATACTGGCCTTCGACAGCGACCAGAGAATACGCCTGGTGAACCCGCAGGCTGCCCGATTACTTGATCTCCCTGCCCAGTCATTAATTGACCAGCCCTTTGCCGACACCGCTTTTGCCGAACTGGCGTACAGTACAGAACCCAGCTTGCTTGATTTTCGTTTTCCCGGCGCTGAAGGGCGTTGGCAGATTGCATGGCAGGAATATCGTTATCGTGGTCGTCCCGGTAAATTACTGTTTATTACCGATTTGAAGCAGGTATTGAGCGAGGAAGAGTCCCGCGCCTGGCGAAGTCTGATACGAGTGATTGCGCACGAGGTGAACAACTCCCTGACGCCAATTTCCTCGATTAGCCAGATGCTGCTGACAAAACTACAGCGTGGGGATGTGCCCGCCAAAGATGAAGACTTTGCTGAGGGAATGGAACTGATTGCCCGCCGAGCGGATGACTTGACGGGTTTTATTGCAGAGTATGCCAGAATCGCGCGTTTGCCCACCCCGGTGATGAGTGAGTTTTCCTTAGCTGCTTTAGTGCAGAAAACCGCGAAACTTTTTGCCGACAGACCGCTGATTTTGGCTGAGCCAGTGCCGGAATTCACGCTGGTGGCTGACCCGGTTTTAATAGAACAATTGCTGATTAATCTCCTCAAAAATGCATTCGAAGCCAGCAGTGGTGACGCTGAGACTGTCACACTGCGCTGTAGTTGCACCGCCGAACGCTGCCAAATTGTCATCAGTGACCAGGGGCAGGGTATCGCCAATCCGGCGAATTTATTTGTGCCGTTTTATACAACAAAGCCCAAGGGTTCAGGTGTTGGCCTGGTGCTTTGTCGGCAGATTGCCGAAGCGCATAAAGGATATTTGACCCTGGAAAATCGCGTGGATCAGCGCGGTGCTATCGCCACTGTCGCGTTACCGCTGGCCAAAGCGCTCTGAAAGCACCAGGGTGACTAGCACAAGAAAGAAAACGCTGGCGCTGAACAAGGGTGCCAGTGGCCCGTGAATCTGATAGAGCGCGCCTGCGCAGATTGGGCCGACAGAAAAGCCAATGGCGGGGCAGGAACTGACTAAGCCAGCAATCGCGCCCTGTTCCTGGGGTGCCACCGCTAGTGACGCGCCTGCAGATATTGCCGGTACACACATTCCCGTCCCCATCCCGAGAAAGGCCATTCCCACGGCGAGCGTGGAGAAACTGTCAAAATTGGCCACAAAGAGTGCACCCAGTAACAGGGATAACAGGCCGATCCGAATAAACTGGGCGGGTAACAACTTGAGCCTCTGCATCACCGTTACCTGGGTGGTGAAGGTGAAAATGGCTGCTACCATCAGGGCAGCGCCGGTCATTTGCGCCGTTTCGATGCCTGTCAGTTCCAGTTTGTCCTGCAGTTGGAATCCCAGCGTCTGCTGGATGCCGGAAAACCCTACAAACAATCCAATAGCGGCGCCCAGGTAGCGAACAACTCTTGGATCGGTATAACGCAGCTTGATACTCACCTGGCGGCTACGTAATTCTGGCCCGGGGGTTTGCGGTAATTTACGCCAAATCAGCACGGCGGCGACGGCGGCCAGTGCACCGGCAAAATACAGTGGTGCGAGTAGTCCCAGCGTAGCCAGCGCGCCGCTGACGGCGGGGCCAAGTATTGTTCCCATGCTACTGGCAGTGCCCAGCCGGGCCATGGTTTTGGTGCGCTGCTCCAGTCCACTATGGTCTGCAGCGTAGGCGGTGCTGGCAGGATTTGTAGCGGACATGACCACAGACTGGCAGCAGCGTGCCAACAGTAATACACCGTATAATAAGCCGCCGCTGATTATGCCGCTAAGTCCGGCATAGAACACGCTGGCAAACAGCACCGTGCCCACGGTATAGCCTAATAGCCCGACAATGATAATGGGCTTGCGGCCTACCCGGTCGCTGAGTCGGCCCCAGCGCGGTGAGGCAATGCCAAAAACCAGCGCTGAAACTGCAATGATGGACGTAATCTGTAACTCACCGAGGTGCACCTCACGACCCAGGGGTGGCAGGATAGCGAACACCAGTGACTGGCCGATACCGGTGGCCATCAGGCCCACGATCAGCACCGTAAACTGTTGTCGGGACATCCGTTGGGTCATTAGGGCCTCATAGTGGGCGGTTTACGTCGTGCCTATTTAAGCTCCGAGGAAGATTTACCCAGAACCCGGCGGGCGACAATCAGTTGCTGTATCTGTTGTGTGCCTTCGAAGATATCAAGAATTTTTGAATCCCGGGCAAACTTTTCCAGCAGTTCGTTTTCACTGTAGCCGATACTTTGGCACAGCTCTACGCAGCGCAGTGTAACGTAGTTACCCATACGGCCGGCTTTGGCTTTGCACATGGACGCTTCCATGGAGTTGGACATCTTGTTGTCCGCCATCCAGGCCGCTTTGCGCACCAGTAGACGCGCGGCGTTCCATTCGGCTTCCATCTTGTAGAGCTCAGCTTCCACTGCTGACAGATTGGCGGGCTTTTTGTCGAACCGCAGTTCCACGCCTTCTTTCTCAAGCAGGCTGCGGGTTAGATCCAGGGCGGCTCGACCCACGCCAATGGCCATGGCTGCAACCGGAGGGCGGGTATTGTCGAAGGTCTGCATCACACCGCCGAAGGCTTTTTTGCGCTCCTCCGCGTTGGTGGCCACTTCAGAGCTGCCCAGAATATTTTCTTTGGGAATACGGCAGTCGTTGAAATTTATGGACGCGGTGTCAGAGGCGCGGATACCCATCTTGTGTTCAAGGCGGGCGACTTCGCAGCCGGGCGTGCCTTTTTCGACAATAAAAGATTTGATCGCGGCCTTGCCCAGTTTTTTGTCCAGGGTAGCCCACACAACGAGGGTGTCACAGCGGTCGCCATCGGTGACAAAAATTTTCTCACCGTTCAGTACCCAGTAATCGCCATCGGCTACTGCCGTGGTACTGATATTGGCGGAGTCTGAACCTGTACCCGGTTCGGTGATACACATGGCGGCGTAGGAACTGCCGTATTTCTCTACTTGCTCAGGGGTACCTACAGCGTTGATGGCCGCATTACCGAGACCGCTGCCCGGCATTCCCAGGTACAGGCCGACGTCGCCCCAGCACAGGCCTTCCATGCCAACTACAGCGCCGAGATTGCCGCCGTTGACGACCGCGTCTGAGGCAGGTTTTTTCTTGCCGCCGCCGGGAACGCCCCCCCTGATAAGCTTGGCCACTTCTTCCATTTCTTTTGGGAGGGTGTGCTCTTCTTTGTCGTACTTGCGAGAGTACGGGCGAATCATGTGCTCCGAAACCTGCATGAGTTGATCGAGCGTTGTCTGATGCTGTTTGTTTATTTCCAGATTGATCATGGTTTTGCTCCTTGTTTGCAGTGGGCTTAAACGCTGGCGACGCCTTCGAGGATGGAGATAGCGCGGAGGTTGCGGTACCACTGTTCTACTGGATGCTCCCGACAGAAGCCGTGACCACCCAACAACTGCACGCCGTCGGTGCCGATCTTCATGGCGTGTTCGCCGCAGAATACTTTGGCAAGGTAGGCCTGTTCGTGAAAGTCCAGGCCCTGTTCGGCGCGGGAGGCCGCCCGCCAGGTCATCAAGCGCATGGCATCCAGTTCGATAGCGATATCGGCGATCATGAAGGCGACGGACTGTCGATTGGTGATGGGTTCACCGAAGGCAATCCGCTCGTTGCAGTAGTCTTTGACATAGTCCAGTACCGCCTGGCAAGTGCCCACAGCGAGGGCGCATATGCCGATACGCGACAGGTCCAAAAAGCGTTGCAGGTCGAACAGACCGCCGCCCAGAAGTGCGCTCTTTTCTACCTGCACGCCGGTGAAATCCAGCCTGGCTGTTTGCAGTGTGCGCAGGCCCATATTTTCTTCCGGCGTACGGTTCAAGCCGGCGGGATTGCCTTCGACAATGAATGCGGCCACGCCCTGATCATCCAGTTGCGCAATGACCAGGATCAGTTGCGCATCCAACCCCAGTGGCACCAGGACTTTACTGCCATTAAGCTCGAAACCCCCGGCATTGGCTGTGGCGGTAAAAGACGGTTCGCTGGGTTCGAAGGTCGCCCGGGGCTCCATGAGTGCCGTGGTGGCAGGAACAAAACTGTCGCCGCAAAATTGTGGTAGATATTTTTCCCGTTGTGCGTCGCTGCCCTGGTCCAGTACCGTGTTGACCAGCGCCAGGGGGCTGATACTGCCCAGCGCCATCCCCAAATCACCGTGCGCCAGATCCTCGGCATTCAGCGCATTGGATACCGGTGAGCGATCAACGCCTGCGCCTCCCAGTGCCTCCGCAATGGGCATCAGAGCCAGCCCCAGATCCAGGGATTTCTGCAGGAAGCCCTGGGGTGTTGCGCCGGTTTCATCGGCGGCTTTGGATAGTGAGCGTATCTCGGCAGCCGCAAAGCGCTGTACGCTATCGCGATTCATGCGTTGCTCATCGCTTAGGGTCAGGTCAAATAACCGGTCTTGTGTGCTCTCTGTCATCAGTGACTTCTCTCTGTGTTGAATGGGTTGCTGCCGTGACTGGGGGCCATCAAGCCGCCAATTAAATAATCCACCAGGTGGTCCAGCAGTTGTTCGTTTCTTAAATGGCTCAGGTCCCCCAACGGGGTGTAGGCCAGGGATGCAGTTTCTGCGATGCCGTGAATAACGTTGACGGACATAAACATCAGGCGTAGCTGACGGATTTCGTCGGGTAAATTGGGTACCAATAGGCTCAGGCTTTTGTCCACTCTCTGCCAGAAGTCCCTGGATACAGGGTTAATAGCTGCCGAAATTTCAGGATCGGTTTCGGAGATGGCCCTGGACAGGAAGCGGACCGCATCAGCGCCCCAGGGTTGGCTGTGAGACAGGGTGACCAGAGGCAACAGCGATTTGCGAAATTCCTCCCTGAGTGATCCGCGGCCGGGCATTTGCGCATGAATGTCAGCGGCAATGGCGGCCAGTTCCTCGGCAATCATGTGGACCAGGGCGTCGACTACTCCCAACTTGTTGCCAAAATGGTAGTGCATGGCGGCCGAGTTTTTGGAGCCGGCGGCAGCGCTGATGCTGCGCAGGGACACGGCTCGCAGACCATCCCGGGCGTAGAGTTGCAGGGCGGTCAGCAACAGGCGCTGGCGCGTATTGCCCCCAGCGCCGATTTCAGGCTTGTCGAGCGTGTCTGAATTCATGAGCTCAGTGAGACTACCGATTTACGCAGGCCAGGAATGAAGCGTGAGTAGTTAACCGGGAACAGGCGGGACAATAGCGAGAGCAGGCGCGCGTCATTGCCAATCAGCAAACGAATCTTGTGTTTTTCGATGGCCGATACAATCTCTTTTGCCGCTGACTGGGCGGTGGTGCCGGCGATCTTTTCAAAATTGGCGCCGCGCTGGTCTGCCGTCATAGACGCGTTGTTGGTGCGGCCGTTGCGGGCGATATTGGTTTTGATCCCTCCCGGATGGACGCAACAAACATGCACGTTGCTGCCGGCCAGTTCGTGTCGCAGGGCCTCGGTGAAGCCCCGCACGGCAAACTTGGCGGCGTTGTAGGCCGATTGTGAGGGGATGCCGACGATGCCAAATATGGACGAGACATTCACCAGGTGGCCCTGGGGGCTATTCCTGAGTAACGGCAGGAAGGCTTTGGTGCCGTAGACGACGCCCCAGAAGTTAATGCTCATCATCCACTCAATATCCGCGTACTCACTTTCCTCGACAGAGGCCATCAAGGCGACGCCGGCGTTATTGATCATGATATCTACAGAGTGTTGTTTGGCGGCGATGTCTTCTGCCCAGGTATGTACTGCACTTTTGTCCGACACGTCCAATATCTGGCTCTCGGCGGTGACATCCGCACGCTCCAGTGATTGCAGTGTGCCTTCCAGGCCTTTGGGGTCGATATCGCTTAAAAGCAGCTTGCAGCCCTCGCGATTGAGTTGCTGTGCCAGTGCGCGGCCTATCCCCGAGCCAGCCCCGGTGATAACGGCTGTTTTACCCTTGCTGTAGGCCATAGTGACCCCTGTCTGATGTAATCAGCCGCCATCATAGACGGATGAGTATTTAAAGCAAGTGCTTTAACGGTGTACAGCTTGGCGTACAATTGGCTCGGAATGGCATTATGGTGGCCTCACACGCTGGACAGTCAGCCTGCTATCGCCTAAAATCACCGCCCAGATTTCACAAGCCCGGCCTGCGCTCCGGGAATCCCGTACCTTGTGATTAACCAGAGCTGAAATTATGAAAAAAAGCGAGATGAGGCTTCCCATCTCGCTTTTTTTCGAGCGCGCGGCGAAGGTTATCACCGTAGTTTGATGGAGGTTTGCTTGGTCAGTCCAGCCATATTGGCCCTTGAGGATGGTAGTATTTTCAAAGGCGTGGCGATCGGTGCTCCCGGCACCTCGGTCGGCGAAGTGGTATTTAATACCGCGATGAGTGGGTATCAGGAAATCCTGACAGACCCCTCCTATGCGCGCCAGATGGTGACCCTGACTTACCCTCATATCGGCAACACCGGCATTAACGCAGAAGACGAAGAATCTCGGGCGATCTGGGCTGCTGGCCTGATTATCAGAGATCTGCCCCTGCTTGCCAGTAATTACCGCAGTGAAGAAAACCTGCAGGACTATCTGCAGCGTCACGGTATTGTCGCCATCGCAGACATCGATACGCGCCGGCTTACCCGCATACTCAGGGAGAAAGGTGCGCAGAGTGGCTGCCTGATGGCGGGCGACGACGTGGATGAAACACAAGCGTTGGCTAAGGCCAGAGGGTTTGCCGGCCTCAAGGGGATGGATTTGGCCAGAGAGGTCACCGTCGAGAAGGCCTATACCACCACCGAAGGCAGTTGGGAGTGGAATGTCGGCCACAGCGAGCGCCCGCTGGAAGAATTGCCCTGGCATGTGGTGGCCTATGACTATGGCGTAAAACGCAATATCCTGAGAATGCTGGTTGATCGCGGTTGTAGGCTGACCGTCGTGCCCGCACAGACCCCCGCCGCGGACGTACTGGCGATGAACCCCGACGGCGTATTTCTATCGAATGGGCCGGGCGACCCGGAGCCCTGCGATTACGCTATCGCGGCGATCAGAGAAGTTTTGGCAACAGATGTACCGGTGTTCGGCATCTGTCTCGGGCATCAGTTGCTGGGGCTCGCCAGCGGGGCTGCGACGGTAAAGATGAAATTTGGCCATCACGGCGCCAATCACCCGGTGCAGAACCTCGAAGATGGCACGGTGTTGATTACCAGTCAGAATCACGGTTTTGCCGTGGATGAGAGCAGCCTCCCGGACAATCTTCGCGTTACGCACAAATCCCTGTTTGACCAGTCTTTACAGGGCATGCACCGCACAGACAAGGCCGCATTCAGTTTTCAGGGGCACCCCGAAGCCAGCCCCGGCCCGCATGATGCGGCGCCACTGTTTGACCATTTTATTGAATTAATATCAGCTCGCGCAGGAAAAAGTTAACGCCCTATGCCAAAAAGAACCGACATTGAAAGCGTCCTGATACTGGGTGCAGGCCCCATTATTATTGGCCAGGCCTGCGAATTTGACTACTCGGGCGCACAGGCTTGTAAAGCCCTGCGTGAAGAGGGTTACCGGGTGATCCTGGTGAACTCCAACCCGGCGACGATTATGACGGACCCGTCAATGGCGGATGCGACCTATATCGAACCGATCGAGTGGCAGACCGTAGCCCGCATCATCGAAACCGAAAAGCCCGATGTCCTGTTGCCGACCATGGGGGGGCAGACGGCCCTCAACTGTGCGCTGGATCTGGCCCGGGAAGGGGTGTTGGAAGCGCATGGTGTCGAGATGATCGGCGCGACGGCTGAAGCCATCGACATGGCGGAAGATCGCCAGTTGTTTGATGATGCGATGAAGCGTATTGGCTTGGCCACACCGCGTTCGGCGACCGCTCACAGTATGGAAGAGGCCTATCAGGTGCTCGACCAGATTGGCTTTCCCTGCATTATTCGCCCCTCTTTTACCATGGGTGGATCCGGTGGCGGCATCGCCTACAACCGCGATGAATTCGAGACGATTTGTACCCGCGGCCTGGATCTTTCCCCGACCACAGAGCTGCTTATTGATGAGTCCCTGATTGGCTGGAAAGAATTCGAAATGGAAGTGGTGCGGGACAAAAATGACAACTGCATTATTGTCTGCGCTATCGAAAATTTTGACGCCATGGGTGTGCATACAGGCGATTCGATTACGGTCGCACCTGCCCAGACCCTGACCGACAAGGAATACCAGATCATGCGCAACGCCTCGCTGGCGGTATTGCGGGAGATCGGTGTCGAAACGGGTGGTTCCAACGTTCAGTTCGGCCAGGATCCGGAAACCGGCCGGATGGTTATCATCGAAATGAATCCCCGGGTATCGCGGTCATCGGCGCTGGCCTCCAAGGCGACCGGCTTTCCTATTGCCAGAGTCGCCGCCAAGCTGGCGATCGGTTATACCCTGGATGAATTGCAGAACGATATCACTGGCGGTGCCACGCCGGCCTCCTTTGAGCCCTCTATTGATTACGTTGTGACGAAAATACCCCGTTTCGCGTTTGAGAAATTCGAGGCTGCAGACTCTCGCCTGACAACCCAGATGAAGTCTGTGGGCGAGGTCATGGCCATTGGTCGCACGTTCCAGGAGTCTATGCAGAAAGCCTTGCGCGGCCTGGAAGTGGGTTCCTCTGGCTTCGAACACATGATTGATGTCCACAATCCTGATCTCAGGGATGAGTTGATCTCCGAGTTGACCAACCCCGGGCCGGATCGTATCTGGTATCTGGGCGATGCCTTCCGCGCCGGCATGAGTGTCGACGAGGTGTATAAACTCTCGGGTGTCGATCCCTGGTTTCTGGTGCAGATCAAGGACATTATTGAGACTGAGAATGGTCTCAAGAAAGTCAACCTGTCAGATATGCCCTATAGCCAGATGTTCTCCCTCAAACGCAAGGGGTTCGCTGACGCCCGACTCGCGGTGTTGCTCAATGCCAGCGAGCAGGAAGTGCGTGATCATCGCCACAGTCTGGATATCCGCCCCGTCTACAAGCGCGTCGATACCTGCGCGGCCGAATTCGCTTCGGCAACGGCCTATATGTACTCTACCTACGAGGAGGAGTGCGAGGCGGCACCCACAGATCGGGAAAAAATTCTGGTATTGGGCGGTGGTCCCAACCGAATTGGCCAGGGCATTGAGTTTGATTATTGCTGTGTGCACGCGGTCCTGGCGATGCGTGAAGATGGCTACGAAACCATTATGGTTAACTGTAACCCGGAAACGGTCTCCACGGATTACGATACGTCGGATCGCCTGTATTTCGAGTCGGTGACCCTGGAGGACGTGCTCGAAATTGTCGCGCTGGAAAAACCCAAGGGCGTTATTGTGCAATTTGGCGGCCAGACACCGTTGAAGCTCGCTCAGGCACTGGAAGAGCAGGGTGTACCGATCATTGGTACCACGCCGGATGCTATCGACAGAGCGGAGGATCGCGAGCGCTTTCAACACATGATCCAGAAGCTGAAATTGAAGCAGCCCAACAATACGACCGTGCGCAGTACCGATGAAGCAGTCGCGGCGGCGGGAAAAATTGGCTATCCCCTGGTGGTTCGCCCCTCCTATGTATTGGGTGGCAGGGCCATGGAAATCGTTTACCGGGAAGAGGACCTTCTGCGTTATATGCACAATGCGGTGCAGGCCTCCGATGATTCCCCGGTGTTGCTGGACAGCTTTTTGAGTGCGGCTATTGAAGTGGATGTGGACGCAGTCTCGGACGGGGAAGAGGTCGTCATTGGCGCCATCATGCAGCATATTGAGCAGGCAGGCGTTCACTCTGGTGACTCGGCCTGTTCATTGCCACCCTACAGCCTGGACCCGGAGGTGCAGGATGAGATGCGCGAGCAGATCAAACAAATGGCCCTGGAGTTGGGTGTTAAGGGTTTGATGAACGTGCAATTGGCCTGGCAGGATAACGAGATTTATGTCATTGAGGTCAACCCGCGGGCGTCTCGCACCGTACCCTTTGTTTCCAAGTGTATAGGTACCTCATTGGCGAAGATCGCTGCGCGTTGTATGGTGGGCCAGACCCTACAGTCGCAGGGGTTTACCAAGGAAATTGTGCCGCCGTATTTCTCTGTGAAAGAGGCGGTGATGCCCTTTAACAAGTTCCCCGGCGTCGACCCTATCCTCGGGCCAGAAATGAAATCTACCGGCGAAGTCATGGGCACGGGAGACAACTTCCCCAGTGCCTATGCGAAGGCGCAATTGGCTGCCGGCGCACCACCGCCCACCAGTGGTACGGCCCTGATCAGTGTGCGCGACGTCGATAAGCCCGGTGCAGTTGAAGTGGCTCGCAACCTGGCAGACCTCGGGTTTTCCCTGGCTGCCACCGGCGGTACCGCCGATGCATTGGAGGCTGCCGGCCTTGAGGTCAGGCGAATCAACAAGGTGCTGGAAGGGCGCCCGCATATTGTGGATATGATTAAGAATGATGAGGCCGACCTGATTATTAATACCACGGAGGGTCGTCGGGCTATTGCTGACTCGGCGCCTATTCGCGCCAGTGCTGAGGCCCATCGGGTGTTTTATACCACTACCCTGACGGCGGCCGAGGCGATTTGCATGTCACTTAAACAGGAAGGCGATAAGAAGGTCCGTCGATTGCAGGACCTGCACGGGAGTATACGAGCATGAGCAACGTACCAATGACATCGGCCGGTGAGGTAGCGCTGCGCGCGGAGCTGGAACACTTGAAACGAGTTGAGCGGCCGGCCATTATTCAGGCGATAGCCGAAGCCCGGGAACACGGTGACCTCAAGGAAAATGCCGAGTATCACGCTGCCCGTGAACAGCAGAGTTTTGCCGAGGGTCGCATCGCTGAAATCGAATCAAAGCTGGCCGGCGCCCAGGTGATTGATGTCACCTCCATTCCCAAAACGGGCAAGGTAATCTTCGGAACGACGGTCGACCTGGTCAATGTCGAGACCGATGAAACGGTGACCTACCGTATCGTGGGTCAGGACGAGGCCAACGTGAAACTCAATCTCATTTCAATTGGTTCACCCATTGCCAGGGCGATGATTGGCAAGCAGGAGGGGGATGTGGTCCTGGTGCGGGCTCCCGGTGGCGATATTGAGTACGAAATCGATCAGGTACAGCACATCTGAGTCGCGCTTAGCTGAGAGTCTCCTCGGCTCTTTCCAACTGATACAGCCGAACCTGGGCCAGCACCAGCTGCGCCACCAGTTTTATCATCATGGCATGGTTCTCCTGACGGATGTCTTCCAGTCCCGCGTTGACTTGCCTGTTCAGGTCTTCTCTTTGTCCTGCCGTCATGCCGCAGGGGAGTCGCAGGGAAAACAGATACTGCTCAGATGCACTTAATTGGCCGTAGATGTCGATGAGTTGCGTGGCGGCAAAGTCGATCAGTTGCTGATCGGCGCCCTTTTTTTCCAGAAGACAGCGCAGTTGCCGGTCCAGATAGGCCAGGCCTTGCACTTGCTGTGATGGGAACTCGAAGACTTTCCCCATGCCGACTCCTTTGTTTTGTTCAAAAAGGTACAGCTGTCAGCTTACATCATATCGAAACAGGCCTTCCGAATGAAGGGCCGGGGGATAGGTAATATTGCCGCCGAATCCTGCCCGGTTCAGGCGACAGGGCGAATCAGGTTGGACAGTTTGGGGTCGGGTTTTTTGGTCCGCCTGAGGATCAGGATCATGTTGCCCACGGACTGCACCGCTTCAGCGCCCGTGCGCTCACACAATTCCTCGGATACCGCCTGACGCTGGTCGCGACCGCCCACGGCTAATTTGATCTTGATAAACTCGTGATCAGTCAGGGCGCGATCAATTTCAGTGAGTACATTCTCGTTCAGGCCTTTGCCGGCGACGGTGACAACCGGCTTCAGCTTATGGCCAATGGCGCGCAGTTGCTTGATGTCCTGATTCGCTTTCTTGCTCATAGTCATTCCAAGGTACAATAGGGCCGGGCGGTTCCCCGGGGCGCGTATTCTACACAAGGCGGCTCCGGCGCGAAAGTTGCCACTTTACCAATCAATGCCCCAGAGGTGCCGTTTTTTATGGCCAAGAAAAAGTCGTCCAGTAAAGCCTGGTTGAGGGAGCACAGAGATGATGTCTACGTGCAGCAGGCCATACGGGAGGGTTATCGCTCGCGCGCCTGCTACAAACTGCTGGAGCTACAAGACAAGGACAGGCTGATTCGACCGGGTATGACGGTGCTGGATCTTGGCAGTGCACCGGGCGGCTGGTCCCAGGTGGCGGTTGAGCTGGTCGGGCATAACGGCTGTGTCATCGCTTCGGATATCCTACCTATGGACAGCCTTGCGGGGGTGGAGTTTGTTAAGGGTGACTTTACCGAGGATAGCGTGTTTGAGGAGATTCTCAGTGCTATCAATGGCAAGCCGGTGGACCTGGTGGTGTCGGATATGGCCCCCAATCTCAGCGGGATGACTGCCATGGATCAGCCGCGCGCGATGTATCTGGTTGAGCTGGCGCTGGATATGGCCTGCAATGTCCTGACGCCCGGGGGGGGATTTGTGGCCAAAGTGTTCCAGGGGGAGGGCTTTGACGGTTTGTTTCAGCAGACCCGAGGTGCTTTTTCGAAGGTGATAACCCGCAAGCCGAAAGCCTCCCGACCACGTTCCCGGGAGGTTTATCTGGTTGCCACAGGTTTTTGTGGGCCGGGCTGAAAAATTAGCGGGTCTGCGGTGCCGCTGAGCCTTGAATTATGGAGAGATGACCCCATTTGTAGTACATTGCGGCCTGGTTTTTGGCCTGTTTGCCTGTTTAGTGTCAGCTCAGGCCATCAGTTGGGTCCCGCACTCCCTGTGAAAAGGGTATAAACTGACTATAGTTAAAGGAGTAAAGAGCTGTTGTACCTGTTTCTGTGGGTGCATGGCACATGGGCATTGGCCTTTTCTTAAAACAGGTCACCCGTTGGCGAGGATACAGCATTGAATGATATGGCAAAAAATCTACTGCTCTGGCTAGTAATAGCCGCCGTCTTGTTGTCGGTTTTCAACAACTTCAACATGCAGACTCCCACTGAAGAGTTGGGTTATTCCGAATTTGTGGCTGAAGTTCAGCGTGACCAGGTGAAAAAGGTGGTGGTCGATGGCCTCACCATTTCTGGCGAGCGTTACGACGGCAGCTTTTTCGATACGATTCGCCCCATGGTTGAAGACCCCCGGCTGATGGATGATCTGTTGGAACATAAGGTGGTGGTCGAGGGGCGCAAGCCTGAACAGCAGAGCGTCTGGACGCAGTTGCTGGTCGCCAGCTTCCCCATTCTGATTATTATCGCGGTCTTCATGTTCTTTATGCGCCAGATGCAGGGCGGTGGCGGCGGCCGTGGCGGCCCCATGAGTTTTGGCAAGAGCAAGGCGCGGTTACTGGGCGAAGACCAGATTTCAACCACCTTTGCAGACGTGGCCGGTGTCGATGAGGCCAAGGAAGACGTTAAGGAGTTGGTCGATTTCCTGCGCGATCCAGGACGTTTCCAGAAGTTGGGTGGCCGTATACCTCGCGGTGTCCTGATGGTTGGTCAGCCCGGAACCGGTAAGACGCTGCTCGCGAAGGCGATTGCCGGCGAAGCCAAGGTGCCTTTTTTCACCATATCAGGCTCAGATTTTGTCGAAATGTTTGTGGGTGTGGGTGCTTCCCGGGTACGGGATATGTTCGACCAGGCCAAGAAACAGGCGCCTTGTATTATCTTTATTGACGAGATTGATGCGGTCGGTCGCCATCGCGGCGCCGGGCTAGGTGGCGGTCACGATGAGCGCGAGCAAACACTGAACCAACTGCTGGTTGAAATGGATGGTTTTGAAGTCAATGACGGCGTGATTGTGATTGCCGCCACCAACCGTCCCGATGTACTGGATCCGGCCCTGCTGCGCCCTGGGCGTTTTGATCGCCAGGTGGTTGTTGGCCTGCCCGATATTCGTGGTCGTGAGCAGATACTCAAGGTCCATATGCGTAAAGTTCCGCTGGCCGAGGATGTAGAGCCATCGAAGATCGCCAGGGGTACCCCGGGGTTTTCCGGCGCCGATCTAGCCAACCTGGTGAACGAATCTGCCTTGTTTGCAGCTCGGTCGAATGTTCGTACGGTGGGTATGCAGCAGTTTGAGCTGGCCAAGGACAAAATCATGATGGGCGCAGAGCGCAAATCCATGGTGATGTCAGAGGATGAAAAGCGCAATACCGCCTACCATGAAGCGGGTCACGCCATTGTGGGTCGACTCGTGCCTGAGCATGATCCAGTCTATAAAGTGAGTATTATCCCCCGGGGCCGTGCACTGGGTGTGACCATGTTCCTGCCTGAGGAAGATCGCTACAGCCACAGCCGCAGGCATATTATAAGCCAGATTTGCAGTTTGTTTGGCGGCCGAATCGCAGAGGAAATGACACTGGGTAAGGACGGTGTCACCACCGGTGCCTCCAATGATATTCAGCGAGCAACAAGTATTGCCCGCAAGATGGTGACGCAGTGGGGGCTGTCAGAGAAGATGGGGCCACTGATGTATGACGAGGCAGAGGAAGAGGTCTTTTTGGGACGCTCCGCCGGTCAATCCCATAAGACTTTGTCCGGAGAAACTGCCAAGCAGATCGACGAAGAAGTGCGCAGTATCATCGATGAGTGCTATGGGATAGCCCAGAACCTGCTGGAAGAGAATCTCGATAAGCTGCATATGATGGCCGATGCGCTGATGCAGTTTGAAACGATAGGTGTAGATCAAATAGACGATATCATGTTGGGCCAGACACCCCGGGAGCCCAAGGGCTGGAGCGATACCGGTGGTGACGGCGATAGCGCTGGCAGCAACCAGGCCGAGGCTGGCAAGGAAGATTCTTCCGGTCCTATTGGCGGCCCCGCTGGCGAGCACTAGCGCTGGCGGTCATTTCTTTGGTATCGGACGTGCATACAGCGCCCCTGCAACTGGATTGTGGGGGGCGCATTCTCGATTTATCCTCACCCGCGGTTATGGGGGTGATCAATACCACCCCGGATTCCTTCTCAGATGGTGGTGCGCTCTTTCGCGGTAAACAGTTGGATATCGAGCTCGCTATGTCGCTAGCCCGCAGTATGGTTTCTGCCGGGGCGCGAATTCTGGATATCGGGGGAGAGTCGACACGCCCCGGGGCGATGACGGTGTCCGCTAGTGAGGAATTGGACAGGGTGTTGCCTCTGGTTGCGCGTATCGCCACTGAACTCGACGTGGTTGTCTCGGTGGATACCAGTTCGCCTGAGTTGATGATAGAGGCGGCAAAGGCCGGTGCTGGCCTGCTGAACGATGTCAGGGCACTTGAAAGGCAGGGCGCCCTGCAAGCCGCAGCGGCCACGGGGCTACCGGTTTGCCTGATGCATATGCAGGGCAGTCCCGCCAACATGCAGGACGCGCCTGGCTACGGTGACGTGGTGTCTGAGGTGGGCGCTTATCTGGCTGAACGGGTTAGTGCTGCCCAGGCGGCGGGTATTGTCCGTGAGAACATCCTGTTGGACCCGGGCTTTGGCTTTGGTAAGACAGTTGAACACAACCTCGAGCTGTTACGGGGAATTCCACGCCTGGCTGAGTCCGGGTTGCCAATTCTGGTTGGTCTGTCCAGGAAGTCCCTGATAGGGCTCCTGATCGGGCGCGAGGTCGCCGATAGACTGGCGGCCAGCTTGGCATTGGCTGTTCTGGCCGTGGAGCGAGGGGCACATATTATCAGAGCGCACGATGTTGCCGAGACTGTGGATGCGGTCTCTATGGTAGTGGCGCTGGCTGGAGTAGAGAGCAATGACTAAACGGTATTTTGGGACTGATGGAATTCGTGGCGCCGTAGGGGATTCACCGATTACCCCGGATTTCATGCTGAAACTGGGTTGGGCCTGTGGCCGGGTCTTCGCCCGCGGCGCTGACAGCGAGGGCCGTTGTACGGTCATCATCGGCAAGGATACCCGGGTCTCGGGGTATATGTTTGAGTCCGCTCTGGAGGCCGGTCTTGTGGCCGCAGGGGTGGACGTCAAGCTGCTGGGCCCTATGCCAACGCCCGCCGTGGCTATGATGACACGCACACACAATGCGATTGCCGGCATTGTTATCAGTGCCTCGCATAATCCCTTTTATGACAACGGTATTAAGTTTTTTTCCGCCAGTGGCTCCAAACTACCCGATGAAACCGAGTATGCCATTGAGGCAGAGTTGGAAAAGGAACTGGAGACTGTCATGTCCCGGGACATCGGCAAAGTACTGAGGGTGGTGGATGCCGCCGGGCGCTATATAGAATTTTGTAAATCGACAGTGCCCGAGGGGTTTAGCCTGCGCGGCCTGCGTATCGCGGTCGACTGTGCGCATGGGGCGACCTACCATATCGCGCCCAGTGTACTGAGTGAATTGGGGGCCGAGGTGATCTCCATGGGCGTTCAACCGGATGGCTTCAATATAAACGAGGGTGTGGGTTCAACCGATACAGCCCAGCTGTCGGCCCTGGTGAAATCACAGGGTGCTGATGTGGGGATAGCCTACGACGGGGACGGTGATCGTGTCCTGTTTGTAGACCAGCACGGCGAACTAATTGACGGTGATGAATTAATCTACATCATCGCGATGCACCGCCTGGCGACGGGGCGCAGTGACGCCGGTGTCGTGGGTACGCTGATGTCCAACTTGGGACTTGAGGTGGCTCTGAAGGAGTCCGGGATCAGCCTTACCCGGGCGAAGGTGGGCGATCGCTATGTGAAAGCGATGATGGAAGCCCATGGCTGGTCTCTGGGTGGCGAAGCTTCCGGGCATATTATTTGTTCGGATATCACCACGACAGGCGATGGTATTGTGGCCTCGCTGCAGGTGCTGGTGGCCCTTAAAGTGGCGGCAACCGATATCGCTACCTTGTGCTCTGGTATGAAGAAGTTTCCCCAGACCATGATTAACGTGCGGATTGGCAGCAAAGTAGATTTGGCTGAGTATCCAGCGCTGGACACTGCAGTGGAAGCGGTCGAGAAGCAATTGGGCGATCGTGGCCGGGTGCTGCTGCGCCCCTCGGGCACCGAGCCGCTGGTGCGGGTGATGGTGGAAGGTGAGGATGATTCCGAGGTGAATTCCCTGTGCACGGCCCTGGCAGCAGAGGTCGAGGCGATTTTAGCGTGACCCAGGCATGCATCTCACCTTGTAACTCGCCGCTTTCTTGGTTAAGATTGCGGCCGTTTTTCAGCGGGAGCGGGTGATGCGCAGGCCACTAGTGGCGGGAAATTGGAAGATGCACGGCTCCCGGGCCAGCATTGAGCAGTTACTGGCCGACATGGTACAAAACCTGCCTGCTTCGCAGGCCGAAGTTGTCGTTTGTCCTACTTATGTGCATATTGCACAGGCCCAAGGGCTGTGTGCAGGGTCGGCAATTTTTGTCGGAGCGCAGGACTGCAGTCATGCGGAGTCAGGGGCATACACAGGTGAGGTTTCGGCGCCGATGTTGCTCGAAGCGGGATGCCAGTGGGTTATCCTGGGGCATTCGGAGCGGCGCCAGTATCACGCTGAATCAGATGAACTGGTGGCAGCCAAGCTGAAAGCGGCCCTTGCGGTGGGATTAAAACCCATGGTTTGTGTCGGGGAAACCCGTGAACAGCGCGAAAGTGGCGAAGCGCAAGCGGTTGTTGCTCGGCAATTGGATGGTGCTTTGCAAGGGCAAGGCAGTCTCGAGGGGTTGGTCATAGCCTATGAGCCAGTTTGGGCCATCGGCACGGGGCTGACTGCGACGCCTGCAGAGGCGCAAGAGATGCACGCTTTCATACGCGACAGTTTGTCAGTATTGGATGGCGTTGATGCACAGGCGACGCGCCTGTTGTATGGAGGCAGTGTTAAGGGTGGCAATGCTGAAGAATTGTTTGCCCAACCGGATATAGACGGCGCCCTCGTTGGGGGCGCAGCACTTATTGTCGAGGAATTTCTCGCAATTATAGCAGCCACGGCGGCCTGAGGACGTTCAGGTGACCGGGTTGAAATTGGAATCAGGATGTCCCCCAGAGGGACGGTAGTGATATGGAACAGATTTTTTTAGTAGTGCACCTGCTGGTTGCCTTGACCATTATTGGTCTGATTATGCTGCAGCAAGGCAAGGGTGCTGATGCCGGCGCTTCATTTGGTGCGGGTGCTTCCCAGACCATTTTTGGCAGTGATGGCAGCGGTAACGTGCTCACGCGTGCAACATCATGGCTGGTGGTAGGTTTCTTTGCGACCAGTTTTGGTCTGGCGATGCTTGCCAGTCAGAAGTCGGCGCCCGTCGACGATCTGGGTCTGGATATACCCGCCGCCGTAGAGATGGTGCAGCAGGAAGAGTCGGATCTTCCCCAGGTAGAGGATGAATTCCCGGAAGCGGCTTCGATGGACGCTGATGTACCCGTGGTAGACGATGAACTTTCCGGACCGGCTGATGCCAGCGAAGCGACGGCCCCGGAGGAAGATGTTCCCGCGTTGTAAGTAAAAAAAGCCGAAGTGGTGGAATTGGTAGACACGCCATCTTGAGGGGGTGGTGAGCTATGCTCGTGCGGGTTCAAGTCCCGCCTTCGGCACCATATAGAGTTGAGAGGCCTCCCGTTTACGGGGGGCCTTTTGCGTTTTGCAGGCCTCGCTATTTTTAAAAAGTGGGGTCAGATAAGACTTTTCCAGAATTTGGTCGGTCAGTCCATCATCGGTTTATGGGTGTCTCTGCCGATTAAGGACAGGAAGACGCCATCTTAGTCGCTCCACGTGATTCGCTTGGTAAGATGGCGTCTTCCTGCCCTTAACCTCCACCTGTGCACCGAATAGCGCTGTGGAGCGGGCCCGGCTTTACGAGTTTGTCCTAATGTTCCGGTTCGCACCCAGAACCGAGTAGGCCCCGATTCCGCAAATGCGCGATGAACCAAAAAAAGGCCTCCCTCCTTGTGATCAGTTGAATAAAAAGTATCTGAAAAATAATGTGTTTTTAAGCTTTTATACGGTTGACCGAACAGGGGTCGGTACCTATAATGCACAGCCTCGAATTTGGGTCGAGATGACGAGACCGACCCATAGTGAAGTGCCTAAAGGGGCCTTTACAGCGAGAGAAGTTTTGATGCGGGGTGGAGCAGCCTGGTAGCTCGTCGGGCTCATAACCCGAAGGTCGTCGGTTCAAATCCGGCCCCCGCTACCAATAAAGTAACGTCAGTGCTATCGGCGTTACGAATTTGAAAAAGCCCCTTTTTAGGGGCTTTTTTGTACGTGGAAGATTGATCCGTTGTTCGCGGAGATCCGCGGGAGACAATGTGGCGACAAAAGATCGACAAATAGAAGAGATGCTAGTAACCACAGTTGAGGCTATGGGTTTTGCGCTGTGGGGCGTCGAATATGTGGCCAGTGGTAGGCACAGCGTGGTCCGTATCTATATAGAGCGCGACAGTGGTATTACGGCAGACGATTGCGCGGCTGTCAGTACACAGGTCAGCAGTATTCTCGACGTAGAAGACCCCATCAGTGGTGAGTATACGCTGGAGGTTTCCTCACCGGGCCTGGATCGAAGGTTGTTCAACCTCGATCAGTTCGCGGCCTACCTGGGTGAGATTGTCGATATACAATTGCGCCGCCCGTTTGACGGCAGGCGCAAGTTTAAAGGTGTTTTAAAGGGTATTGAGGGCGAGGACATTGTGGTCCAGGTTGATGATCATGAGTTTTTACTGCCCCATGACGGCATAGACAAAGCGCGGGTAGAACCGCGTGTTTAAGAATAGCGATAGAACTGGCGAGGCTTGAGATGAGTAAAGAAATTTTGTTGGTGGCCGAAGCTGTATCGAATGAAAAAGGCGTGTCTGAGGACATTATCTTTGAAGCGATAGAGTTGGCATTGGCGACAGCGACCAAGAAGCGATATGACGAAGATGCCGATATCGAGGTCACTATCGACCGTACGACGGGTGACTATGACACTGTGCGTCGCTGGTTGGTTGTTCCCGATGATGAGATGGCGCTTCTGGGGACACAGTTCACCACAGAAGAAGCCGTGGAGGCCGAAGCCTCCCTGAAGCCTGGCGACATTCACCAGGAAACCATCGAGAACGTCGGTTTTGGTCGTATTGCCGCGCAGACAGCCAAACAGGTGATTGTGCAGCGAGTGCGTGACGCAGAGCGCGCTCAGGTTGTCGAGCAGTACATGGAGCGCGTGGGCGAATTGGTTGCCGGCAGCGTCAAAAAAGTGACGCGTGACAACGTGATTGTTGACCTTGGTAACAATGCTGAAGGCCTGTTGCCCAGAGAACAGTTAGTGGGACGTGAAACGTTTCGCGTCAATGACCGTGTTCGCGCCATTCTCACAGAAATCAGTACGGAAGCCCGTGGTCCACAGTTGATCCTCAGTCGCTCCTGCCCTGAAATGTTGATAGAGCTGTTTAAAATTGAAGTCCCGGAAATCTCTGAGGAAGTGATACAGATCCGCGCAGCGGCCCGCGATCCGGGTTCCCGCGCCAAAATTGCGGTGAAGACCAATGATCAGCGTATCGACCCCGTGGGTGCCTGTGTGGGCATGCGCGGCTCTCGTGTGCAGGCCGTGTCTAACGAACTGGACAATGAGCGCGTAGATATCGTGCTGTGGGACGACAATCCTGCCCAGTTGGTTATTAACGCGATGGCGCCGGCGGAAGTGGAATCTATCGTCGTTGAAGAAGACAGTCGCGTTATGGATGTGGCTGTGTCTGCAGACAATCTGGCCCAGGCCATTGGGCGCAGCGGCCAGAATGTGCGTCTGGCCAGTGACCTGACAGGCTGGACGATTAATGTCATGAGTACGGAAGACGCCGCGGACAAACACGAGGCGGAAGCTGTACAGATTATCCAGGTTTTTGTTGAGCAATTGGATGTCGACGAGGACGTAGCCGAGATTCTGGCGGAGGAGGGTTTCACCTCGCTGGAAGAAGTGGCCTATGTACCGCTGGAAGAAATGATGTCAATCGATGGCTTTGACGAGGATATATCCGAAGAGCTTCGGGCCCGCGCCAAGGATGCACTGCTGACACAGGCAATCGCGTCTGAAGAGCAATTAGGTGCCAATGAGCCAGCGGAAGACCTGCTTACTATGGATGGTATGGACAAGCATCTGGCCTATATTTTGGCCAGCCGCGAAATTATCACTATGGAAGATTTGGCTGAGCAGGCCATCGATGACCTGATTGATATACCAGATATGACAGAAGAACGCGCGGGTGAGCTTATCATGACCGCAAGAGCACCCTGGTTTGCCGAGGAAAGCGAGTAGTTTTCAGGGTTTTAACGGCGAAAATACAGGGTTCTAAGGAGATTATTGAATGGCGCAGGTGACAGTAAATCAGTTAGCAGAAGTGGTCGGTGCATCCGCCGATCGTCTGTTAACACAGATGAAAGAGGCTGGACTGCCGCATACAGCGGCGGAAGAAGCTGTGTCCGATGAAGACAAGCAAACGCTACTGACTTTTTTGAAGCGCAGCCATGGTGAATCTACCAAAGCGCCAAAGCGCATTACTTTGAACCGCAAGACCAGCAGCACCTTACGGTCTTCAGGGTCACAGGGTCGCAAGACGGTCAATGTCGAAGTGCGCAAGAAACGTACCTACGTCAAGCGCGATGTCGCCGAGCTGGAAGCTGAAGCCGCTGCTGTCGCATTGGCTGAGGAAGAGGTCGCGGTCATTGAGGGTGCTGACGAATTTGTAGCTGAACCGGTTGAAGAGACCACGGTGGCTGAGGTTGCGCCAGAGCCAGAACCGGTAGTTGAAGAACCTGAGCCTGTTGTGGAAGTTGCCGTTGAGCCCGCTCCGACTCATGTCGACGAATTTGTCGAAGAGATTGTGCCAGAAGAGGAAGAAGACCTGGCGAATATGGATCCGGAAATGCTGCGTCAGCGCGCTATTAAAAAGCGCAAGCTGAAGGAGGCAGAGGCGGCGGCGGCCCGTGAGGCAGCTATCGCTTCACGCAAAACTGAAGAAACACGACAGAAGGCTGAAGCAGAGGCCAAAACGAAGAGCGCTACGCCGACGACAACAACGACGACGGCAACGGCAGCCAAGGCAGCCAGGCCCAAGCGTTTACACGATGCACCCACACCCGGTAGTGATGCGCAACGACGTAAGCCCGGCGCCGGTCGCGGTCGACTGGAGCGAGCTCCAGGTGCAGGGCGTGGCAAAAAACGTGGCCATAACCTTTCAATGTCCGACCTGGATGCCGCTGAAAATGGTGCAAGCCGACGTCGTGGCCGCAAGAAAATGCAGCGTACCCATGAGGAACACGGCAAACACGGATTTGAAATGCCTACCGAACGTATCGTGCATGAAGTTGAACTCGCTGAATCGACCTCTGTGGGTGAGCTCGCTCAGAAGATGACCGTCAAGACCAATCAGGTGATCAAGGAGCTGATGAAGCTGGGCGTGATGGCGACCATCAACCAGATGGTTGATCGTGACACGGCGACTCTGGTGATTGAGGAGTTGGGGCATACGGTCAAGCATGTCAGTGACGATGCACTGGAAGAAGAACTGGAAGAGACGCTGGCGCAACATGCTGGCACCGAAGAGTCCAGAGCACCCGTTGTGACGGTTATGGGTCATGTAGATCACGGTAAAACATCCCTGTTGGATTATATCCGCAAGTCTCGTGTGGCCTCTGGTGAAGCCGGTGGTATTACCCAGCACATTGGTGCCTACCATGTTGAAACTGAAAAGGGCATGATTTCATTTTTGGACACACCGGGACACGCAGCCTTTACGGCGATGCGCGCTCGTGGTGCCAAGAGCACCGACATCGTTATCCTGGTCGTGGCTGCCGATGACGGCGTCATGCCCCAGACCGAAGAGGCGGTGCAGCATGCGCGCGCTGCGGGCGTGCCCCTGATCGTTGCGGTTAACAAAATGGATAAGGAGGGCGCCGACCCTGAAAGAGTCAAGAATGAGCTTTCAGCCAAGCAAGTAATCCCGGAAGACTGGGGCGGCGATACACAATTTATCAATGTATCAGCGATCACGGGCGACGGTGTCGATGCACTGCTTGATGCGGTATTGCTACAGGCTGAATTGCTGGAGCTGAGCGCTCCCAGGGATGTACCTGCACAGGGTATTGTTATCGAATCCCGTCTGGATAAAGGCCGTGGCTCGGTGGCATCGCTACTGATCCAAAGTGGTACTCTGCGCAAGGGTGATATTGTCCTGGCCGGTTTGCAGTCAGGCCGTGTCAGAGCCATGCTGGATGAGAACGGCGAGCAAATAGATGAGGCCGGTCCCAGTATCCCGGTGGAAATTCTTGGCCTGGACGGCACGCCAGACGCCGGCGATATGTTCGCCGTCATGAAGAATGAAAAACATGCACGCGAAGTTGCCGACTTCAGGCAAGAGAAAATGCGTAGCAGCAAGATGCAGCGTCAGCAGGCAAGCAAGCTGGACAATATGTTTGCCAGTATGTCGGCTGGACAGAAAAAGAACCTGAATGTTGTCGTTAAAGCTGATGTACGCGGTTCTCTGGAAGCGATCCAGAGTTCATTGCTGGAATTGGGTAACGATGAAGTGCAGGTGAATATTATTGCCGGTGGCGTGGGTGGTATCACCGAGACGGAAGTGAGTCTCGCTATGACGTCCGGGGCCGTTATGTTTGGCTTTAACGTGCGGGCAGATAATGCCGCACGTAAGTTGGTGGACAGCGAGGGTGTTGATCTGCGTTATTACAAGGTCATATACGACCTGATTGATGATGTCAGAGACGCTTTGTCAGGTATGTTGGCGCCAGAGCTACGGGAAGAAATTGTGGGTATTGCCGAAGTTCGCGATGTCTTCAGTTCGCCCAAGTTTGGCCTGATCGCCGGTTGTATGGTGATCGAGGGTACGGTTCATCGTTCCAAGCCGATTCGGGTATTGCGTGAAAATGTGGTGATATACGAGGGTGAGTTGGAGTCCCTGCGTCGCTTCAAGGACGACGCCAACGAGGTGCGCAATGGCACTGAGTGTGGTATCGGAGTCAAGAACTACACCGATGTAAAAGTTGGCGATTCCATTGAAGTCTTTGAAGTCAGGGAGATTGCCCGCTCTCTCTAGAGCGGTGATGTTATGGCCAAGGAATATAGCAGGACGTCACGGGTCGCCGATCATTTGCAAAGGGAATTGGCGGGCCTGATACAGCGCGAAATTCGCGACCCCCGCGTGGGCATGGTGAGTATCACCGGTGTGGACGTCAGTCGCGATATGGGGCACGCGAAAGTGTATTATACCGTGCTGACTACTGATGACAGTGCGGATGTAGAAGAGTCTACGGCGGTACTGAACAAAGCTGCGGGTTTTCTTCGCAGCCAATTGTCCAAAGACAGCTCTATGCGCAGTGTGCCTCAACTGCGGTTTTATTTTGACTCCAGTGTGGGTCGCGGACGGTATCTGGAAGATTTGATTAGCAAGGCAGCCGATTCGGACCGTGCCCTGGGCCTGCGTGCCGATGACAGTGATCCAGAGGATTAACTGACGTGGCACGGGTTCGTCGTGGCCGACCGATCAATGGCATTTTACTGCTGGATAAGCCGCTGGATATCAGTTCCAACCGGGCCTTGCAGCAGGCCAAGCGCTTGTATTCTGCCGCCAAGGCGGGGCATACCGGGAGCCTTGATCCGCTGGCGACCGGCGTGTTGCCCCTGTGTTTCGGTGAGGCCACCAAGTTTTCCCAGTATTTACTGGATGCAGATAAGGCCTATGAAAGTACTTTTTTGCTGGGCAAGACAACGGCTTCCGGCGATGCTGAGGGCGAGTTGTTGGAAACGCGGGACGCCAGCCACATCAGCGAAAGCGATGTAGCTCTGGCGCTGGATGCTTTCAGGGGAGAGATTGAACAAATCCCCTCGATGTTTTCGGCCATCAAGCATGAGGGCCAGCCCTTGTACAAATTGGCGCGGCAGGGCAAAGAAGTCGAGCGTAAGGTTCGTCGTGTGACGATCAGTCGGCTGGAGCTGAGAGCCTTCCGTCCGGGGGAACATCCAGAAGTGGATGTCTACCTGGAGTGCACTAAGGGTACCTATGTTCGCTCGCTCGCCGAGGACCTGGGTCAGGCACTGGGCTGTGGCGGCCATGTGACGGCATTGCGCCGTACGCGCGCCGGGCCGTTCGGTATAGAAGACTGTGTTAGTATGCCCGCCCTGGAAGCGTTGAAACAGGGTGAGAAAGAAGCGGATATGGATGCTTTGCTACTGCCTTCTGACGCGGCATTAGGGGCTATCCCCCTGGTGAAGCTAAGCGAATCCAGTGGCTTTTACATGAAACAAGGGCAGCCTGTATTGGTGCCAAATGCGCCCCGTAGTGGTATGGTGCGCATCGCTCTGGAAACTGGAGAGTTTCTGGGAGTTGGAGAGATGTTAGACGATGGGCGCGTAGCGCCCCGTCGACTGATAGTCACCGGAGGGTGACGCGAACCTGTCTGTTAATCTGCACGGACAGGCTCTTTTTATCAATGCAGTGAGTGGCCCGAGATGGGTGACTTGCCTGCCGCAGATTAAACTGAGGAATATACAATGGCTTTAAACGCTGAAAAGAAAGCAGAGATCGTAAAAGATTACCAGGTAGGTGAAGGTGATACCGGATCCCCGGAAGTTCAAGTGGCACTACTGACAGCTAATATTGAGCAGCTGCAGGGGCACTTCAAGTCGCACAAGCACGACCACCACTCCCGCCGCGGTCTGATCCGCATGGTAAACCAGCGCCGTAAACTGCTGGACTACCTTAAGCGCAAAAGTACTGCGCGTTACGCAGAACTGATCAAGCGACTGGGTCTGCGTCGATAAGCTATACCCCATACTGCGGTCGACTCATAGGGAGTCGGCCTCGGCAGTCTTATACAAAATTGGAGAATAATTGTGAATCCAGTAACTAAAACGTTCCAGTACGGTGGCCAGACAGTCACACTGGAAACCGGTCGTATCGCCAGACAGGCGAGCGGCGCGGTTCTGGTCACCATCGAAAATACTTCGGTACTTTGTACCGTGGTTGCCGAAAAAACAGCCCGTCCAGGCAGGGATTTCTTCCCTCTGGCGGTTCACTACACTGAAAAAGCCTACGCGGTTGGTAAAATCCCCGGCGGTTTCTTCAAGCGTGAAGCTCGTCCCAGTGAAAAAGAAACACTGACCTCACGTTTGATTGATCGCCCGATTCGTCCACTGTTTCCCAATGGTTTCATGAACGAAGTTCAGGTCATCTGTACTGTGGTATCCGCAGACAAGCATATCGACCCGGATATTGTTGCCATGATTGGTACCTCCGCTGCTCTGGCAGTGTCTGGTTGCCCATTCAAGGGTCCTATTGGTGGCGCCCGTGTTGGTTTTACCGACGCTGAAGGCTACATTCTTAACCCAACCTACCCGCAGCTGGAAAACAGCAAGCTGAATATGGTTGTTGCCGGTACCGAAGATGCGGTACTGATGGTTGAATCAGAAGCTGAAGAGCTGTCTGAAGACCAGATGCTGGGTGCGGTTCTTTTCGCTCACCAGGAAATGCAGGTAGTTATCCAGGCGATACGCGATCTGGCAGCTGAAGCTGGTAAGCCCTCCTGGAACTGGGAAGGCGCAGCCGTGGATACTGAATTGTTGGCCGCTGTTGAAGGCCAGGTTCTGGCTGATCTGGGTGAAGCTTACCGCATCACTGAGAAGGCATCCCGCTACGAGCGTGTAGGCGAAATTCGCTCCGCTTGTACTGCAGCCCTTGCGACTGAAGGTGGTCCCTCTGCCGATGAGATCAAGGACGTATTCAAAGGCATCGAGAAGAGCATTGTACGCAAGCGCATCCTGGCGGGTGAGCCGCGTATTGATGGCCGTGATGGCCAGACTGTTCGCGCCATTGCCTGTGAAGTTGATATCCTGAAGAAAGCACACGGTTCTGCCCTGTTCACCCGTGGTGAAACACAGGCTATCTGTGCTGTAACGCTGGGTTCAACTCGCGATTCACAAATCATCGATGCCCTGGAAGGCGAGCGACGTGACCCGTTCATGCTGCACTATAACTTCCCTCCCTACTCGGTCGGTGAAGCGGGTCGTGTTGGTTTTACCAACCGTCGTGAAGTTGGTCATGGTCGCCTGGCGCGCCGTGGTTTGGCTGCTGTACTGCCTAACAACGAAGATTTCCCTTACACCATTCGTGTTGTTTCCGAGATAACTGAGTCCAACGGATCAAGCTCCATGGCGTCTGTCTGTGGTGGTTCTTTGGCAATGATGGCTGCGGGCGTACCTCTGAGTGCTCCGGTTGCTGGTATTGCAATGGGCCTGGTAAAAGATGGCAACCAGTTTGCTGTCCTGACCGATATCCTGGGTGATGAAGATCACCTGGGCGACATGGACTTTAAAGTCGCCGGTACTGCAGAAGGCATCACCGCCCTGCAAATGGATATCAAAATCGAAGGCATCAACGAGCAAATCATGGAAACGGCTTTGAGCCAGGCCCTGACTGCACGTCTTCACATCCTCGGCCAGATGAACGAAGTACTGGGTGCTGCACGTACCGTGACTTCTAAAAATGCGCCCAGCATGAAGACTCTGAAAGTTGATTCTGACAAGATTCGCGACATCATCGGTAAGGGCGGCGCAACTATCCGTTCTATCACTGAGCAAACTGGCGCGACTGTTGATATCGATGACGACGGTACAGTACGTATCTTCGGTCAGGACCAAGCCTCTCGCGATGCTGCGGTAGACATGGTTGAAGAGATCACTGCTGAAGCTGAAGTTGGTGCGGTCTACGTGGGTACTGTTGCCCGTATCGTTGACTTCGGCGCTTTCGTTAACATCCTGCCCGGCAAAGATGGCCTGGTTCACATCTCTCAAATCGCCAATGAGCGTGTTGAGAATGTAACCGACCACCTGACCGAAGGTCAGGAAATACGCGTTAAGGTGCTGGACGTTGATCAGCGCGGCCGTATCAAGCTCTCCATCAAGGAATTGTTGGAAGACGAAGCTGCTGAAGCACCTGCAGATGCGCCTGCGCAGGAAGCTGCTGAGTAAGTACTGCTTTCGGGGGTAACCCCGTGAGGATAAAAGGCTGCATCGTTTGATGTGGCCTTTTTTTGTGCTTGGAATTCGCACCAACCGCTGAAGTATTTCATGTCGCAGAAGTTAGGACCGCCGAGTGGAAGAGTGCCTTCAGTGACAATCAGGCCGTGTTCAGGTTTTTAGGGGTTTACGGGGCATTCCGCGAGGATTGTCTGAGTCCCGAAAATTGCGTAGCAATTTTGGTCGAGTTCCGCAGCGGCCGTAAACCCCTAAAAACCTACGGCCGTCACTGAAGGCACTCTTCCACTCGGTGGTCCGGAATGCTACTTACCCGAACTTCGTAGATTCTTCAGGGGTAGCTTCGTCAGGGGTCAGAGCACCTTTTCGATGGAACCCGAAAAAGTGGTCTGACCCCACTTCAGCGTGCGATGGAGCCCGAAAAAGTGGTCTGACCCCGCTTCAGTAGGAGGTTCGGAACTTACGACTTCCGGTTAGCCACCAGATTGTCGACTACAGAAGGATCAGCCAGCGTGCTGATATCTCCCAGGGCATCGAGCTCATTCTCGGCGATTTTGCGTAGAATGCGGCGCATGATCTTGCCGGAGCGGGTTTTGGGTAGGGCGGGGGCCCACTGGATGATATCCGGTTTGGCGATGGGGCCAATTTCCTTGACGCACATGCCAATCAATTCCTTCAGGAGTTGATCGCTGGGCTCAACGCCCTGCATGGGGGTGACGTAGCAATAGATGCCCTGGCCCTTGATGTCGTGGGGATAACCCACCACAGCGGCTTCAGCGATGTCTTCGTGGAGCACAAGGGCGCTCTCGACTTCGGCGGTACCCATGCGGTGACCGGAGACATTGAGAACGTCATCCACGCGGCCGGTGATCCAGTAGTAGCCGTCTTCATCGCGCTTGGCGCCGTCACCGGTGAAGTAATAGCCGTCGTAGTGGCTGAAGTAGGTTTCAGTGAAACGCTTGTGGTCGCCGTAGATAGTGCGGATCTGGCTGGGCCAGGACGATTTGACGACCAGGTAGCCGGCGCCGGCGCCTTCGATTTCACTGCCATCTTCATTCAGCAGGGCCAGTTCAACACCAAAGAAAGGGAAGGAAGCAGAGCCAGGTTTGAGGTCGGTGGCACCGGGGAGCGGGGTGATCATATGGGCGCCGGTTTCAGTTTGCCACCAGGTGTCTACGATGGGGCAGCGAGAGTCACCGATGACGGTGTAATACCACTCCCAGGCTTCCGGGTTGATCGGTTCCCCTACAGAGCCCAGCAGTCGCAGGCTGGCACGCGAGCTGCGCTTGACCGGCTCGTCACCCATCGCGTGTAGGGCACGAATAGCGGTGGGGGCGGTGTAGAAGGTGTTGACCTTGTGCTTGTCGACAATTTCCCAGCAGCGGCCGGCATCGGGGTAGGTGGGAACACCTTCAAACATCAATGAGATCGCGCCATTGGCGAGGGGTCCGTAGACGATATAGGTGTGGCCGGTGACCCAGCCCACATCGGCAGTACACCAGTAAACCTCGCCCTCGCGATAATCGAAGGTGTACTTAAAGGTCATGGCCGCCTGTAAGAGGTAGCCCCCCGTGGTGTGTAGGACACCTTTGGGTTTGCCGGTTGAGCCCGAGGTATAAAGGATGAACAGTGGGTCCTCGGCATCCATCGCTTCCGGTTCGCACTCGGTGTCGGCATTGTCGGTCGCCTCGTGATACCAGATATCACGGCCCTCGGACCAGGCCACGTCGGCTGCGGTACGCTGGACGACCAGGCAGGTGTGGACGTTGGGGCAGGATTCCAGTGCCTTGTCGGCGTTGACTTTCAGGGGGACAGATTTTCCGCTGCGAACACCTTCATCGGCGGTAATCACGACCTGACAGTCTGAATCAAGGATTCTGTCCTTGAGGGCGTCGGGCGAGAAGCCACCGAAGACCACCGAGTGAACGGCGCCGATGCGGGTGCAGGCCAACATGGCGTATGCGGCCTCGGGGATCATGGGCATATACAGGCATACCCTGTCACCCTTGTTGACGCCTCTGGCTTTCAGGGCATTGGCCAGCTTGCAAACCTGCTCCTTTAGTTCAGCGTAAGAGATGTATTTGCTGTCGGCGGGATCGTCTCCCTCCCAGATCAGTGCTGTCTGTTGTGCGCGCTCCGGCAGGTGGCGGTCGATGCAGTTGTAGCTGACATTCAGCTTGCCGCCGGCAAACCACTCGGCCTGGCCAGTGGAAAAGTCGTAGTTGACCACTGTGTCCCAGGGCTGCTGCCAATCCAGGAATTCCGTCGCCATCTCGCCCCAAAAACCGTCGGGGTCGTCGATTGAACGTTGGTACATGGCCTTGTAGCGCTCCGCATCGATGTGGGCATCCTGGAAGCTGGCGGGAACGGGGTGTACGGGAAATTCAGACATGTTGGCAGACCTGATAGCAAATTCACGAACCAAGAATAATACTTGGGTGGCCTGCGGAATCAACCCGACCAAGGTCTAATAGTGTCAGAAAAACCTAGTGAGAGGCGAGCATGCCCCAGTCGGAGAGGGGGTTCAGAGTCAGCCGGACATTGTCTATGAGGCGTGTCGACCCCAGTCGCGCAGCGGCCAGGATGGCGATTTCCTCTGTTTCTTCTGTGACGGCCTGCAGTGTACGGGCATCGCGAATGGCAAAATAGTCCGGTTCAAAGCCGGCCTGCAGTAAGCGCATGCGAGCGTGGGATTCCAGCTGTAGAAAATTGTCAAAGCCACAGGCGATGGCCTCCCTGCAACTCATCAGGGTCTGGTGGATAGCGGGGGCGATACGCCGTTGCTCGGCGGTGAGAAAGCCATTGCGCGAACTTCTTGCAAGTCCATCCTCATCTCGACAGGTGGCGACACCCTCGATAGCGATCGGCATGCAGAGGTCGGTTACCATTTTGCGAACAATGGACAATTGTTGGAAATCCTTCTCACCAAATACGGCCACGTCGGGCTGTACGATGTTAAAGAGTTTGGTGACTACGGTGGTGACGCCATTGAAATGGCCGGGACGGCTACTTCCACATAGGGTATCTGCCAGGTCCGGTACCTGAACCTGGGTCTGGGCCGCCATGCCGTGGGGATAGATCTCGGCGACACCCGGGGCATAGAGTATGTGGGTGCCCTCGGCAAACAGCATTTCTTTGTCGGCAGCCATGGTCCTGGGATAGGCGTCCAGGTCCTCATTTTCGCCAAACTGTAGGGGGTTTACAAAGATGCTGGCGACGACCACATCACACAGCTTGCGGGCTCGGCGGACCAAATCCAGATGACCGTCATGCAAATTGCCCATAGTGGGCACAAATGCAATGGTCTTACCGCTCTGGCGCAAGCTGCGAATAGCGGACTGTAATTGGGCGTTGGTTGTGTAAGTTCGCATATCTACCATCTCCCTGTGTGCGGATTGGGTGACGCTAAAGCAGTGAAACACTTATGAGTGGGCAGCCTAGTGGCTGCTGCTCGGCTGGCAAGTATGCCGCAAGCCCTTTCCCCGGGCAACGGGTTTTTGTTAAATAATCACAGTATGCTGTTACCAAAGGGATCATATTGCCCTGTTTGGCGGTAACAAAGCCCCAAAATGATAGTGATACATACTTTGGACAGGGCGTTGGAAGCTGATCTGAGAGGGTGTGGCGCTATTTGTAGGTGTGCTCTTCCCGGGGGTATTCACCGATCTTAACAGCGTCGACGAAGGCCTTCAGGCCACCCTGGATAGTTGACTGCCCCGCCATAAAGTTTTGCACGAAACGCGCCGTGTGCTCGGACAAGCCCAGTAGGTCGTGCATGACAAGCACCTGGCCATCGGTTCCGGCCCCTGCGCCTATGCCGATCACGGGGATATCCAGCTTGGCAGAGATGTCGGCACCGAGTTCGGCTGGAATACATTCCAACACCAATAAGCTGGCGCCTGCATCCTTGATTTCCACCGCATCGGCGAGAATTGACTTGGCTTCCTTGGGCGTGCGGCCCTGGACCTTGAAACCGCCGAAGGTATTGACGGACTGGGGGGTCAGGCCAAGGTGGGCGCAGACAGGTATGCCGCGCTCAACGAGCATACTAATGGTATCACTGAGCCAGGTGCCGCCTTCCAGTTTCACCATTTGCGCACCGGCCTGCATTAACAGGGTGGCGTTGACCAGCGCTTCCTCGGGGGTAGCGTAGGTCATGAAGGGCATGTCGGCGATTACCAGGGAGTTGGGGTTTCCCCGGGTGACACAGCGCGTGTGATAAGCCATGTCCTCGATAGCCACGGGGATGGTACTGTCGTGGCCCTGCAGGACCATGCCCAGGGAGTCACCGACCAGGATGGTTTCTGCTCCAGCCTCGCTAATGATGCGAGCAAAGGTCGCGTCATAGGCCGTAATGCAAACAAACTTCTCCCCCTGGGATTTCATTTTTTGCAGTGTGCTGATTGTAATCTTGCCCATGGCCACAGTTATCCAAAAAAGGTTGGATTAAAGTAGTGGCGGCCGCTGCGAATGTCGAGCAGGTAGTCCACCAGATGACTGTAATCTGACTCAGCGTTGACCAAATCGATTTCGCTGGCATTCACAATGAGCAGAGGAGCGCCATCGTAATACAGAAAGAACTCACTGTACACTTCGTTCAACTTCTCCAGATAGTCTCTATCTATGCCCTTTTCGTAGGCCAGACCGCGGCCGTCGATGCGCGACAGCAGTACATCCGTGGAAGCCTGGAGATAGATGACCAGGTCGGGTTTGGGGGCATCGATGGTGAGTTGGTGAAAAACCTTCTCGTAGAGCAGAAATTCATCGCGATCAAGGTTAATTCGGGCGAACAATGGGTCTTTTTCTATCAGGAAATCCGAGACTCGTACCGGCTCAAAAATATCCGCCTGGCGCATATCCTGAATTTTTTGTGCTCGCTGGAACAGGAAGAACAATTGGGTTGCGAGGGCGGCCTGTTTCCGATTGTGGTAAAACTTCTCCAAAAAGGGATTGTCGCCCGAGTCCTCCAGTAAGGTCTGGTAGTTGAATGTGTTCGCCAGTTTTTTAGCGAGCATCGTTTTGCCGACGCCTATCGGGCCTTCGATAGCAATAAAAGCAGGGGGTGTTCTGCCCTTTAGCTGGATTTTATTGGCTGGCTTATCCAGCATCAGTACAGGTCTCACTTGACGGCTTGTGGGAGGCCGGCATCAGTGATATCTCAGTCTGAATGAGATCTCCGCGGGGGCAGCGCGCCAGTAAGGTCGCCAGATTATTGCCACAGGGCAGTACTGTCAGGGGGGCGGCAATGTTGGCGAGCGGATAGAGCACAAAATTGCGCTCTGCCATCGCTGGGTGAGGTATTGTCAGGGTATCCGTGCTGATGCGCTGCGCGCCCCACAGCACGATATCCAGATCCAGTGTACGTGCACCCCAGCGAACCGTTCGCACGCGTCCCTGCAGGTTTTCCTGTGTCTGTAATCGCTTGAGCAGCTCGGCTGGGTTGAGTGTTGTGGAGAGTGACAGTACGGCATTGAGGTAATCCCCCTGGACCCCGGGCCCTACTGCCTTGCTGCGATACACTGGCGAGATCGCCTCAATTGTGGAATCTGGCCAGTCGTTCATGGCACTGACGGCTTGTTGCAGCTGGTGGGTGGGATTGTCCAGGTTGCTCCCCAGAGCGATATAGGCCGTGCTCATGAATCGGCAGGTGCCGGTTTTTGACGGGGTTTCTGTCTGCCACGGTTGCCTGTACTGCCCGCCTGCTCCAGGCGCTCCTCAAAGGGCAATGTCTGAAAGTGAGTCCACCATTCGCCCAGATCACCCGTTGTTTCTCCCGCCTGCTCCCGCAGCAGTAAGAAGTCATAGGCAGCGCGAAAACGGCGATGATCAACCAGCTCCGCGGCTTTGCGGCCCTGCTTGCGCTCCAGTCGCAATTGGAACTCCCATATTTCCCGCATGGGCTGGCTGAACCGTTTTGGGATGGACACGGTTTGTACTGCACTGGTCACGGCCTGTTGGCCCGCGCTGTGCATGGCGACCATGGGCGCGTCACCGCGATCGCGCAGGCCCTGGCCCAGTCGCGTCACTTCCGGCCAGAGAATGGCGGCCAGAATAAAGGCGGGTGTCACCGGCTTGCCTTGCTGTATGCGCGCGTCCGTATTGCGCATGGCGGCACGTAACAGCGGCAGGGCGAAGGAATCGTTGCCCAGGCATGCGCCGCTATCCGGAAACAGTGATTCGAACAGTCCATATTCCAGTAGTTTGTCTAGCGTGGCCGCCGCATAGCCGGAGAGGAAAAGCTTCAGGAATTCATCGAACAGGCGGGCGGAGGGAATATTGCCCAGTAAATCCGCGCACTCGTCAATGGCACTGGCGGTTTTGTCCTCGATCTCAAAATCCAGCTTGGCCGCGAAGCGCAGGACGCGCAACATGCGAACGGGGTCTTCCCGGTAGCGTGTGGCGGGGTCGCCGATAATGCATATGCTTTGGTTTTCCAGGTCGCGCAGGCCCTCGGTATGATCAAAGACCTCGAATTTTCCTGAATCGTAATAGAGGGCATTGACGGTAAGGTCACGGCGCGCGGCATCTTCTTCCAGCGTCCCATAGACGTTATCGCGCAGCAGCATACCGCTGTCGGATTGTCGGGAGTGATTACCCCCTTTACTGTCGCTGTCCTCTTCACCATTGTCGTGATGGCCGCGAAAGGTAGTGACTTCGATAATCTCTCGACCAAAGCGCACATGAACAATGCGAAAGCGCCTACCGATAATGCGGGAGTTGCGAAACAGTGCGTGAATTGCCTCGGGCGTGGCGTTGGTGGCCACATCGAAGTCCTTAGGGTGGCCGCCCAGTAACAGGTCGCGCACAGCGCCGCCTACCAGATAGGCCTGATAGCCCTGGTTGCGCAATCGTGACATAACCTTAAGTGCGCCGTCGCTGATGTCTTTGCGGGATATGCAGTGCTGATCCCTGGGAATGACGTTCAAGCCTGAGTGTGCCTGTAGCTGTTTATGGATTGCGAGGCAGTCTAACACAGTCCGTCAGAGAAACTCGATTAGCTTAAAAAGGGGGAATAATGGTGACAGGGAAAACAGAGTTTTCCCCATCCAGGTCTCATGTTGAGTCTTATTTTTATTTCTAGGTTTTCGTTATTATTATTGGCACGTATAAAAACATAGTTTTATAAATTAGCCAAAGTAAATTCTAAACGAATTCGCTATAAGCAAGCTATGTTGATATAGCCAAAAAAACTTCTCTTGCAGCACCATTGTCGAGCCAGTCGCATACTGCGAAAAGCCAATAATGGAAGTTGCCGCAATGAGTGGCCAATCAAGAATAAGGGGGGAAATTGAAGGGGAAATTTCTTCCCCATCCAGGTCCATAGCAGTGCGTATTATTTTTATTGCAGCATTATGTTATTTTTATTTTTGATGCTGCTACTTACAATGCATGCGTTGTGCCAACTATATAAATAACATTAAAAATCAACAACTTAAATATTTTTTGGTGTTTGTGGTCCCTCTGTGCCGAGGGCCGTGTGTTACCTATTTACTCCCAATCTGTCACTGAATCAGCTTCCGGTAACGTTTGTCCGGGGGGCGTTATCGGTGTTATCAGGCTTTTTGGGACGTGAGGCCGCAGCGCTTTTTTGTCGCGGAATGCCGAATCGCTGCCGTCGCTCCCACAGGCATTTGCGGCTGACCCCCAGCTTTTGGGCTAACTCTGTCTCGCTCATGGAGTCCTGATGCTCCAGAACAAAGCGCTGGAAATAATCTTCCAGCGACAAATCTTCAGACTGGTGGCTGTTCATTGTTCTCATGGGGGTCTGGGTGACTCCCTGGCCGCGTATCCTGCTGACGTTGACCAATTCCAGATCAATGCCCAGAGATTCGTTACCAATCTCATCGCCATCTGTGAGTATGACTGCCCGTTCAATTGCGTGCTCCAGTTCCCTGACATTGCCGGGCCACTGGTAAGTGGTAATTGCCTGGATGGCGCGCGGTGACAGGAATTTTTTACCCGACCCCAGGCGTTCGGTTTGTTGTTGTAACAGGCGTTCGGCGAGTTGCAATATATCCTTGCCGCGCTCCCTCAGCGGTGGCAATGATAAACGCAGCACATTGATTCGGTAGTAGAGATCCTGCCGGAATTGCCCCTCGGCAGAGAGCGCCTGCAGGTTACGGTGTGTTGCACAAATGAGGCGAACATTCACCTTGCGGGAGTGAACCGAGCCTATGCGGCGGATTTCGCCCTCCTGAATAAAGCGCAATAATCGCGCCTGGGCTTCCATGGGTAGCTCGCCAATTTCGTCCAGAAACAAGGTGCCGCCATCGGCCGCTTCGATGAGCCCCATACGGCTGGCATTGGCCCCGGTGAAGGCGCCTTTTTCGTAACCAAACAGCTCGGATTCGATGAGGGTGTCTGGAATAGCCGCACAGTTAACAGAGATGATGGTTTTGTCGGCTCGCCGGCTGTGTTGGTGGACGCTGCGCGCGACCAGTTCCTTACCTGTGCCGGTTTCACCCTGAACCAGTACCGTGGCATCGGTGGGTGCGACCCGCTCTATATGGTCATACAGTGTATGCATTGCCGGGCAATTGCCGATAATGCCGGTTACTCGCTTACTCGAGGTGTTGGCTGGAGACTGCTCCCCCTGGGATTTTGGCGTGGGGTGGTCGGCGATAATGCGAGCGACGGCGTTGATCATGTCGCCGTGGTCAAAGGGTTTGGCGATATAATCGACTGCGCCCATGCGCATTGAGTCAACGGCGGAGCGCAGGCTGGCATAACTGGTCATGATCAATACGGGGACATCGCCGGCCTTGCGGATCAGATCGGTGCCGGGAGCACCGGGCAGTCGCAAGTCGCTGATGACCAGGTCAAAATCCGTCAGGGTGAAATTCGACTCCGCTTCCTGTACCGAACCGGCTTCGCTAATGAGGTACTCGTTGCGCTCCAGTAGGCGCCGCAGCGCGGTGCGAATAACGGATTCGTCTTCTACAACGAGGATCTGTTTCATGGTGCCAGTGTTCCTTGGTGTTACCTTGTGGGTATTACTGAAACAACATACTCCTCCATAAAGGAATATTCCAGTAACAGTAGCAGTGAAATGTTACCGCAAGGCCGGGTTGTACTAGATTTCGAATTCCGCCCCGTAGCGACCCAGTGGTAGTTCGAGGGTGACGCGTGTGCCCGGTTGGGGGCCACTTTGTATGGGGCTTTCCAGTTGTACGCTGCCGTTCATATCTTCCATGATGGTGTAGACCAGGGCCAACCCCAGGCCTGTGCCCTCGCCGGGTTCCTTGGTGGTATAAAACGGGTCAAAGATCTGGCCCTGTTGCTCGGGGGGGATACCGCAGCCATTGTCTTCAATATGAATCGATACCTGCTCGCCTGTAACCGTGGCTTGCACACTGACCTCGCCGCCCGGAAGGCAGGCGTCCCGGGCATTGCCCAACAGGTTAATGAAGACCTGTAACAGTCGTTGGCTGTCGGCCAAAACCACCAGTTCCCGGTCCGTTCTGTTGTCCAGCGATACTTGTTTGGCGCCCTGGTCCAGTTGCAGGAGGTGGCGGGCTTCATCCACACAGTCGGCAAGATTGGAGGGGCTTAGCTTGACATCACCCGTACGCGAGCCCACGTGTGAAAAGTTGACCAGAGACTCGACTATCCGGGTCACTCTATCGGTCTGCTTCAGGATCTCACTGGCCGTATTGCGAATTTCAGCGGCATCTGTTTCATATTCGAGGTTTTGCGCCAGACAGGCGATGCCGGTTACCGGGTTGCCAATCTCATGCGCTACCCCGGCCGCGAGTTGGCCGATGGAGGCCAGGCGCTCACTGTGCAAAAGCTCCCGTTCCATCAGTTCAAAATCGGTGATGTCTTCTACCAGAATCACCCGGTCATTGCTGTCAGCCTTGGCTTCTATCGATGCCTTGTGCAGGCTGACCCAGCGCGATTTACCCGGTTCCGCGGTGACTTCCTGTCTTAGTACCGCCGCAATATTACCCAACACAAAGTCGCCTATTACCTGTCGCCAGGGCTCGTTGAGAGAGTCCAGCAGTGACCCCAGGACTTCGCTGGCAGGGATGGCCGTGGTCTGTTCCATGCTGCGGTTCCAGATCAGTATTTCCCCGTCGGTGCCGATGGAGCAAACGCCGATAGGGAGATTGTCCAGGGTCTCGCGGTAGTGTCTACGCAAATTGTCCAGATCGGCAGCGCGTCCGGTAAAGCTGAACTGGGCCCGGTCCAGGTTTCGCTCGATGAGGTTGATGTCTTCAATACCGTCACTAAGGCTGGGTTGGAAAGGGATGCATTGATTGATAATGCTGTGGGCGACTGCCGGGCCAAGTAGACCGGATAAGTTGGCCTCAACCCTGCCGCGCAGGCGGCGCAGCGCATAGGGGCGCGACTCGGATTCGTCGAACTGCAGTTCATCAAGTGCTGTCTGGACTACGGTTTGGGCCGTATTTTCTCCCAGTGCGGGGCTGAGGTTTCGGGCGAATTCTGTCGAGCTGTGCAGCGTTAAGGTCTGCCGCGTCGGTCGGCTCTGGTCGTCCATCGAGCAAATTTCCGCGGCAACCTGCTCATCTTCGCTGGTTTTAGTGAGGATGGATACGATGACGAAGAAAGCGGTATTCAGCGCCAGGGAAATCATGGTGGCAACGGCCCAGAAGTTTTCCTGATCGTCCTGAATACTGGGGTAGATGTGACCCAGGGTCAGTGTGTCGAATTCGCTGATGATGGGAAGCAACATGGTAAAAAACCAGATGGCCAGGCCAATGAGCAAGCCACTCAGCAAGCCCTTGCGATTGGCTCTGGGCCAGTACAGGGTGGCGATGATCCCGGGTAAAAATTGCAGCGTGCCTATAAAAGCGACGAGTGCGAGTTGGGTGAGTGTCTCCCGCCCACTAATAACATTGAAAAATGTATAGCCCGCCAAAATCAGTGCGGCAATCAGTGTACGGCGCAACCATCTCAGTTGGTTATAAATACTCTGTTCCTGATCAACCTGCAAAAAACCGGTTGGCAGGATGAGGTGGTTGAGACACATATTAGCGAGGGCAAGTGTGGTGACAATAATGGTGGCACTCGCCGCCGATAGACCGGCAACAAAGGCGACAGCGCTGATGCTGGTCGAGTGCAATTGCAGTCCTATTGCCAGCCCGGTGTAATCCAGCGGCAGGTCGTGGCCCAGCTTGATGCCTGCCCAGGTGACGGGCAGTATCGGTAGGCTGATGAGCATCATGTACAGGGGGAGGCCCCAGGAGGCCGTACGCAAGTGTTGGCTATCAGTGTTTTCCGCAAAAGCCATGTGGAACATATGGGGCATGCAGACTGCACCGGCAAAGAAAATCAGCAATAGAGCCCTGGCTGAGTCGCCCGGCATGGGTTTGTCCAATACGCCGCTAATGGCAGGGTTTTGATGTAGCCATTGTTCAAGGCCTGAAAACCCATCGAAGACGCCGTAGATCGCGACAAAAAACAGAATCAGCAAGGCGGCCAACTTGACCAGGGACTCGAAGGCAATTGCGGTTACCAGGCCATCATTTCGTCGCTGGGAGGAGATGTGCCGTGTGCCGAACAGGATTGAAAAAACCGTGATGATAATACAGAACAGAAAGGCCAGGCCGTCTTGTCGCTCGGTGCCCGAAACCAGATAGTGGTAGTCGCCCTCCAGTATGTGGATGCTGTCCGCTACCGCCTGGATTTGAAGCGCAAGCAGTGGCAGCAGGGTAATACACATCGCGAGGGTAATCGTGGCGCCCACCCACTGGCTGCGGAAGCGGAATGTGAGAACGTCGGCGAGAGAACTTAACTGGTATACCCTGCAAAGCCGAAGCAGGGGAAACATCAACAGGGTGGCCATGACAAACATCAGTACGACGCCCAGGTAATACAGGAGAAAGCTGTAGCCGTAATGGTGTGCGAGTTCAACCGTGCCATAGCTGGCCATGGCGCCGGCAAATACGCCCAGGGAGAGCACATAGACAGCAGGGTGTCGGGTGATTCGCTCTGGCAAAATTCCCCGGTCGGCAAAATGGGCGACAGCGAACAAGCCACTGAGATAGGCGACAATAAACAGCAGTATCTGTGCCAGGCTAAAGCTCATCGGGCTCCCGGGTGCGCTGGTTCCAGTAGGCCGCTACGATGATGAGTAGCCAGACCTGGTAAGGGCGGTGCCAGTCGGTATCACCATTGAGCAGCCAGGCTTCGATGGAGGGATAGAAAATAAAAGCGAAGCCCAGCATAAAAAGCAGCGCTCGATTAATATACATGACGGCAGGATTCCCGGTGGGTCTGCTGATGGATACTACGCAAGCAGTTCAAGGGCGTAAAGTTCAACCGCTGAGGCCTATAGCGCTGGCGGGAATGTCCATGACACCCGGCAGTGCCGTGGGCGACCATCGCGCGATGGCGAAATTGAGCAGGGATCGGGTGTCCTTCAGTTCTGCCGGCGGCTGGCTTTGTCGAAGAAAGGCCAGTGCAAGCCTGAGGTTTTGCACCGCTTGACGATTGACGATAGCCGGGGCGTGATTCTGCTTACTGAATTTTTGCCCGTCCCTGTTGGTGATTACCGGCAGGTGGCAATAGCTGAGGGTATCCAGTCCCAGGGTTTGTTGCAGGTAAATTTGTCTGCCGGTGGAGTCCATTAAGTCGGAGCCCCTGACGATATGATTGATGCGTTGACTGGCATCATCCACGACCACGGCCAGTTGATAGGCGTACAAGCCGTCCTTTCGCTTGACCACGAAATTCTCGAGAGCTTCGTCGCGTTGCATGCCCTGGGGGCCCTGCAACTGGTCGTCAAATGCCATCGTACCGCTTGGCATGACGATGATTCGTGTCGCCGAGGGTGTCGCGATTTGGCCCTGTCGCGACTGACAGCCTGCCTGGCAGGAACCGGCAGAATTCAATTGATGGCGGCTGCAGTCACATTGGAACGTACGGTGTTGGTTGGCGAGTTTGGCCAGTGCCTCCTCGTATGCCGGAGCCCTCTGGCTTTGCCACATAATGTCTTCGTCCCACTGCAAGCCGTGGTTTTCCAGGCTCTGCAGGATCTCCTGGGCCGCGCCGGCTTGTTCCCGGGGAGGGTCCAGGTCATCAATGCGGACCAGCCAGATGCCGGCGTGATGTCGTGCATCCAGATAGGAGGCAAGGGCAGCGATCAGGGAGCCCAGGTGCAGTGGGCCGCTGGGGGAGGGCGCGAAGCGCCCGCGGTATATCAATGTAGGATCAGGCACCGGGTTCGCCGGCGGAGGCTTAGCCCAGTTCCTGTCGTTCCTTGATTTCGTCCAGGGTTTTGCAATCAATACACAGCGTTGCTGTCGGACGGGCTTCAAGGCGCTTGATGCCAATGTCCACGCCACAGGCATCGCAGAAACCGTAGTCGTCATGGTCGATTCGGTCGATCATGCTATCGATCTTCTTGATCAGCTTGCGCTCGCGGTCACGCGTGCGTAACTCCAGGCTGAATTCCTCTTCCTGGGTTGCTCGATCTGCAGGGTCGGGAAAGTTGGCCGCCTCATCTTTCATATGAGTGACTGTTCGATCGACCTCTTCCATCAGTTGCGCCTTCCAGTCCAGAAGAATCTGGTCGAAGTGCTTACGCTGATTTTCGTTCATGTACTCTTCGCCGCGCTTTGGCTTATAGGGCTCGAAGTTCTTGAACTCGGTGCTAACTACCTTTTTCGCTGCTTTTTTGGCTGCTTTTGGCATGGTTGGATTCCCATACGTGACGTTAAATTCGCAATACTCACAGAGAGTGAGGAAAGGCCTCTATACCCCCCCTAAACTCAAGGGCGGAGAAACTACCAGATATCCAGCGGGGGTGCCACTATTAATGGCAGTTTTTCTTCGCCCGGCAAGGACAAGGCGCGGCGTCAATTGCTAGAATGATGCGCTTTGAGTGGGAGAGAGATTGTATGTCCGATGGCCTGAAGGGTCGGCAGTTTGCCCAGCGAGTACAGGATATTCAGCCATTTCGGGTGGTGGAGGTGTTGTCGAGGGCGACTGAACTGGCTGCTGCAGGGCGTGACATCGTGCATCTCGCCGCCGGTGAGCCGGATTTCGCCACAGCCCAGCCTATTATTGAGGCTGGCCGAGCCGCCCTGGCGCGCGGTGAGACCCATTACTCCCAGGCTGCGGGAATTCCGCAGTTGCGCGAGGCGCTATCGGAATACTATCGGCAGGAATACGGCCTGGATATCTCTCCACGGCGCATCATGATTACGCCCGGGGCTTCCGGCGCACTGCTGCTGTTGTCGGCGCTGTTGGTTAATCCTGGCGATGGCATGTTGATGACCGACCCCGGATATCCCTGTAATCGCCAGTTTTTAAGGTTGGTGGAGGGGCGGGGTCAACTGGTGCCTGTCTCGGAGAAGACCCGTTTTCAGCTGACTGCCGAGTTGCTCGAGGCGCACTGGCAGGACAATACTATCGGTGCTCTGGTAGCGTCTCCCGCCAATCCTACGGGCACAGCACTTACGCGTGAGGAGTTGTTGGCTTTGTCGCTGGCGGTGAAAAAACGTGGCGGCCATTTGCTGGTCGATGAGATATACCATGGTCTGGGTTACGATGCGGCGACCCCATCGGTGCTGGAGGTAGACCCTGATGCCTTTGTCATCAACAGTTTCTCCAAGTATTTCGGTATGACGGGATGGCGCCTGGGGTGGCTGGTTGCACCCGAGGCCGCGGTGGACGAGATGGAAAAGCTGGCACAGAATTTCTTTATATCCCTATCGACCATGGCGCAACATGCCGCGTTAGCGGGTTTCGAACCTGCTACCCGGGAGATATTGAATGAGCGTCGGGACATATTTCGCCAGCGCCGGGACTTCCTGATGCCCGCCCTGCAGGACCTGGGTTTCACCGTTCCCTGTAAACCCGAAGGGGCCTTCTATATCTACGCCAACGCCCGCCGTTTTACCGAGGACAGCCAGGAATTTTGCATGCGCCTGCTGGAAGAAAATGGTGTGGCCTTAACGCCCGGACTGGATTTCGGTCACAATCTATCCAATGAGTATGTCCGTTTTTCCTACACCACGGGAATGGATCGGCTTGAGGTGGCGGTCGAGCGGCTGGCCAGGGTGTTAGCCTGATATGAAGTTTGATCTGCTGCTGGAAGGCGTATTGCAACGACGTTACAAGCGATTTTTGGCGGATATCGAACTCCCCGGTGGCGAGTTGATTACCGTACATTGTCCCAACACGGGCGCCATGACCGGGTGTGCTGAGCCGGGTTCCCGAGTGTGGTTATCCCGCAGTGAATCCAAAACCCGTAAATACCCCCATACCTGGGAATTGGTCGAAACCAGCGCGGGGTTGGCCTGTGTGCGGTCGGTACTGGCTAATCAGGTGGTTCGCGAGGCCTTTACCGATGCGCTACTGCCGGGATTTGAAGACTTTCCCCGGCTGCGTACGGAAGTGAAGTACGGACAGGGCAGCCGGATAGATTTACTGTTGGAGGGTGATACGGGTCAGGTGTACGTTGAGGTGAAGTCCGTCACCCTGTGCCGGGCAGGTGGGCTTGGGGCGTTCCCCGATGCCGTTAGCGAACGCGGCCGCAAGCACCTGCGGGAACTCCAGACGATTGTCAGCGAGGGGTCCCGGGCAGTGATGTTCTTTTGCGTATTCCACAGTGGTATCGACTCGGTTTGTGCTGCTGGAGATATCGACCCGGCGTATCGCCAGGCCCTCAGTGAGGCCATGGCTGCCGGGGTAGAGGTTCTCGCCTGGAAAGCGAAGGTCTCGCCGGCCGGTGTAGAGCTTTCGCACGCGCTGCCGTTTTCACTGGACCCGGACAGGGTCGATTAATCCAGGTAGATATCACCCTGGCTGAGCGTAAATGCAATGGGCCTAAGGCTTTCACCCAGGCAGGGTCCGGCAACACACTCGCCGCTATGGCTGAGAAATTCGGCACCGTGTCGCTGGCAGTGAATGAGTAGGCCGTCCGAACTGGCAACGGAGCCGCCCTCTGGATCCAGGGTGTCCAGCACGTGGGGGCAGTTGTTTTCATATATGAAAAGCTGCTCTCCGCGCTTGAACAGTAGCAGCAACAGGTAGTCCACCTGGAGGCTAGTGGTGCTGTTGTCGTCAAAATCTTCGATATTGCCAATGCGACTCATGCGGTGTTGAATCTCCGGTCATAGGGTAGGATGGTGGCGCAGGTTGATATTCTCCTGTTTACCATACTCAGTTCAAGAGGGGCCATGTGTGAAAGTGGATATGACGGTTGAACAGCTGATGGGGCGAGATGAACATCATCTCACGAGCCTGGCTAATGGCCATCGTTTGCACCGGCGTGCCGCGGAGGCGTTTGAGAACTTGCAACGCGATGCTCAGCTTGCCGGCTTCCAACTCGAGATTGCCAGCAGTTTTCGATCCTTTGAGCGGCAGTGCGGAATCTGGAACGGCAAGGTTGCCGGGGAGCGGCCTGTTCACGATGACACTGGCCAGAGACTGGTCGTACCCGAGATGTCGGAGGATGCGCTTCTGCATGCCATATTGCGTTATTCAGCGCTGCCAGGTACCTCCCGACATCACTGGGGTAGTGATCTGGATGTGTTTGATGCCGGGGCGATGCCCGAGGGTTACCAGCTCCAGCTCAGCCCCCAGGAAGTAGCAGCGGGCGGTATGTTTGATCCTCTACACTGCTGGCTCGATGAGCGCATGGCGTTGGACCAGTCCTATGGCTTCTTCCGTCCTTATGATGTCGACAGGGGCGGTGTCGCCCCCGAGCGCTGGCACCTGAGTTTTGCCCCTGTGGCCTGTGCCTGTGAGTCTCCGTGTTATCGGGACACGCTGGAGTCGGCATTGGCGACGGCATCCATCGGGCTGTATGAGAAAGTCCGCCGGGAATTAAATCCGCTGCTGCAGCGCTATGTTGCTGTCCCGGAAACCTGGTGCCCACAGCACTATCGCGGTTAATGAGCGTCCGCATGATTACAGGGTGTTCGCTTTATCTGTCATTATTGCTAGACTGATTGAGTAGTACCCAGAAGTAGATCGGACACAGTTGTCGGTTTGCACGCCGACACTATTGATAATAAGAGTTGTCCGACTGACCTGGAGGAGCGAGTTCCTGCAGTCAATGGATGTAATCTCGCAGCGGTTCCCCGGATTGGTCGGATAGACGTGAACAGATGGGGATTCATATGTTGGAATATTTTATGCTGCCGCCAATTCTTGGTGTGGTAGGTCTACTCATAGCCTTTATTATTTATCATATTATGTCACGCCACGATCACGGCGAGGGCGTCGTCAGGAAGATTGCAGATCAGATTCATCTCGGTGCCATGGTCTTCATGCACCGCGAATATAAGATGCTGGCAATGTTTGCCGGTGTGCTACTGATTGGAATTTACTTGTCCCCACTGGGTGCCAACACAGCTCTGGCATTTTTGGTCGGAGCGGTATCCTCGGCGCTGGCCGGTTACCTGGGAATGTTTGCTGCTACCAAGGCCAATGTGCGAACGGCTGTGGCCGCGCACAATCATGGCGAGGCGCAGGCGCTGTCCATTGCCTTCTATGGCGGTTCGGTCATGGGGCTTTGTGTGGCCTCACTGGGCCTTATTGGGCTGGGGGGGCTGTACTGGTATTTTGGCGGTGACAGTCATTCGATCCATGCCATTCACGGCTTTGGCATGGGCGCTTCCACCGTGGCACTTTTTTCCCGGGTTGGCGGAGGGATCTTTACCAAGAGCGCCGATGTGGGTGCCGATCTGGTGGGTAAAATCGAAGCGGGTATTCCCGAGGATGACCCGCGTAACCCGGGTGTCATCGCCGACAACGTGGGCGACAATGTCGGTGATATTGCCGGCATGGGCTCGGATATCTTCGAGTCCTACTGCGGCTCCATGATTGCCTGTATGGCCATCGCTTCCACCATGGCCATAGGCAGCAAGGAGGCCATGATGTTTCTGCCTCTGGCATTGGCGAGTATCGGTTTGTTGGCGTCGATTTGTGGCATTGCGGTGGTGAGATTGCGCTCCAATGCTGCGCCCGAAGCTGCGCTGCGCACCGGTACCATGCTGGCTCCAGTCATTTTTGTCGCGATAGCCTGGTTCATGATGGGGGCCATGGGCGTGGACAGCAATGTCTGGTGGTCTGTTGTTTGTGGGGCTGTTGGCGGCGTGTTTATTGGCTTGATTACCGAGTATTACACGGGTTCAACGCCGGTGCAGAAAATCGCCAAATCGGGCGAAACCGGCCCGGCGACGGTGATGATTACCGGTCTGGCGGTTGGCATGCAATCGGTCGTGCTGCCGGTACTGTTTCTCGCAGCCATTATTTATGTTTCAACAGAGTTATCCGGCCTGTATGGCGTGGGCATCGCCGCGGTGGGTATGCTGTCAACCGTCGGTATAACCATGGCAATCGACGCCTACGGCCCGGTTGCTGACAATGCCGGCGGCATAGCTGAAATGGCAGGGATGGGGGAGGAGACCCGCAGAATAACCGACGGCCTGGACGAGGTGGGCAACACCACGGCGGCCATCGGCAAGGGTTTTGCCATTGGTGCAGCGGCGCTGGCGGCGCTGGCGATTATCGCGGCATTCGTCGAGACCGTACAGGCCAGCAACCCCGGTTTCTCATTGGAGATCACCAACCCTGTGGTGCTGGTAGGCATGTTTATTGGCGGCACGATTCCTTTCCTGATTGCCTCGATCACCATGACGGCTGTGGGTGAAGCGGCTTTTGATATGATCAACGAAATCCGCCGTCAATTCCGGGAGATACCGGGTCTGCTGGAGGGCACGGCTGAGCCTGATACCGCCCGTTGCGTCGATATTGCCACCACCGCCGCCCTGCGCAAAATGATTTTGCCGGGCGTGATTGCTGTGGGCTCGCCGATAGTCGTCGGCTTAGGGCTGGGCGCGGCCTCCCTGGGGGGTATGTTGGCGGGCGCCCTGCTGGCCTGTGTCCTCATGGCCTTGATGATGGCTAACGCAGGTGGTGCCTGGGACAACGCGAAGAAGTTTGTCGAAAAGGGCAATCTTGGCGGCAAGGGTTCCGATACCCATGCCGCGGTGGTTGTGGGTGACACCGTGGGCGACCCCTTCAAGGACACGTCCGGGCCGGCCATGAATATCCTGATCAATGTGATGGCCATTGTCAGCCTGGTGATTGCCCCCCTGCTGTAGCAGTGAGGCGGTGCACTAAACCTTGAAGCTTTTCTTCAGCTTCTTTGGCACCAGTACATTCTTTAAGCGGGTGTACTGGGGCAGACCCTCCTTATAGCTCGGGTAATCTTCGCCGGCGATCAATGGCTGGAGATACTCTCTGGCGGCCTCGGTGATGCCAAAGCCGTCGCGCGAGATGTAATTGCGGGGCATTTGCTTTTCCACGTTGGCAACGTCTGCCAGCGGAACTTCACCAATCGACCAGCTGTACCGCTTCCCCTTGCCGCGCACAATACAGGGCATAATTGCATTTTTCCCCTCAAGCGCTTTTTCAACGGCGGCAACGCCCACGGCATAGGCCTGTTCCACGTCTGTGGCAGAGGCGATGTGTCGGGCTGAGCGCTGCAGGTAATCGGCGACGGCCCAGTGGTACTTATGGCCAAGTTCAGACTTGACCATCTCTGCGAGGGAGGGTGCCAGGCCGCCGAGTTGGGTGTGACCGAAAGCGTCCTTCAGGCCGCCACCCGCCAGGAAGGTGCCGTCTTTATATTGCGCGCCCTCGGAGGCGACGATGACACAAAAGCCATGGCGCTTGACGCACTTTTGTACTTTGGCCAGAAATTTCTCGCGGTTAAAAGCGATTTCAGGAAAGAGGATAATGTGGGGCGCATCCCCATCCTGCTCTGCCGCCAGTCCGGCAGCTGCTGCGATCCAGCCCGCATGACGTCCCATGACTTCCAGGATAAAGACCTTGGTTGAGGTCTCGCACATGGAGGCGACATCCAGCGCAGCTTCTCGGGTAGAGATGGCGGTGTATTTGGCGACTGAGCCAAAGCCAGGGCAGTTGTCGGTGAAGGGCAGGTCATTGTCGATTGTCTTTGGAATATGAATTGCCTGCAGCGGATACCCCATGCTCTCGCTAAGCTGGGAGACCTTCAGGCAGGTGTCAGCGGAGTCACCGCCGCCATTGTAGAAAAAGTAGCCGATGTTGTGGGCCTTGAAAACCTCGATCAGACGCTCGTATTCGGCCCGATTCTCATCCAGGCTTTTTAGTTTGTGGCGACAGGAGCCGAAAGCGCCGGATGGAGTGGAACGCAGGCCCCGGATCGCCGCGCGGGATTCCTTGCTGGTGTCTATCAGCTCTTCACGGAGTGCACCGATGATGCCGTTGCGACCGGCATAGACTTTGCCTATCTCACCGCGGTGTTCCCTGGCGGTTTCGATAACGCCACAGGCGCTGGCGTTGATGACGGCAGTAACACCGCCCGACTGGGCGTAGAAGGCATTTTTTTTCGGCATTTAGGGCAGGTCCATGAGTCCGGCTTGGCATGCAAAGGCCGGTGTATTGCAAGAAAGGGCGGATGATACGTGAAATGGCCTCGCTTGTGGACTGGAATGCGCAGTTTTACCGCTATGCCTGTGGTGAGTCGTGTCCTGCGTGCTAGACTGAGCGCCAAAATTTCAGGAGGTTAGGGTCGTTTGAAAGGACATATTCATATTCTGGGTATCTGCGGTACCTTTATGGGCGGTGTAGCACTGTTGGCGCGCGAGCTCGGCTTTCGGGTAACCGGCAGCGATGCCAATGTATACCCCCCCATGAGTACGCAACTTGAGGCGCAGGGCATTGAACTCATGGAAGGCTATCATCCGGAGCACCTGCAGCCAGCGCCAGACTGCGTTGTTATTGGCAACGCCCTGTCTCGCGGCAACCCCGCTGTAGAGTATGTGCTCAATCAGGGAATCGCCTATACGTCCGGCCCCCAGTGGTTGGCGGAAAACCTGCTACAGGGCAAGTGGGTACTGGCTGTATCGGGTACCCACGGTAAAACGACGACCAGCAGCATGCTGGCGTGGATTCTTGAGTACGCGGGTATGGCCCCCGGGTTCCTCATCGGCGGTGTGCCGGGTAACTTTGGCCATTCCGCGCGATCGGGAAACTCCGATTTTTTCGTGGTGGAGGCCGACGAGTACGATACCGCCTTTTTTGATAAACGTTCGAAGTTTGTGCACTACCGCCCGAGAACCCTGTGTATCAACAATCTTGAGTTCGATCACGCGGATATCTTTCCTGACCTGGCCGCAATTCAACGGCAGTTCCACCACCTGGTACGCTGTGTACCCGGTGAAGGACAGGTGATTTTCCCCAAGGGTGTAGAGGCGATTGACCAGCTACTGGCGATGGGGTGCTGGACACCTACCCGCCATTTTTCGGTCGCTGATGGCGCCGCTGAAGGCTGGCAGGCAGAGCTGCTGGCGGCGGATGGTTCACACTTTCGTATTCACCCCCAGGCTGGCGACCCGGTAGACGTACGCTGGTCCAACTGTGGGCTGCACAATGTGGAAAACGCCCTGTCGGCGATGACCGCGGCGCTGCATGTCGGTGTCACTGCGTCGGTGGCGGCTGAAGCACTGGCTGCATTTGAAGGGGTAAAGCGGCGTCTCGAGTTATTGGGGACTGTCGGTGGGGTTGCTGTTTACGACGATTTTGCCCACCACCCTACCGCGATCGCCACTACGCTACAGGGGCTGCGCGCCAGGGGCGGTAAGGGCCGTTTGATTGCCCTGATTGAGCCGCGGTCGAACACAATGCGCATGGGTGAGCACCGTGCACAGTTGGCAGCGGCGACCCGGGATGCGGACAGGGTCTTCTGGTTTCAGCCCGAGGGTATGGACTGGTCGCTTGATAGCGTCATTGAAGAAAGTCCAGTACCTGCGGAACTTAGTCACGATCTGGATGACTTAATTCGAATCGTTGCGGCTTCTGTCGCCCCGGATGACCAGATAGTAATAATGAGCAATGGCGGTTTTGGTGGCATACACCAGCGACTGCTGGCAAATCTACCTACAACTTGAGCGTATAGAATGTCCGAATCTTTGATTACTGCCTATGACAGGCTGGTATTGCGTCGACCTTTCTTGAGCTTGTTTTTAGTTTTGTTGTTGGTTGCAGGGTTTGCCAGCCAGACCGGAAAAATCAAACTGGATGCCTCTGCGGACTCGCTGATGCTACAGGGAGATACCTCCCTGGATTTGTACCGGGACGTTAGCAGGGAATACAGCTCCGAAGAGTTTCTTCTCATCACCTGGCAGCCGGACGGGCCCTTGCTCGCGCCCGAATCGCTGGATCCTCTGAAGCGGATGGCGGACGAGTTACGCCTTTTGCAGGGGGTGTCGTCAGTGGTGACAGTCTGGGATGTCCCTTTGCTGGAAAGCCCGCCAGTAACCTTGTCTGACATTACCTCTGATGACCCGCTTCCCAGCCTCGATATGCCGGGTATTGATCGGGAGATGGTGCTTAGGGAATTGACCACCAGTCCGATTTATGCCGACCTGCTGGCCAGTCGCGATGGCGCTCTAACGGCAGTTCAAATTAACTTGCAACGGGATGAGCGCTATAACGAGTTGCTGTATCAGCGCGACGGTTTGCGCAAGCAAAAACGTGATCAGGGGCTTTCCGGTGAGGAGGCAATCCAGCTGGCTGCTGTTGAGGCACAATTCAAGGCTCATACGGCTGAAGCGCTGGAACTGCAAGGCCATATGGTCGACAGTGTGCGAGCGATAGCGGCTGATTATGGAGAGTATGCTCATCTTTTCGTTGGTGGCGTGCCAATGATTGCCTCGGATATGGTCGATTTTGTACGTCGTGACCTGGTGCTCTTCGGCAGTGCGATCCTGGGTGTGATGTTGATCGTACTTGCGGTTATTTTTCGTCGTGTACGTTGGGTTGTAATCCCGCTGGTGACTTGCTCGTCTACCGTCACTGTGATGCTGGGCCTGTTGGGAGCGCTGGACTGGCGGATGACGGTAATTTCCTCCAATTTTGTTGCCGTATTGCTGATTATATCCTTGGCTCTCTCTATACACTTGATTGTCCGCTATCGAGAATTGCATGCGGAAGACCCCGAGGGAGATTTGCACGACCGGGTTTTGGAGACTGTACGATCGATGGCCACGCCCTGTTTTTATACCGCCGTTACTACCATTGTGGCCTTTGTTTCACTGATGGTGTCCGGCATTCAACCGGTGATTGATTTTGGCTTGATGATGACAGCGGGTATTGTCGTGGCAGTACTGCTGGCCTTTATTATTGTGCCCTGCCTGATGCGGGTGTGGCCCAAGGGGCGGGCAGTGAAGCACGGTGGAACCGATCAGCCCCTGACACTCAAATTCGCGCGAATCACAGACCATCACGGTACTGTCGTTCTGTTCAGCAGTGCCCTGCTTCTGCTGGTTATGGTGTATGGCATTTCTCGCCTGGAAGTGGAGAATCGCTTTATCGACTACTTTCATGAGAGCACGGAGATATACCGTGGCATGGAACTATTGGATGCCAAACTGGGTGGGACGATTCCTCTGGATATTGTTCTGTCGGCACCAAATTTCGATGAGCCTTTGCCGGGAATGTCCCGCAAGCTTGTGTCAGATACATTGGCACCGATTGCTGAGGATGATCCTTTTGCGGAAGAGGGCGATGATGATTGGGGGGACGAGGGCGGTTTCGATGATTTTGCCTCAGATTCAGAAGAGGCTTTCCAGCCCAGTTACTGGTTCAGTTTGCAGGGTATGCGAGAGCTGGATAAGGTACACAACCATATTGATTCCCTGCCCGAGACCGGCAAGGTGCTGTCACTGTCGACCGTATTTACGGTGGTAAAGAACTTGATGGGAGAGGATATCGGTGGCGTAGAACTGGCATTGGTGCAAAAGAGTTTGCCGGATGACATCAACGGCATGATGGTCGATCCTTATTTTTCCGAAGCGAGGGAAGAGACCCGCATTACTGTCAGGGTAAAGGAAACCAGCAAGGATTTACGCCGTGATCAATTCCTGCAGGACTTACATACTCACCTGGTTGAAACCATGGGTTTTGAGCCGGAGCGCATCCAATTCACCGGTATGTTGGTGTTATATAACAATGTATTGCAAAGCCTGTTTAAATCGCAAATTCTGACCCTGGGTACGGTATTTTTGGCTATCCTGATGATGTTCCTGGTGCTTTTTCGCTCGCTGTCGCTGGCGTTTATCACCCTGGTGCCAAACCTGCTGGCCGCAGGCACGGTATTGGGAATCATGGGCTTGACCGGAATTCCCCTGGATATCATGACAATTACAATTGCAGCCATTGTCCTGGGTATTGGGGTAGATGACTGTATTCATTATGTGCATCGGTACATGAAGGAGTTCCCCGTGGACCGCGATTATCGTGCGACCATGTATCGTTGTCACGGCAGTATCGGTCGTGCTTTGTACTATACGACGATCACGGTAGTGGCGGGTTTTTCTATGTTGGCGCTGTCCAACTTCAACCCTAACATCTACTTTGGTTTGCTAACGGTACTTGCCATGGCTGTGGCCGTCATTGGAGCGCTGTTACTTTTGCCCAGGCTGATTATGCTGTTCAAGCCTCTGGGGCCTGAGGCAAAATAACATGGAATGCCGGCGGGAATGTGGCGCCTGTTGTATCGCGCCCTCTATCGCCAGGCCGTTCTATGGTATGCCTGAGGGTAAACCTGCCGGGACGCGCTGTGTACACTTGGACGATGCGATGTGTTGTGGCATTTTTTTCGATAGCCGACGTCCAGAGGTCTGTGCAAGCTTTAGTCCGGAGCCCGAGGTGTGCGGCAGCAACAGGGAAGAGGCTCTGCAGCGACTGCAGCGACTGGAAGTACAGACCCTATGAATGTAATGAACACTGAACTGGAACCCCTGTGACTGAAATACCCTTATTTCCCCTGTCGGGCCTTCTTCTGCCCTATGGGCGCATGCCGCTACAGATATTCGAGCAGCGCTACCTGGACCTGATCCGCAGTTGTATGCGCTCAGATACGGGCTTTGGCGTGGTGTGGATACGCCGGGGCGCTGAAGTTGCGAGCAAGGGGGCTGCGAGGCCCGATCTGGGCGACTATGGCACCTATGCGCGCATTGTAGACTGGGATCAATTGCCCAATGGGCTGCTCGGTATTACGGTTGAAGGCCGGGAGACATTCGATTTACTCAATGTCACGACGCTGGACAGTGGTCTGCTGATGGGGGAGGTTGAGATGGGTCTCGCGCCCAGTACGCAACCTATGTTGGAAGTGTGGCGTCCCATGGAGGATGTGTTGCGCAGTCTGGAGACCCATCCACATGTGCAGCGTATGAACCTGCAAATTGACTATAATAGTGCCTGGGAAGTTGCGTATACGTTGATACAGCTTCTGCCATTGGAAGAAGCCCTGAAGTACGAGTTGTTGGGTGCCAGTTCTCTGGGAGAGATAATGCGGGAGCTCGATATCTTGCTAAACCAGATCAGCGGAGAAGACTAGTTCAGAGGCTTCCTAGTCATCGAAGGCCGGCAGCCAGCCGCCACACTCTTTCCAGCGATTAACAATGTCACAAAATAAATCAGCGGTGCGCTCGGCATCGTAGGCCGCTGAATGCGCTTCTGCATTGTCAAAACTGATACCGGCTTCGGCACAGGCCTTGGCCAGCACGGTTTGCCCAAAGGCCAGGCCGGCCAGGGTGGCCGTATCAAAGAAGGAAAAGGGGTGGAAGGGGCTGCGTTTGATGGCGTAGCGCTCCACTGCGGCATTGATAAAGCCCGCGTCGAAGTGGGCGTTGTGTGCGACCATGACCGCGCGGGTGCAGCCCTGATCGCGAATCTCTTTACGAATAATCCGAAAAAGTTCACTGATCGCCTCCTCTTCCGGTACATCCTCCCGAAAGGGGTGATAGGGGTCAATGCCGGTGAAATCCAGGGCTGCCTGCTCCAGATTGGCCCCCTCAAAGGGTTGCACGTGGAAGTTATAGGTGCGGTGTACATTGAGTATGCCGTCTTCATCCATGCGGACAATACTGGCTGCGACTTCCAGTATGGCATCGGTGCTGGCATTGAAGCCGCCGGTCTCAATGTCAACGACCACCGGGAGAAAGCCCCTGAACCGGTCGCTCATGCGGTGTGCACTGGTCGTGTTCAACAGCCTGTATTCCCGGTCATATTACCTGCCATTGAATTGTGTCCCCCGCTCGCAGAGGCGTCAGAACGCCCTTGCCCAGGGGCAATTGCGCGGGGACTTCCCAAGGCTGCTTTTGCAGGGTAATGGTATCGTTGTTGCGCGGCAAACCGTAAAAGTCCGGCCCGAAATGGGCGGCGAAGCCCTCCAGTTTGTCCAGTTTACCCGCTTGCTCAAAAACCTCGGCATAGAACTCAATGGCCGCGTGGCCGGTGTAGACGCCGGCGCAGCCACAGCTGGTTTCCTTGTTGTTCGTTGTGTGGGGGGCGGAATCGGTCCCCAGGAAAAATTTCGTCTCACCGGAAGTCGCCGCTTCCACCAGCGCCTGTTGATGGCTCATGCGCTTGAGAATGGGCAGGCAGTAATAGTGTGGACGAATGCCGCCTACCAGCATGTCATTGCGGTTGAACAGCAGGTGGTGGGCGGTGATGGTGGCCGCGATATTGGTGGATGATTCGCGGACAAAGGCTACCGCGTCGGCGGTGGTAATATGCTCCAGCACCATGCGCAGTCCCGGGAAGCGGTTGGCGATGGGCACCAGGTGACGGTCTATGAAGGCTTTTTCCCGGTCAAATATGTCGATATCCGCATCGGTTACCTCGCCGTGGACAAGCAGTGGCAGCCCGACTTCTTCCATGGCGGCGAGGGTCGGGTAGAGGCTTTCCAGGTCGGCGACACCGGCATCTGAGTTGGTGGTCGCGCCGGCGGGGTAGAGTTTCACTGCGTGAACAAAATCACTCTGTGCCGCCCGGTGAATCTCCTCGGCGCTGGTCCGGTCTGTCAGGTAGAGCACCATCAGTGGCTCAAACTGGCGTGGCAGGCCGGACATCGCTGACAATATACGATCCCGATAGGCACTGGCTTCAGCGACTGTCGTGGCGGGCGGTGTCAGGTTGGGCATGACAATCACCCGCTGGAAATAGCGGGCCATGTCGGCGCAGGTGTGCTGCAGGGCCTCCCCATCACGCAAGTGTACGTGCCAGTCATCGGGGCGGGCGATAGTCAGTTCTGTCACTGTGAGCCTGTGAATTGTCGGACGGAGGGTGAATGCTACCGCAAAGGGGGCTGTACGGGAACAGAAGTCGTCTTTACAAACTGGGAAACAGGCTGGGAATTCAACGCTCCCGAGAGTAGAATATGCGGCCTTTAAAACACTGAGCGCGCATGGAGTGCTACATGTCTGAATTTAGTAAAGTCGTCTTGGCCTATTCCGGTGGTTTGGATACCTCTGTAATTGTGCGTTGGCTGCAGGATACCTATAACTCTGAAGTGGTGACCTTTACCGCCGATATTGGCCAGGGTGAAGAAGTTGAGCCGGCCCGTGCCAAGGCGGAAGCCCTGGGCGTCAAGGAAATTTATATCGACGACCTGCGCGAGGAATTCGTGCGTGACTTCGTTTTCCCCATGTTTCGTGCCAATACCATTTACGAGGGCGAGTACCTGCTGGGTACGTCTATCGCAAGGCCATTGATCTCCAAGCGCCTGATCGAAATTGCCAACCAGACCGGTGCCGATACCATCTCTCATGGCGCAACTGGGAAGGGCAACGACCAGGTGCGCTTTGAATTGGGTGCCTACGCGCTCAAGCCAGGTATCAAAATTATCGCGCCCTGGCGGGAATGGGACCTGACGTCCCGCGAGTCGCTGATGAGCTACTGTGCTGAGCACAATATTCCGGTGGACTATGCCGGTGGCAAGAAAAAGTCCCCCTACTCGATGGATGCCAATTTACTGCATATCTCCTATGAAGGCGGCATTCTGGAAGACCCCTGGGCGGAGCCCGAAGAAGAGATGTGGCGCTGGAGTGTCAGCCCGGAGGCTGCCCCGGATGAAGCGACCTACATCGAGCTGGACTATGTGCGGGGCGATATCGTGGCCATCAACGGCGAAGCCATGAGTCCGGCCACCGTGCTGGAATACCTCAACAAGGTGGGCGGCGCCAATGGTATCGGCCGTGATGACATCGTGGAAAACCGCTACGTGGGCATGAAGTCCCGCGGCTGCTACGAAACACCGGGCGGCACTATTATGCTGCGGGCGCACCGGGCTATTGAGTCCTTGACCCTGGACCGCGAGGTGGCCCACCTCAAGGACGAGTTAATGCCCCGTTACGCCAACGTTATTTACAACGGCTACTGGTGGTCGCCCGAGCGCAAGATGCTGCAGGTTGCCATCGATGAGTCTCAGAGCTTCGTCAACGGTACCGTGCGCCTGAAGCTGTACAAGGGCAATGTGATTGTGGCGGGTCGCCAGTCTGCGGACAGCTTGTTTGATGAGAGCATCGCCACATTCGAGGACGATGAAGGCGCGTACAACCAGGCGGATGCCGAAGGCTTTATCAAGCTGAATGCCCTGCGTATGCGTATTGCTGCCAACAAGGGGCGCACCCTACTTTAGGGGGGCAGGCTATGAACGCTGTCTGTCTTTACCTTGGATCCAGCCCCGGCGCCCGCCCGGAGTACGAGGCGGCCGTTAGCGAACTGGCGACCATGATTGCCCAGCGCGGCATGACGCTGGTCTACGGTGGCGGTAATGTCGGTCTCATGGGTATTGCCGCCAATGCTGCCCTTGCGGCAGGCGGTAAGGTTATTGGCGTCATTCCTGCGGATATCGCAGACAAGGAAGTTGGCCATCATGGCCTGACCGAACTGCAGGTGGTTGACTCCATGCACGAGCGCAAGATGCGCATGGCCAAACTGGCCGATGGCATTATTGCTCTGCCTGGCGGTCTGGGTACGCTGGAGGAGTTATTCGAGATGTTAACCTGGTCGCAACTGGGTTTTCATAACAAGCCGATCGGACTGTTGAATGTGACCGGGTATTTCGACCTGCTGTTGGCTTTTCTCGATCACATGGTGGTGGAGCGCTTTGTCAAACAGGACCATCGGGACTTATTGATGGTGGAGCGCGATCCGGGACAGCTCCTGGACCGCCTGACCAGCCACGTACCGAGGTCAGTCGACAAATGGCTGGATATGGACCGAACCTGATCGCGATTACTTTGAAAAGTTATAGATAAGATCAACGCCGTAGGAATTGGGTTCCCCCCAGATCACAGCTTTGTTGTAGGCGCCGGCTGGTTGTAACACCACGGGAGCGGCCGTGAAGTATTCCTCATCCAGCAGGTTTTTTCCCCATATTGAGATGGTCAGGTCACCGGCTGAGCCCAGCTTGATGTTTGAGAGCCCCAGGTAGCCGCCCAGCAAGCCGTAATCGTCTATCACCGAAACGCCGCTTAAGGCTTCCTCCGCTTTTTGTGTGTCGAAACGATCGTCCACCCAGTTGTAATTGAGACTGGCATTGAGATCCCCAAAACTCATGGGGTAGAAGTAGTTCAGTGCCAGGGTGTACTGGTGCTCGGGTGCGTTGCTGAAGACGAAATCCTTTTCGCTGATTTCCGGTTCGTCAGGTGCCACCACTTTGGTGAAGTCTGCATCCTGGTAGGCGTAGGCCAGGCTGGCGGTCAGCCCCTCGGTCAGCAGCGCGGTGAGGTCCAGCTCAGCGCCTGCAATCTCGCCTTCACCGGCATTGAATACGTTAGTGTCTCGCACATCCGCCGGTGTTGAATTGTCGGCCAGGTTGAGCTGGATATCCGTATAGTCCGAGAAGTAGATTGCCCCATTCAGGCGTAAGCGCCTGTCCAGCAGTTCACTTTTTATACCCAGCTCCCAGCTGGTGATTTCCTCTTCATCAAAGCCGCTGAGATAGGAGGCTTCATTTGAGGCGCGTACATTATAGCCACCGGACTTATAGCCCGTGGCCAGTTTCAGGTAGGTGTTGATGTCATCCGTGGCGGCAAAGTTGGCGACCACGGTATAGCTGATGTTTTCGAAGTCACTCTTGGGTTTACCGGCAAAGGAAATGGAGTCCGGGTCGGGGTCTAGCGTATAGGAGCGTGCGGCGACTCGGTCGTCTTCCGTATAGCGGATGCCGGTAGTCAGTGTGAAGCGGCTATCCAGAATGTTCGGTGTCCAGTCGCTTTGCGCGTAGACTGCCCAGGCTGTGTTTTCTATGTCAAACAGGTTGACCTGGTCGGGTTGGGGTGCCAGTACCGCCGAGCGACTGCCGCCTTCCTGGGTAGCATTCTCATCAAAATAATACAGGCCCAGCACATAACTGATGGTTTCGCCGGGGTCTCCCAGTAGCTGGAATTCCTGGGACAACTGGTCCTGGTCAAGAATGGGCGGGTGTCCGGTAAGGTCGATGCCGCCTGAAGTGTTCAGGTAGAGCAGCGGTGAGGCGCTGCCGCTTTCCAGGTCGGTATACTCGGAGTACTTGAATTCCCGGTAGGCGGTAATCGACTTCAGGGTCACCGTATCCCACTCCCGGCTAATCGTTAAGGCATGGCCGTCTATGTCGGTTTCAGCCGGCAGCATGGGGTCTTTTGTGGAGAGCTTTCTCAGGGGCTTTGACGACACCGGTATTTCAAGTAGTTCGGACAATGGCCCGGCTTCTGTTGCCTGAAATGTGGGGGAGACGAATTCGGAGCGGGCATAATCGTAGGTATACCGCAGTGACCAGTCTTCGTTTGGCTCCCACAGGAAATCCAGCTTAGCGCCTTTGTCCTCGCTATCGAAGAAGTCGCTTCCGGGCCCCCCGTTCTCTACATAGCCGTCCTTTTCCCGGAACAGTACGACCGCCCGCAGGGCCAGTGTGTCGGTGATAGGAATGTTGGCAGAGGTCTTGGAACGGAACAGGTTCCGGTTGCCAGCGCCCAATTCCTGTTTGAAACTGAATTCGCCTGTTTGCGGCGTGATCGTGGTCATATTGATTGCGCCACCGATGGAGTTGCGCCCGAACAGGGTGCCCTGGGGGCCGCGCAGTACTTCGATCTGGGCCAGATCCGCAAGCTCCAATGCCAGGCCTGTTGAACGGCCGATATAGACCTGGTCGATATAAACCCCGACCGCGGGGTCCTGGGTTACCTGGATATCACTGGCACCGACACCGCGTATAAACAAGCGCAGGCTGGTATTCTGTGTCGGGAAGGGGGTCATGTTCAGGCTGGGCACTTTGCCCTGTAAATCATCGACTGAGGAAATACCCTGTTGGGTCAGCGCGTCCTCGTTGAATGCGGTAATGGATATCGGGGTATCCTGCAGGCTTTCCGCCCGCTTTTGCGCCGTGACGATGACCTCTTCCAGCATGAATGACGGGTCGCTTTCCGCGGCTGTTGTGGTCAGCGGGAATGATAAAACCAGTGGAGCAATGCCGTAAAGACAGGGTTTGCACAGTCTCATAAATGACCTCTTCTATTAGTTATTAGAGTGTAATGCGTAAGAGAGACGGTCTTTTATATACCTATCCCGGCTTTAGGTCAAAGTGACGAGGCACACTAGTGGAAGTTGCGCGATTGTACCGGCAGGGTTTGCAGTTCGCTGCTGTAGTCAAACAGGGCGCCGGCAATAATGTGGATGACATTGTCCTTGGTCTCCAGTGTCCCTTTGACCAATAGTAGTTGGGCGGTCATCAGCTCCTTGCGAAAGCGCTGCTGAGTGTTTTTCCATATGACAATGTTGCTATTGCCGGTCTCATCCTCCAGGGTGAGGAAGAGCACACCGGACGCAGTGCCGGGGCGTTGTCGGCAGGTGACCAATCCGGCGATACTCACCAGGCGATTATTGCCCAGTGCGGCCAGGTCTGCATGGCGTTTGCAGCGATCAAAAGGCGGGCGGCCCCGCAGTAAACTCATGGGGTGGGCCCGCAGGGTGACACCGGTAGCGCGGTAGTCAGCCAATACCTCCTCGGCGATACCCGGTGCCGGTAATACGACTTTGTCATTGAAGTAATCGGATCGCTGGTGGTGCTCGTCCTGTAGCAGCGGCTTCGCCTCCTCCAGGGCCATGATTTGCCACTGGGACTGAAAGCGGTGGCCGCTGAGCGAGGCCAGGGCATCGGCATTGGCCAGGGCCTCCATGTCGCGCTTGTTCAGCTGCGCTCTACGGCGCAGGTCACTGATTTGGCGATAGGGAGTCCGCTGGCGCTGTTCGATGATACGCTGGGCGCTAGCCTTGTTGAGGCCTTTAATCAAACGCAGCCCCAGGCGGATCGGTGGCTGTCCGGGAAGGGATGAGCCGCTGTCTAGCAGTTGGTGGTCCCAGTTACTTTGGTTGACGTCTATAGGCAGCAGGGTGACTTTATGGCGACGGGCATCCTGGATTAACTGTGAGGGCGAGTAAAAGCCCATGGGTTGGCTGTTGAGCAAGCCGGTATAGAAAGCGGCGGGGTGGTGGCACTTCAACCAGGCTGAGACATAGGCCAGCAGGGCAAAGCTGGCGGAATGGGATTCCGGGAAGCCGTAGCCACCAAAACCCTTAATCTGCTCAAACAGGCGGCGTGCGAAGTCCTCATCGTAGCCGCGTTCTATCATGCCCCGGGTGAGTTTTTGTTCGAAGCTCAGTAGTTTACTGTTCTTGCCCCAGTTGGTAATAGCCCGCCGTAACTGGTCGGCCTCGCCGCCACTGAAACCGGCGGCAACCATTGCCAGCCGGATGACCTGTTCCTGGAAAATGGGGACGCCCAAGGTGCGTTCCAGTACCTCCTTGATGGCCTCACTGGGATAACTGACCGCTTCCAGCCCCTGCTTGCGGCGCAGGTAGGGGTGGACCATGTCACCTTGTATCGGTCCGGGGCGTACGATGGCGATTTCGATGACCAGGTCATAGAAGCAGGCGGGTTTGAGCCGGGGCAGCATGGACATCTGGGCGCGGGATTCGATCTGGAAAACCCCCAGGCTGTCGGCGGCCTGCAGCATCTGGTAGGTGGGCCTATCTTCTTTTGGTACATCGCTGATATCGCGGATAGCCGGTTGGTAGCGGTGCACCATTTGCAGGCTCTTACGGATTGCCGACAGCATACCCAGGGCCAGAATGTCGACCTTTAGCAGCCCCAGGGACTCGATATCTTCCTTGTCCCACTGAATGATGGTGCGTTCAGGCATGCTGGCATTTTCGACTGGCACCAGCGTGGAGATCGGGCTGCGGGTGATCACAAAACCGCCCACATGTTGGGACAGGTGGCGGGGGAATCCGAGTATCTGTTGTACCAGTGTGTAAAACAGTTCGGCTTGCCGGCTGTGTGAGGCGATCCCCTGTTCCTCAAAGCGTTTGGCCAGGTCGCTGCTGCGATCCCACCAGGCCAGGGACTTGGCCAGGTCATCGACAAATACCGGGTCCAGCCCCAGGGCCTTGCCCACATCCCGCACGGCGCTGCGTGAGCGATAGGTGATAACGGTGGCGGCCAAAGCGGCGCGTTTACGGCTGTACTTGCGGTAGATGTACTGGATGACCTCCTCGCGTCGCTCGTGTTCGAAATCAACGTCGATATCCGGTGGCTCGTTGCGCTCTTTGGATATGAAACGCTCGAATAACAGGGAGATCTGCTGTGGTGATACCTCGGTAATAAACAGGCAGTAGCAGACCACCGAATTGGCCGCAGAACCACGGCCCTGGCACAGGATTTGGCGTTCCCGGGCAAAGCGCACAATGTCATAAACGGTGAGGAAGTAGTATTCGTAATGGAGCTCCTCGATGAGCGTCAGTTCCCTGGCGATACGCTGGTCTATCTCGTCGGGTACCCCCTCGGGCCAGCGCACCTTACAGCCTGTTGCCACCAGCTCACGCAGGTAAGCGCTGGCCGTTTGGTTTTCTGGCACAACTTCTTCAGGGTATTCGTAGCGCAGCTCCTCCAGGCTGAAGTCACACAGACCGGCAATGTACACCGTTTCCTGTAACAGGTCGGGGGGATAAAGCTGTTGTAACATGGCCGGGTGGCGCAGGTGTTGCTGGCTGTTTCCCAGTCGCTTGCGACCCAGTTGGTCAATGCTGCGTTTATACCTGAGGGCAGTGAATACGTCATGTAAGGGCTTGCGAGTGGCGCAGTGCATTTGTACATTGCCACAGGCCACCATGGGCATACCCAGTGTGCGGGACATTTGGGCATACGCCATGCAACGGTTGGTCTCATTGTTCCCCAGTATCTGGCTGACTCCCAGCCAGACACGGTCCTTGCACAGGCGTTTGAGTTGTTGCCCGTAAGCCTGTGCGACCCCGGTATTGCCTGTCGGCAGCCAGATCAGCAGGCAGCGTTTCAGGTGAAAAATGACATCCCGTAAACTGGCCCGGTACTCGCCCTTGGGACTGCGTCGCCTCGCCATGCTGATTAGCCCCGACAGCTCGCTGTAGGCTGCCCGAGAAGGTACCAGGGCCAGTAGCTTGATGCCTTCTTCCAGGTTGAACTCGCTGCCAATAATAAGCTGAATACCTGCCTCCCGGGCGGCCACATGGGCTTTTACCACGCCGGCCAAAGAGCACTCATCGGTGATGGCCAGGGCGGTATAGCCCAGCTCGGCCGCTCGCTCAACCAGTTCGTGGGGGTGGGAAGCGCTGCGCAGGAAGCTGTAGCTGCTCAGGCAATGGAGTTCGGCATAAGACATAATATACTGTATATTTGTACAGTATCTCTTATTTGTCAATGTTACCGGGAATGTCCAGGTCAATCGACATGAC
>JBALWA010000059.1:0-28031 GCA_036960305.1 Halioglobus sp. | reverse complement strand
CGTGGTGTTATCCACTCCTATGCTGACGGCAAGATCGAGGACACCGGGCCTCTGACGCGAAAGCGCATGGAGACAGCGGACGAGGAGTTTATGGGCGCAGCCCTGAAATTTATCGACAAAGCGCACAAAGACGATAAGCCCTTTTTCGTCTGGTTCAACACCACACGTATGCACGTCTGGACGCGTCTGGCCCCCAAGTGGCAGGGTAGCTCAGGTTACGGTCTGTATGCCGACGGCATGAAGGAACACGATCATCATGTTGGAATGTTGCTGGATAAGCTGGAAGACTTGGGTATCGACGACAACACGATAGTGGTTTACTCGACCGATAATGGATCCCAGACCAATACCTACCCCGATGGCGGGTCGGAGCCATTTCGTGGCGAGAAAGGAACTACCTGGGAAGGCGGCTTCCGGGTTCCCGCTCTCATTCGCTGGCCGGGCGTTGTAGAAGAGGGCACTGTGATCAACGACATCTTCTCGCATCAGGACTGGTTGCCAACGTTTCTGGCAGCGGCGGGCGAGCCCGAAATCTCAAGCAAGTTGAAAAAAGGCCATCGCGCCGGAGATACCACCTATAAGGTGCACCTGGACGGATTTGACCAAACTGACTTACTGGCAGGCAAAGGGCCGGGCAAGCGTAAGAATGTGTTCTATTTTGACGACAATGCCAACTTTAACGCCATACGCTGGAATGACTGGAAAATCTACTTTGGCTTCCAAATGACAGGTTGGGGTGGACCACGGGAAGCGTTGACGTTTCCCCGGGTCGTTAACTTGAGAACCGATCCCTATGAGACGTCTCTGGACTCCGGTTTATACACACGATTCTTTGCCGATCAAATGTGGTTGTTTGTGCCCACACAGCAGGAAGTGGGTAAGTGGCTGGGTACCTTCCGTCAGTTTCCACCGCGTCAGGCTACGGCCAGTTTCACTATCGATCGTATGATGCAGCAGATGCAACAGATGTTGCAGATGCAATCCAGGGCGGCTGCCCAGCAGGGGAAAAAGTAGCCCAGGATACCGGCCGGTACCAGGCGCGTTAGGGGCAGCCCGCAAGCGCTTTTACCGGTTCGCCTGTCATCTTGGTGGCAGCTGCGCGAAACGCGGCGTTGGTGATGGGCGTATTCGCCTCTACCAGCGCCTGCACCAGGGTATCGAGTGAAGACTCATCCCGGGTGGAGGCGCGAATTTCTGCATCCAGTGCTCGCATCAAGACGGCCGCGAAGGCGGTTTGCTCTCCCTGAGATCGATCAGTTGCTACACACTCGGCCTCTTCGCTCCATTGGGTCAGTTGTTCAAAGGCCTCATCGTAACGGCGTTCACTGATTCCGCCTGAGCGAAATAGCAGGTTCAGGCTGTAGTACTCTGCGATGCCTTCGACAATCCAGTCGGCCCCCTCTCTTGCATGTAGGCGACTGGCTACATGTACCAATTCGTGCAACACCGCGCTGGTGCGATTACCGCTAATGAGCGGGCGATCATTGTGCAGGTACAGCGAGGCGTATCCCGACAGTCCGCCGCGCCACATATCCGCTGGTCCGCTGACGATTAACAAACGCGGTGGGAATTTGGGGAATACCTCGATTAGAGACGGCAGAGTCCAGCGCACAAAAGCCAGCACGTCATTGGCCCGCGCGTCAGTACCCAGGGGGTTTGCAACGTTGATGATACGCTCACCGACGCGGTCACGCCGCACCCCAAGTTTTCCGGCCAAAAGCCAGCCACGCGGTCGATCGAAGTTTCGGTAGGGGTCGATGATCTCGAGTACCTGAGTCGCGGCGCGGCCATAGGGCGTTTCGATAGCCCATTCCTCGGGTGCAATCAGCCCCAGGGATGCACTGGATGTGGCGCCCTTGACCACTCGCGCGTTGGCGCGCGGAAATAAGTGATCCAGTTTAAACAGGGCCCAGCTGTCGGTGATGCGTGCATCATCCACGCCGTTGTCGCGTTTGTGACCGATGACAAAATCGTAGTGTAAGCTGCCGCCCTTTTTGGGCGGCTGCCAGGTGACACGATCGCCCTCGATTTCGATCTGTTCAGAAGGTCCAATATTGAGGTAGCGTTCGGGGGGCATGAGGAACTCTATACTGCGTACCAATTGCCTCGGTTGATCCAGCGTCACAGTGGCATTGGCTTGCCCGGATGTGGGGTCGAGCTTGGCCTGGTAGAAAACCCCGTAAATTTTGCTGCTATCGACGGGTTCCGGCGCCGCGCTGAAAGCAAATGCTCCGGCCACTAGCCCAACACAGGAAAAAAGGCCGATCGCCAGAAGCGTTCGCATCTCGCCCTTGTTGAAAGATATGACCTTTAGTCGCATGGCTTTTCCATTGCTAAGTCCAGGGTTGTTACAAGTTGCCGATAATCTTGTCCTGATAATCGCCAATAAATCGTTTCATGTTATCCAGGCTCATGTCGCCCGCCTCGAAGGCCGCGACAATCAGTCTATCAGTGCCCACATCACGGTACCGCCGAATCAGGTCGAGATCAAAGGTACCGCCGGGCTGGTAACTGTGTGGCCAAATGGTAAGCGATAAACTTCGGGGGTCACGCCCTGCCTCGCGGGCGCTGCGATCAACGGTCTCCATTCGTAGCGCCAACTCCTCTGGGCCAATGGTATAGGGGAAATAACCATCGCCACGCCGTCCCGCGCGCCTGGCGGCGGCTTCAGAGCTGCCGCCGATCAGGAAGGGGATACCCTCTGCCCGACTCGGCTTGGTGTCGCAGAAGACCTTGTCGAACTGTGTGAATTCGCCGTGAAACGTTGCCGGATCATCCAGCCAGAGGCAGCGCATGGCGTCCAGCATTTCGTCCAGGCGTTTACCCCGCTGGGAGTAGGGTACGCCGACAGCCTGGTATTCCTCTTTCTGCCAGCCGATACCAATGCCAACCTCCAATCGTCCAGAGGACAGGGCATCCACGGTAGCCAGTCGCTTTGCCAGTATTGCAGCGCTGTGCTGTGGGCCTATCAGGACGCCGGTGCCCAACTTGAGCTTTTCGCTGTGGGCGGCGGCAAACGTCAGCCAGTGCAGCGGGTCTGGCATCATGGTGGTCGGTGCAACGGGCGCGCGGCCATCGTCAGAATATTCGTACAAGGGCTCGTAGTCCTGCGCCATAATGACATGTTCTGGCATCCAGACGGACTCGACCCCATTGTCTTCCAGCAGACGCACGAATGCGGCCACCCATTTGGGATCTGTGGTATAGGCCTGTTCACACAGGGGAATGACGCCCAGCTTCATAAATCGTCCTTCATTGTCTGGCTAGCCTCGCGGGCGCACCCATAGGGATTTAGCGCCCCTGAGTACACCTTGGGTAATCTCCACGGGTTTATCTTCCACCAGGGCGAGATCGGGGAAACGCTGAAACACCAGTTTGAGCGCAGTTTCCAGTTCGCGACGGGCCAGATGGGAGCCCAGGCAGAAGTGTTCGCCGTGGCCAAAGGCCAGGTTTTTGTTTTCTCTGTCAGGGTTGAAAACCCGGGGTTGATCAAAAACGGCCGGGTCACTGTTGGCCGCGGTAATACCGAATAACACCCAGTCACCATCACTGATCTTCACCCCAGCAAGCTCTATGTCCTTACTGCATAGACGCGGTAGCAAGGCGGTAGGGGGTTGCCAGCGTAAACCCTCCTGTACGAGGGCTTCCCTGGCATTGTCATCTGCTACGGCGCGTTCCTTCATGCCGTCTGTACTGAGAATGGCATAAAAGAGCGAGCCCAACATCTTGTAGGTGGTGTCAGATCCTGCGGGGAACAACAGGCGGCAGAAAGACAGTATTTCTTCGGTGGTGAGTCTCTCCCCCTCCGATTCGGTGGTGGCCAGAATAGAGATGATGTCCTCACCGGGATTATCTCTGCGCCGCTCTATCAGCGGAATCAGGTACTCATCAAACTCCCGCTTGGCTTTCAGTGCGCCCTCGGGGTCCCAGGGAAAATCAATGATCTTGAGTGCCCAGGTCAGTAATTTTGCGTCATCGTCAACGGGGATACCCAGCATGCGGGTGATGACCTTGAAAGGAAAGGGGCGGGCAAATTCCTCGACCAGTTCCACCGGTTCATCCCGGTCAATCTTGTCGAGCAGCAAGTTGGCCTGTTCTTCTATCAGCGTTTCGAGCAGTGTGCGAATCTGGTTTGGAAAAAAGGGTCTGGACACCAGGGCCCGGTTCACCCGATGTTCACTGCCCGACATGCCCAGGATGGTCTTGCCCATGGACGGCTCGCTGTGGAGTTTGTAGGCCCTGGCGCATTCAAAATGTTCCTCATCCGAAAATGCCTGGCGCAGTTCATGGTAGCCACTGATCAGCCAGGCGGGCTCGTTGTGAAACTTTACCCTGACCACCGGGCCTGCGGATCGAAGGCTATCCAGTACCTCGTGTAGGTTGGTCAGTTCGTCGTAGGCGAAATCTGTATCGGGTAGTAGTATATCCATCGATTCATTCTAGAGCCTGGTACCTGGATGTGCCAGTTTTCAGGCAGACGGAGAGCCGGGGTGCACACAGATTTATCGCCAGAGACCAAATTCTTACCCGATTCGATAGGCTGAACTGACAGCCTGAGGGCATAATGGATACAGATTATATTATTGAGGCCAGGTCATGACCCAACTTACCCAGAGCTATTACTGCGGTGCGTCAGATTCACAAATCATTTACCAGACCATCGGCAATTACTTTGACGAAATCTGTGAGCGGTTTGCGGATAACGAGGCCCTGGTCGTTCGCCATCAGGGGGTTCGCTGGACCTACCGTGAATTTAAGCAGCAGGTGGATCGCCTTGCCACCGGGCTGTTGGCGATTGGTATCGAACCCGGTGATCGTGTCGGTATCTGGGGTACCAACAGTAGTGAATGGATTACAGTGCAGTACGCCACGGCGAAAATCGGCGCCATTATGGTCTGTATTAATCCGGCTTATCGTTTGTACGAGCTGGAATATGCCCTGAACAAGGTGGAGTGCAAGGCAGTCGTATCCGACGAAAGTTTCAAGTCCAGTGAGTACCTGAAAATGCTTGAGGAGCTGGCCCCTGAGTTGCGCAGTTGCGCTCCAGGTGAACTGCAAGCCGCCAAATTGCCACATCTGCGATTGCTTGTGCGTATGGGGGAGGGGTCTTCCGAGGGAATGCTGAATTTTGCCGATGTCTGTGCGATGGGGGGTGAAGCTGAACACCAGCGCATGCTGGATCTCAAAGGCCAGTTGCGCCCCGATGATCCGATTAATATCCAGTTCACCAGTGGTACCACGGGAACACCCAAGGGGGCCACGCTCACACACTGCAATATTCTGAATAATGGCTACCTGGCGGGCGAGGGCATGGGTTTTACGTCCGCGGATCGCCTGTGTATCCCCGTGCCCCTGTACCACTGCTTTGGTATGGTGCTTGGCAATCTCGCGTGTCTTGCTCACGGCGCTACCGCCATATACCCCGATGCAGCTTTCGATCCTCTGACGACCTTGCAGACCGTACAGGACGAAAAGTGCACGGCGTTACACGGTGTGCCCACGATGTTTATCGCCGAACTGGATCACCCTCAATTCAGTACTTTTGATCTCGCCAGCCTGCGAACAGGTATCATGGCGGGTTCGCCCTGTCCCGTGGAGGTGATGAAGCGGGTGATAGGCGATATGCACATGGAGGATATTCTCATTGGCTATGGCCAGACTGAATTGAGCCCAATTAATAATATGACCTTGCCCAATGACTCACTGCAGAAGCGCACTGAAACGGTGGGTAGGGCGGTGCCCTGGGTGGAGATTCGTATCGTCGATGAGAACGGCATCGTGGTGCCCATTGGAGGCAAGGGCGAAATCTGTACCCGTGGCTACTCGGTGATGCGCGGTTACTGGAACGATGAGGAGCGGACACGAGAGACAATAGACCCCGCTGGTTGGCTACACTCGGGCGACATTGGGGTTATGGATGAGGAGGGCTATGTCCAGGTGGTCGGCCGAATCAAGGACATGGTCATCCGTGGGGGAGAGAATATCTACCCCCGGGAAGTCGAAGAGTATCTCTATACCCATCCAGCCATTTCTGAAGTACAGGTCTTTGGCATACCTGATAAGAAAATGGGCGAGGAGGTCTGTGCCTGGGTGCAATTGCATTCGGGGCAAAGCTTGACTGAGGCAGGACTCAAGGAATTTTGTGCGGGCCAGATCACGCATTTTAAAATCCCCCGGCATATTCGTTTCGTAGAGGAGTACCCAATGACGGTGACCGGGAAAATACAAAAATTCCTGATGCGTGACGCGATGGCAGCGGAGTTGGCGGCTCAATCTGAGATAGTTACTCCATGACATTTACCAAACAAATACTGCTGGGCCTGTTTCTGGGTATTTCTATCGGCATATTCCTGGGTGAATACGCCAGCCCCTTCTCGGTTGGCGGCAACGTTTATATTGCCCTGTTACAGATGACCGTGCTGCCCTATATCGTGGTGTCGCTGATTGCCAATTTGGGACGTATATCCTGGGCGGAAAGTCGCAGTCTGTTACTTTCAGCTGTCTGGGTTTTGTCGCTTCTACTGGGCTTGGGAATGGTGATGTTAATACTTATCCCCATGGCATTTCCCGATTGGGAAAGCGCATCGTTTTTCCGTTCCTCCCTGGTCGAGCCCGGCAAAGCATTTGACCTGGTTGCCTTGTACATCCCCGCGAATCCCTTCAGCTCCATGGCGAATAATGTGGTGCCCGCCGTGGTGCTATTTTGTATTTTGCTGGGGGTGGGTATCAGTGGTGTGCCCGGAAGCGGTGGCTTTCTCCAGGGGCTGGATGTGGTGGAGGCGGGCCTGAATCGCATTAACAAGATGGTCATAAAATTGACCCCCATCGGTGTATTGGCCATCGCTGCCGGCACCGCGGGTACTATATCGCTTGAGGAATTGAGTCGACTGCAGGCCTATCTGATTACCTATACGGTCATTGCCCTGGCCTTGAGCTTTGTTGTACTGCCTTTGTTGGTGAGTGCTGTCACGCCTTTTCGTTATCGCGACCTGTTATCGATTCCCAGGGACACGCTGATTATGATTTTTGCCGCGGCTAAAATTATCGTGTTGATGCCGCAATTAGTGGAGAACGTGAAAACACTGTTTCGTCGCTACGATCTGGATGATGAAAAGGTGGAGTCGGGCGCCGAAGTGTTAATGCCCCTGGCCTATCCCTTTCCCAACCTGGGCACCTATACGATTCTGATGTTTATTCCCTTTTCTGCCTGGTATATGGGCAGGTCGCTGGACCTTTCCGACCAGGTTGTTTTTCAGGCTGCTTCCCTGATGAGCAGCTTTGTCGCACCTATTATCGGTATCCCCTTTTTGCTGGACTTGATGCGTATCCCGGCGGACCTGATGGAACTGTTCATGATGTCTACGGTGTATACCGACCGTATTCGGGTGGTTCTTGGGGCCGTTCATTTGCTGTCCCTGACAGTGGTGGTGTTGTCGATTCGACGCGGCGTTTTTCGCTGGGATATGCCTGCGCTGTTGCGTGCCCTGGGGATTTCCGTGCTGGTGATTACGGTGGCACTGGTGTCTGTACGGGCCTATTTGGATCGTGTGATGAATGAGGCCTATCACGGGGGGGATTCACTGGTGCAAATGCGCTGGATGGACCGAACCGTTGCAGTGAAAACGTATCGAAATAGTCTGCCCGAACTGAAGCCGGGTGATCTCGCCAACGGGCGTACCGACATCATTAAAAAACGCGGCAGCCTCAGGGTGGGTTATCTGCCCGACTCCTTACCGTTTGCGTTTTCCAACCAGCAGGGTGAAGTTGTCGGGTTCGATATCGAAATGGCGCATATGCTGGCTGACGACCTGGGGGTAAGCCTGGAGTTAGTTCGTATCGCGCGCGAGGATATTAGCCAGCTGTTCTCTTCGGGACACCTTGATATTGTTATGACTGGTCTGGCGATCACGGCCAAGCGAGCACTGCAATGGGAGTTCGCAGCCTCACCCATGGACCTGACCATGGGTCTATTGGTTGCAGACCACAGACGCAAGGAATTTTCCTCAGTGGCTTCCCTGCAGAAAATACCGAATTTGCAACTGGGCATCGTACAGTCTGATAACGCATTAAGGCACCTGTTCGAGTCTGCTATACCCAATGTGAACCTGATATCGGTTCCCTCTCCGCGGGCGTTTTTACGGGGAAACCAACCGGAGTTGGACGCGGTGGCTTATTCAGCAGAGGGCGGTTCCGCCTGGACATTGCTGTATCCGGCGTATGCTGTCGTGGTGCCTAAGCCGGGCCAGGTGAAACTGTCGATGGGTTACCCCGTGCCAAGGGGCGAGAGGGAGTGGGCGCGTTTTGTGTCGGAATGGGTGACGGTAAAGCAAAAGGAAGGAACGGTTGCTTCGCTCTTTGATCACTGGATTCAGGGTCGGGGTGCTGAAGATACCACGCCCAGGTGGTCGGTGATTCGCAATGTTTTACACTGGGTTGAATAGAGCGCGAGTTTCCCCTCTAGTCCAGGCGTTTTTTAAATCGCAGGGATGCTATCGCCAACATGATCGCGGTGAAGGCCAGTAGCCAGCCAATATCGAAACTGAGGTCATGGGCGGTCGCTCCTCTTAACACAACGCCCCGCACCAGCCGAATAAAATGGGTGGCGGGCAGAAGTTCGGCGATGTGTTGGGCCAGTTTCGGCATGGCTTCAAACGGGAACATGAAGCCGCTGAGCAAGATAGAGGGTATCAGGACAAACAGGGTCATCTGCATCGCCTGCAGCTGGGTGCGGGCAACGGTTGATATCATCAGACCGAGTGTCAGGCTGGCAGAGATAAAGGCTAGTGTAATAATTGCGAGACTGAAAAGGTCACCCTGAAAGGGTACCGAAAATATCAGGCCACCCAGGCCAAGGATAATACCGACCTGTAGTATACCGATGAAGATATAGGGAACGAGCTTGCCTATCATTAACTCCAGGGGGCGTATCGGCGTGGTGATCAGTAGCTCCATATTACCCAGTTCCCACTCGCGAACGAGCGCGATCGAGGTGAACATAATCATGGTCATGGTGAGGATAATAGCGGTCAGCCCCGGTACCGTGTTGACTGCTGAACGGCGTTCAGGGTTGAAAAATAATGCGACTTCAAAGCTTGGGGCGGTTGGTCTATAGGCACCAGGCGGGGCGCCAGCCTCCAGGTGCAGCGGCATACCGCGCAAAGCCAATAATGCGGCACTGACCATAGTGTCAGAGCCGTCCACCAGCCACTGTCCTACGATCTCGCCGTTGACGATACGCTGTGTCAGGTTTTCCGGGAACACAAGGGCGGCTCGTATGTCGCCAGCAACGATCGCTGCCTCGGCCTCCGCGGGAGTGTTGTAGTAGGCGACAATATCGACCACCTGGCTGACTCGTACCTCCTCGGTAATCACTCTGGCTGCAGCATTGCCGCTCAGGTCAACAATGGCAATGGGTATGTTACGTACCACGCTATTGATTGCGTACCCGAACAGCAGGAGTTGTACCAGGGGCAACATGACGATCATGCCGAAGGTCACACGATCACGGGATAATTGCTTAAATTCTTTGATCGCAATGGCGCCCAGTCGGCGCAGCGATTTCATTTACTGTCACCGTTCTGTGTTGTGGCCACGAAGACATCTTCCAGGCTGGGCCGTGCTGCACTGAAGGACAATCCCCGGTGGTCCAATTGTGCGCTCAAATACTGAACCGGGTCATCGCTGTTGTCTGTCATTAATATCCGCAGCTGTAACCCCTGCTGGGCGGCGGACTGTACCTGCGGTAATTTGAGTGAGTCCTCCTTGACCTGCCGCAGGTCTGGCCCTGTAATCTCTACGACCCGATGGCTTAAAGCTGACATCAGGTCTTTGGGCTCCCCGTGGGCTTTGAGTTGCCCGACTTCAAGAATCGCCAGTTGGTGGCAGCGCTCAGCTTCATCCATGTAATGGGTTGATACCAGTATGGTTGTGCCCTGGTCGCTGAGGTCAAATAGCTTTTCCCAGAAGTCCCGGCGATTTTGAGGATCGACGGCGGAGGTCGGTTCGTCCAAAAATAACATGATGGGCTTGTGTACGGTTGCAGCTGCCAGCGCCAGGCGTTGGCGCTGACCGCCGCTCATGGCGCCTGCCCTGCGGGCTCGCAGCTTTTCGAGGGCATAGCGGTCCAGCAAATAGCCCACCCTGTCTTTGGCTTCGCTGCGACTCAGGCCATAAATACTGGCAATAAAATGCATATTCTCTTCTACAGTCAGGTCGCTGTAGAGGGAAAAGTTCTGGGTCATATAGCCAATTTTCGTACGCAGGGCCTCGGCCTCCCTCGGTACCTCGAGGTTGAGAATGGTCGCTTCACCGGCACTGGGTGTCAGCAGGCCGCACAGCATACGGATAATGGTTGTCTTGCCGGAGCCATTGGGGCCGAGAAAGCCATAGATCTGCCCGCTGGGAACTTCCAGGTCGACACCATCGACCGCCAGCAGGTCACCAAATTTACGCGACAGGCCACGCGTTTTTACCGCCAGTTCAGTCATCGCCCAACAGCACCTGGGCAGGCACGCCTGTAGGCAAGTCTTCGCCACCTTCGATATCGAATTCTGCGAGATAGACCAGGCGGGCGCGATCGCTGGCATTGAGCGCAAAGTAGGGCGTAAAGGCGGGGTCGGTGGCTATCCAGCGCAATTTGCCTTGCAGCTGTTGGTCAATGCCATCGACATTGACGGATCGGGTGTCTCCTATCTTGAGACGGGCGCGCCAGGGCTCCGGGACGTAGACACGGGCGTAGGGTTTGTCGCCGGCCAACATGATGGCCAGGGTGGCCCCCAGTGTGACCCGCTCACCTTCATTCCAGGGCAGGCTGTCGAGATAGGCATAGCGCGTTGCTACAATACTTAACTCGGAAAGATTGTGCTCCTCCAATTCGACAATGGCCTGGGCAGCTTGAAGTACTGCCGCTGCCTGGGCCAGCTGTTCGGGTCGTGTGCCGTTGGTTAGTCGCAATAATTCCTCTCTAGCTCTGTCGAGATCGGCTTCAGCCTCATCCCGGCTAGCGAGTGCGCGATCCAGGGCGGCCTGTGCGGCCAGTTTTTGTTTGACCAGTCTGACGGCTCTTTCATAGGTGGACTCAGATTCGAGAAGTGCCGCCTGCGCACCCGATACCCTGGCAGCGTAGGCCGCGATGTCCTCTGCTCTGGCGCCGTTTCGGAGTTCTTCCAGGTGCGCTTCAGCCCGCGCGACCTCGGCTTTTGCCGCGGCCAGAACAGCGTGCTGCCTGCGTGTGTCCAATTGCACCAGCAGGGTACCCGCTTCGACCATTGTGCCCTCGGATACGGGTTGGGAGATGATAATTTCTCTGGCTGTGGCCTTTAGCAGTACCCGATCGCGCTCCAGAGTACCCAGGGCTTCATCGCCGTAATCTGCTACACAGCCGCCTAACAGCAGTGTGGTGAGGCCAAGGGCAAAGAGGCGCATAATCACTATTTCCATGGAAATGAATTCGATGAGTTACTGAAGATATACTTTTATTGCCTTTTGGAGCAACTATAGTGCGTCTGAGGCCCACGAATTGGGTTGCCAGATCCCTCGTATTGCGCCACGCTTGCACGTCGTATTCCCCGGTGAATAATAAAGTAGCTGGTTAGCTGCAAAGGAATGACTGAATGAAGATGTCACGATCTATAACAAGCTTCCTGCTGCCGATGGTGCTGTTGTTTTGTAGTGCATGGCTGACTGCCCAGGAGGCGCCGGTGAATCCCTGGCCCAGGGAAATCCCGGTGGCTGGGGGAAATGTTGTGATTTACCAGCCGCAGCCCGAGAAGTTGCAGGGGGATATCCTGACGGGACGGGCAGCGATTGCCATTGAGATGACGGATGTGGAGCAACCCATTTTTGGTGCGGTGTGGTTTTCTGCGAGGATGGATACAGACCGGTCTGAGCGCACCGCGACCTTGTTGGAGGTCACGGTAGATAATATTCGTATTCCCATAGAGGACGAAAGCAAGTCAAAGCAGCTTGTGGCCTTGTTAGAGGCTGAAATGCCCAAGTGGCAATTATCGATCTCCATGGATAACCTGCTGGCAACACTTGAAGTGGTGGATGCCCGTGAGGAAGCTGCCGAGTCCATTAGCACCAAGCCGCCGAAAATTATCTTCACAAACAAACCGACTGTTTTAATTCCCATTGATGGCGATCCACAGTTGCGGGACATAGAGGGCAGCGACCTGCAACGGGTTATCAATACGCCATTTACACTGCTCTATGAGAGCAAAACCAGCGTCTGGTACCTGCACGCCGATGGCGATAGCTGGTATGTCGCCGATGAAATTCAGGGCAACTGGTCTGTGGCATCCAGCGTGCCTGCGGAGGTACAGGCATTGGCCCCACCACCGCCGCCCGAAGAGGAAGAGGAGGCTTCTGAAGCGGACACAGCTGCCGGTGCAGTGCCGGACATTGTGGTCATGACGGAGCCTGCAGAGTTGATTTCAATCGATGGCAAGGCCGCTTTCGAGCCTGTTGAGGGTACGCAATTATTAGCTGTCACTAATACCGAGAGTGACCTGATGATGGATATCGGCGGGCAGAATTACTACGTGCTACTGTCCGGTCGGTGGTATACCAGTAGCAGCCTGGAAGGGCCCTGGGAATACACGCCGGGGGACAAGTTGCCCGACGATTTTTCCTCGATTCCCGAGGAGTCCGATATGAGTACGGTGTTGTATGCCGTGCCTGGCACCAAGGCTGCGGAGGAAGCTGTGCTGGACGCCCAGATGCCACAAACCGCGGCGGTGGAACGATCAAAAGCATCACTGGATGTAGAATATGATGGTACGCCCTCGTTTCAGGAAGTAGAGGGTACCAGTCTCAGTTATGCGGTGAATACCGCAACGCCCGTATTGCGCGCTGATGGCAAGTATTATGCGGTGGATGAGGCTGTGTGGTTTGTGTCGCTGGCCCCAAAGGGGCAGTGGGCAGTCGCCACGGAACTGCCAGCGGCTATTTACACTATCCCACCAGAGTCTCCGCTCTATTACGTTACTTTCGTACGTATCTATAAATCAACGGACGACTACGTTTACGTTGGCTATACCCCGGGCTATACCAATACCTATGTCTACAATACTACGGTGGTGTATGGCACGGGATACTACTACCCGGGCTGGTATGGCCAATATTACTATCCGCGTTATTCAACCTGGGGCTTCCACGTGCGGTACACCCCCTGGGGTGGTTGGCGGTTTGGCCTGAGCTACAGTGCTGGCCCCTTTACATTCTATGTGGGTCGCGGCAGCTGGTATCGAGGGGGTTGGTGGGGCCCCGCTAGATACCGGGGATACCGTCACGGCTATAGGCGCGGATATCGTCATGGTTACCGCCATGGTGCCCGCGCAGGCTATGCCGCTGGCCGACGTCACAGCAGTGGGCAAAACCTTTACAAGTCCAACAGGAACCAGGCGCGTACGCGTACGACAGCCTCTGCCCTGGGTAACCAGCCCAGGGCCAGGGCATCCTCAAGCCAGCGTGCCAATAACGTCTATGCTGACCGCAACGGCGCTGTCTACCGTGATCGGGGAGATGGTTGGGACAAGAATGTAAATGGCGACTGGAAGAAGCAGGATATGCAGAAGCCGGAGAGTCGACCCAGCAATATGCCTGACTCCAAACCCGCGGCGAAACCTGAGCAGCGTCCGGCGAGCAAGCCCACACAGCAGCCGGCTCAGCAACCCAAACAGGAACATCAGCGCCAGGACTACGGCAATGACTTGAACCGCAGTCGCGATGCGCGAAGCCGCGGAAATCAGCGAACACAGTCCTATAACCGCAGTCGCGGCGGTGGCAGACGGCGCTAGCCCGACCCAACAAAAATGAATTTGATTATGAGGAAAAGCATGTGAGTGAAACAAGTTGGAATACCCTGATCTGCGGCGCGCTGGTATTTGATGGTAGCGGTGGCGAGCCTCAGCAGATCGATATCGCCCTGAAGGAAGGCAAGATTGTCGCCAAGGGCTCACAGTTGCCGAAATCGCAGGCTGATGAGGTCATCGAAGCACAGGGACAATGGCTGATGCCCGGCTTACTGGATATCCATACGCATCTTGATCTGGAGGTGGATCTGGACCCACGATTGCCAGAAGTGGTGCGTCATGGCACGACGACTGTGCTGGTGGGAAACTGCAGTCTGGGTACCTGTTTTGGCAAGCAGATAGAGGGAGACCAAAATCCTATCGTCGACTGTTTTACCCGGGTAGAGAATATCCCCAAACCCGTATTGGCCAAATGTGTAGAGGCCGTGACCTGGGACAATACCGCGGATTACATGGACCATTTCAAGGATATCCCCCTGGGGCCCAATGTCGCCGCTTTTGTCCCCCATTCCATGCTGAGGATAGAGGTGATGGGTTTGCAGGACAGTATAAGCCGCGAACCTACTCCGGCTGAGCTGGAAAAGATGGCCGAGTTGTTGGGGCGTGCACTGGATCAGGGTTTTATGGGCATGAGTACCGATGGCCTGCCATTTCACTACCTGGCCAACAACCCCAATACGGACAAGCGTATTCCCACACAGTTTGCACCGCGCAGCGAGATGAAGCGCCTGCTGCAGGTCGTTCGCGATCGCGATCGTGTCTGGCAAACCACACCGATTATTGAAAACCGCCTCAAGGCATTCACCTACTTTGCCTTCACCAGTGGCCGCCTGTTTGGTAAAACGCTGAAGACCTCTGCCTTAAGCGCCATGGAATTCGCTCTGATGCCCAAGGCCTCGAATTTATTTTTGGGATTCGCCAGGCTGATGAATAGCCGCTGGTTCAAGGGCAATATGCATTTTCAGGCCCTGGGCACCAATTTTCGGGTGTGGTCGGACGGCATAGTCAGTCCACTCTATGAGGAGCTGGAGTCTGCCTGTAGCTTAATTGCCAAGGAGTATGATGACGTTGAGGGACGGCTGGCGTTGTTGAATGATCCTATATTCATAGAAGAGTTTCGGCGAGATTGGCAGCTGGGTCGCAGCGGCTACAACCTGGCTCACCTCAAAACCAAACTTGGCATGCCAGACAGTCTGGTCGTGAGGGAGTTTAATCGCATGGTGTTTGATGGTGCGCCTGTGAAAGGCTGGGATGGAGAGACCTTCCAGAAGGTTCTGGAGCGCCTACAGCGTTACCAGGCAGGGGTGACGTCAGCTGCGAAAAGTGATGAAGAGCGAGCCGTTTTCGACAAATTCCCCCGGCCTGTGATCGACGATGCGGGGTTCATGCTGCATATGTTACGTGAGTACGACAAGAATTTCCGTTTCTGGATAGATATTGGCAACGTCGGTAACAGGGCGACTTTGGGCTTGCTGCTTGATGAGAGCACCCTGCCCGGTTTCAATGACTCGGGCGCCCATATCACCAACATGGCCTTCTTTGATGCCAACCTGATGGCCTTGAAGTTGGCCCAGGCAGAGTCACTTGCTACCGTGAGCCGGATTGTCCAACGTCTCACCAGTGAGCCTGCGAAATTCTTCGGCCTGGATGTGGGGACCCTGGATATCGGCGCCCAGGCCGATATTACAATGATAAACCCCGATCAACTGGCGCCCTATGAATGTGACCCAAACAGGCAGTTAGTGTACCGGGACCTGTTTGAGCACAATCAGATGGTGAACCGCTCGGATGGCGTCGTCGCCAGAGTGCTTATCAATGGCGAAACGGTCTGGTGCGATAACGACTTTGCACCGGTCCTTGGCGCTAAAACCCTGGGCCGTGCGTTGCGAGCCGCCTAGGTCCTAGGCGGCTGATTCCGCAGCGGGCTGTTGACGGTAGGCCGCCCGCGGCCTGATCAGGCGGCTGTCCTGGCTGAACTCCAGGAAGTGGGCGATGTAACCGTACACCCGGGACATCGCGAACATAGCGGTGAAGTAGTGGCTGGGAATTCCCAGGCTGTGGAACACCGCCCCTTTGTAGAATTCCACATTGGCCCAGATTTCCTTGCCGTTCTCCGCGAATGCTCGCTGGCAGGCCTCTTCAACGGCAACCAGGGTCGCCAATAGCGCCTTGCTTTCAGTGTCCTGGCACAATTCAACCGCCATGGGTTTCAGGATGCGTGCCCGTGGGTCTACCGTGCGGTATTCCCTGTGGCCCATACCCATAATTTTGGTTTTGTTTGCCAGTGCCGCTTTAACATAGGCCTCGGCCTGGTCGGCACTGCCAATGTTCAGCGCCATTTCCAGTGCCGCCTGGTCGGCGCCGCCGTGAAGTTTGCCGAACAGGGTACCAATGGAGGCGGAAATGGAGGACTGGATGGGCGCGAGTGTACTGGCGCACACTCGTCCGGCAAAGGTACCTGCATTGAAGCTGTGTTCCATTTGTAGAATTTGGGCGGCATCCAACATGCGGACCGCGCTGGGGCTGGCCTGCTCGCCATGGAACATGTTCAAAAAGTTACTGTGGAAGCTCAACTCAGGCGTTGAGGGGATGAGGGCTTTACCCTGGCCCAGACGGTAGTGGCCGGCAATGATTGCGGGGATTTTGGCGGCCAGTAACAGCCCGTGTTCGGCGACAGGCTCCATGTCCGTGGTCTGTTTTTTCGGTGCATGCAGCAACGGCAGAAGTCCCTGTAGCACCAGCATGGGATGTAAATCCCGGGGCACGCTTTCCAGCAGTGCGATTTCCGCGGCATCAAGTTGACCTTGAGTGGCCATGAAACCCGCTAACTGCCGCTCCTGTTCCGGATTTGGCCACTGACCAAACAGTACCAACCAGACCAGTTGTACAAAGGGCTTGTCTACCAAGTCGTTAATGTCGATGCCGCGGTAGCTGAGCAGTCCTGCTTCACCTTGCACATCGGAAATTGCGGTTTCTCCGACGACAACGCCCGCCAGGTCACTTGAATAGATAGTTTGCTCTGTGCTCATGTTTTTCCCCACTATTGTGAATTTTTACCAGTATACGAAGTGATGTATGATTAGTAGAGTTAATCTTACTTATATAAATATAAGGAAAATAGATAATGAGGCTGGAAAACAGTGAATTACGTGCGTTCCGGGGTGTGCTTGAAGAAGGTGGCTTTAAGCGTGCTGCTGAGGCGCTGCATATCAGCCAGTCAGCGGTGAGCCAGGCGGTCGCAAACCTGGAAGCAAAACTGGATACCTCGTTGATTCAACGAGGCAAGGAACTGAAATTAACCGATGCCGGCAAGCGTTTGTTTGACCATGCCGTGGAGGTCCTGCGCGATGAGCAGCAAACCCTGGAGGACATCGCGCAATTGCGCCTGGGCAAAACCGAAACACTCAGTATTGCCATGGGGGCGTCGATTAATCACTTTTACAGCCCCAAATTAATAAGTGCTTACTATCGAGAAAACCCCCGTGCCAGACTAAAAATCGCTGAAATGCCCAGTAGAAGTATTATCTACGCGGTTCTATCGGGCAGTGTCGAGCTGGGGCTGGGGCCCTTCCAGAAACACATGCCTGCCTTTGACACTGTGCCGCTGTATGAGGACTCCAGGCATCTGGTCGTCAGCCCAAAGCACCCCCAGTATGCGGCTATGATTCAGGGCGACGAGGCGGCCTTGCAGCATACACCGCTGATTGCTTCGGCACTGGATAACCCGGATATGCGGCCATCGATTCAGCGCCTGAGAGACCAGTTCAGTACCGTGTGGGAGGTGAGTAGCCTGTCACTTCGTATTCATATGGTGGAGCAGGGTATGGGCGTCACATTCATTGATCGACAGTTGCTGAACGAGCATCCCCTTTGTCGTAGCTTCGAGATCATGGACGATGTTTCATTTGGTCGTATTGACCGGCAGGTTGGGCTGTATTTTCGCTCAGGTAAAAACCTCAGTGAAAGTGGCAGGAATTTCGTTACAGTTTGCCAACAGTTCTGGAAGCTGTAGAGTGAATTCTTTCACAGGGGGAGGCTAGTGATCGATGGCGATTAAATTGCGCCAGAGTAATCTGGGAAAACTGCGGGATCAGGACTTCGATGTGCTGATTCTGGGGGGCGGGATCAACGGGGCGGTAGCCGCAGCGTCTCTGGCGGGGCGCGGGGTGCGCGTGGCATTGATAGATGCCGGTGATTTTGCCTCAGGCGTCAGTTCAAGCTCCTCAAATCTCGCCTGGGGTGGAATCAAGTACCTGGAGAGCCACGAATACCTTCTGGTCAACAAGCTCTGTAAGTCACGTAATCACCTGATGAAAAACTACCCGTCTACCGTCAAGGAGATTCGCTTTTTTACCTCGATACAACGCGGTTTCAGGTTTTGGCCCTCCTTCATCTTCCTGGGAACAGTGCTCTACTGGATTATGGGCAGGTTTGTCACTCGCCCGCCGCGCTATGTCTCTGCACGTGGGTTGGAAAAGACTGAACCGGTGATCAACACCAGCGATACCGCGGGAGGCTTTGAGTACTCGGATTGCTATCTGTATGACAACGACGCGCGTTTTGTTTTTAATTTTATTCGCAGAAGCCTGAATTACGGCTGCATTGCCGCCAATTATGTTGAATCCACCGGCGGCAAGCGAGAGGGAAAGCATTGGTTAACATCCGCCCGGGATGTGCTGAGCGGGGAAACCTTCGAGATTCGTTCAAGCGCTGTAATCAATGCCTGTGGCCCCTATGTAGACCAGCAGAACCGATTGCGCGCGATCGAGACTGAACACCACCACTTGTTCTCCAAAGGGGTGCACCTGGTCGTCGATCAAATAACCGACAATCGACGAGTGCTGACGTTTTTTGCCAGCGATGGGCGCATGTTTTTCCTGATACCGATGGGACCCAAAACCTGCATTGGCACGACAGATACCCAGGTGGACACGCCGGAGGTGAGTGTTACGGACGAGGATCGCGATTTTATTCTCGCCAATGCCAATGCCCTGTTGGATCTGGAGAAACCCTTGAGGCGGGAGGATATTATCTCCGAACGTGTGGGCGTCAGGCCCCTGGCGATAGAAGGCCAGGGTGGGGAGGCTGACTGGGTGAAGCTGTCCCGCAAGCACTCTATTGACGTCAATGAGTCGGATTGCTACCTCAGTATTTTCGGAGGTAAGTTAACCGATTGCCTGAACGTGGGGGATGAAGTGGCCCAATGGATAGAGCGCCTGGGCATTGCCGTGCCGCAGCCTGACAACAAGTGGTATGGGGAGCCGGGCGAAGACATGCGCCGGGAGTTCATGCTGCAGGCCCGCTTAATGAATTTGGATGCATTGACTGACCCCAGTTCATCAGAACCCTTGTCGGAGCGTTTCTGGCGTCGTTACGGGGAGTCCGCACTGGGGTTATTGGAGCGCATTCGTGAAGATGAGCGTCAGGCCGAACTACTGATTGAAAATGCAGAGTACACCCGCTGTGAAATCGAACTGGCGGCACGCAGGGAGATGATCGTGAAGCTGGAAGATTTCATGCGCCGCCGGTCCAAAATTGAACTGGTGGTGCGCAAGTCCGATCTCCGCACAGCGCCAGGCCTGCGCGAGGCCTGTGAGATACTGTTTGGCCCCGAAGCGGACCTACGCCTTCAGGAGTACCTTGAGGCCCTGTGAAGGGTGAATTGTTGCCGTCAGGCAACTCTGCGCTTATTCTGAGGTCAAAAGGTATTGGGAGTCAGTACCTGTCTGATAAATGTGAGGAGTTGCCATGAGGGCCAATGCAGAAGATCAATTGAGACTGGATCCCAGGGATAGCAAATTCCCCGGCCTGACCCTGTTGCTGGCGATAGCGGCCTTGCTCGGCTTGTTACTACTGTGGTTTTGGAGTGGAGATGAGGAGGTGGTGGCCGTGGAGCCCGTAGTGGTTCCAGCCCATACCCCCGACCTCCCGGCGGCGCCGGATATTCCCAGGGCCGCTGCGCCTGAGCCCGCCCGTGTGGTGGTTCCCGACGTGGAGGCTGCCGTCGAGCAGCCTCTTCCCTCAGAGAAGGAGAGCGACGATCTACTGCGTGCGGAAGTGGCCGCGGTGGGCGCTGATGAGCGACTGAGCGGACTGGTCGCCAGAGAGCACCCACTGGAGGTCAGTGCGGCACTGATAGAGGGGATGGGCCGCGGTGTTATTTTACGTAAGATCCTGCCAGCAGATCCGCCCAAAGAGGCCTTTTCTGTTATGGGGCAGGGCGAAGAGATCTACATGGATACCGCCGGTTACCAGCGCTACGACAGTTACGCAAATTCCATCTCATCCCTGGATTCTGCTGCTCTGGTGGCGGGCTTTCATCGTCTGCGTCCATTATATGAGCGAGCCTACGAACAATTGGGGCTGGATTCCAACGACTTCGATAACGCGATAGTCCGTGCCCTGGATCTGGTGCTGTCAACGCCGGAAATTGAAGGCCCAGTTCCCTTGCAGCAAAAAAGTGTGATGTATCTCTATGCTGATCCTGAGTTGGAACAATTGCCCGAACTGCAAAAACAGTTGCTGCGCATGGGGCCGGAGAATATTCGCCGTATCAAGGTTCAGGCGCAAATACTTCGCAACGGTTTGTTGCAGCCTTGATGTTGGCAGCAACCTGGCGAAGGTGCGGGAAGAAAAGGGGCCGATGTAATCGATTTCACGTTTTGGAACTATCAAGCGGGCTTGATAGACAAAAATGTTATTAAGCTACATTTGACATGAAACTTCAGAGCGGGTTTTATTGTCCTATACTTAGGAAGGATGTTTCTTGGGTAAATTCACCGCAGACGGAAATGCAGAAATTGTTATGGTCGATACGATATTCAGGGATCGTAGGAAAGACTTAGAGGCTGACCGCCGCGTTGCGTACAGGCCCTATGGCGTGCGCGATTGTCGACGCCGGGCCTGCGAACGAAGGCAGACGAGCACCAAGTCCTCTTCGGATTGGTGGCTCCATGTCAATTATGCCGGAGGCGAGACTTCCGGGCATGCCTAGTAGTACTGGCCCCCGAATCAGACAGGGGGTGTCGTGGTCGTAGGTTGAAATCCTGTCGTCCCGACCAGATTTTGTAAAGATATCAAGGCCCTGCGATCGTAGGGCTTTTTTTATTCTGAGAATTTTTTTACTGCATATTTACTGCTGATACGGTCCTGTCCAGTCGGATTGGGTTGATCGGGTAAGCGTGATTATTTCGATGACAACCTCGCGTGGTTTTCCTTTTGCACAGACATCCAATCTTTTTCACGCTGGTTTGCAGCTGGGGCAAAAACTACGAATTCGATATCTAATTTCCTCATCCGGTCGGCGATTTCAGCGGCCGGTTTCGCCTCCCAGATGAACAATATATCCCCTGAATTCAGTCCCTGCAGTTCAGTCCAATGCTCTTCGCTAGGCATGTGATCCGGCTCCCAGTGCAAAGACACACCGGGAAGTCGGTAGCGGCGTTCGAAATATTGGTAGACCGGGTGTGAATAAACGAGTTGGCGGCCCCGGAGGCGAGTTGCCGCCGTCATAAACCCCTGGTCAAGTTCGTTGAGATCCGCGAGCAGTGCGGCCAGGTTGCGGTCGATACCCTCGATCTTTTCAGGCCAGCGTTCCTGGAGGGCAGATGCAATCGCCTTTGCTTGTATCTGCGCCAGGCTCATATCCATCCACGTGGTATAAGCATAGCTACCGTGGGCATGCTCCCCAGTGGGGCCGTGGCTGTGACTGACCTGTCCCTCCAGTTCTATCCACCGCTCCCGTACTGTGGAGCTGGTGTTTACAAGAATGCTATCTGAGATAGACACCTTACTCAGCCAGTTTGAGTAGCCTGCTCCATTGAGTAAAATCAGCTGTGCTTGCTGCAGTTGCAGTACATCACCAACTGAGGGCAGCCACTGAGCGGGGTCGGTTTTTTCAGGTGCCAGCATGCGAACTTCAATCTCGCCGTCGAGCAGGCGCTGGGCAAAATACTGTAGTGGTGTGTTGGCTGCAACGATGAACTGAGAGCGCTCGGCCTGTTGCTGCGCAGTCGGCGCTTGCTGATCGCCGCAGGCAATCACTGTCAGTAGCAACATAATGAATGAAAGGTATCGGGCAGGGAGTTGCATTGCGGCCTCAGTTCAGGAGAAGTTGTTGAATCAAGGTGATGCCGTATTGTCGGGTGATGACGACCAGCAGGCCAGAGAGCAGGGCGCTAAGCAGCAATACGGTGATAATCTCAGTCGCCATTAAAGCCTGCACTTGCAGTTTGCTGGCCCCGATTCTGGACAGTGTATGGCGCTCGCCCTTGCGCAGGCGCAGCGACAGGTAGAAAACAAGTACCGCGACGATGGCGGTGGCGGTGGCCACTAGTGCGACGCCTACAACAATGTAGTCACGTACGGTGAACACCGTGTCGAGCAATTCCCCAATGACTTTCTGGCTACGTACGATCTGTATGTCGTCACGCTCTTCCTGGTAGTGCCCAAGTAGCAGGGCCGCGGACTTCTCGTCAGGCGGCACTGGGATGATGGCTGAGATCGGGTTACTCGCGTTGTCGCCGTGGAAGTGGAAGCTTTCCAGATTGTCGGCAGTAATCTCGTTGAATTGGCGCACCGAGGCATTGGCGATAATGTTGTCGCCCTCACGTTTCAGTATTTGCCCCATGGCCTCTTTGCGATTGAGCTCCTGATGGCCGTGGCCCAGGCCCTGGATGACCCAGCTGGTCTTGATGTCGACAAAAATTGCCTCGTCATCGGGGCTGAGACTTGGGGCCAACACACCCACCACAGGCATCTTCAGCGGATACACTCCGGCCAGGTCGAATACGCTTTCCGGTGAAGTGATCACGTGGTCGCCGACCCCGATACCCATGGACTTTGCCACCGCGGCACCGATTACCGCCTCCCCGAGCAACGCCCCTTGACGCCCCGCGGTGATACGCAAGCCGCGGTACTCAAAATAGTCAGGGTTGGTGCCAACCACCGGGTGGTCCTGAGAGCGAAAGCGGTAATAAAGTGGAATGGCCCGGGCCAACCCCGTGTTATTCAGTTCGGCGAGTTCCGAGTAGGGCAGGGTGCTGGTCGTTTTTGAGCGGAAGTACAGGCTGCCCAGTGACAGCTCAAGAGGGCTCCCCGGCGCGCCGATGATTAATGGTGTATTGTCAGCGCGCTGCAGTAATTGCGCCGCGGTCTGGTCAACAATGCTCTGGATGGCGATCGGCAGCCAGAGCACCAGCGTAATGGCAAGGGTGAGAACTGTCAGTTTGGCCCGGTGATAGCGAATATACTGCAGGCTGAGGTAGAGTAAATCGGTCACGATGTAGCTGCCTCACTGGCCAGCAGCTCATCCATATCCAGCACCCGGTCGAAGGATGGAAGCAGGGAATAATCATGGGTGACCGTCAATAGAATGCGTCTATCCCGGTGACACAGGGCAATCAGGTGGTCCAGCACCGCCTGCTTGTTTTGTGGGTCCAGATTGCCGGTGGGTTCATCCGCCAGCACGATGGGTGGGTCCAACAACAGGGCGCGACAGGCTGCTACCCGCTGGCGTTCACCCTGTGACAACGCAGTCACCCGGCGCCGCCATTTGTCTTCCAGGCCGAGTTCCATGGCAATCGCGCGGGCGCGTTGTTCCAGCTCAGGTGTGATAGACACATCAGGTGCCAATCGTGCCTGCAACAGGATGTTGTCGCGCACATCGAGGTAGTCCAGCAGTTCGAAAGACTGGAAGATCATACCCATGCCTGCCAGTCGCTGACCACGCCGCTGCCGGGCTCCCATTGCCGTGAGGGTTTTACCTTCCAGTTGGATGCTGCCCTGATCCGGTTCCAGGACACCTGCAATCAGACTGAGTAGCGTGGTTTTACCCGAGCCGCTGGGGCCTACCAGCGCGATGCTCTCGCCGGCCTCTATCGTCAGCGACGGCAGGGCCAGTTGAAAGCCCTCATTCCCATAGGCGAAGCGGATATCTGTCAGTTCCAGTGCCATGGCTACAAACGCTCTTCTTGCAGGACAGACATTTGCTGCAATTTCCACTGGTCGCCATCCACCACTACGGTCAGATCGGCCAGGTAGCGATTGCTGCGCTTGTGGATGTGGCCCCAGTGGCCGACGGAACCGTGTACGGTCCAGTCTGCTTTTACGGTAAAACGTCCCTGCGACGAGTTGGGCTGAATTTCTACCAATTCCAGTGATACATCTTTTACTTTGGCCTCGGCGCCGCCCTGGTTGGCCAGCACCAGGCTGCGCTTGGTTTCCAGGAAGATGTCGGTCAGCAATTCACCGGATACGGAGGTGGCAAGCACGTCGTAGATATCGCTTTCTTCCCGATAATCGAAAGCGCGGTATATATTGTGAAGAAGGTCACCAACAATGGCGTTGGCTCGGTCCACGTTCGGTCTATTATTACCACCCAGTTGTACTGCAGCGATGCTGGCTACGACAAACAATACTGCCAGGCCAATGGGTATCGGCAGGGAGCGATGCCCCCTCAAATTGATCAGCAACCAAAAGATGGCGACTCCGGATAGCGCTGTGAAAAACGGTAACAGCCTGCTTAGCATTACCCGCCAGGATTCCACTGGAGATTCAATCACATTGAGTGTGGGCACAATCGGGTTTTTCAGGTAGTTAGTCCACTCCAGTTGCCGCCAATCCGGATCCAGAAAGCTGGGGAGAGGGCCGGCCTGATCGACGGCGGATACCGGTATGCGTTGTATACGATCATCCCAAAGGTCCCAGTCCATCACCACGGTTTGAGGTAGTTCATTCCGTGGGTAAATGAAAATGGTGCCGATAATAGCCGCATCCAGGGATAGTGATTCGGGTGGGTCGATGACTCTAGAGCTGTTGAGTGTGCGCTCCAGGAAATTTACGCTGTGGAGAATGCCCTGAGTGGGCTCGCCATTGATGGTTACCGGGTGGTGCTGGGATAGAAATTCCCCGACTTTTTGTTTGATGTCGGCCTGCAATTCCACTGGAATATCTTTTCGGCCCGCGAGCCCAAGATCGACCCACCGCTGCAGGTCCTTGGGCCTGACGATAATTTCCTTACGCACCTCGAAGTTCTCGACATAGATAAAACCGCTCATGGGCGCGGAGTACTGGCGTGCAAGGTTGCGCGTGTTGAAGCTCGAATACCAGGGGTCGTCCCAATCCAGTGTGAGGCTATAGCCCGAAGCCAGATAGCGATAATCATTAACTGCAACACCCTTGTGATAAACCACAAAACCGATATCCTGGGCTCTGGGGGCGAGGAATATCAACTCAGTTGGTAGATGATTCTGCTCGAAAGGGTATTGTAGTACCGCCCGAATCACGTGGGGTGCATCGTCCTGGATCGGTAACGGCGTGCCATTGATCGGGTCGCGCAGAACCCTGCGAGAGGGCCCGATCTCAGTCAAAAAGCCAGGCAGAGGTTTACCCCGAGCAAAGATGGCCAGTTCAGAGTTGAAAAATATCTTCAGTCGGTCTGCTATCGGAGTATCGTCGTCACCCAGTTGTTGGTAGATTGTGTCGGGAAGCAGGTTCTTGAACTCATGGATAGAGTCCGTCCCAATTTCCAGTTCAACCCGCACGCCCCGCTCGTCGATGAAGTACTGCACGATGGTGGAGGCGTTGAGGGCCTGGCTTTGTACCAGAGCGTCAGCCGTGACAGCTTGAACCCAAGACCCAATGACGACCAGAAATAAGCGGGTCAATAGTTGTTTCACAAGTAATCCATAGTTGCACATTAATGTGTATCCATCCCCCAATGAATTTCGGGTCGAGAGTTATCGCTCTTTCGGGCCTTTGTCAGGTTTTCCACCAACAAGCATGTCGAGCCTGAGTTGGCGATACCTTCTTGAGGACGCCTTGTTCGCTCCGAATATGCCACGCTCATTGCTCTGAAATCCCACGAAGACCCGTGTGCGCATTTCCAGTTCGTCGCCAGTAAACCCCAGTTCTTCGAATGCCTTGCGAACAAAATCTAGACGCATACCCACCACTTTTTTATACTTTCGAGCGGTTCTGGCATTCGTTTTCACCCACAACTGCATGGCGTCGTCGTGTTCAGTGAGGTTCTTCTCAAACACCAACATCATGACCTCCAGGAGTCGATGTCGTGGGGGTAGTTTCGTCAGCATGGAGTTATCAGAAATCACTTGGGTGTACTCGTGGGCCCAATAGTCTAACAGCTGTGTGAGGAACTCTTCGCGATCCCGGAAGTGCCAATAGAACCCACTCTTGGCTACCCCCAAAGACGTCGCGAGTTTCTCAACACGCAGAGACTCCGCGCCGTATGCGGATAATATTTCAAGACCTTTGCCTAGCCACTGGTCTTTGGAGACACGTGTTTTCTTTACATTGGGCATGCCACCATTATTGAGCGGGGGCAGATACAAATCAATAGCTCGAGCTGCCCTGGAGATCTTCTCTGGGACAACTTGCAATGGTGTGTTTCAACTGGTCCAGCCTATCTGCTTGAATGGGATACTGGATTAATGTAGATTATGTACGGTTCCGTACAGTGTTGGAGGTTCTACGTACAGCCAGTTAAAAATTGTGCCTATGGAGTCAGGCTCTGAAGTGAGAGTCTGTAAGCCCCGGAATGCACTAGAGTGCTAGGTGGGCCGATAACCAGATATTCCCTACAGATAAAATTCGACAGTTGGAGAATTCGATGAAACTTAAAATTGCGTATGTACTTCTCAGTCTTTTATTACTGGCGCCCCTGAATTCGCATGCTGCCGGTGGTGTCATAAAAAGCCCGAATGAGGTGGCACCGGATCGATATGTTTATTATCCGGGCACTGAGGCGCTCGCCAAGGAGGAAATCAGGGTTATTGCCTGTGGCACGGGCATGCCGGACCAGCGCATGAGCCAGGCGTCTGCCTGTTTCTTATTCGAACTGGGCAATGGCGACAAGTTTATTTTTGATATCGGCTCAGGGTCAATGCGCAATATCGCCTCGCTAATGATTCCCTACGAATACCTCACCAAAGTGTTTCTCAGCCACTTGCACACCGATCACTGGGGAGACCTTGATTCATTGTGGGCAGGGGGTTGGACGGCCGGTCGACCGGTACCGCTCGAGCTTTGGGGGCCTAGTGGCGCAAGGGAAGATATGGGGACAGCTTACGCCATCGATCACTTTCTCAAGGCCAACAACTGGGATAGAAGAACACGCGAATACAAGATCACGCCAATCCCCGGTCAAATTACGGTGCATGAATTTGACTACAAGGGCATCAACGCAGTTGTATACCAGGAGAACGGCGTCACCATCCGCTCCATTCCCGCTATTCACGCGGGGGACGGTCCCGTTAGTTTTATCCTGGAATATGCTGGGCTCAAGGTCATATTTGGTGGTGATACCTCACCGAATAAGTGGTTTATCGAGTACGGCAAGAATGCAGACCTGGTAATACATGAAGCATTTAACCCACCGGGTATTTTCGCCACACTGGGTAACCAACCCGCGCAACTTGCCTGGCGTGCCTGTTGCGAGTTTCATACCTCGGGCCCATCCTTTGGCAAAATTATGAGCACTATCAACCCCCGACACGCTATTGCTTATCACGCATTACTTGATCAGGGAACGCAGCAATACAACACCTATTATGATTCTATCCGCCAGACGTATGACGGCCCCTTATCAATTGGCAGTGACTTAATGGTCTGGAATGTCACCTCAGACGAGATAACTGAGCGCAGGACTGTCATCACCCCAAATGCCTGGGCTGTGCCGGGTACGGCTAAGCAGCCTCCACCCCAGCGTGGTACGCCTGACCCCCTGAGCGATTTTATCAAGAACGGTGAATGGGGGCCCGGCTTCAATGCGCAAAATGAGATGCTGGATGAACACTCTGAGCGCTATAAGCTGCAGGATAAGGATTGGCGAAATACAAAGCCGTGGTACAAGGCGGAAAGTGACAAATAGGGGTTGGTTGTGAGGCTCATTATTTGTGCGCTCAGCCTGTCGCTCTTTGCCGCGATGGCATTGGCAGAGGCGGAACCCAGCGGCGGGGATGCGGCGATGAAAGCGCAGAATCCACTGGCCAACATTATAAGCATGCCCTTGCAGTGGAATACTGATTTCGATACCGGCCCGGATGATGAAACGGCCTACACGCTGAATGTTCAGCCGATCTATCCGGTGAGCCTGGATAAGGGCTGGACGCTGATTAATCGAGCGATAGTCCCGCTCCCTAAATCGGTACCCGCTGGCGACCCGAATAGCGATCGCGTCACAGGCCTGGGTGACACCAC
>JBALWA010000058.1:0-28948 GCA_036960305.1 Halioglobus sp. | reverse complement strand
CCCCAGTTCAAACACACAGGCCGGCGCCCGGGGCGATTCAGCAGCCACCACCGATTCGGGCCCACCGGAGAGAATAATGCCCCGGGGATTGAACGCCCGGATCGCCTCTTCACTCATATCATATGAGCGTATTTCACTGTATACCCCAACTTCCCGCACCCGTCTGGCGATCAACTGGGTGTACTGAGAGCCGAAATCCAGAATAAGAATTTTCTGGGCGTGAATATCTGAGTTCATATCGTGTCCTGATTTAATGTTCGCTGGCCTATCGGCCAAAGCCCCTACCGCACTGGATAATTAGGCGCTTCCTTGGTGATAGTAACGTCGTGTACATGACTTTCCGACATACCCGCAGCGGTGACGCGCACAAACTCCGGGCGGCTGCGCATAGCCTCCATGGAATCACTGCCCGTGTAACCCATAGCCGATCGCACACCACCCATCATTTGATGAATAATTGCCGACACCGGGCCTTTGTAAGGCACGCGACCTTCAATGCCCTCAGGAACGAGCTTTTCAGCGCCCTTACTGGCGTCCTGGAAGTAACGGTCGCTGGAACCTTGCGTCTGGGACATGGCGCCCAGAGACCCCATACCCCGATAAGCCTTGTAAGTCCGCCCCTGATAGAGCTCAACTTCACCCGGCGCCTCTTCGGTGCCAGCAAACATGCTGCCCATCATAATGGAGTGCGCACCCGCCACCAGGGCCTTGGCCAAATCTCCGGAGAAACGTATACCGCCATCAGCGATGAGCGGTATATCCGTATTTTTCAGTGCTTCGGCCACGTTGGCAATCGCCGATATCTGGGGCACGCCGGTACCGGTGACGATACGGGTAGTACAAATTGAACCCGGGCCAATGCCAACTTTGACGCCATCCGCGCCGGCCTCTGCCAGGGCCACCGCCGCAGCGCCGGTGGCGATATTACCGCCGATAACCTGCATATCAGGATAAGCGCCCTTGATCATTTTGACCCGCTCTATGACATTCCTGGAGTGACCGTGTGCCGTATCAACAACCAGGACGTCAACACCGGCTTGCACAAGAGCCGCAACGCGGTCATCTGTATCGGGACTGGTTCCCACAGAGGCACCAACCCGCAGTTGGGCCGAAGAATCCTTGCAGGCGTGAGGGTAGTTCTCCGCCTTGTCGAAGTCCTTCACAGTAATCATGCCGCACAAATCAAAATTATCATTCACCACCAGAATCTTCTCGATTCGGTGCTTGTGCAGCAGGTTCTGGACTTTCTCAGAACTGGCCCCCTCTTTCACTGTGACCAATTGGCTGCGCGGGGTCATAATTTCCGAAACCAGTTTCTGGGGGTTCGACTCGAAACGCAGGTCTCTGCGGGTAACAATACCCACCAGATCGTGTCCATTCAGCACCGGAACACCCGATATACCGTTGGCCGTTGTCAATTCGATCAGCTCTGCAACCGTCGCTGATTGCTGGATGGTAATAGGGTCCTTGACCACACCGCTTTCAAATTTCTTAACCTTGCGTACCTGTTCAGCCTGTTCAGCGATGCCCATACTTTTGTGGATAATGCCGATACCACCTTCCTGTGCCATCGCAATCGCCAGCTTGTGCTCGGTCACCGTGTCCATCGCCGCCGATACCAGGGGGATATTCAAGGCGATACCCCGGGTCAGTCGTGTTTTTAGGGAGACGTCGGTAGCCACTACCTCTGAATAGCCAGGTAATAATAAAACATCATCGAATGTGAGGGCTTCCTGGGCAATACGCAGCATATGCTGACTCTCCGGGTGGCAGGTTGAAGGTAAACATGCAATTATAAATCTTCCACCCTACCCACGTAAACAAAAGCTGCTACCGGAATCCAATTGTCAGGCATAATCTCGAGCTCCACCCCCCAAACGCTCACCGTAAGCCAGCTAAATCGTCAGGCGAGGCATTTACTTGAGACGCACTTTGATTATGTCTGGGTCAGCGGTGAAATCAGCAATTTTGTCGCACCCTCCTCCGGGCACTGGTATTTTTCGCTGAAAGACGGCGGCGCACAGGTTCGCTGTGCCATGTTTCGCAATCGCAACCAGCGACTGCGTTTCAAGCCCGGCAATGGCGATGCGATCCGCCTGCGCTGCAGGGTCTCCTTATATGAAGGACGTGGCGAATTCCAACTTATCGTCGAGCACATGGAGCCCGTCGGCGCCGGTGCCCTGCAAGCAGCCTTTGAAGCCCTGAAAACAAAGCTTCAGGGCGAAGGATTGTTCGATCCGGCGCGCAAGAAACCGCTGCCTGAGCAAGTCCGTCACCTGGGCATTGTCACCTCACCCACAGGCGCTGTTGTTCACGACATATTGACGGTACTCAAGCGTCGTAGCCCCGGGATTGAGGTATCGCTACTGCCGGTTGCAGTGCAGGGTGATGGCGCCGCGCGGGAGATCAGCAGGGCGATATCCCTCGCCAATCAATGGCAGCAGGCGGGAAAGATCCAGCTGGATGCACTGATTGTCGGTCGCGGGGGTGGCTCACTGGAAGACCTATGGGCTTTCAACGAGGAAATTGTTGCCAGAGCCATTGCCGCCAGCGATTTGCCGATTGTCAGTGCTGTAGGTCATGAGGTGGATTTCAGCATTGCCGACCTGGTGGCCGACCATCGAGCCCCGACGCCGTCAGCCGCCGCCGAGGTGTTGAGCCCAGACCAGCGGGAGTGGGTACAACAACTCGCCAATATCGAGAGTCAGCTGCAGCGCCAGATGAAACGGCGTATAGCAAGCGCTTCGACAGAGTTAGGACACCTGCGGCGGCGACTGAAGCACCCGGGACACCTGCTTCGGGAGCAGTCGCAGCGACTGGATGACCTGGAACAGCGCCTGATATTTGCGCAGGCCGCAGGAAGCCGGCACCGCCGAAGCCAATTGGCGTTGTTATCGGCGCGGCTGAATGCGCATTCCCCGGCCCACAAACTGGGAGAGATCCAGCGAGAAAATGATCGTTTGGCCAGTCGACTTGAAGAAGCCATGCGCTTGAAACTGCACAACGCAAAGATCCGGTTTTCACATCTCACGCAACTTCTGGACAACCTGAGCCCACTGCGCACATTGGATCGAGGTTACGCCATTATTAGCAGGCCCGAAGGCGGTGTCGTCACAGACGCCAGCACGGTATCGGCAGGTGAAACCCTGAAAGCCAGGCTGGCATGCGGCCAGCTGGAGCTAACCGTGGATAAAGTGATACCGGGAAATGAGGCCTAAAACCCTATCAAAGCACCCGCAAGTGCCGCCACAATCAGCACCAGAGTGAACGTCGCGGTCGCCAGTAAGACTGTCTCCGAGCTATTGTACTTCTGCGCCATAAACCCTCCCCACCAAAACTGTCGACTGTAGGCACAGACTAGCAGCCACAGAGGCGCAGTGCGGGAATGATTTAAGGGAGTTTTACCGGGCTTCACCGATTGACAAGGCGAGCCCGTTGAGGTGCTAGTACTTAGCCGGTAAGCGAGTATTAATTATAATATGACGACCTTCGAAGCGGATATACTCTCCGATGGTCAAATCCTTGAGAATCCTCGCAACCATTTCCCGCGAGGCACCTACACGATCGGCAATATCCTGCTGTGTCAGTTTTTCGGGAATGTATAAAGTGCCATCACCACGCTCTTCAGAGAGGTCCATCAACACATTGGCGACCCGTCCGTAGACATCCTGTAGCGCCAGACTCTTAACATCCGCCGTCAGTTTACGTACTCGCTGGGAAAGATTGCGTATCAGCTGTCTAGCGATATTGGGATGCTGATCCAGGATACGGGTAAAATCTTCTTTATAGATAATACAAAACGTGGACTTTTCCACAGTGCGAACAGAGGCGGAGCGTGTGGAATCATCGACCAGCGCCAATTCACCAAAATAATCCCCTTCGCTCTGGGTATTCATGATGAATTCTTTGCCGTTCTTATCGCTGCAGTATACCTTTACCTTGCCGCTCTCGATGACGAACAGGGAATCGGCCGGATCATTCTCATGAATGACCACCGTATTTTTGGGAAACGAACGACTGCTACTAGTGCTGGACAGCACTTCTAGCTCTTCTGGTGAAAGACCTTGAAATATTTCTACTTTCTGCAACATCTGCCTACCCAATTCGTTATAAGCCTAATCCATGAAGCTTCGCAATCTATAGTAACCCAAAGTTCTATAGAAACGCACTATTACCTTAAAATTCATCGGCCTATAAGACCGCAGAATAAACTAAAACCCGATTTCCACACAGGCCACCGCCTCGTTATACTGTATTTTGGATCAAACAAAAAGGGAACCGTGAAACAGTGAGTGATCTGCCCAGCCAAGCATCGACCTTATGGAGTGATATCCTGATGCTCTCTGTGGCGGAATTACGCAACGCCTATGATCAACTGATCCAGGACCTCCCCCCTGAAGCCATTGAAGATTTTTCCCGCTTGTTCGAGGCCACCCGCCGCCTGGAAGGCCTCATTGCCCCGGGGGTAGCAGGCGACCAAAGCCACGACATTATGAATGCCCTCGCCGCTATCAGGGGCTATGGGGAAATGCTGCAAGAAGATATCGGCGAACAGTTTGAATTCCTGAACGACACCTTCTCCAGGCTACTCAAGGCAGTTGATACCGCCAGTTCCAACAAAGTACCGGTCCCCTCAGCGGACGACCAACCGATTATCGCCTCTGAACCGGGCTTTATTCTCGCCGTGGATGACCTGCAGGAAAATCGCGAGCTGGTCGCCCGGTACCTATCCAGAACCGGGCATATCGTGGTCACCGCCGCCAGCGGAGAGGAAGCCCTGCGAACCCTGGATCAGACCGATGTCGATGTCGTGCTGCTGGACCTGATCATGCCGGGTATGGATGGGCGGGAAGTCCTGAAGCGCATCAAGGAACACCCCGAGTGGCGCGCCACCCCCGTCATCGTCATTTCTGGCCGGCAAGATATGGAGGGCATCATTGAGTGCATTGAGGCCGGTGCGGACGATTACTTATTTAAGCCCTTTAACCCGGTTTTGCTGCAGGCGCGAATTAAAGCCGGTATCGAACGCAAGCGCTGGCACGATCGAGAGCAGCAGTATCGACTGCAACTGGAACGCAACGAAAAATTCATTCGGGCCACGTTTGGCCGCTACCTGTCAGATGAGATCGTAACCGATATCCTGGAGCGCCCGGAGGGCCTGGAGCTGGGCGGTGACTTGCGTGAGGTCACGATAATGATGTCAGATATCCGCGGCTTTACCTCCCTCAGTGAGAAGTTAGCGCCAGACCAGGTGGTCAAAATGCTCAATCGCTATCTTGGCGCCATGACCGACATCATCATGGCCCACAATGGCACGATCGACGAGTTTATCGGCGATGCCATCCTGGCCGTCTTTGGGGCTCCCAAAAAGCGAGAGGATGATGCAGACCAGGCAGTTCAGTGTGCCCTGGCTATGCAGGCCGCGATGGCCGAAATAAACAAGATTAACCTTGCCGAGGGCTTACCGGAAATCGCCACAGGTGTTGCGCTACACACCGGCGACGTTATTGCGGGTAATATCGGCTCGGAGCGGCGCAGTAAGTATGGCTTCGTCGGCCATCCGATGAACCTGACGGCCCGGATTGAGGAGGTCACTGCCGGCGGAGAGACACTGATCTCCGACAGCACGCTGGAAAAACTGCAACAAAACTACCAAATCGGAGAGCGGCGTGAGCTCAACGCCAAGGGAATAGACCAACCGGTCATCGTACACCAGCTACTGGGATTACAATCATGACAGGGCAAAGACCCATACTGCTTGTCGAGGACAACGAGTTGAACCGCGACATGCTGACCAGACGGCTTAAGCGAGCGGGGCTCGAGGTGATCGCTGCAGAGGACGGCCAACAGGCCCTGGACCTGATGCGCAGCGATAGCCCAAGCGTAGTGCTGATGGATATGAACCTTCCCATTAAAGACGGCTGGACCGCGTGTCGTGAGGCACGTCTGGACGAAAACATTAACCACATACCGATCATTGCCCTTACAGCCCACGCGATGGAGGCTGACCGCCTTGCCGCCCTGGAAGCAGGCTGCGACGACTATGCCACCAAGCCTGTTGATTTCCCAGGCCTGCTAATAAAGATAGGGAAACTCTGCAAATGAGTTTGCGCCGCCGACTCACCCTCTCCTTATTCACCATCCTCATCCTTTTCGCCGTGAACGTTGGCACGCACTTCTGGGGTAGTTACGCCCGAAGTGAAAGTATGGTTGCCTACCGAAATTCCGTCGAAGCCGGCCAGCGCTCAACTGAAATTGAACAACTGTTGGACAATCAGTGGCAACAGATACAGGTTCTATCCACCCTGCGCGATACCACCGATGACCAACTGGAAGCCGATGAACTACTGCAGGCAGAAAGTGAAGTTAACACCATCACTAGCAGAATTCGCAAACTGGGAAGCATGAGCCACGACATCACTCAACTGCACTACCAAAAACTCTGGCAGACCAGCGGCCAATTGCTCACAGCCTGGATGGATTTCTACCGCAACTACAACGATCCCGAATTCAAGATCGATCTGAATATTGCCACCATTTACAAGGACACCAGCATGCGGCTTGAGGAGTTGGCGCAGCGGCAGGATTTCATAGCGCAACAGCGGGCAAACATCATTGATCGCACCATCGCACTGACCGACAGGATCACGGTTATCGGTTTCCTGTCATCGATTTTCCTAACAGCTACTTTGGGATTCTTCCTGGTGCGCTTCACCAACTTGTCCCTGAAGCGACTGAGAACAGGCACCGAACGCTTTGGCAGCGGCGACCTCGACTACCGTATCGATAATATTGATGACAACGGTGAACTGGGTGACCTAGCAAGGGCTTTCAACAACATGTCAGACAAATTGCGAAACGCGATATACGATGTGCAGCAAGCCAAAGACACGGCCGATGATGCCAATGCCGCCAAGAGTATCTTCCTTGCCAATGTCAGCCACGAATTGCGCACACCGCTGAATGCCATTATTGGTTACAGTGAGATGTTACACGATGAAATGGATGATGAGGGGGAAGTGGACCGCGTTCAATCTCAGACGGACCTATCGAAAATCATTCTATCCGGCCGTCAACTTCTATCTTTGATCAATGACATCCTCGACCTCTCCAAGATTGAGACGGGTAAGATGTCTCTGCACTGTGAAACCTTCAAACCCGACGAAGTACTTACCGAGGTTTGCGACTCGTTGACCCCACTGCTTAGGGACAACAATAACACCCTGAAACTTTCCGACTTCGATCAATTGCCAATTCTCTACAATGACGTTGCAAAGTTCCGCCAGATTTTCGTAAATCTTCTTAGCAACGCCTGTAAATTCACTGAGAACGGCTATATTAGCGTGTCGGCCCGCAAGCACGATGAGCGCCCGGGATGGGTTCAGTTTTCCGTGCACGATACAGGTATAGGCATGGATGCCGAGCAGCAATCGCGGGTTTTTGAAGCCTTTATACAAGCCGAGTCAGCGACCAGTGCCAACTACGGGGGTACCGGATTGGGACTGGCAATTTGCCGTGATTACAGCAAGCTGATGGGGGGAACGATCGAGGTGGTAAGTGAAGCCGGCAGCGGCTCGACGTTCACTGTGACACTGCCTACTGACCCAGAGTTAGCTCTCGAAGGCGCTTAAGCGCCTCTTCTCTTTTAGCCAGGTCCTTTTTCAACTTTGCATTGTCCTTTTTAATCTGAATGGTGTTTTTCTCCATCAGGAGAAACGTTTCCAGTGACTGGCGCATCAGTAATGTCTGCTCGTGCAGGGCCAGATGGTTTATATCCTGGAAGTGAATCACGCGATAGGACTTGCGTGCCTCCTCAGTGTCATAAAAGGGGCTGGCAGGTAAGATACTAACGTAGGCGATCGCAATACTCGCCTCGAGATCCGCCTCAGGTGTTTTTTCCAGACGCTGGTAGCGTTTGAAGTGCTGGACAGCTTCAACATACTCTCCAGCCGCCAGTGCCGTGAAGCCACGCTCCAGCGGGGTGAAATCATATACATCCTGCTCGACTTTACGACAGTCCTGCTCAGGAAAATTGAGCGTTAACTCCGGCACGTCGCCATTCGCAGGGGTGGTGCGGGTGCGAGGCGCGGACTCCACAGGCGCCCGCTCCACAGAAGCCGTTTCCACAGAGGCCGTTTCCACCGGCGCTGTCGCGCAGGCCTGTAGGAGCAGGCTCGCTATAAGGATGGCAGAGGGAAGCAAAGGGCTTGTGGGCAACGCTGTATCCTTTCGTATGTTTTACTCTGCTGAGTGTAGCATTGTAAATTCAGGTGGAACAGGACGCTGCCAAGATAAGCTATTCAGGCCTCATATGTGGAAACAGCAGTACGTCGCGAATAGAGGGAGAGTCCGTAAACAACATCACCAGACGATCGATACCGATCCCCTCTCCCGCCGTAGGCGGCAGGCCATACTCCAGAGCCCGAACGTAGTCATGATCGTAATGCATGGCCTCTTCATCACCCGAATCTTTCTCCTGGACTTGCTCACGGAAGCGTTCCGCCTGGTCCTCGGCATCGTTTAGCTCGGAAAAACCATTGGCCAACTCCCTGCCGCCCACAAAAAACTCGAAGCGGTCGGTGACAAAGGGATTGTCATCATTACGTCGTGCCAACGGGGAGACTTCTGTAGGGTAAGCGGTAATAAAGGTGGGCTGATCCAGCAGGTGCTCTACCGTTTTCTCAAAGATCTCTATCTGTACTTTACCCAGTCCCCAGCTCGACTTGAGCGGGATGCCCAGGCGGTCAGCAATAGCGCGGGCACCGGCCTCATCGGCCAGCTGCTCGGCGCTGATATCGCTGTTGTAATGTAAAATCGAATCAAAGATCGTCATCCTCGCGAAGGGCTTGGAAAAATCGTAGCTACTGCCCTGATAGTTGACTGTTGTATCACCCAGCACTTCATCGGTAATTCTGCGCAACATGTCCTCAGTGAGATTCATCAGGTCTTCATAATCGGCATAGGCCTGATAGTACTCCAACATGGTGAATTCCGGGTTGTGCCGCGTAGACAGGCCCTCGTTTCGAAAGTTGCGGTTGATCTCGTAAACCCGTTCAAAACCACCCACTACAAGGCGCTTGAGATACAGTTCCGGGGCGATACGCAGGTACATATCCATATCCAGGGCATTGTGATGCGTCACAAAGGGCTTGGCTGCAGCGCCTCCAGGTATCACCTGCATCATGGGAGTCTCCACTTCCATGAAGTCCAGACCATTCATATAATCCCGAATGAAGGTAATAATTTTCGAGCGGGTGCGAAAGACATCCCGGGATTCGGGGTTTACGATCAAATCAACATAGCGCTGGCGATAGCGCAGTTCCTGGTCAGATAAACCATGGTACTTATCCGGCAGTGGCCGCAGGGCCTTGGTTAACAGGCGCGCCACTTCCATATTGATATAGAGGTCGCCCTTACCCGACTTATGCAGGGGCCCGGTCGCGGCGACAATATCACCCAGATCCCAGCTCTTGATATCTGCCAGCGTCTCCTCGTCCAGCCCTTTGCGATTGACATACAACTGAATCTGGTCGCTGCCATCCTGTATCAGCAAAAAAGCGCCGCGGTTGCGAATCAGGCGACCCGCCACCGAAAACACCTGATTGGCTGATTCCAGAGCCGCCTTATCCTTTTCGCCGTGCTCCCCCTGCAATTCTGCAGCTAATGCGGTACGCCGAAAATCATTGGGAAAAGGATTGCGCTTGCTGCGCAATTCATCAAGCTTGCCGCGTCGCTCTGCGATCAGCTTGTTCTCGTCTGCTTGTGTCTGTTCTGACTGGCCTTGCTCACTCATAGTCGCTTCTCACTCACAGCCCGCTTTTTAGCGAGGCCTCAATAAACTGGTCAATATCCCCATCCAACACGGCCTGGGTATTACTGGTCTCAACGTTGGTACGCAGGTCTTTTATCCGCGAGGCATCCAGCACATAGGATCGGATCTGGCTACCCCAGCCAATGTCCGCTTTGCTATCCTCCATCGCCTGGCTTTCCTCGTTGCGCTTCAGCATTTCCATTTCATACAGCTTGGCGCGTAGCTGCTTCATAGCGCTATCGCGATTCTGGTGCTGAGAGCGCTGGGTCTGGCACTGCACGACAATCCCGGAGGGATTGTGTGTAAGCCGTACCGCCGAATCTGTTTTATTTACGTGCTGGCCACCGGCACCACTGGCCCGGTAGGTATCCACCCGCAAATCCGCCGGATTGATGTCGATGTCAATATTGTCATCAATTTCAGGAGACACAAACACCGATGCGAATGAAGTATGGCGCCGACTGCCTGAATCAAACGGTGACTTGCGCACCAGTCGGTGAACACCCGTTTCTGTGCGCAACCAACCAAAGGCATACTCGCCCTCAAACTGTATGGTGGCACTCTTGATGCCTGCAACATCACCACCGGACACTTCGACCAGGGAGGTCTTGAAGCCCTTCGAATCTCCCCAGCGTAAATACATACGCAACATCATTTCCGCCCAGTCCTGAGCTTCGGTACCTCCGGATCCGGACTGGATATCGAGAAATGCATTGTTTGCGTCCATCTCACCGCTAAACATCCGGCGAAACTCCAGCTCGTCCAGCAGCCCCAGCAAAGCATCAACTTCGGAGGAAATCTCTGCGGCTGTGTCCTCATCATCCTCCGATGCGGCCATCTCCAGCAAATCTGCCGCATCTGCCGCGCCGGTATCGAGCTTTTCTATGGTATGGACAATGGATTCCAGGTTAGCCCGCTCCCGGCCAAGCTCCTGTGCCCTCTCCGGCTCCTCCCAGACACTGGGTTCCGCCAGCTCCAGCTCTACTTCCGCCAGCCTGTCCTTGCGATTAGCGAAGTCAAAGATACCCCCTAAGCACGTCGGTACGCGCCTCGATATCCTTGAGTTTCTGTACGAGCGGGGCTATTTCGAGCATTTTTAGTCGCCAATTCCATCAAAAGGCGCGCATTTTACCGTAGGCGGCCGCGTTAGTGAATCACAAGCCGTTGAGAATAAAGCCAATAACCATCACCTGGGGCACAGCAATCAAAGGCAGGAACAGGGCAATCTTCCAGGATTTGGTGGTATCCCTGATGGACATGATCTCAGTATAGTCCGTCGCCACACCCGCCATCAGGAAGGTAAAACTGTTGCCTGGCGCACCGGCCCGGTTCATTAAGTCAGCAGCAATTGGCGTTGCACCCTCGGAACATACTTCTATCACCGTGGCTGCCAACAGTGTCAACCACAGCCCAAGGAATGACGCGCCAAACCAGGTAGCAAAGGCATCTTCTGGTACCAGCGCCCTAATCAAGGCCGCGAGGATCAAACCGAAAAAGGTCCAGCGGATCACGACCCGGGAGCCCTCGATGCCATCTTTTATCAATGCGCCAGTGCCGCCCAGTGAAAGCTTCATGGAAGCGCGAAACTCCCGCCACATCAGCCCCAGTGGCTGTTCCTCGCCCAGCGTTGCGCGCCAGGGATTGTCCGGCAAGGTCCCTGATACGACAAGCCGATCAAAGATCAGACCGGTAATAATGCCTATCACCAGTGACAAAAGAATGAACATTAGCGTCCATCCCACACCAATCAAACCTAATAATATCAAAGTAAGCGATATGGAGTTCCAAGGACTGGCTAGCAAGAACGCCATCACCTGGCCAATACTCGCACCCCGCTCATAGAGCTTCATACCCACCGCGAGAATGCCGTGACTGCACAGGTCCAGCAATACACCGGCGCAGGTGGCCCGAAAAAGACCTCCGAGACCTGTCTTTCGCCCGAGGATCCCCATGACCAACTCACGGGGCACTCTGGCCAACAGACCGACGAAAAAGATACCCAGGGCGATGCCCCACCACATCAGATTGAACAGCTCAAATATGCCACCGGTAAACACCGACAGCACACTCTCGTGTTCGTGCTCGGGCTGCATGGCACCGAAGACGTAGGCAAGGGCGACGATAGCCACACAGACCCAGAAAAAGTAATCCCGGCGAGCAGGCTCAGTACAGCAGCTATCTTCGGCTTCAGCAGGCTGGGCACAGCAGGCGCTATCAGGCCCGGCAGAGGCCAGGACAGGGGTAGGTTCGTCGCGGTGGCACTCACTCATGACAGAGGCCCCGCCTGTCCGGCCAGCTCATCCAGAATGGCGCATTCCGGGCCCTCATCGCCATTGCAGCGGCGCGCCATGTTATTCAACACCGCCTGCATGTCATGCAACTGATCGATTTTCTTCTGTAACTGGTCGGACTTCTCGAGCACCAGGGACCGAGCATGCGCACTCTGGCGGCCACTATCCCTCAGCAACTCCAGCAACTGGCGACTCTCCTCCAGGTTAAAACCCACGTCTCTGGCCCGGGCCAGAAAACGCAATTGCCCCAGAGAGCCAACATCATACTGCCGGTAGCCGTTTACGCCGCGCGAGGCCGGGTCAACTAAACCTATCTCTTCGTAATAGCGAATTGTCTTTGTCGTGAGGCCACTGAGTCGGGCCACTTCACTGATTTGCATCGTCATCTCCAGTGGTTGATGAGGACACTGTAGACCTTACAGTAACTGGAAGGTCAAGAACACTTTTTGCGCGCCCCTCCCTACACGGGGGGTTCCAGGTACTCCACCATCAGCTGCAGGGATCGATTGCCGCGAAACTCATTGACGTCCAGCCGATAGGCTATTTGCACCTCCTCGGCTTTGTCATCGGGCCATTGCTCGAGATCAACGTTAAAGGCAATCGCATCAACCGCGGTATCGCTACCTTCAGGGCACAGCACCAGCTTGAGGTGCTTCTCTCCCACCAACCGCTGTTGAACTATCCTGAACAGGCCGTCGAAGATCGGTTCGGGAAAGTGTTGCCCCCAGGGACCGGCGAAGCGTAACTCGGTTGCCAGACCGAGGTTCAGGTCTCCTTTTTCGAGTTCGCCGTCGGATTCAATGAGCGCCTGCAAATTGACATCTTCGGCGTGCCTTGCCACTTCTTCTACAAAAGCCGCGGCAAATACCGGGTAGTCGTTTCGCTCCAGGGTAAGACCCGCCGCCATGGCGTGGCCACCAAACTTATTGATCAGTCCGGGGTGCCGTGTTGCCACGCCGTCGAGGATATCGCGGATATGGATACCGGGGATGGATCGGGCCGAGCCTTTGATCTGCCCGGGGTCGCCATCGGCAAAAGCAATAGTCGGTCGGTGGATACGGTCCTTAATACGCGAGGCCAGAATACCGATCACGCCCTGGTGCCAACCGGGTTCGTACAGTGTCATCGCCAGAGGCTGTTCGCCGGTATCTGATAATTGCACTTGCTCGAGGGCAACAAGTGCCTCTTGCTGCATATCCTGCTCTATGACCCTGCGATCAAGGTTGAGCTGGTGTAATTTGGCAGCATAAGAAGCGGCCCGGGCAGTGTCTTCACACAACAGGCACTCTATGCCGATCGACATATCGTCCAATCGCCCCGCAGCGTTCAGCCTGGGCCCCACCGCAAAACCCAAATCAGAGGCCACCACCTGGCGGTGGTCCTTCGAGGCCACCTGCAGCAGAGCCAGAATGCCGGACCGCGCCTGACCCGCGCGTATCCGTTGCAGACCATTGGCAACCAGAATACGGTTATTACGGTCCAGCGGCACAACATCAGCCACAGTCCCCAACGCAACCAAATCCAGGTAGTGGCCAAGATTGGGCTCGGATATACCCTCATCCTGAAACCAGTTGCGCTTTCGCAGCTCGGCCCGCAAGGCCAACATGACATAAAATATGACGCCAACCCCGGCAAGGTTTTTACTGCCAAAGGCGCAATCCGGCTGGTTCGGGTTGACGATAACATCGGCCGCAGGTAACGCCCTGCCGGCAAGGTGGTGGTCTGTGACCAGCGTGGCGATGCCCAGGTCCCTGGCGGCCTCTACCCCTTCAATACTGGAAATGCCGTTGTCTACTGTGACGATGAGGTCGGGCTTGTCCCGCCCGGCCAGTGCCACTATCTCCGGCGTCAGGCCATAGCCAAACTCGAACCGGTTGGGCACCAGGAAATCCACATGAGCCGCGCCCATTTCCCGCAGTGCCGCAACCGCGAGCGCTGTACTGGTCGCGCCGTCCGCATCGAAATCACCTACCACCAAAATCTTTTTTTGCGATGCCAGAGCGTCTGCCAGCAAACAAGCCGCCGTATCACTATTTAGCAGCCCCGCAGGTACTAGCAATTTTGACAGGCCCAGATCCAACTCCTCCACTGAACTGAGACCGCGGGCACTATACACACGGGCCAACAGGGGATGAATGGCAGCACTCGACAGAAGCTCAGGCGTAGGGACCTCTCGGCGACGGACGGTCTTTTCCATGCGCTTGCTGCTCCTCTTCAGGCGCCGAATCAGGCGTTAATGTTTTTGGCCATAAAGGTTTGTACGGCAGACAAGTCATTGGCCAAAACTTCATAGCGCTCTGTTCGGTCAAACAGATCGGCCAGGTGCAGGGGTAGACCAGGCTCCTCGGTGAGCCCCGCGGTCTGAATTGCCTGGGGGAACTTGGCGGGGTGCGCAGTGGCGAGGGTAATCACCGGAATATCTGCAGCCACATCCGACTCCAGGGCAGCCTTCACCCCAATGGCACTGTGTGGATCCAACAGGTATTCACAGGACTCCCAGGTACTGGCAATCTGGCCGCAGGTCTCCTCGTCACTCACACACTGACTACTGAACAGACTACGTGCCTTGGCCAATGCCCCCTCGGACAGGGCAATATCGCCGTCGTCCAAACACTTCATTAAATCGGCAATGGCCGCGCCGTCACGATCGTATAGATCAAAGAGCAGGCGCTCAAAGTTACTGGACACCGTAATGTCCATACTCGGTGACAGGCTGTGCTCCAGAGGCTGACGATCGTAACTGCCACTGCTTAATACCCTGTGCAACACATCATTGCGATTGGTGGCAATAATCAGTCGGTCAATGGGCAGGCCCATCTTGCTGGCCAGGTAGCCGGCAAAAATATCGCCAAAGTTGCCGGTGGGCACAGAAAAAGCAACGGGCCGCTCGGGTGCTCCAAGGGCCACGGCGGCGTAGAAGTAATAAACAATCTGGGCCATGATACGGGCCCAGTTAATAGAGTTCACCGCCACCAGAGAACGATCAGCCGGCAAGAAACTCTTATCACCGAAGCTGGCTTTCACCATCGCCTGGCAGTCATCGAAGTTGCCCTGCACTGCGAGGTTATGAATATTGTCACCACTGACGGTAGTCATCTGACGACGCTGCACATCGGATACACGCTGATGCGGATGCAGTATAAAAATATCGATATTCTTACAGCGCTTACAACCCTCTATGGCCGCTGAACCGGTATCACCCGATGTAGCGCCCATGATGACAACTTTCTGGTGCTTTCGCGCCAGTACGTAATCGAGCAGGCGGCCCAATAACTGGAGGGCGAAATCCTTGAACGCCAGGGTGGGACCATGAAACAACTCCAGCACCCACTGGTTGGGCGCCAGCTGCACCATAGGGGCTACCGCGCCATGGCGAAACTCGGCATAGGTGTCCTGAATGATGGTGCGCAAATCATCGGCAGGGATACTGTCGGACACAAAAGGCGCTATGATCTTCTCGGCCAGCTGCGGGTAATCCATCGCCGCCATCGCGGTGATCTCAGCCGCGGTAAATGTCGGCAGAGACTCAGGGACATAAAGGCCGCCATCTTCAGCCAGCCCTGTCAGTAATACCTCTTCAAAATTAAGCGCTGGGGCCTGGCCCCGGGTACTAATATATTTCACAATTTTCTACCTTGATTGTCTCTAACCGTCCAGGCCTTCTACTCGAATACAGGCAATAGAACCCGCGATTGTCTCCAATGCCTCTATAGCAGCGACGGCCGAATCCAGACGACCCTGTGCAGCGGTGTTGGTAATAACGATGACGGGCACACGGGACTGCCCTTCGGCGGGCGCCTTTTGAATCAGTGCCTCAATACTAATGCCCTGCTCGCTGAAGATGCTGGTCACTTCCGACATCACGCCCGGCTTGTCCTCTGCTTCCATTCGCAGATACCAGGGCGTCTCGACATCGGCCATGGGAACAATAGCCAACTCCCTGATCGCCTCCGGCGCAAAGCCCAATGCCGGTACCATTGAACGCTGGCCAACACTGAGATCACGTGCCAAATCGACAACATCAGCGACCACTGCAGAAGCCGTTGGCTCGCCGCCAGCGCCAGCACCATAGTATAGCGTAGGTCCTACCGCGCTACCTTCAACCAGCACCGCATTCTTGACGCCATCAACATTGGCCAACAGGCGTTTTTCAGGAATCAGGGTAGGATGTACGCGCAGTTCGACACCCGCGGCAGTGTGTTTCGCCACGCCCAGGTGCTTGATGCGATAGCCCAGCTCCTCGGCATAATCCAGGTCCTGCGGTGTAAGCCGGGTAATGCCCTCGGTGTAGACCTTGCTGAATTGCAGGGGCATACCAAAAGCGATAGAAGCGAGAATAACCAGCTTGTGAGCCGCGTCGATACCCTCGACATCAAAGGTGGGGTCAGCTTCGGCATACCCCAGCGCCTGTGCTTCTGACAGGACATCGGCGAACTCACGCCCCTTATCTCGCATTTCGGTAAGGATAAAATTACCGGTACCATTAATAATTCCAGCAAGCCATTGGATCTGGTTGCCGGCCAGGCCTTCGCGCATAGCCTTAATGATCGGGATACCGCCGGCCACTGCCGCCTCATAGCGCACAGTAACCTTGTGCTCCTCTGCCAGGGCAAAAATCTCATTACCAAACTCCGCAATAAGCGCCTTGTTGGCGGTCACCACATGTTTACCGGCTCGAATTGCCTGTTCAACCAATTCCCGCGCCACCGTAGTGCCACCAATTAGCTCTATCAGGACCTCAACTTCAGGGTCGTTCACGACATCGAATATATCCCGGCTTACCCGGGTATTCCCCAGGTCACATGCAGGATTGTCACGCCTTGCCCCCACGTGTACCACATTGACTGCTGTTGTTGCTCGGCCTGCGACCACTGCAGCATTATTCGTTAGCACATTAAAAGTCCCGCTTCCGACGGTACCCAATCCGCAAATTCCCACATTCACTGGTTTCAATCTATCACCCTGCCCACTACTTTAAGCTAAAAATTTCTCGTCACAGTCTCGCCCTATGTCAGGCGAAACCATCATTCTTTATCATCCGCTTGATATTTCGAATGGCCTGTCGCGTTCGATGTTCGTTTTCAATCAAACCGAAGCGAACAAAGCCTTCGCCGTATTCTCCGAAACCAACACCCGGAGAAACCGCCACCTTAGCCTCTGTGAGCAGTTTCTTACTGAACTCCAAAGACCCTAACTCGCGATAATACTCTGGTATTTCAGCCCAGAGAAACATCGTCGCCCTGGGCGGCGTAACCGGCCAACCAGCGGCATTCAAGCCCTTACACAAAACATCCCGGCGGCCCTTATAGAGGGCGTTGATCTCGCCTACGCAATCCTGATCCCCTTCCAGCGCGGCAATCGCCGCGACCTGGATGGGGGTAAACATACCGTAATCCAGATAGGACTTCATTCGAGCAAGGGCGCCAACCAACTGTGGATTACCACAGCAAAACCCCACCCGCCAACCGGGCATATTATAACTCTTGGACATACTGAAAAACTCTACGGCGACGTCCTTGGCTCCCTCAACCTGCAGGATGGAGGGTGCCACATAGCCATCATAGCAAAGGTCAGCGTAGGCCAGATCCTGGACCACCCAAATTTCGTGCTCCTTGGCTATCGCAACCACCTTCTCAAAGAAGTCCAGCTCCACGCAGTGGGTAGTCGGGTTGGAGGGGAAATTCAGCACCAACATTTTGGGGCGGGGCCAGCTATTGCGAATGGCATTTTCCAGCTCAGCAAAAAAAGCGGTTTCGTCCTCAACCATGGGGACGTGCCGAATATCGGCTCCGGAGATAACAAAGCCGTAGGGGTGAATCGGGTAGGAAGGATTGGGCACCAAAATCGCATCACCGGGACTGGTGGTGGCCAGCGCAAGGTGAGCCAACCCCTCCTTGGAGCCCAGAGTAACAATCGCCTCAGTCTCGGGATTGAGCTCAACATCATAGCGACGCTGGTACCAGTCACAGATCGCCTTTCGCAGCCGCGGGATGCCCTTGGACTGGGAATAGCGATGCGTATCCCCCCTGCGGGCGGTCTCCACCAGCTTGTCGACAATATGTTCGGGGGTTGCCTGATCGGGATTACCCATCCCAAAATCGATAATATCCTCACCCGCCGCACGGGCGCTCTGCTTGAGCTCACCAATGATATTAAATACGTAAGGGGGCAGGCGCTTAATTCGCTGAAACTGATCGTCCACAGGCTCAACCACATCAATATAGGGGCGCAAACACTACTGAGTCAATCCCGTGCTGTCAACGCAGCACGGGAATATCCCCTCGTTTAGCCTGTTTAGTTTAGACCCAGCGTCACCATGAGTTCATCGGCAGACTGATACCCTGGAATCATCTGACCGCTGTCTGTGACGATGGCTGGCGTGCCACGAACACCCAATTCTTGACCCAACTGGTATTGATCCGCGATGGGATTGCCGGGGCAAACGTTATCGGCAACGGTTTGCTTGCTCTTGAGCCGAGTGAGGGCATCCCTGGGGTCATCGCTGCACCAGGCACTGGCCAACTGACGAAAGCCATCAGAGCCCACACCTGCACGAGGGTAGGCCAGGTACCGTACCTCTACACCGCGCTTGTTCAGTTCCGGGACTTCCTTATGCAACTTCTGGCAATAGAAACAGGTGACATCGGTGAAAACAGTAATCGACGCCCTGTGCTCGCCAGCCGGAGAAAAGATAATCATATCTTCGGCTGCGACAGCCTCAATTTTATCCTTACGATCGCCATCGCGACGTTGTTCTGCAAGATTTACGAAGCCATCCGCTTCAACACGGAACATATCGCCCACCATAAAGTGGTCGCCTGTGGCATTGGCATAAATAAGAGGGCCGTTGACGAATTGCACAGCATACAGGCCGGCAATTTCACTGTTTTTAACACTCTGTACTTCAAGCCCTGAGTTGGATGTCTCCAATGCAGATGTCAGGGTATCAACGATGGCTTGATCCACTTTGTCGCCTGCGCTGGCCCAGCTTGAAAAGAGCATTAACGCGCCAAGCATTACACATTTTGGTACCTGGAAATTCATTTTCTATCCTCGGGAAATAAAAGCCAAACGACCGTATGGCCATAACTACATTGATTGGAGCTATCTACAGCCCAATAGTTCCTCAACCACGCGGATGGTGTTGGGCATGCAATTCCTGCATCCGCTGCTTAGCCACGTGGGTATAAATCTGGGTTGTCGTCAGATCGCTGTGCCCCAGCAACATCTGCACTACCCTCAAGTCCGCGCCGTGATTCAGCAGATGCGTTGCAAATGCATGGCGCAGAGTATGCGGCGACAGTGCCGATTTTATACCCGCGCGCTCGGCATAGATTTTAATACGATACCAGAAGGTCTGGCGAGTCATTTGTGTACCCCGCCGGCTGGGAAAAAGCACCTCACTGGGGAGGTCTTTGAGCAACTCTGCCCTGGGGCCCGCCATATAGCGCTTCAACCACATCAGCGCCTCCTCGCCCATGGGTACCAGGCGCTCCTTGCTCCCCTTGCCGAATACACGTACCACCCCCTGGTTAACACTGACCTGCACCACTTGCAGACTGGTTAATTCTGTCACCCTCAGGCCACAGGCATAGAGCATTTCCAGCATGGTACGGTCGCGGAATTCCAGGGCGATTTCCAGATCCGGTGCACGCAACAGCTTTTCTACATCCAGTTCAGAAAGGGACTTCGGCAGGGGTCTGCCCAGTTTTGGGCTGTCGACATCAAGGGTGGGATCCACCGTCAGGCGGCCCTCTCGCAATGAAAATCGATAAAAACTGCGAGCACAAGACATAAAACGCGCGGTCGATCGCTGCGATTGGCCCTGGTGCAAGCTGAAGCCGAGGTAGGCTTGGAGATCGCCGCGATCGGCCTGCAGTATCGTCTTACCCAGTTCCTTGGCCAACCATAGGTTGTAATGGCGCAGATCGCTACGATAAGAGGACAGCGTGTTATCGCTCAAGCCCTTTTCCATCCACATGGCGTCGATATATCGTTCGATTTCCGGGTGTTCAGTTACAGAGGTAGGCATTCTTGAAAGGTAGCACGTTCGTCGACTGAGGGCATAAAAAAAAGCGACCACCTGGGCCGCTTTTCGTATCGGGAAACTGAGTCTAGCGAGTCAGCTTTTCCTTGATGCGCGCAGCGCGACCGCTGAGCTCGCGGAGGTAGTACAGCTTCGCCTGACGAACATCACCACGACGTTTAACGTCAATGCTGTCAACCACCTTGCTGAAAGTCTGGAAGGTACGCTCAACTCCCACACCGTGGGAAATCTTGCGAACGGTGAACGCAGAGTTCAGACCGCGGTTACGCTTTGCTATGCAAACACCTTCAAACGCCTGTAAACGCTCGCGGGTGCCTTCTTGTACTTTAACCTGAACAACCACGGTATCACCGGGGCTGAATTCGGGCAGCTCTTTTTCCATCTGCTCAGCATTCAGCTCAGAGATAATCTTGTTAGTGTTCATGGCGCACTCCTGTGTGTTTCTAATCTAGCTTCACAGCTAGTCGTCTAATGGTAAATCCCGCTCGCGAAGATACTCCGCTAACAATTCGTCTTCCTCGGGTGTCATCACCCTGTCCTCTAGCAAATCCGGGCGACGCGCTTGCGTCCTGCCCAGTGCCTGCTTGAGGCGCCAGCGGCGAATCTTCTCATGATCACCGCTCAGTAATACTTCCGGCACCGACTCACCCTGAAAATCCTCCGGGCGTGTGTAGTGCGGGCAATCCAGCAAACCGTCTGCATAGGAATCTTCCTGCGCAGATAATTCATGTCCCAGTACCCCTGGCAATTGCCGGGTTACTGCGTCTACGACCACCATGGCAGCCAGTTCGCCGCCACTCAGTACATAGTCACCGATAGAGATTTCCTCGTCGACTTCGGCCTCGATCAACCGTTCATCGACGCCCTCGTAGCGACCGGCAACCAATACCAGTGCTTCGCGCTGTGCCAACTCCACAGCCTGGTCGTGAGTAAATCGTCGACCCTGGGGAGAGAGGTATATAACTCTAGCCTCAACCCCTACCGCCTCCTTTGCGGCGACTATCGCCTGCTGCAAAGGATCTATCTTCATCAACATCCCCGGGCCACCGCCGTAGGGTCTGTCGTCCACCGTGCGATGTTTGTCCACGGTAAAATCTCTCGGGTTGCAATGACTAAGTGCTACCAGGCCCTGCTTAACCGCCCTACCTGTGACCCCATGGTCAGCAACCGCGGTAAACATTTCCGGAAAAAGGCTCACCAATGCAATCTTCATTGGTCCCTGCTCCCGGCAACCTCATACATCAAGAAACCAGTCAACCTCTATGCGGCCCTGCTCCACATCCACCCGTGTAACAACATCTCCGGGTAGATAAGGTATTAACCGCTCCTGCTTATCAATACTTCCCTCGCAGGCCTTTACTACCAATACATCATTTGCGCCTGTCTCTATCAGGGAGTGGACTGTTCCCAGCAATACCCTATCGGCACTGCTATCACCAACCTCCTGAAACCAGACCTGAAGCCCTTCCAGCTGGCTCCAGTAGAACTCGCCCTCATCCAATGACGGCAATTGTTCCTGACTTACTACGATCTCCAGGCCCTTATAAAGCTCTGCCTGGTTGCGGTCATCCACACCTTTGATGTGAGCTACCAGCCCCTTACCCTGTCTGCGCACCGAATCAAACGATACGGCCTCAAGACCCGATTGACGCTTCAGCCTGAAGTCGTCATAGGCCATGAAGTTCTCAGCAGGTTCAGTAAACGAGTGGATTTTTACCCAGCCCTTTATGCCGTAGCAGCCGCTAATGCGACCGACTACAAGCGTGTTGGACTCGGGTTCACTCATTGGAACCGGCACCACTTACGCAGCGACAGCGGAATCCTTAACCAGCTTGGCAACACGCTCAGACAGCTGCGCGCCCTGGCCCTGCCAGTATTCGATACGGTCAGTATCGATGCGCAGGCGCTCTTCCTGGCCTCTAGCGACCGGGTTGAAGAATCCCACACGCTCGATGAAGCGACCATCGCGAGCATTACGGCTGTCGGTCACGGTAAAGTGATAAAAAGGGCGCTTCTTAGAGCCACCACGAGAAAGTCGAATTGTTACCATTTTCTATAAATTCCTAAAAATTAGCTGGGAAATGCGGCGAACTCGCAACGTCACCCACGGCAAAACCCGACACATGTGCCGGAAAGGTGGCGTATCATACGTAAAAAGTGCCTCGGTTTAAACCCTAGATCAGGATTTATTTAGTAAACTCCGCACCTTACAAACCGATGGAGCCTGATTGTTTCACCGGCAACATCGCCCCTGAATTGGGGGCTCAGCCGCCGCATACGACTAGCGGAACGGCATCCCGCCGCCCGGGCCACCCTGGCCGCCACCCGGGGGCATCATCCCACCCAGGCCGCGCATCATCTTTTCCATGCCGCCGCCTTTCATTTTCTTCATCATCTTCTGCATTTGCTTGTGCTGCTTCAGTAGACGATTAAGGTCCTGTACCTGGGTGCCTGAACCCTGGGTAATCCGCCGCTTTCGGGACCCGACGATCAATTCCGGACTGCGTCGCTCTTTGGGCGTCATCGAATTAATCATGGCTTCCATGCGGGCAAACAATTTCACATCGACATTTTGCTGCGCCATACTGGCCATATTGCCCATACCGGGCAATTTATCCAGCATGCCGGTGATGCCACCCATATTGTTCATCTGCTGCAATTGGTCACGAAAATCCTCAAGATCAAATTTCCCGCCTTTTTTGACCTTCTTCGCCAGCTTTTCCGCTTTCTTCTTGTCTACTTTCTGTTCTGCTTCCTCGATCAGGGACAGGACATCGCCCATACCCAGGATCCTGGAAGCCAACCTATCGGGATGGAAGGGATCCAGCGCAGCCGTTTTTTCACCCACACCCAGAAATTTGATCGGTTTGCCTGTCACCGCCCGTACAGACAGAGCGGCACCACCACGGGTATCCGCATCAACCTTGGTCAGGATTACACCGGTCAGAGGCAGTGTCTCACCGAAGGCTTTTGCCGTAGTAGCCGCGTCCTGGCCCGTCATGGCATCGACGACAAAGAGGGTCTCAATCGGTTTGACGGCCGCGTGCAGATCGGCAATTTCGCCCATCATGGCTTCATCCACAGCCAACCGGCCCGCCGTATCAATGATTAATACATCGCTAAATCGAATTTTTGCATGATCAATAGCGGCCCGAGCGATATCGATCGGTTTCTGGCTGATATCACTGGGGAAAAAATCGGCGCCGACTTCGGCCGCCAGGGTTTCCAGCTGCTTGATCGCCGCGGGACGGTAGACATCCGCGCTCACCACTGTGACCGATTTCTTCTCCCTCTCTTTAAGGAACTTGGCCAGTTTCGCCACCGAAGTGGTCTTACCTGCGCCCTGTAAGCCGGCCACAAGGATAATAGCCGGCGGTTGGCTTGCCAGGTTCAAGGCCTCGTTCGAGTTACCCATTACAGATTCGAGCTCAGTCTGCACAATTTTGAGGAACACCTGCCCCGGGCTCAGGCTCTTCATGACTTCCTGCCCCAGCGCCCGCTGCTTCACCGACTCCACAAAGTCCTTGACCACAGGCAGCGCAACATCGGCCTCCAGCAGTGCCATTCGCACTTCGCGCAGGGTCTCCTGGATATTGTCTTCCGTTAATTTCGCCTTGCCGGTAATACTGCGCAGGCTATTCGACAGGCGGTCACTTAAGCTTTCGAACATGGGTATCTCTCTACTTTCACTTGGCTATTTGGTTAGCCCGCGCTTGCTAATGGCGGGACAAATCGGTACAAAGGTGCGAAGTATACGCCAGCTGAGCCCAAGCCCGAAACCCATGCCTGTTACAATCATTGCCCTGACCGCCGCGCTGCTCTATCTGGCGGCAACCGGACTGCAATTACTGCATATATCACAACAGCGGCAGCAAATAGACCGAACCGTGTTCCTGTTGGGCTCCGCAGCGCTTGTGGCGCACGCCCTGGTGGCCTGGGACAACCTCTTTTTTGAAGATTCCCTGGACCTCGGTTTTTACAAGGTATCAGCCTTGATCTTCCTGGTTATCAACCTGGCATGCATCGCCAGTCTGGTGCGCAGGCCACTGCAGAACCTGCTGGTCGCCCTGTTCCCGCTGTCCGCCCTGTCGGTCCTGGTATCTACCTTCGCACCGTCATCTGCCACCGACATCAGCAACTATTCGGGCGGCATGCTGCTGCATATCAGCAGCTCCATTCTCGCCTATGCGATATTAACCCTGGCAGCCATTCAAGCCGGGCTGGTGGCCGTACAGGACCGCCACCTGAAACATAAGCAAACCCGGGGCATTATCCAGGTGCTGCCGCCTCTACAACTGATGGAAACCATGTTATTTGAGCTGATATGGGCCGGCGTTGCACTTCTCAGCTTGTCGATTGCCTCAGGTATCGTCTTTGTCGACGATATCTTTGCCCAACACCTGGTCCACAAAACGGTTCTGACCATCATTGCCTGGGTGATTTTTTCCATACTGCTATGGGGACGCTACCAACTTGGGTGGCGCAGCCAGACAGCGGTGCGTTTCACCCTGGCCGGGTTTGCCCTGCTTATGTTGGCCTATTTCGGCTCCAAACTCGTGCTGGAACTCGTGCTTGAGCAAGCCTAGTGTGTCTGCGATGAAATTCTGGCAGGACTTGCTCCCGCACCGCTTTTTCTTCACTATAGCCGCTCTTACCTTCATAGGGGTTTATTCCTGATTTGAACGAAGCACCGCTGGGTCTTTTATTCTCAGTACTGGCAGCACTCATCCTGTTATCCGGATTTTTTTCCAGCTCCGAAACCGGCATGATGACGCTCAATCGCTACCGTCTGAAACACCTCTCTAAAAACAACCACCGGGGAGCAAAACGGGCCAGTAAGTTACTGGAACGCCCCGACCGCCTGATCGGTCTCATTCTAATCGGCAATAACCTGGTCAACATTCTCGCTTCCGCGATTGCCACGGTCATTGCCATCCGACTGTGGGGTGACGCCGGAATATTTATCGCCACACTTTTGCTCACCCTGGTGATCCTGATCTTCGCTGAAGTCACCCCCAAAACGATTGCAGCGCTGCACCCCGAACGCGTGGCCTTCCCCGCCAGCTGGGTATTGCTACCCCTACTCAAGGTTTTTTACCCCCTGGTATGGATGATCAGCTCCATCACCAACGCCTTGCTGGGCCTCTTTGGTATCGATCCCTCCGCCAAGAGTGAAGAGAACGTTTCCAGTGAAGAGCTGCGCACAATAGTCACCGAAGCCGGGCAATTGATCCCCATACGGCACCGCGGCATGCTGCTCAACATCCTCGACCTTGAGGAGGTCAGCGTGGACGACATCATGGTGCCGCGCAATGAGGTCTACGGTATTGACCTGGACGACAGCGATGACGAAATTCTTCGCTGTATCCAGAACAGTTCTCACACCCGACTCCCGGTGTGGCGTGACGACATCAACAATATTATCGGCGTTCTGCACATGCGCAATATCAGCAGAATACTGGACAAAAATGGGCTGGACCGAGCCGCACTTGAACGGGAAATGGAGCAGACCTACTTCATTCCCGAGAGCACGCCACTGCACACTCAATTGTTGAATTTTCAAAAGAAGAAGCATCGCCTTGCGGTGGTGGTAGACGAATATGGCGAAGTCATGGGCCTGGCCGCGCTGGAAGATATCCTTGAAGAGATCGTTGGGGAGTTCACTTCCAATCTGGCTGAAACCGTTGGCAACGTATTCCCGCAGCGCGACGGCAGTTATATTATCAGTGGTACCGCGACCATACGCGAGGTCAACAAAGCCCTGCAATGGTCTCTACCAACGGATGGCCCAAAAACCCTCAGCGGCCTTATCCTCGAATGCCTGGAGTCTTTTCCGGACGCCAATGTGGGGCTGTCGATCGGCAATTATCGCCTCGAGGTACTCGAACTGCAGGGCAATGTGGTACAGGCCGCCAGGGGGCGGGAAATCGCCCCAGCTGTTACTTCAGACGAATAGGCATGGAGGCGTCGAGCCGTTCTTTGGCCCGCTCAATGACCGCCTTCTTCTGTGCATCGCTGGCCATAAACCAGTCGGTAATTTCTTCAGCACTGCGATAACAACCCTGACAAATATCATCCTCATCCAACACGCAGATAGAGACGCAAGGCGATTTGGGCTCAGAGACGGTCACGACTGCTCGCTGAGTTCTTTCAGGTAGCGCTGGCCATTGGCGACATAGTGCTCGGCACTCATTCCCAACACTTCCTGCTCTCGCTCACTGAAGGTCTTCTTTATTTTGGCCGGCGAACCCAACACCATACTGCCATCCGGGATCACCATATGCTCAGTTACCAGTGCGTTTGCGCCGATGAGACAACCTTTACCCACGACCGCCCCGTTCAGCACCACCGCATTGATTCCCACCAGACTGCCATCACCAATGGTACAGCCGTGAATCATGGCATTGTGACCCACAGTGACATTCTCACCGACATGGGTCGGGAAGCCCGGATCCGCGTGCACCACAGCACCATCCTGAATATTGCTGCCGGCACCGATGACAATACTCTCAGTGTCGCCTCGCAGCACACAGGAAAACCAGACACTGCTGCGATCATGCAAAGTGACATCGCCAATGACCGCTGCATTCGGGGCGATAAAATGCCCCTCTCCAACCAAATTTACCCGCTTTTCGCCCAGGCTGTATTTCATGGTGTCTTCTTCCAATCGCGTTTAAGTTCCAGACCTGCATTGAGGCCTATATTGACAACAAGGGCAAGCACCGCAGCGGTAACCCCCCAGATATTATCCTGTTCCAACTGATAGTGGGGTACCTGCCTCATTCGCTCGCCATCAGACATGCTCTCCAAGCGGTATAAGGCCGGGTCGGCAAATCGCTCCACGGCGGGCAGAAACACACTATCAAACTCGCCCGGATCCACGATAAGCTCAGGGTCTGCGGGTATTCTTGCAATGCAGGGGTACACTTCAAAACCCGTCCGGGTGACCATGGGGTCCAGACTCCCAAGCCGTGTAACCAGGTGCGAGGGAATACCCACCTCTTCCTCTGCTTCTCGAAGGGCCGTATCCCAGGGGGTCAGGTCTTCTCGCTCACGTTTACCGCCGGGAAAAGCAATTTCCCCCGGGTGCAGACGCAAGTGCATGGCCCTGCGCCCCAGTATTACCCGGGGCTTCAACTCATCGGTTATCGCAACCAATACAGCGGCCTGGGCCCCTTCACCCGACCAGGGCAGAACGGACTGGGATAGACCTAAGTGCAGGCGCTCAAACATCTAGACCCCACGCTCCTGGTCCTGGTAAAACTTGCCGGCAAAATCGTCCAGTGTCTGCGTCTCAACTGCCGCTCGAATACCGGCCATATGCTGTTGATAGAAGTGCAGGTTATGAATGGTGTTCAACTGCGAACCCAAAATTTCATTGCACTTGTCCAGGTGATGAAGATAAGCGCGACTGAAGTTTTCACAAGTGTAGCAATTGCACTCTTCATCCAGGGGCAAGGTGCTGGTCTTATGCCGGGAGTTACGCAATTTTAACGCCCCCCTGGAGGTAAAGAGATTACCATTGCGGGCGTTGCGGGTTGGCATGACACAATCGAACATATCCACTCCGTGACGCACACCTTCCAACAGGTCACTGGGCGTACCCACCCCCATCAAATATCGGGGCTTGTCTGCAGGCATAATGGGCTGCATCACATCCAGAACTTTGAACATCTCGTCCTTGGGCTCACCTACCGACAGGCCACCTATTGCATAGCCGTCAAAGCCGATATCCGCGAGCCCTGCAAGCGACTCGCGCCGCAGTTCGGGGTACATTCCGCCCTGTACGATGCCAAATAGCGCCGCACTGCTCTCGCCGTGCCCGGCTTTGCTGCGAGCCGCCCAGCGCAGGGACAGCTGCATGGAGTCTCTCGCCTCCTTCTCTGTAGCCGGATAAGGCGTGCACTCATCGAAAATCATGACGATATCCGATCCCAGGCTACGCTGTATGGCCATGGATTTTTCAGGATCAAGAAACACGGGCGAGCCATCCACCGGGGACCGAAACTTTACGCCCTCCTCGGTGATTTTTCGCATATCGCCCAGACTGAAGACCTGGAAGCCCCCCGAGTCCGTAAGAATCGGGCCGGGCCAGTGCATAAAATCGTGTAGATCGCCGTGCTGCTCAATGATATCTGTACCCGGGCGCAGCCACAGGTGAAAGGTGTTGCCGAGCAAAATCTCGGCGCCCGTCGCATGAATGTCACGGGGTAGCATCCCCTTTACCGTGCCATAGGTTCCCACCGGCATGAAAGCCGGTGTTTCGACCGTGCCCCGGGGGAACGTCAATCGGCCACGCCTGGCCTTGCCGTCACTGGCAAACTGTTCGAACTGCATACGGCACTCGCGACTCATGGTGCCTCCTCCCTCTTGGGTGTAATAAACATAGCATCGCCATAGCTGAAAAAACGGTAGCCCTCGTCAATGGCGCAGCGATAGGCGTTCATTATAGAGTCTCTGCCCGCAAAAGCGCTCACCAACATTAGCAAGGTCGATTCCGGCAGATGAAAATTGGTCACCATGGCATCGACACTGCGAAAGTCGTAACCGGGGTAAATAAAGATATCCGTATCGCCAAAGAAGGGCTCTATCGCGCCGCTAGCCATACTCGCGGATTCCAGCGAGCGCACCGCGGTTGTTCCCACCGCCACCACCCGCCCACCGGCCGCCCGGGTTTCGCGAACGGCCGCACAGACCGTCTCATCCACTTCTACATACTCTGCGTGCATTACGTGATCTTTTATATCATCGGCGCGTACAGGCTGAAATGTGCCCGCACCCACATGTAGCGTCACCGTG
>JBALWA010000057.1:0-29492 GCA_036960305.1 Halioglobus sp. | reverse complement strand
GGTCGCCGCTCCGGGCAGCGGCCGGGATGACAGCGATCGGCATGTCGAGGCCAGTCTGTGTATGGAGGGACCGGAAGCCATCCGCGAGATGCTCAATGGCGCGGGACACCAGGCTTTGGTCCCAAATTGCGCACACACTGTAGGGCCTCTAAGTGTTCAGGTTCACGGCGATTCGGCGTCGGTTACAGGTTACTCCAGGCTCTACCACAGCGAAGCTGAAAACGTGCGTCTCGTACGGCTTGGTTTCAACCAATGGCTGCTGCGCAGGGAGGAGGGCGGTTGGCGCATTCAGCGGCGGAAATCCTGTCCGATTGGCAGCGATGCGGCCCAGCGACTTCTAAGAGAAGAAATTGCTGGCTGGTAAGGTTTGTAAGGCGAAGTTCTTTGAATGAAGCCTATAAATTATCAACTTCGACCGATACACTTGTCCGCCTTTGACGATAGGCCACATGGATCCACGTTATGTTTGAATTCAGCGAACAGTCCCTGCAGTTCCAGTCCCGCCTCAATGCCTTCATGGAGGAGCATATTTATCCCTGCGAGCATCAATATGCGGAGCAACTGGCGGCGGCGAACAGCCGTTTCGACTATCTGCCACTTATGGATGAACTTAAGCAAAAGGCGAAGCAGGCCGGGCTGTGGAACCTCTTTGTACCCCCTGCGCATGCCGAGTATTGCGACCACGATGGCTTAAGCCATCTCGACTACGCGCCGTTGGCCGAGATCATGGGACGCGTGTTGTGGTCCCCTGAGGTGTTTAACTGCAACGCACCGGACACGGGTAATATGGAAGTGTTCATGAAATACGCGACCAGTGCACAGCAGGGACAGTGGTTAGCACCGCTACTCAATGGAGATATTCGTTCCTCTTATGCCATGACCGAGCCCCAGGTTGCGTCTTCGGATGCCACCAACATCGAGCTCAGCATCGAGCGCCAGGGCGATGAGTGGGTGCTTAACGGGCGCAAGTGGTTTATCACCGGGGCCATGTACGAGCGCTGCGGAATATTCATTGTCATGGGTAAGTCAGACCCCGAAAATTCGAACCGACACAAACAGCAATCCCAGGTACTGGTGCCCAAAGGTACACCGGGCCTTGAAGTCATTCGGCCCCTGACTACCCTGGGCTATGACGATGCGCCTATCGGCCACGCGGAACTCGTCTTTAATGATGTCCGGGTGCCGCTGGAAAACATCTTACTGGGGGAGGGTCGCGGCTTTGAGATCGCCCAGGGGAGGCTTGGGCCGGGCCGTATCCATCATTGTATGCGCTTGATTGGTGCGGCACAGCGTTCACTGGAACTTGTTTGTCAGCGAGTCACGGCGCGCTCTACATTCGGTCGTGAACTTAGCCAACACCAATCGGTGCGAGAGGATATTGCCAAAAGCTTTTCCGAGATTGAAATGATGCGCCTGCTGGTACTCAAAACCTGTGAAAAAATGGATGCCGTGGGCGCCAAAGGCGCCATGGATTTGATCGCTGCGAGCAAGACCAGTGTGCCACTAATGACCCAGAATATAATCGATCGCTGTATGCAAATGCATGGGGCAGGCGGGCTGACGGAAGATTATTGCATGGCTGAAGCCTTCAACTACGCCCGTTGGTGCCGTCAGGCAGATGGCCCTGACCAGGTGCATCAAATGGCGCTGGGCAAGCAGATAATTAATCGCTATCGCGCGGAATAGGGGGAGTGGGCATGGTGAGTGAGTCGCATAAAAATTTGTTAGCAATGAACGGCAAGGTCGTGTTGGTCACCGGTGCTTCCAGTGGTCTGGGCGCGCATTTTGCGCGGGTCCTGGCGGCAGCCGGTGCCTCAGTGGCAGTTGGTGCAAGGCGTGCGGACAGGCTTGATGCATTGGTGCAGGAACTCAAAGCCACCGGGGCAACGGCAATGGCTGTGCCACTGGATGTGACTTCTACACAGAGTGTATCTTCAGCCCTGGAATTGATCGAGGAAGCGTTTGGTATTGTTACGGTGTTGATCAACAATGCCGGCGTGGCGGATTCCCGCTATTGCCTGAATGTTGACGAGGACAGCTGGGACTTTGTGATGGATACCAATCTCAAGGGCGCCTGGTGTGTTGCCAAAGAAGTGGCAAAGGGGTGCATAGGGAGTAAATGTGAAGGCAGTATTGTGAATGTTGCCTCGATTCTTGGCTTACGCCAGTCTTTTGGCGAGTCCACATATGCGACTGCCAAAGCCGGGCTCGTCCAACTGACCAAGGCAATGGCACTGGAGCTGGGTTCTAAAGGCGTACGGGTGAATGCGATTTGCCCGGGTTACTTTTCAACCGAGCTGAACGCCGACTACCTCGCCTCGGAGGCGGGGCAGGCCATGCTGGACAAAAGTCCTTTCCGTCGAGCCGGTCAGCTGGAAGAGTTGGATGGCCCGCTGCTGTTGCTGGCCAGCGAGGCGGGAAGGTTTATGACAGGGACCGCTATCCCCGTGGATGGAGGGCACCTTGTGAGTGCGCTTTGAAAGTCAATCTGATGTTTTTGAATCAAATTCTTCCAGTAGATTCAAGTTTTCAATTTCATCGATAGCAGTGGGTTGGTCGGCCACCCAGATTACCAGCCGATTGCCATCGGTGAAGTAGGGGTCTCCTGTGAGGTTGCCACGCGGCTCATCATAGCTTGCTGGCCCGACACCGCCGACGTAACCGAATTTATGCACTGACTGGGCATAGGCCAAATCTTCCGCAAGAAACTCGCGGGTTTCATCTACATCGGGGTCAATTTTGTGTGTGGTGATGGTTTTCCAGGTAAAATGCACACCGATATCACGGCTAATCTGGCCTATCCAAACGGGCGTTCCGTTGTGGCGTAGGGGCGTGAGCCAGACGCGCAGATGATTGCGCTCATTGATGCTGGAACGCGCCCGCTGCATGGCGAAATCCTGGGGGCGGTCGAACACGTACAGAGCGCTGACGGGCGAGTAGCGGTAGCGACTGCCCATTAGGGCGGAGGCCATAGTCTTAATTAGGGAAGAGCCATAAATCGTTTCTGTTTCGTCCCAACCGGCGCGCATGAAAGCGTAGTAGATGTTTTCTATCTCGCCGATGAACACCAGATTCAGGGGGTCCCCCTTGTTTTCGCCTTTCTTATCACGCACGCAGCACGGCAGGTCCTCCAGCTCATCGGCCAGCTCTGGCAACGAGACATGCTTTAGCTCCTGCTCGGAATACATGCCGCGGATATCGACCTCGTAATGATCTAGTTTGAGTCCGGGAACCGGGATGAAAAAGGTCATCATTTGCAAGGAGTCGCTGCCAATGACGTCGATATTGAAAGACTTCGTCCCTTCGTCCACCCTGCTGAAAATATAGCCTGACTGGATACTGTTAGCGGGTACCTGCATACGCACCATCGCCTGTTCCTCAAATTTATGGGTGTGAGGTTCGGTGAAGTTCACTCGACTGCGGTTAGCCGTCTCTCTGGGGGTGAAATAGGCAGAGTCAAGGCCCATGGGGGTTAGAAAGACTATGCTTTCACTGCGATTTTCTACCTGTACCCATACGGGTTGTACATTTTTGCTGTACAGGTCTATACCAAAAAACGTTCGGGTCTCCTCTGCACTGGGCACGGCGGTAGTCACCGTGAGCATTCCTTTCGTCTGGATGTGTAGTCTGTCATTGGGCGGCATCGCCTGCTTGCCCGCAAACAGTTGGCGCGCTTCACCTGCTTGCACCATGACAGAAAGGGCAAGAGCGCCGGTCATCGTAAGAAGGCTTTGGCGCCAGAGCTTAGCTGCGGTTGTCATGGGCTTGTCTCCCCAGGGGGCAGGGACTCGCGCAGCATATAGATCAACTCACCCTCATCCAGGCCTCTGGGAGTCTCGGACAGGAATACGACTACTCGCAGGCCCTGGGTAAAATACGCAGTACCACCAAAGGTGACCCGCGGGTCGTCCATGGCCGATTCTCCAACGCCAGTGACAAACCCTGCCTTGTGCAAAGAACCGCGGTACCAAAGGTCCTGAAACAGGTAGCGTTGTGCGCTGTCGAGGTCGGCAACCACACTTTCCCTTGCGAAGAATGACTTGAACTTCAGGTCGTCAATCATATCTTCAGCGATGCTGCCATCCAGTGGTGACTCCGAATCGGCCCAGTAGTAGACCTGTCCCACCCAGGCGTGTTCTCCCTCGACACGCCAGGGTGCCAGCCAGAGGTGAAGGTAAACTTTTTCATTACCATCCTGGCGCGATAAGGTGAAAATAGCATCGGGTTGCCGGCCCTGGAAGTGTTGCTTGCGGGCACCCTGGGAGACCAGATTGCCCGCAGCGTCTCCGGCTGCGGTTTCCCGCCAGGCGCCTCTTAGCATGGAACGCCTGACGGCGAGGCCGCTACCCACCAGCACCACGTTCAGGGGGGCACCCTGCAATTTGCCACCTGGGTCGCTGGCACAGCAGGGCAATTCCTGCTCAAGAACTACTTCGAGTTCGTCAATGCTGAGGTTTCTAAGGTCCTTATCGGCGTACAGGCCTTTGAAATCTACTTGCATGAAGTCGGCGGTGAAGCCGGGCATGGGCACGAAGAAGGTGAAGCTATTGGCGGCCTTGTTGCTAAAAATATCCAGGTTGAAGCCCTTTGTGCCGGAGTTCAGGTGGGTGAAGACAAGTCCCGAGCGACTCTCGCCGGCGGGAATATAGCGTGTTAGACCGTTTTGATAGAACCATTTTTGCAGGTCCTCGTAAGCCGCATTGCTAAACTTCTTGCGGTTCATATAGGCGACTTCTATCGGCGAGAAGTAATCCCTGTCGATGCTCCAGGTGGCCACCCGAGCTCTGGACTGCCCCCTGTTTTCAACCTTTAACCAGACAGGCTGGATGCCTTGCGCGTGGAGGTCCAACCCCGTGAGTAATTTGCTTTCCTGTGCTGTTGGAACGGCCGCATGTACGACAAGATTGTTGCTTTCCTGTGTCATCGCCCGGGCAAGGAAGCTGGCGTCATCCATTTTTGCGCCGTGGTAAGGGCCGCTGGCACAAGCTGACAGAAGGGCTATCGAAAGCAAAAGCAGACCAACGCGAATAACATTGTATTTCGGCGCAGGCCCACCGTTAGGGCAGTCTGTGTGCATGATATGGCTCATTAGGAATCTTGGCCCATTATCTACTCAGTATTTGGAGGATGCTATAGTCAATTTTCCAGTGCGACTATTGATTTTCCGCCAAGTCTTCCTCTACATACCTCAACAGTGCCTCAAGAAACGCCTCCCGAGGGTAATCGTTATGGTTTACCAGAGTGCTACCGATGAATGCATGTTCTCTGGCTACCGGCACGGCGATCGCCCAATGATCCGCATTGGCATAAGCCACCAATGTGGAGCCTGGGATCATCTGGTCGTAGATGAGTACCTGGGTATCATTGCGCACATCAACGCCGCTGAGTACCTTGTAGCCGTTTTTCAGGCCCCAGGAGACGCGCTCTGGGTCGGGGTAGGTAATAACCGAATAATAGTGGATAGTGTCTGGCAGTGGGTTGTCCTGTAACCACTGTTGGCGGACGTCGGTACGTAAACTCTCCACGGCACCTTCATCGCCTTCTCCACATGTCGACCCCGGCCACCAGGTTAAAAGGTTTGCCTGCGACTGGGTCGCGTCATCGGCCAGTGGCGAGCCGCCAACGGATCCGGCTAGGCTAACAACGGCTGTTACGCGGTCGCCCACCTCCTGATATTGTGTGATGGCAGTGAGGATGTCAGGCGCCCCTTTGGAGTAGCCTGCCAGAACAATGGGCCGGCCCTTGAGTTCCGGTGGTAAATTGGTGATGTAGTCTCTGATCTGCTCGGCATTGTGCTCGGTGCTGGACAGGCCGTCGACAGGCAACAGTCGGACATCATATCCAAACTGTGCGACATGCTCTGGTCCGGTGTCCTCGTGGTCAAGCCACTCGGCAAAGCACTCCCAGCCGAGGCCCGGCACAATAAGAAAGACAAAATCCGTTGCGCTTTGCCCGAGTTGAACGGGCAGACCGGTTGCTCCAGCCTCAACACCCACTTCGGTCAGGGCCTCTTCACAGGGCCTGTAGTCTGGCAATTCACTGCCGCGCTCACTGAGCACCGCACAGAAAATTTCTCGGAAGCGACCGCGTTCATCTTTCAGACCTGCCTGTATGGCATATTCTGAGGCGGGAATCTGTGGCTCGGATTCCGTTTTTGACGTGGGCTCACTGGCGCAGGCGCCAAGCAGCAGTGTGGCCAGCGCCATTATTACGCCAGCTGCACGCCTAGTCCTGGTTGCGGGTGCCTGTCGTGTTATCTGAGCGAGCATAAATGTCCTCTTATTCTTGATCAAAAGTGCTATTCATAGTTGGCGGGGTCCACATCCTCATACCGCGCCTCAGGACCTGAGGCCACGCGCAATTCATCGTGGTAGATGACTTTCTTGCCGATTTTGAATGGACCGTGGTAGTAGCCCATTTTGAAATAGGGCCCAAGCTTCTTGGCGGTGGTATTGGGGCCTTTGCGCTCTGCTATCAGTTCACCACCTTTCCAGACTTCCAGAAGTCCATCTGTATCGAGCGAGGGGCGAAAGTGAATTACCCAGTCCACCCAGCGGCCCAGATCGGGCGTAATAGGACTGCCATACCAGTCCCGTGTGCCTGCTACAGACTGATTGCGGACCATCCAGGTACCTCTCCCCATCTGGATGGACAGTGGCACGCCACCCTTGTCACCCGGGCGATCCGCCACGCCGTGGAATTGTGCCAGCAGCTCAAACTTACCTGGCACCTTCCAGTCCGCAGGTAGTTTGGAACTAAAGCCATACCAGTAGTCTCGGCCATAAAGCAACTGTTTGTCTTTTTTGCTCCCAGGCAATAGGCCCTCGGTCCTCTTTTTGTTGGGACTGCTGTTGGTCAGTACCGATTTCATACTCCAGTCGCCATTGCGTGCTTCTTCTGTGCTGGCCTCGGGTGCGTTTCCGGAGGTGTTCAGAGTCATCACGCCGCCCTCGAAGTCGTGCACATAGTCCAGTTCAACTTGCGCAGTCTCAGAAAGGCCTTCCGAGAGTGCCGGAGCGATACCGCCGCTGAAAAACAGGCAAATTGTCAGGAGCACATTTTTTCTTCTGGATGTCATCATATATTTATCTTGGCGCAGCAATTCGCTAGCATTCCACACTTACACTAAATCGATCAAACTATTTTTCTATTGAATGTTTCGGGGTATGGTAGGGAGATCAGTTCATTTCGGGTTTTCCGGATTATAAGGGCGGGAAATTGAAGAAAACCGTTTATATATCGATAGGGTTCCTGTTCCTAGGCCTGGCGATACTTGGGGCATTACTGCCTGTTGTTCCGTCCACCCCTTTTCTATTACTGGCGGCCTGGTTTTTTGCCCGCTCATCAGAAAAATGGCATCAGTGGTTACTGAATAGTCAGCTGTTCGGGCCGGTTATTCACAACTGGGAAGCCAGTCGATGTATAAGCTGCCGCACGAAACTCGTTTCCATAGCGCTGATGGTGGGCATGGGAGGGACTTCGGTCGTCTTTGCCGTCCAGGATGACCGGCTTCGACTGGCGGCGCTTTTGCTGATGACGCTGGGATGCATCACACTCCTAAGCCTTAAAACTTGCCGGGCAGACGGCACGTAACCTATAAGCTGTTCTACCATTACTTCGCAAACAATTGCTCATTGATGTTTTTGAAAGCCTTGAACTCCAGCGGGTTACCGCTGGGGTCGAGCAAAAACATTGTTGCTTGTTCACCGGGTTGACCCTTAAATCGGGTGTAGGGTTCTATCACAAACCTGATTTCACTTTCTTGTAGTTTATCGGCCAGGCACTGCCACTGGTCCAATTCCAGTACCACGCCAAAATGTGGTACTGGTACGTCGTGCCCGTCCACTGGGTTGCTGGATGAATCACGGTTTTTTTCGGGGAAATTTTTTGACAGGTGACAGACCAGCTGGTGGCCAAAAAAATTAAAATCTACCCAACAGCTATCGCTGCGCCCTTCCGTGCAGCCGAGTAATTCGCCATAGAATGATCTGGACTCGCTGATGTCTCGAACTTCAATCGCCAGATGGAAGGGCGTCAGTGATGCTTGCATGTGAATTGTCTCGCTGTATCCGGGTCATTTAGTTTGTTTGTTTGTTCGTCCCGCAGCATTATAGCTTGAAAGCTGATCGATACAGTCTGTGGTAGCTAGCGTCCTTAATGGCAGCAGACTAGACTGCAGAGGGCAGGTAGCGATCGCTCTGTCGGTCGGGTAGTGACCGTTGCCATGGGCAAAGATATGAGCATCAAGGAGATCGTATGATTTTTCACCAGATAGCAACAGACCGTGGCTGCCAGTCCTATCTTCTGGGTTGTGCAGAAAGTTGCATAGCTGTGGTTATCGATCCCGAAATACATCAGCTTGAGCGATATTTGGGGCTCGCTGCTCAGGACGGACTTAGAATTCGATACCTGTTGGACACCCATACCCACGCGGATCACTTCTCCGCTGCGGATGAACTGGCCGTTGAACTACAGGCGCCGGTCATCATGCACAGGGCAAGCCCGGCACCCTATGTCAACATGGCTGTGGACGATGGCGAGATTATCAACGTGGGCAAGCTCGCGCTCAACATTATGCACACCCCTGGGCACACGGCTGATTCGCTGTGCGTACGTGTGGAGGATCGAGTGTTCACCGGCGACACTTTACTGATCGGTGGCACGGGTCGTACGGATCTACCTTCCGGGGATGCAGGGCAGCTCTACGACAGCTTATTTGGCAAACTGCTGCAGTTGGATCCTGAGACGCGCGTCTATCCCGCCCATATATACGGGGACAGGGAGTTCACCACGATAGCTGAGGAACTGCGTACTAATAAACGGTTACAGGCTACCGACAAGGCAGAATTTGTTGAGATGATGCAGTCTTTGAATCTCGGGATGCCTGAACATCTGTCCGAAGCCCTGCGCACTAACCTCAGTGGTGGCAAGACCGTTGAACAGCTGATCGGGGAGGCTGGGCAGCGGGTCTCCTTTATGTCCCAGGAAGAAGTACTGCGTCGTATTCAGACTGCGGATCCGGGCATTATCCTATTGGATGTTCGCGAGCGGGAAAGTTACCAGCAGCATCACATTCCTGGTGCGATACTGATTCCCCGGGGACAGTTGGAATTGAAAGTGAACGAATTACTGCCCGACCCGACACTGCGCATTGTGGTCTACTGTCAATTTGGGAAAATATCGACCCTGGCCACCGCTACCCTGAGGGATATGGGCTTCACCCGTGCGATCGCCATGGATCAGGGGATGCAATCCTGGCTTGAAAAGGCCTACCCCACCGAAGCGTAGGGTACTGTAATACAACGCGGGTCAGGAGGCCTTTTTCGTGGATTTGTTTCCAACTGATGGTCCGGTCACGCTGAACATGGCTGATGCGGAAATACATTTTTATACATGCCTGGAAAGCCTCGGTGATCACAGTGAGCTGCTTCGGACGTTGGTTGAGCAGGCACACTGGCGGCAGGAAGAGATCACGGTGTTCGGGAAGAGCCATCCCAGCCCCAGGCTGGTGACCTGGTACGGCGACAAGGGCTGCCGTTACAGCTACTCGGGTATTTCTCATGAACCCAATCCCTGGACGACTGAACTTCAGCGCTTATGCGATCTTGTGGAAATTGCGACAGGCAGTCACTTCAATAGTGTATTGCTGAATTACTATCGCGACCACAGGGATTCCATGGGCCTGCATGCCGACGACGAGCCCGAGTTGGGGCCTGAGCCTGTGATCGCATCACTTAGCTTGGGTGAGGAGCGTACCCTTGTATTCAAACACAAAACCCGACACGACCTGGGTTCAGTCAAAGTGCCTTTGCCCGCAGGTAGCTTGTTGGTTATGAAAGGGGCAACGCAACGCAACTGGAAGCACGGTATCAACAAGCTGTCCCGACCCTGTGGTCCGCGGCTTAACTTGACGTTCCGGCATATCTTGTCACGCCCGTGACGTCGGTGCGGGAGAGCAGGCTATTGGTCTTGCAAAGCTGATATTGGTGCCCGCAGGAAGCTGAACTATACTTCTGTACATAGCCTGTGAACTCGGTAGCCATGCCTAGACTATTTTTTGTTCTTCTTCTCCTGCTTTTTAGTGCGTCAGGATCCGCCGTGACGGTCTACAAGACCGTGGATGGTCAGGGCGTGGTCAGTTTCTCCGATACGCCACCGGTGGGGGACGCTGATGCGGAGGTTCTTCAGATTGTGCCCGCCCAGGCCCATGAGCCGGAAGTCTATTTGCAGCGGTTTGAAGATATGCGCGAGACTACAGACCGTATGGCGATGGATCGCAGGGAAAGGGAAAAACATCGCGTTGAACTGAATGAGCAGCGAGCCCGAGCGGCGTCATACCGTCAGCCCGCTCAAGTCGGATATACAGAATCCTCCGGGTATTACTCTGCGTACTCACGTCGTTACGGCAACGGCGGACATATTCCCTGGCGCCCCGGTTTTAGGCCGAAACCCGAGCACCCAATCGTCAGGCCACCTCATCGACCGGGTTATGGAAGCACAGGCTCTTCCAATAAGCAGCTGATGCGGCCGCTTGTTTCTTCGCAAAGCCGGGGTGCCGGTCGATCGAATTCACAGCTGATGCGGCCCCTCGTGTCAACCGGGCCCTAGCCGAGAAGGGCTGCCCGGTTCAGTCGTTCTGTCAGTGCTGAATAAGCCCTGGGGATTACCCCTTCAATGGCAACACCTATATCGACGAGTACCTGCGATATCTGGACACAAAGAAATCCGGCATGACACCGGACCAGGCAGCCGAAAAATTGCCAGCCACAAAAGTTCAACGCTCAGGAGTGAGTTCTAAAACCCATGGAAGCCCCAGGTCCGCGGGTTAGAGGTAGAGTGAGTTTTTCGGTTGCGCAAATACGCGTTCAACCATAGGAATAAAGGCTTCAAGTGGCATGGAAGTGAACTCCGGGTCAAAGGCCTTCTGGTCATACTTGTGGCAGAATTCGGCTGTGTGATTGAAGTGTTCGTTATCCTTGAACTGGTCCCGCATATTGCGATCTTTGCCCAGATAATGGAAGAAATAGTAGCCCTGGAAAATACCGTGGTGCTTTACCATCCAGTAGTTCTGCTCACTGATGAAGGGCTGCAGAATTGTGGCGGCCACGTCGGCGTGGTTGAGTGACCCCAGGGTGTCGCCAATATCGTGTAGCAGGGCGCAGACCACGTATTCCTCGTCGCGGCCATCCTGATGCGCCAGCGTTGCGGTTTGCAGGCAGTGTTGCAGCCGATCAATGGGAAACCCGCCAAAATCGCCATCCAGCAGTCTCAGGTGATCCAGCACTCTACCGGCCTGCCCGGCCCAGAATTCCTTTGCATGCTCGGCGATAATGCCCCAGTCCTCGGCTGTCCCTTCGGTCATTTCCTTGAACTGTGCTTTTGTTGGTGTATTCATTCCCTGGTTTCTCCTGATTGCTAGTGGGCTGTTTATTCGGTTGGCACCAAGCGTCTTCCGCGGGCTCTGCCCAAGTATAGTGAGTCATTGCAGGAATGGGCATTATTTTTGACCCGGCGAGCGAGCGCCAACGTGCCAGCCAAGCCCGTCTGTGTGCCAGTTACCGGCTACAAGCGCTAAGCTTTTCTGTGAATTCGGTTATACTGGGTCTATGCCCACCTAATAAGAATCGCCATGGAACTGTTATCCGAAATTGGCAACTGGTTATTCGAAAACGAATCGGCAATCTCTGCAATGGCCGGCTTGCTCGCCATTTGCGTCATTCTCTTTGTTCCGCTGAGGGGTCTGTGGCGGCGCCTGAGGCGAGATGTCCAGCCAAAGGGAGAGGAGGTTTCCGATGCAACGCTATTTGCCGCCAGCCGTCCGTCCATTATCGTTCTGCCATTTGATGATCTGTCCGAGGATTCCAGCCAGAGCGCTATTGTCGATGGGTTTACCGAAGATTTGACCACGCTGTTGGCCCGCATGCAGGGCTATTTCGTGTTTTCCCGTAGCACGGCCTTTACCTATCGCGGGGGCGCAGATGTACAGGCGATCGGCCGTGATCTGGATGTGCGCTACGTACTGGAAGGTAGCATCCGACTGATGGGCGACAAGGCCCGGGTGACTGCTCAGTTGATTGAAACAGAGCGGGGTACACACCTATGGGCACAGAATTTTGACCGGCCTGTGAATCAGCTGGTCGACGCACTGGACGAGCTGGCGCAGACCATCGCTCTGCAGTTGGGCGGTGAATTGACTCGCGCAGAGGCGGCATTGGCGTCGCGGCAGAAGCCCGCAGACCAGAGTGCCTGGGAACTCTACCAGCAGGCCAAAAGTCTCTTGATGGCCTCTGGCTGGAGTGAACAGAGCTTCAGCGAAGTTTCTGTACTGGCGCGCCAGTCGATGGCCGCAGATCCTGATTTCGCGCCCCCGCGGGCCTACCTGTCATTGATACTGGCCCTGGGGCACTGGGTGAACCTGGTGCCGGATCGGCAGGCCGCCCACGATGAAGCTATCAGCTGTGCAGAGGCTGCACTGGCACTATCCCCGAACTCCTCGGAGGTATTGGGCTACGTCGGCTGTGCGTTCTGTGATCTGGGCTACACCCATCGGGGGCTCCCCATTATTGAGAAAGCGATCGAGCTTGACCCTTCCAATGCTCAGGCGTTTGCGGCACTGGGAGCTGCCAAGATTGTGACGGGGGAGCTGGATTTGGGAATTCAGGAGCTGGAACATGCGATTGATCTCAGTCCCAAGGATGCCGGTTACGCGCCCTGGTCTACCCTGTTAAGCTTCGCCGCGGCCATGAAAGGAGACAATGATAAGTCCCTGTATTGGGCTCGCTCAGCCTGTCAGTCAGATCCACGCTATTTTCTTTCTCAAATTGCCTACGCCCGCGCTTTAGCCCAGGATGGCCGCGTGGATGAATCAAGGGCGGCTTTAGCGGAAGCGAAACGTCAGTATCCTGCGCTTGATAAGGCGTATATCGCGGGGTTTATGGGCGACTGGGTAAACAGTCATCTTGAGCAGGCCGGCGTACGCCTGGATTGAAAGAAAGACCAGTGAGTACTGAAGAAGACAAAGGAGCACACGCGGGTGAAAACGGAATTAGAAGCATTGCAACAGCAGGTAACGGCCTTGACCGCAAAAGGTGGGCCGTTCGAATTGAACGAGATCGAACTCAATGGCGTTCATTATCGCAATTATGCCAACATGCCTGGCAATCTGGCTGAGTACTACAAGTTCATGCTGGCGCACGGTGATAAGGATTTTGCCGTCTATCAGGCAGAGCGTTATACCTTTGTCGAGGGCTACCAGCACGGTGCAGCTTTCGGCGCGGCCTTATTGGGGCGGTACGGCGTGCAAAAAGGCGACCGTGTCGCCATCCTGGCCCGAAACAGCCCGCAGTGGCTGATGGCATTTATCGGTTCTACTGCGGTAGGTGCTGTTGCGGTGCCTATGAATTCCTGGTGGACGACCGAAGAGCTGGATTACGGTTTTGAGGACAGCGGGGCAAAGGTCGTGGTGGCCGACAGGGCAAGGATTGCGCTATTACAGCCTATCGCCGAGAAATACGGTCTGCAGATAATTTCGATAGACGACTGCACCGGTTTGGACATTGAGCACACGCCCTTCGCGCAATTGCTGGTCGAAAACGCCGGCGTCGACATGCCCGAGGCGGTCGTTGCGCCGGACGATCATGCCACCATCATGTACACCTCTGGGTCAACGGGGCACCCGAAAGGTGCGCTCTCTTCTCATCGCGGTATATTGACGGCCCTGTTTAGCTGGATGCTGATGGGTACGGCAACCGTGGCAGCCGGCGGTGAGGTATTAGGAAAAAAGTATCCCGCTGCTGCTTTGTTGCCCATCCCGCTGTTTCATTGCACTGCCAGTCATTCAGCCTTTCTTCTCTCGCTTATCGTGGGCCGCAAGCTGGTCATCATGTATAAGTGGGATACGAAGGAGGCTTTGCGGCTGATAGAGGAAGAGCGGATCACGTATTTCACTGGCGTACCCACAATGTCAGCGGAATTGCAGGCAGCTGCTATGACTACCGATCGAGACGTCTCGTCACTGGAGGAAATCTCTTCCGGCGGCGCTGCGAGGCCGCCGGATCAGGTGGAAAAGTTGGCCTCTACTTTTAAGAAGTCGAGACCCGGTATCGGCTACGGCTTGACCGAAACGAATGCCATGGGAGCGGTAAACAGTGGCGCGTTCTATCTCGCAAAGCCAGGAAGTACGGGCAGTGCAGTTCCCGCCGTTACAGATTTCAAGGTTATCGATGAGGATGGAAAAACGCTAGCGCAGGGCGAACGTGGTGAGTTATGTATCAAGTCGCCTGCCAACGTTCTGGGGTATTGGAACAAGCCGGAAGCGACGGCGGAGGCATTCGTCGAGGGCTGGTTTCACACCGGTGATGTTGCCTATCTGGATGAAGAGGGTTTTCTCTATATCGTCGACAGGATCAAGGAAATCATTATTCGTGGTGGTGAGAACATTAGCTGTATAGAAGTCGAAGCGGGGATATATAAACACCCCGATGTCGAGGAGGTTGCGGTGTTCGGTTTGCCAGACCCGCGATTGGGCGAGGTAGTCGGTGCAGCGGTCGTCGTTCGTGAAGGTGCCAGCCTTGGGCCAGATCAGCTACGCAGTTTTCTGTCAAATCACCTGGCAGCGTTCAAGATTCCGGCGTATCTATGGTTTCCGAAAGAAAAACTGCCGCGTATCGCCTCCGGTAAAATTTTTAAACGGGAACTTAAGGCGAAGTATTCGGCAGCGTTGGGCTCGGCCCCGGCTTAGCCCTCCAGATAAAAGAGCTGGTGAGGCACTCGGTGTACCTTTGCCTCACCCAGCAGGGGTGTTGCTCATAAAGTGACTATTGATTACCAGTTGTAATAAAAATCAATGCCGTAGCTCATTGGCTTGCCGCGAATCAAGGATGCGGCTCCCAGATTGCCAGCATTCACGTTACCCGTGCCATAATAAAATTCATCTGTGAAGTTGTTGGCGAACACCGCTACTTCGAGTCCTTCAACCTGGTGCGACTGGAATGCAACCCTAGCGTTCCAGATAGTATAGCTGTCCAGGGTGGAATCTTCCTCAAATGTGAATGCGATAGGGTCCTGGCCGATATAGATTTCATCTTTGTAGAAGCCGCTGATTCTTGGGGTGATCAGCCCGAATCGGGTATCCCAGTCATACTGCAGGACCCAGGAGTAAGTCTGTTCCGGCACGCCGTTAAAGGGTTCATCCGTACGATCCGTCAGTTCAACATTACCTTCATTGTCTACGAACTCATCGTCAAACTCTGTGTACTGCGCGTCGATATAGCTACCGGTGAAACTCAGGTAAAGATTTGCGGTCGGCAGGAAGACAAGTTCGAGTTCCATACCCTTCATCTCAGCGGTACCGGCGTTGGTAATGCCAAACTTGGTGTCCAATTCACCAAAAATACGTGTTACGCCCAGCTGCAGTTCATCATAATCCATGGAATAGATAGCGCCATTTAAACGAATGCGCTGGTCTGCCATATCCATTTTGAACCCCAACTCGGTGTTCTGAACAATCTCCGGATCGAAAACAGTGGGTTCATCCAGGCCGAAATCGCTGAAACCCCCGGCCTTGAAGCCTTCGCTGTAGGTGACATAAAACATGGCGGAATTGAGGAAGCCCTCCGTCCAGCTTTCCGGGGCGAACATGGTGATCGTCGCCGAGGGAGAAAACTCACTCCAGTCTGCTTCATCATCGAGCAAGGGGTTGGTGGCATCTGTCGCCAGGGGCTGGATAAAGTCAGCCAGCTCGTTCATTTCCTCGCGGCTGATAAGCCCCAACGAATCCTGCGTAGAGGCGTAGTTATCCTGTGTCAGGGTCTTCTCTTCCCAGGTATACCGTGCGCCCAGAGTGAACTGCCACATGTCGTTGAAGTAATAGATCAACTGGCCGAAGGCCGCTGCAGACTCGCTGGTTAGATTCTGGAGGTTCGCGCCCTGAAAACCGACCGTAGCAGGGGCCAGGGTTAACACGCTGTCGCCGACGGGAGCGCCCAGCCAGCCACCCAGGCCCAGAGTATTACCGCCCGGGTGCCCTTCGATGTCCTCATCGGAGTAGTACACACCGACGGTGTAATCCAGCTTGTCGTCAAAGCCGCTGCCAAAGAGGTTGAATTCCTGGGAAATAAAACGGCGGCTTTCATCGTTTGCATCGATGCCGTTGGCGTTCATGTGCCTGGCTGTTTCACTGAAGTTACCAATGGAATACATCGCGGTGCCATCCTGGTCAGAATCGCGTCGTAGGTCTTCCTGCTTAAGATATCCAGTGATGCTCTTGATTTCGACCTGGCCAACCTCCCAATCGAGGGTCAAGCCAGCCATGTTGTTGCTCACTTCGTAGCGTTCGCCAGTGGCGTCCATGGTCACTTTCTCTTTGTCGACCAGGCTTTCGCTGAGTTCGCACTGCTCACCGTAGACGCCATCGAAGGTGCTGGCAAAGCCCTGCAGTGTTGCGCTGGAATTGAATTGTTGACAGGTCCTGGGTGCCGCATTCTCAGTTGACTCGCCCCACAAGGCAATAAAGTCTACTACCAGTGTGTCTGTGGGGAGATAGCGCAACTGGCCTACAACCGCCTGCTTTTCAACATTGCCGTAGTCGATGCCGGTATAGTAGTCTTCCATGTAGCCGTCGGCATTACGGGTGTCATACGTCAGGGCGCCCTGCAATTTATCGCTGATCAGCGGCCCGCTAACACGAACACTGAGCTCCTGTCGGTCGAAATTACCGAACCCGACTTCCACATTGCCAGCGAATTCTTCTGTCGGCTTTACGGAACTCATCAAGATGGCGCCACCGGCTGTGTTCTTACCAAACAGGGTGCCCTGTGGACCACGCAAAACCTGCATGGACTCCATGGCAACCACATCAACCAGCTGGGTGTCAGAACGGGGCATAAATACGCCGTCTACATAGATACCGACACCCGGATCAACCTTGACCTGGGTTGCCCGGGTACCCACGCCGCGTATAGACAGGCCGGAGAATTTGGCGCCATCAGTATTGGTCAAGCCGGGTACCTGTTGGGACAGGTCAGCCAGGTTGTTGATTTGAGCGGCGCGCATATCGTCCGAACCAAAAGCTGAGACCGCAATTGGCGTATCCTGAAGACTTTCCACCCGCTTCCGGGCGGTAACCACGACCTCTTCAAGCATCTGTGCGTAGGAGGGCAGGCTGACACTGGCCAGAGCTGGCGTCATAAGCACTGCGAGGGCGAGTTTATTCATCGGTCCGAGTCTTTCCTTGCGCATAGTTATTCCCTTGAAATGTGTGGTTGGCGATGTTGCCCGGTCTTGAGGCGGCTGCTGGCGCTATCATAGAACATAATGCACCCATATTAACTTGGCGCGTTCGGCCAATATACTCTGTCAAAAAGTGATACACCGGTCATGCGTCATACTGGGTCGTGGGGCTGACTTGTACTCCCTCCGGATTGGCCTCGTCGCTGTACTCTATCGGTCTTATATATTAAGATGATCATATTAATATTTTAAAGGCAGCGCTGTGCCCCATTTGTTGCCGCTAAAGATACCGTCTAGAGAGATAGCTCTCACCAACAGCCAAGGTCGCCACTATGAATACATCGTCAACAGAACCGTCAGATACCGCACTGGGCCACTGCATGGTCACCGGCGCAGCGGGTTTTACCGGCAGCAAGCTGGTCACCGCGCTATTGGCGCGGGGATGCAAAGTGCGGGCGTTGGTACGCAATACGCCATTGAATATCGAACACGACAACCTCGAGTGTTTTACGGGGGATATTCAGGACGCCGGGAAAATGCAGTCGGCCTGCGCAGGCATAGATACCGTATTTCACACTGCGGCCTTTATAGCGACCCTGGGCGGCAGCGCCGTCTCCGAGAGCTACAGGAAGCAGGCCTATTCCATTAATGTCGACGGCACAAAAAATGTCGTTGATGCCTGCAAGAGTAATGGCGTTAAGCGCTTAATCCATACCAGTTCTGTAGATGTGTGTTTTAACACGGAGGAAGACCTGCATATGGATGAAAATACGCCTTATGCCACCACATTTACCTGCCTCTACACCGAGACAAAAATTGCGGCGGAGCGTGCCGTACTCGCTGCAAATGACGCGGATGGCCTGCTGAGCTGCGCGCTGCGTCCCGATGGTATATGGGGGCCAGGTGGCTGCCTGATGCTGGATCTGTTGCTGGAACAGCTGAAAGAAGGGCGGATGGTGGCACGCATCGGTGGCCAGGGCGCCTTGCATGACCATGTGAATATCGACAACCTGATTCACGCGCATATTCTGGCGGCAGAAGCATTGGTTCCTGGCGGCCCAGTCAATGGAAACGCCTACTTTATTTCTGATGGAGAGCCCGCCTATATGTTTGATTTTGTGCGGCCCTTCTTTGAGGGCATGGGGTACGAGGTACCTAAGCCCAATATTCCAGCCGCGCCGATACGGGCTGTGATGACCGCCTGGCAGTGGCTACATTTCAAGGTGGGTATTCCAGCGCCGATATTTTCACCTCATGAGCTGAACAAGTTGACCATCTCACATGTCATCAATTCAGAGGCGGCCAAGCGGGATTTCGGTTATGAGCCGATTAAATCGGTTGCAGACGGTATGGCAGAATCTATTGAGTACTACCATGCGTTGGCGGATCACGCAGCCTGAAATAAATTGATCTCGTCACCCGTTTTTACCGCTTAAGGAGCTTCACAGTGAGTCAGAAAACCGCATTTATTACCGGTGGCGCCGGCGGTCTGGGCAGTACTACCAGCCATTATCTGGCAGAGCGCGGCTGGCATGTATTTGCCGCAGATTATGACAAGGTTGCCCTGGCGGGTCTGGAAGGTGTACCGAATATTACCCCGGTTATCATCGATGTTATGGATACCGGCAGTGTGGCCGTGGCCTGCGATACGGTTAAGGCGAGCGTGGGTGGCCTGGATGCGATAGTGAACTTCGCCGGGATTTTGGCGGTCGGATCCATGGTCGATATTGAGGAGGCGACATTACAGCGGGTACTCGACGTCAATGTCATGGGGACCTTTCGGGTTAATCGGGCGTTCTTCCCGCTGATAAAAGCGCGCGGCGGGCGGATAGTCAATATTAGCTCCGAGACCGGCTGGCAGAGCGGCGCTCCCTTTAACGGTGCCTACGCCACCAGCAAACATGCGATAGAGGCGTATACAGATTCCCTGCGGCGGGAATTGTCACTTTTGGATATTCCGGTGATAAAAATCCAACCCGGTCCATTTAAGACGGAGATGGTCAGTGGCATTGAGGGGCAGTTTAGTCGAGCGGCTGAAGGGTCTACCTATTTTAAGGAAGTGCTCAACCGGATGAAAAAGATGGCAGTGGCGGAGGGCGACAAGGGGCACGACCCCGAGCTTCTTGCGGAAGTTATCTATCGGGCCCTGACTGTCGCCAGACCCCGGGCCGCTTACTCGGTGAAACCGGACCCCAAACGTGCCTTCCTGGAATACCTGCCGACCTCCTGGGCGGACGCTTTACTGAAGAAAGTCCTTTCTGGAAACTGAGTGTGAATGTTGGAACTTTGCGAATAATTGCCACTGCCAAACACTTTCCAGATCCATTATGATCAACAGTTCATAAACAAGATCTGCTTTGTCCAGGAAGAGGGTAACTACCATGTTCCAGTTCGGCATCTTTTCGAATTGTACCTATGGCATTCGCGTACTCGCCGTTGCATTGTTTTTATTGCCAGCGGCTGGCTACGCGCAGGTGTATCAGTGGACCGATGAGGCGGGCAATGTACATTTTGGCGATCGCCCTCCCGAGGACGCAGAAGCAAAGTCCCTGAACCTGCCGAAAGGCCCTTCGGAAGAAGAGACGGAGAAGGCGCAAGAGCATTGGCAAGGTGCGATTGACGCGCGCAAGGCAGAAAGCGAGGGCTCTGCCTCGGACGTCACTCAGGCAAGTAGTTCCCATAGCAATGAACGGCTGCCTGAGTTTGCTTGTTATACGCCGATTGAGGACGTTCTGCGTGGACCCACCCATGAGGCCTATGTGCCTGTTACTCCCACAGATGTCACGCTGGAGCAACAGCGTGGTGCGCGCAGTATTTTGTCCAGTGTTAAAGGGCTATGGTATGGCTCGGCGGTTGAGTTGATATGCTCTGGTCAGTTGGACGCCCCTAAAAGTGAGAACCTGTTTTTTGAAGTGCGCAGTACGGGCACCTGGCGGGATAAAGAGGGTTTGTTGATTCTGGAAAATCGTGCCTCGGGCTCCCGAAATCGGGTAAATGAGACCCGCGTAAGCTACATCGAGGTGGGCGACGCGCTGTATTACTTTGATGCCAAAGGCGATGGTAACCAAAATGTTGACCGGACCATCGCGCTGCGAGGTAACAAGGCCGAAGGGCTTTATCTGGATAACAACAGTCTTGCTTTCATGAGCAAGCGCCGTAGTTATCACGTGATGCGTACGGAGATTCGTCATCTCAAAGTTAAAGGGCGTACGCTGGAATTTACCGAGCTCTACTTCCACAAAAACCTGTTGACCGGTTCCAGGGTTTGGACTGTTAATCGTTAGTGGCGTTCTGAAAGCTCCAGTTACCGCACATAACCGATAATCGATATAAAGTGGCAGCTGGATCCTGCGAGTACAAACACATGCCAGATGCCGTGAGCGTGTGGAAGTCTGTTCATCTTGTCCAGTACATAAAAAGCTACCCCGGCGGTGTAGGCGATACCGCCGGTTGTGAGCCAGAAAAATCCTTCTGGTTGCAGTGCTGCCCTGAGTCCGTCCAGATCAAAGGCGCAGGCCCATCCCATCCCCAGGTAAATGACTAATTGACCTACTTTAACCGCAGTTCCTTTCAGCCAGACTTCGCTCAATACACCCAGAAAGGCCAGTGTCCACACTATGCTCATAATCAACCAGCCGTTTCCCTCCCGCAGGCTGACGAGCATGTACGGGGTGTACGAGCCGGCGATCAGTAAATAAATCGATACATGATCGAGCAGCTGGAAGAGTTTCTTGAGTTTGGGTGGATGAAAGCTGTGGTAAAGGGTGGACATGGTATAGAGCAAAACCAGGGTGAGCCCGAAGACGGTAAAGCTGGTCAGTATCCAGGCATCGCCGCTTTGGACGCCGACAGTTAGCAGCGCACCGAGACCAATCAGGGCGAAAACTGCGCCCACCAGGTGGCTTATACTATTGAGCTTCTCACCGTGATACATGTAAATCCGACCTCATGGCGCGCAGTCGCCAACAATTCGTGGGCCCGGTGGAACGAAATCCGGAGATTGCGTATGAGACGCTATTTGGCTATTAAACACAACATCTCCCGGATCCGAAGTAGGGCGCTGCAAGTTGATTAGAGCAATGGCGGGGCGATGTCTGATGTGCTAGCCTTTTTTGGTCTCTCAAGAGCCCGAAGCCCCTATGTCTTCAGTTCAAGAAAAAGCTACGCCACGCGATCTGCGTTACGTCATTATTGGCGCTGGCATGGCGGGAATACTCGCTGCGATCAAATTGCTGGGAGCGGGTATTCGCAATGTGTCTGTTTATGAAAAAGCCGACCGAATTGGCGGTACCTGGCGGGAAAACACCTATCCGGGTTTGACCTGCGATGTCCCCTCGCACTCCTACACCTATACATTTGAGCCCAATCCCAACTGGACCCGACAATTGCCCCCTGGCGCTGAAATACAAGCGTACTTTGAACATACCTGCGCCAAGTACGGTGTTTTCGAATTGATCCGTTTTAATGAGGAGATCACTCGCTGCGATTTCAAACAGGGCCAATGGCATTTGGAGTCAGCCGCCGGGCCGGGCGATGTCGCCGATATCGTTATCGCGGCCACGGGTGTTTTACATCATCCCAATACGCCGGTCATAGCGGGCGCCGAGGACTTCTCCGGCCATGTTTTTCATACCGCGCGCTGGGACCACGCTGTGCCATTGGAAGGAAAACGGGTCGCAGTGATAGGTAATGGTTCCACCGGCGTGCAAATCGTGTCTGCCCTGGCAGGAAAGGTCGCTAAAGTCAGTCATTTCCAGCGCACGCCCCAGTGGATTATGCCGGTCGAGAATCTCTATTTTTCTGAGCAGGAGAGGGCAAGCTTTCAATCCGACAGGGCGTTACTTCTGCGTATACGCAACGACCCGCAATACCTCGCAAATGTCGAGCGTTTCACCATTGCAGTGGCAAACCCGGACTCGCCGGAGATGGCCGAGATTGAAGCGGCGGTGCTGGCCAACCTCGAATCGAGTGTGCCGGACCCGGTGTTAAGGGAGAAGCTGCGTCCTACTTACCGGGCGGCCTGTAAGCGGCTCATTTTTTCCCCGGATTATTATCAGGCCATACAGCACCCCGGTGCGGAGTTGGTTACCTCTGAGATAGAGCGGATTGAGTCTGACGGTATACGGACCCGCGATGGCTGTCTGCACGCAGCCGATGTGATCGCCATGGCGACCGGGTTTGACGCGGGCATGTTTATGCGCCCGATGACGATGACCGGTCGCGGGGGCATTACCCTGGAGCAAGCATGGGAAGCCAGACCCACCGCCTACATGGCGATTTCCATCCCGGAATTCCCGAACTTTTTTATGCTTAACGGCCCCAACGGCCCGGTCGGGAATTTCTCGCTTATCGATATTGCTGAATTGCAGTGGGGATACATCTGGCAGTTGATCGAGAAAGTGCGTGCAGGCGAATGTAATGAAATTTGTGCGACACAGGCCGCACTGGACCAGTTTGACGCCGATCGACTGGCGGCAGCAAAAACCACCGTTTTTGGCTCGGGTTGCAATAGTTGGTATCTGGATAAGGAGGGCATCCCGGCAACCTGGCCCTGGGACTATAATCGCTTCGAAGAAGTGATGGCCCAGCCAGATCTGGATGCCTACGAGCTTGGGTGAGCCGGTCTTAATTCAGATTCAGGGCAATACTGCGAATCCAGATGGTTTGAAGCGAGATCGGGGCTTGAGTCTCTGGTACAATTTTTCTATGCGATGTGCCTTTGTATTTCTTTTTTCTATCCTGTTGTCGGGCTGCGGAGGCTATGAATTAAAAAACCTGGCTAAATCAGATATTGATATGGTCGCTGACGAGTTTATTGATGAGACCCGTCTCCTGGTGCGTGAACTCACGGTCAAATTGTATAAGCGCAACCCTGGGGAGCTGGCCAAAAATCGAAATATGACGATGACCAAGCGGCTGAATCAGATAAAGAGTCAACCCGGGCCTTTACAATTTTCCGAACTGGGTGGCAAGCAGGAAATTGCCGCTCTGGAGCTGGTTTTCGATCCGGGTTTTCATGGCGACAGAGTATTTGCGCTCACAGTTGGGCTCGGTGGCATGCTGCGCTATGCCTATGGATACAACGCCGAACTCTTCATGTTTGACAGTCTTGATTCTGATCGTCTGCTGACCAGCGCACGTAACGTCGAGATTCTGCTGTGGCGTTTAAAGCATTCCCGCCGCAGTACTAACGCCCCCTTTCTGATTAGCAGTGAGTACCAGGGGGTAACAGATAACCTCAGCTTTGAACGTTTGTTTGGCAAGCTGATTGTGCTACAGGAAATGATGGCGAGAATTGCAGGCGATGCCAGTCACAGGCATGTCAACAAGGCCTTTCACACTGCCTCATCGGTATTTATACCCCTGCCTATTTGAGTTGGGCTTGTCTCGGTATTAAGATATGCCATCGTTAGTGGAGATTCCGAAAGAATGAGTGCGGCTTCAGTGGACAATATGTGTAGTTGCGGCAGTGGTAAGTCTTACGACGCCTGTTGCGAGGCGCGCGATGCCCTGCGCTGGAATGAAGAGGCCTTCGGGCGTATTCAGGGCAACTTTTTGTCTCCGGAGTTTGCCCGCTACGTTGCCAATGAGCCTGTTTGTGAGCTGGATGGTGTGCGCTATCCCCCAGGCATCCTGGCCAGGCGACTGGATGATGACTACGACCTGCCCGCAATCGCTGATCGCATCAGAGCTATTCCGGACGCTCGGGAAGCGGCAGTTAATGTCGAGGGTGAGTCCAGCAAGCTGATTTCCAGCCGGGTTACCGGTATCGTCAACCAGGGTGACATGACCGAGACCATTATTGCGTTGGTGCAGCGGGCTTATGCCTGGGAAGTGGAGCCGTTTTATCGGTGCAAGCTTCGTTCGCTGGAGAGTCCGCAAATACTCCGTTATACCGAGGGCTCCCATTATCGCCCTCACGCCGATAGCGATGTGCTCGACCAACATACACAAAAGTGGAAGAAATCCCAGGACAGGGATTACAGTCTGTTGATCTATCTGGATCAGGACTTTGAGGGTGGCGAATTGGTGTTTCCCAACTTCGATTTCACACTGCGCCCCCAGGCGGGCATGCTGGTGGCTTTTCCTTCAGATTTCCGCTATCTACACGGCGCCAAGCCAGTGTTGTCGGGTGTGCGTCACGCCATCGTCAGTTGGTGTGCGATTAAACCCAGGTCGCCGCAATAATGCGGGTATTTGTCCCCTGGGGTGCTGTGTGGAACTGACAAGTATCGAGATGTTCACTTTGCTTGGTCTGGTTGCCAGTGCTTTTGTTGCGACGAATGTCGACAACATGCTCATCATGGTGGTGTTACTGGGAGCCAATGTGAAAAACCGCTCGGCGGTTCTGCTGGGTTTTCTTGCTTCCACGATCGCTGTTATGTGCGTATCAGTTCTCGGGGTAGCCCTGGGTTCGATGATCACAGCGGACATGATCGGGTATCTTGGGGTGGTTCCTCTTCTGCTGGGCTGTTATATGCTCTACCGGGCATGGGACCAAAGTGAGCCCGCTGAGGAAGTAGAGCAATCACTTGCAGGAAAGGCCGAGCCGGGAATCTGGTTGGGTACGTTTGTCTTGATGTTCAGCAACAGCGGCGACAGTGTGGCGGTGTTCCTTCCGTTGCTTGCTGAGAGCGGGCGCTCTGCACTGCTGGTTATTGTTGTCGCCTACCTGTTGATGGCCTTACTGTGGGCCGGTTTGTCCTATCTGGTGGCCGGTCGGCGCAGCCTGGCTACCCTGATCGAAAAGCGTGCAGAGAAGATTGTGCCCTGGATAATGATCGGCGTGGGGATCTATATTCTTATGGATACAGCGACAGATACGCTGGGCTAGCCCTGGGCCTTGTGTCTTACTGCTCTGCCGCGTTTCTCGTTCACCGTGAATAGCAAGAGTAGCCCGCCGATAAAAAAGGACAGGGTGGACAGTAATGCCAGGCGGTGGTCACCTGCGCTCAGGTGGCTTATCAATCCGTAGCTGAGAGGCCCAAGAATCGCGGCGGCCCGACTCGCAAGACCCCAGAGCCCAAAGAATTCAGCACTGCGCTCCACCGGTGTCAACTGACCTATCAGTGCTCGGCCGCCGGCCTGTGTCGCGCCCATGGCAAGTCCCATGAGGTTTCCGGCCAGCCACAGGTCGGCGGGAACCTCGGCAAAGAAGGTGACTGTGATTGCCGCCACCCATATCAGTAAGCCGCCAGCGAGCGTTGGAATGGAGCCAAACCGGTCTTGCGCAAAGCCAAAGGCGAAAGCGCCGATGGCGGCGGTGAAATTGACGACCATGATCAGCACAATCAGCTGTTGGCTGTCAAAATTCATCACTTCCTGGGCATAGATGGCAGCGACAACCACAATGGTTGCCACGCCAGATTGGTATAGGGTCAGGCAGGCGAGGAAGCGAAACAAATCGCGGTGATGTGCGGCGCTTACCAGGGTTTTTTTAACCTGATCGAAACCGGCTCGAAAATAGGCCTTACCGTCAGGCAGTGGCCGTGGCGTCGCGCGTTCGCGAAGCCACAGGAAGGTCGGTGCCGCAGTCAGAGTAAAGATGACAGCGGTAATCAGCAGTGTCACTGGCACATAGTCCTGGGCTTCCTGGCCCTGTCCGGTGGCCCAGTTGATATACGCGAGACAGGTTCCCAGGGTGAGGAGGCCGCCAAAGTAGCCCAGGCTCCAGCCGTAGCCTGATACGCGGCCCATATTGTCGCTGTGGGTGATTTCAGGCAGAAAGGCCGCGATCAAATTTTCCCCTGCCGCGAAAGCGACAGCCGAGAGAATCAATAAAGTCATGGCCAGGACGATCTGCCCGGGGCCAGCGAAGGCCAACAATGCGGTGCCCAGGACGCAGCTGACAGTCGTGACCAGTAAAAACCGCTTTTTGCTTGCTGTGTAGTCGGCGATAGCGCCGACAACCGGGCCGCTAACCAGCACGACGAGATTGGCGATGGCGATTGCCAGGGTCCACAGGAATGTGGCGGTTCCCGGGGAGAGGGTGCTTACACTGCCGGCAATGACAGCGACAAAATACGCGCTGTATATCGTGGTGAGTACGACCGTGGTGTATCCGGAGTTAGCAAAATCATAAAGTGCCCATGCCAGTAGTTCTCGTTTGCCGGCGTAGTGACTGTTTATTTCATTGGCGCTTTCGGTGCGGTTGATACGCATTGTCTCCTTCGCGGGTGGCTAACACTTTTCTGGTTCTGGGGTTACTATCAGTTCGCGCACTGTTTAAGGGAAGCATCAAAATGCATGATCGGCTACAAAACCTGGCGATGAAAGCAGTCGATGGGGTCATGGCGTGTATCCCACAATCAGTGCCAGATCGTCTCGCCCTTGCAAATTGCAAAATAATCTCCCATCGGGGTGAGCACGATAATGTTTCAGTCATTGAAAATACCCTGCCTGCGTTTGAAAAAGCAAGAGCGAATGGCGTTTGGGGTATCGAGTGCGACATTCGTTGGACCCAGGACCTGGTGCCGGTAATCAGTCACGACGCCTGTGGCTCGCGACTTTTTGGTAACGCGTCCAGGATTAGCGAGCTCAAGTTCCCACAGCTAAGGGCGCAAATGCCCTTGATTCCCAGTTTGTCCGAACTGGTCGACGAGTTTGCTGACAACACTCACCTGATGCTGGAGGTCAAAGAGGAGCACTACCCACAGCCCCAGCGCCAAAAGGAAATTTTGCAGGCGCAACTTGTGAGCTTGCGTCCCGGGCTAGACTTCCACTTTCTGGCGCTGGATCCCCGGGTGTTTGAGCAAGTAGATTTTGTGCCCAGAGCGTTCTGCTTTCCGGTGTCGGAGCTGAATGCCCGTCATTTGAGTCGTCTGGCAATAGAGCAGCAGTGGGGTGGTTTGTATGGCCACTTCCTGCTGCTGACAAATCGAGTCAGGATGCAGCACGAACGGGCGGGTCAGCTCACCGGTACCGGTTTTGTTAGTTCCAGAAATTGTCTGTTCAGGGAGCTGAATCGTGGCGTGGAATGGATCTTCAGCAACAATGCCGTAAGAATCCAGAAAATCCGCGATCACTACCTTGGCCTGCAGGGTGGGTGCTGATGTCGCGTCCTGATTTACAACAGTTTTGTGGGGAGTTGGTCCGTGAAATCGGCCTGGTTACCTGGACCTTGTACAAGCTGATGATTCCTGCCCTGTTGGTCGTCAAGCTGCTGGAAGAGTTGGGGGCACTGGTCTATCTCGGCTACTTTTTATCCCCTCTAATGGCCTTCGTCGGTCTGCCAGACTCGATGGGGGTGGTGTGGGCGACCACGATCATGACGAACCTCTATGCGGGAATGTTGGTGTTTTTTGAGTTGGCACAGGCTGAAACCTTGAGTGTGGCCCAGGTTACTGTCCTGTCGACCCTGTTGTTGGTTGCGCACGGTTTGCCCGTGGAAGCACGTATTGCCCAACGCGCGGGCATTAAGCTGCCTGTTACCTTGTTTATTCGGCTAGGTGGCGCGCTCCTGTTCGCCTGGCTGTTACACCGTATATACAGTGCAGGAGGCTTCCTGCAGCAAGAGAGCGTGCTGGCGTGGACACCTGAAATCGTTGATACCAGCCTGCAGGCCTGGGCTCTCTCCCAGTTGAATGGCCTGGTGATGATCTTTTTCATCATCGCCGCCTTGCTTACCCTGCTAAAGGTATTGCGTGTGCTGGGTGTGGAGCGTTTGTTGGCAGTGCTTCTTGCGCCGTTACTGAGAGTAATGGGCATTGGCCGGGAGGCAACCACCATAACCATTGTTGGCATGACACTGGGTCTGTCCTTTGGCGGTGGTTTACTGATTCGAGAGGCGGAACAGGGTCATGTCTCTAGACGGGATATTTTCGCTTCGTTAACAATGCTGGCACTGTGTCACAGCTTGATTGAAGATACCTTGCTGATGCTGTTACTGGGTGCGCATGTGTCTGGCATTATCTGGTTACGTATGCTGTTCACCCTGGTAGCGTTGGCCCTTGTGACGCGTTGGCTGGGGCGACGCGATGATGCTTTCGTGGATCGTTATCTGTTCAATCGCTAGTGTAGTGTCCAGTATCAACGGCCTGTGCGTGTCGTCTTCAGGCTCCGTTTGACTCTTCCCAAGTGCTCTGAAAACTCGGGCCCTTTACTGATGGCCAGGCTGGTCGCCAGCACATCAATCAGTACCAATTGCGCAATGCGCGAGGTCATGGGCGTGTACAGCTCAGTATCTTCCCCTCCCTCCACACCTAGCACCAGGCCGCATATTTTGGCTAGAGGAGAGCCCGGTGCGGTAATGCCGATGATGCTGGCACCAGTGGCCTTGCCCAGCTTTGCGACGTCTACCATGGCGGTTGTTCTGCCCGTATAGGATATACAGACTAAACAATCCTCGGGTTTCAGGCTTGCCGCCGTCATTAGTTGGTTAATCATATCGGTGTGGGCGATGACGGGTGTTTCGAAGCGTAGGAACTTGTGCTGTGCATCAAGAGCCACCGAAGAGGAGGCACCTAGTCCACACAGTACAATAGACCGGGCATTCGCCAGTAGAGCCACTGCCTGCTCGATGGCGCCGGTATCCAGGCGGTTCTGGGTGGCCGTGAGGCTCGCGTGGGTAGATTCGAATATTTTTGCCACGACCTGGTTGCTGGAATCATCGGCCTCAATATTGCGAGTCATGTTGGGTTGGTGGCGGGCCAGTTCGCCGGCAAGCGTGAGTTTGAAGTCGGGAAACCCCTTGAGCCCAAGGCCGGTGCAGAAGCGGTTGACCGTGGGTTCGCTGACACCTACTTCGCTAGCCAGGGTCGCTATAGACATTGAGAGGACTGCTTCCGGGTTCTGCAAGATATGGCTGATGAGCTTGTGGGCAGATTTGCTGCGCTTGGTCTGGCTGTTGCCCAGTTCTGCAAGTAGCGACATGCGGGATGACCGTATGGGATGAATAATAGGTAGAATGTAATAAAATTACGGTTAATGGGCAACTAAAAGATAGTCAAAGATGCTATTGAATGAGGGTTTTGTTGATTTAGGTTATATAAAGCACCGGTCATATTACGATATAGTGTTGTATTAAGGTGCCTTGCCGAGTATTTACAAATAGGGCTTGCACAAGTGCCGTGGATGAAGGTAAAGTCTCAAATGTAGTTTAATTACATTTAGAGAAGAAATTATGGATCAATCCTTACTGGAGCGCTGCCGTGTTTTACCGGTAGTCACTGCCAATGACGTCGACGAAACAGTCCAGATCGCAAAGACGCTGTCGCGAGGTGGGATGCCCGCAGTGGAGATTACCTTGCGCACCGAGGCGGCAC
>JBALWA010000056.1:0-31661 GCA_036960305.1 Halioglobus sp. | reverse complement strand
GGAAACAGGATCGATAGAATCATCCGGTCGCACATCGACAGGGTATAAGCCAGTACTAGCAGGGTCAGGGTGGTGCGGTGACCCGCCAGGGGTTGATTGGCTGTGCCTGTACTGTCTGTCTGATTATTCATAGTCGTTCCTGTTTATCACACCTGCAGCGCAATGGGCCCCATCGCGTCAGTGAATAGCCCGGATCGTCTCTGGCTGCTCAAGGCTGATAAAGTGATTAGTGCCCATAGTCGTAAGAATCGACAGGCCACTGTTTCGCGCCTGCCCCTGCTCTGCACTGGCCAACATGCTGCGTCTGTCCAAAGAACTATCGCGCTCCCCAATGACGACGGTCAGTAAAGGGAAATTGTCATAAACCTCAAACCCCATCGTGCGCTGCCAGGCAACTATCGATTTAGCATTGATGACACAGGTAGCATAGCTGCGGGCGGTACTGAATATGGAAAGGCAGAGATGGGTTTTGAGTGCATTGGAGGGGCGCATCATTGGGTTTCTAAGTAGCCGCTCGGTACTGATATTGCGCGACAAGCCAAAGAAAATCGGCAAAAAATAACACTGGATGCGATGTGGCAGCGGCTCCGAAGCGTTGCCGGCCGTGCGTGTCTGCGGCAGTACCGGGGCCTCCAGAACGGCGCTTACCGGGCGCTCCTCCGAGATAGTCAAATCAGGGTACTGACGGCCAGCTTCCAACACCACCGCACCGCCGCGAGAGTGGCCATGCAAACGAATTTCTCGACCGTTGACGAGACGCTCGAGGGTCAGCCCCAGATAGAACCCATCGTGCTCGATGGTTCCTATTAAGTAAGGGTTTTCCGGCCAATCCAGTTCAATGACATCACCGGCAACGCGCTCTGTGACAAAGGGACAGTGATAATTGGCGTTGTTGAGCAGAATCAGCTCAGCATCATCGTCTTTGTACACCTCCTGAAAATAACGCATATCCTCCAAAAACCCGGGAAAGCAAATTATCGAACGCGAGCTGCCATTGGTCGCTGGCCGCCTGCCGATATAGGTGGTGCCCACCTTCATCACTTCGCCGGTAAATTCGCCACGATGAATTTGCGGCAGAGTGCGCAGGCGCCAATATTCGCGGTAGGCGTGTAACACCAGTACAAGAACCAGCAGTGTTAAAAACAAAGTCGACATCGCTAATTCTTGAGCCCTGGCATTTTATGATTGATACACAATGGTTTTTTTGGGGGTAAAGGTGGGGCCATTAGCGAAACTCCAATTCGTCATCATTCAGGCGGCCAAGGCGTAAACCAACGAAATCCCTAATGTAATTCTGGTAATTCTTCCAAGGTAGACGGTCTCCATTTTTGGGCATCATCTTCCGTGCACGCAGCACATAGCCTGCATCAAAATCGAGCATGGGAACCTCACTAAGGTCGCCCTTTATCTGAGGCGTAGCCATTGAGTAGCCGCCACGAGCCATTTTATTGAGTAACCGGCAAACATATTTACCCGTCAGGTCGGTTTTAAGAGTCCAGGAAGAATTGGTATAGCCCACGGTAAATGCCATATTGGGCAGTCCAGAGAACATCATCCCCCGGTAAATATAATGCTCGGCTATATCGAGTTCCTTACCATCAACGCTGTGCTTGACACCGCCAGCAAATTTCAAATTAAGACCCGTCGCCAGGATTACAATGTCAGCATCGAGTTGCTTGCCGGATTTGAGCTGTATACCCCCCCCATTAAACTGATCAATGTGATCGGTTACCACCTCTGCGCGCCCCTCGCGGATCGCGGCAAACAGATCGCCATCAGGTACCGCGCACAGACGCTGGTCCCAGGGATTGTAGTCAGGGGTAAAGTGGGTGGCGACATCATAATCCGGCCCCAACGCTTTTCTCACCCCACCAATCAGGAATTTTTTAAGCTCTTGCGGTTTCCGACGGGATAGCTGGTAGATATAAATCTGAAACAACACCTTTTTCCAGCGGGTCAGGCGGAAAGCCCAACTATTCGGTAACCACTTGCGCAGTTTTTTTGCCATTGGGTCTTCAGAGGGTAGGCTGGCGATATAGGTTGGCGTGCGCTGTAACATCACCAGGCTGGCCGTGTCTTTGGACATCGCTGGCACCAGTGTCACCGCGGTGGCGCCACTGCCGATCACTACAACTCGCTTGCCCTGGTAATCCAGGTCTTCAGGCCAATGCTGTGAGTGAACGACCTGTCCGCTAAAGACATCGATGCCGGCAAACTCTGGTGTATAACCTTGCTCGTAGTCGTAGTAGCCGCTGCAATTAAACATAAACTTGCAGCTTATTGTTACTTGCTCACCAGTGCCACTGAGCTCGGCAGTCACCAGCCAGCGATTGTCGGTGGATGACCAGTTGGCGGCCACCACCTTATGCTGATAACGGATGTGCTGTTCCACGTCATATTCTGCTGCTGCCTCACGAATATAGCTGAGGATTTTGTGGCCGTCGGCGATGGTCGATTTGTCTTTCCAGGGTTTGAAACCATAGCTGTAGGTGTACATATCGCTGTCGGAACGAAAACCGGGGTAGCGGAATAAATCCCAGGTACCACCGCTGGTTTCGCGTGATTCCAGGATCATAAAGCTGTGGTTCGGGCAATTGCGCCGCAATTGGCAGGCACCGCCGATTCCCGCCAGACCGGCGCCGATAATTAGCACATCGACCGATTCAAACTGTTTAGTCATAGTAGTAGTAATCTCAATCTACAAAGTTGTTGTTTTTACTCGACGCGCTATACCAGATAGGCGATGACCATGCGCGCTCCTGAATGGTCGCTGATAAGTCTGGACGGGGTGTCTTGCCTGCTCGTATGGCGTCCCAAGTGGACCATCGGCAAACAGGGTTTTCGAGTATGCGCACGTAGTAAAAAGCCTCCTGCCCTGGAGTGAAGTCGGGGTCTTGCCACAAGGTTTTTAGTTCGCGCGCGCCAACATTTGCTGTCCTGGAGCAGTTATCCAGGTTGACTTGTGCACCGTTGTCCGGGCAGCGGTGGGTTTGCGGGTCTACGGTTAATCCATCTGAACAAGCCACGTCGTACACTTGCTCCTGATGTTCGCCGTTTTCAAGCCAGCCTTTGATGATTTGCATACGCTGCAATTGGGCAGTGTTTGGGTCGGCCATGGCCCAGGTTAAAAACGTGGGTTGGCGATCACCGTTTACTTGCAGGGTGCCGCCCATAGTGGTGCCACTTTGGTAGGCGTTTTTGACGAGGTCCGGGCTATTTAGCGTCGCATCGGTGAGTTCGTAACTGGCAAAAAATCGAACCTTTATACGTGTGCCGCTAGTGGCAAATGTTTCCTTACGGCGCAGTGCATCATAAATGGCCTCGCGGGTATTTTCTTCTGCCCATACCCCGGCAATACCAGAAGCTCCCCAATACTTGTAGGAAAAATCAAGGTAGGTTTGTTCGTCTACTTCTTCCGCATATTTGGGTGCGACTAGCTTGACCAGCGAGCCGTAAAGAAAGCTCGCAGGTATAGAGCCGCGTTTTTCCGCGGTGCTGTCAAACGCCCCAACTTTGCCAAAGTAGTTGTCCTCCTGCGTTGAGGCAGCACCTGTATGCGTATCGCTAGAACCAATAACGCCGAATTTGTAAGGGTTTGCCCCAGCGCTGTCCGCCATAGACAAACCGCGTAACCATGCATCTCGCACGTAGCTGCCCGGTGGAGCACTGGGTAACGGGGATGAGGTGCGTAGGGGGAGAATTTCGAAATTGGCCCATTCGTCGTTTTTTGACAGTAACGGGTGCGTATCTGATGTGCCTTTGACCTGGGTGATTTCTACTAGCGGTTCATTGCGCAAGCGTTGGTCGGCGTACTCTTGGTCAATGGCGTTGCCAGCCCAATCAGTAAACATAAACATCGCGCCGTTGGAGCCGTTGCTATTGTGCGGTATCGCCAGACTTTCTATATCTTGTTTGCGCAACCCGTCCATCCAATCCCACAGGCCTTCGGGGTTAATACTATTGAAGCGCGAGAAAGGCACCGCGGGGAGGCGCTCGGTGCCACGAAAAATTACGTTGCGATGCAGGGCTTCACTCTCTGCGGTCGAAGACGTGAATTCATACGCTGCAAACGTGGTGAACGTACCGGGTTTGTAGGCTTCATCAGCCGCTTCAACGGTTTGTATCCAGGCTGACTTGCTGACGTCGTTGACGACCGAATTACTAATAGTACCGTCGAGCAGACTAGCCACCACATTACTAACAAAACCGTAAAACACTTTACTTCTTTTTGATAAGTCCAATAGGCCGCCATCAACCGATTCGTTAATATTGTGATACGGCTCTGCAAAATCGTATTGTGAAATTGGCGTGCTGGTATCTGCGGCTTCGTTGATCAGGCCAAGAAAAACACCATGATCGGTAACCGCGTAAAAATCTAATGGTTGAGCCATCTGTACTTCAAAGCCACCGGGGTGCTTGATCGCTTCACCTTGCGCGTAGCGGTAGGCATCTGCCGGAGAGGCGGTTGTACCAAAAGCAGAAGCATCAAAAGAGAGTGTCGTGTGCACGTGCAAGTCGCCGAAGTAGGCATTGCGATCACGGTTGGGCAGGGGGCGACTATGATCGGGCTTCGATAATGCTGGGAACGTTATGATTTCATCATTCGCCGGGATTATCGTATTGGTCGTCCGATAGTATTCTTGTGCCTGCGCGCGCTTATCCGATTCTGATGGATCGCCCGAGCAGGCGGCTGTCAACGCGATGGCGACAATTATTGCAGTACGTAAAATCATTGATCTCATCTCTTTTTACCACATAGCCTTGAGTATCGGCATGAGGCGTGGATAAAGGAACGCTAACAGCCCGTTAAAGCGCTTATTCGAGGGCTGGATCCTTGGTTTTTTGATGCTCTTATTATGGTGCTATGCAATCAAGCTTGGGAATCATAATCGGCCAGATTTTCTAGACGAGAAACAAGTCCACCACGTTCTCTACCAAAGCAGCGCCTACCCAGGTCAACGGTATGAGCAGCAAATAGAAAGCAATGCGGAGCAGGTTAGTCCCATCAAAGGGCCAGGTAGAAACCTGCTGAACTTCCCGGCGCATCACGAGCAGACGATTAAACTGATCGATCGCGGTGCCGTCGCGAATACGCGCCTCCGAGATCGGCCCCAACTTGCGAATATCGTCATCTACTGCGATTAGCATAGACTGTCGAGCGCCCTGCAGTCTTTTGTGCAACGGCCATACCGGTATAAAGAAAAGCAGCATTGCTGGCGCGAAGCTCGCAGCCAGACCGGGAAATACACTCACCCAGTCCCACCCCTGACCCATGATCAATATAACAAACAGAACCTGTGCTCCAATCACCGACAGCGTTGACAGCACCGCGGTACGACCGATGATGCAGGCCGGGCCGGGCCGGAACAGATCGATCTCAATTGAGCGTCCCACACTCGCCCACAACAGCGCGTTGGCAAACAGGGCGCTGATATTAGTGGTCATTACCAACCAGGTGGCGATAGTTCCAATGTGTCTGGCCACAAAATGACCACTAAAAAAAACTTCATTGAACGGTGCACCACGCGAGCCATAAATGAGCGTGAGATGCAGTAGACCAAAGGTTACGGCGCCCACAGTTGTGACGATAATCCACAGCGCGCTTTTATGCGAAATCGATAACCGTTGTTCGGCCATCACGTCGCCAGGAGCATCGAGCTCCCGCGCTATTTCATCCAGCGCACGTTGAGACTGCATGATGATGCGCGAAAAAATTGCGATCGAATAAGCGATGACCGCTGCAAAAAAGAGCTTTTCGTAGTTATCGGTCTTGCCGTCCAGGGCATTAAGTACCAGCCATAGCAAGGCCATGATCACGGCCGCGGTCAACACCCGGCGATAGCGTCCACCGACGGGCAGAATCAGGGCCAGCAGCCAAATGGGGTATAACCGGGACTTTGAGTTTGTATTCACTGTCAGGGACATCTGTTGTCGTCTAGTAGGTGCAGTAAGCCCCATGGCAGGCCTCAGTGCAATCACCGCCACTGCAGCCTATTAGCTTGCCGGGTCTAGCCGGACCGGGTCTAGCCGGACCGGATCCAGCCAAATTGGGCTGGACCATGCGCGCTCCCGTATTGTAGCCGGGACGCGGGGATCAGGTTCACGCCCAAGGCGGATAGCATCATAGCTTGACCAGCGACAGGTCGGGTTCATCAGTACACGAACATAGTAGAAGGCACTCTGGTCCGGATCGTAGTCAGGGTCATGCCAGACTGTTTTCATTTCATTGGCACCGGAGCCCGGGCTGAAGCTGCAGGTATTGAGATCAACACTGGCACCATTATCCGGGCAGCGGCCCGTTGCAGGGTCTACCGTCAGTCCGTCGGCGCAGGCGATATCGACAACCTTTTCCTGAGTTTGGCCCTGCGCATCGATCCAGCCCTTGATCATTTGCACCCGTTGCAGCGGGGCGTCCATTGGGTCGCGTGTCGCCCAGACAAAAAAGCCGGGAGATGTTTGCTCTGTGGCATCCGGGCGCAGCACGCTGCCCATGGGCACACCATTGGCCATTAAGGACGGAACGGCGTTGTGGTCGTTTGCTACTGCCTCATCAATTCCCCAGCCTGCATAGAAGCGCACGGCCATACGCGGGCCTGATGTGGCGTAGGTTTCACGGCGGGCGAGGGCATCAAAAATCGCTTCGCGGGTATTTTCAGGAGCCCACACCGCGGCCAGGCCGCCCGATGTGTGAAATTTCAGAATCGCTTTATAAGGGGCAGCTGCTTCCTCAGTCTCTCTCAAACGCCGTGCGGCAGAAGACGTGACTGCACCTACCGCGCCGGGAAAGTCCCATTCTTCCACGTCACCCGGGTTGGAGTTGTGGCTGTCGGTGGCGGCGATAAAGCCGACCTGTAGCGGGTTAAACCCCAGTTCCTGATCAAGCTCCAGCCCGACCTTAAGCCCCTGGCGGACAAAACCTGTTTCAAAGGCGCAACCAGTGGTTTCGCCCGGCTGGCAGGGGTCGAATACCTGTTCGAAAGCGCATTCTTCATCCGTAGCGCCAACCCCAAGCGCGCACTCCTGAGCGCCCTTGATCTGGAATATTTCTGTCAGCGGTTCGCGCCTTTGGCGCAGACGCCAGTCGGCCTCGCCATATTGCTGGCCGTCCCAGGTGAAGCGTGAATAGGTAAGGCCCCATGCCTTGTTGGGGTTATGCGGCATGGTCAGGAAGTCACAACCTTTGCCGCAAGTGGCTTCAAGTCCCTTCCACAGCTCAATGGCGTTTGGCACATCCAGGCTTGAAAGGGCGCGTTCAGGAACTGTGTTGGAGCGGAAGATAACGTTGCGATGATGTTTGCCTTGCTCGGGCATTCCCGGCGAATACTCATAGCCAATCAGTGTGGTCAATTCCCCCGGCTCATAGTACTTGTCGGCAAATTCGACATAGCGGGCCCAATCGACGCCGGCGTTTTTAATGCAACGCTCGAGTGCGCCATCGCCAAATCTGCAGGTAGGGAAAGAACCGGGTTTAGGGGACTTCCGGGTCGTCGGTTGATAGACACCAGCCGGTTTCGATGGGTCGCCGGGGCTTGCTTTGCCACGAACACCCTTGGTCAGGATTTGAAAAATCATCGGGTTGGGCTCGTTTGCCAGCCAGCAGGCGGCACGCTCGCTAAACGATAGATTTGGACCATCGCAATGGGTGCGGGTGCCGAAGCCTTCGGCGTGGTCGGTGATCGCTACAAAGTCCAGTGGGCGGGCAAGCTGCATGACCTCACCACCGGCACTGCTTAGCGGCTCGCCCTTGGCGAAGCGGTAGGCGTCTTCAATCCCCAACGAGTTACCAAACAAGGTGGCGTCAAAACTTTCGCTTGTATGCAGATGCAATTCACCCCAATACAGGTTCATATCTGGGTTGGGCGCCGCCTGATAAATGGCGGCTTGTGGGGCGGGCAGTGTTAACTTACTGTCGTCTTGCAAGGCATAGTCACGGGCCGCGGTTTCCGGCCCATTTTTATCAGCTGATTCCTGTAAGGGCATCAGCAATTTGACCCAGACAAAGCCGATGGCCATGAGCAGTACGACAACAACGCCTAAACCGATTTTCTTAAGCATGGTTTGCCCCCTTTAACATTAGAAATCATAGCGCAGGGTTGCGCCATAGGTTGTTGGTGGCGTGAGGTAATAGGCCCGTGAACCACTGAAGAGCTGGATTTGAGAAGTCAAACCTGCATAGCCATCATCGGTCAGATTCTTACCCCAGACCGACAGATTCCAGTTGTCGTTGCGCCAGCCCAGCTTGGCGTTGAGCTGCTCCCTATCCTGAAAAGCCTCGTCATCGGGTTCATTGTTGTTGTTCGTCACATGATCGTCCATGTACATATAATCCCCGCGCAAGTACAGTGTTCCATCAGCCAGGGGGAACACTAACGTCGCACCGAGATTGGCAGTATAATCCGGTGTAGTGGAAAGCGGTTTGCCCGTGTTGGGGCCGGAGACAACCTCATAATCGTGCATATACAGCAGGCCGGCGGTGAGCGTCAGGTTCTCCAACGCCAATGCATCAAACTGCAGGTCTAACCCGGACACTTCCACGTCTGCCTCGTTGCTGACCATGGTGCCGCCCGAGGGAAGTCCCTGCTGGAATTGATAATCCTCGATCTCGGTATAGAAAATTGCAGAGTTTAGGCGCAGCCTTGAATCAAGAAAGGTCGACTTGAGGCCCAGTTCGTAGCTCAGGGTATATTCGTCGTCGAATTCGCGCTCATCGGCGTCGCCGTTGACCCCATTGAAATTGCCCGATTTGGTGCCCGTTGCGGCACTGGCATAGACCATAGTGCTATCACTGACGTCATAGGCAGCCTTGAGCGTCCAGTCCACATTATCAGAGGAGCGATCAAAGGTGTCATCGACCGGGGCACTGACGCGGCCCAGGAAGGAGGTCACTCCTACGGCCACCAAAGGCGCAGTTGAGACGTTATCAGAGAACAGGTCGGCCTCTCGTTCCTCATCCGTCCAGCGCAGGCCGCCGGTCAGGTGCCAGCGCTCGCCAATATGCCAGGTGGCCTGACCGAAGATTGCAAAGGTATCGTTGTTCCAGACGCCCTTGCCAAACAAATAATCACCAGGTGCTGCAATTCCCGCAAACTGCGGACTAATGGTGAGAAAGTCATCACCGACTGTAAAGCTTGGGGTGCCGTCGCCTCGCTGGGTTGTCTGCTCGTAGTAAAACAGGCCAAGCTGGTAGTCGATAGTGTCACCCAGCTGTGAATCCAGACGCAATTCCTGGGACAGGCTGTCGCCTGCATTGAATTCGGGCAACCCCCCCAAAATATCCAACTCGCTGCGGTCATTATCGACTTTCGCAGTGTACTCGTAGTCGTTCCAGGCGGTGATGGAGGTAATGGTGCCCCAATCCATGTCGTAGTCGATGTGCAGTGACAGCAAATCTGACTCCAATTTGAATTCGCTATCCTCATTGGTGGCTACCTCGTAGTCTCTGGGGTCGTTCTTATCCTGCGGCAGGCCCTGTCGCGCCAGCTCCGCCTGTACTGCATCTCCTTGTGTGGCATCGGGAACACAACAGGTATTGTCGCGATCTACGTGGGAACCCGCCAGCATAAGGCTTAAGCGGTCGTTGGGTTCCCATAACAGTTTGCCCTGCACATTCCAGTCATCGGCATCGTTGCCGTCTGCAGCGCCACTATTTTCCAGGTAGCCATCTCGCTGGTGAATATCTCCCGACAGCCGATAGGCCACCGTATCACTTATGGGGCCCGAAGCGGCCAGGGTCAGGTTGCGCATGTCGTAGTCCCCAACAGACGCCTCTACGTAGCCTTCAAACCCCTCAAAGCTAGGACGTTTGGTAATCACGCTGATAGCGCCGGCGTTGGTGTTTTTGCCGTACAGCGTACCCTGGGGACCCTGTAGCACCTCAATGCGCTCGATGTCGGTAAGGTCGGACATGCCTAAACCACTACGTCCCAGGAACACGCCGTCGACGAATACGCCCACCGAAGGCTCCAGGGCCGGGTCGCTTTGTGCTGTGCCGATACCACGGATCTGCAGCTTGGTGGTGAAAGGGCTGCTCACGTTCAGCGAATGGAGGCTGGGTGTCATGATTGCCAGGTCAGCGGTATTGTGGATGCCCGCTTCCTGAATTATTTCTGACGTGAAGGCATTCACGGCAACCGGTACATCCTGCAGGCTCTGGGACCGTTTCTGGGCGGTAACGATGATTTCCTCCAACATTATACCCTGGGCCAGAGCGCCAGTTCCGTATAAAGCCAGTGTCAGTGCGGTTGTTATGGGTCTAATTTTTATCATAGTGATGCGCCATCAAAATTATAGTTCGATGGCCGTGACTATAGTCCGGTGGAAACGATGCGACGGAATCATATTCGGCCAAATTGTGTATGACCGGGATAGCGATGCGTAAACAAGGTGTGACAGAACCACATTGTCATTCCCTATTGACGCTAAGCCATCCGGACACATTTGATGCCAGAAGAAGCGAGCGTGCGATGCCAGTACCCATGTAACCTATCCAGCTTATCGAATCGATCACCGAGGTTGTCGGTTGACAACCCGCAGTGGTCGCTTTACCATTCACTCCAAAGCCTGGATCATCGGGATGGCTCGAAAACGACATGCAAAGTCGGAAGTTGAAAGTGCTCTCAAACACGCAGTGTCAAAGGGCTGGCGGATTGAGAGAGGAGGATCTCACGCTTGGGGGAAAATGTACTGCCCCTATAACGACGATGGCTGCCGTTGCGGCGAGTTTTGTATCGCGAGCATTTGGAGTACTCCAAAGAATCCAAGCAATCACGCTCGCCAGTTACGTCGAGTTGTAGATAATTGTACAGCCACCCAGCAGGAAGACGAAGTCGGTCAATAGGAGGATTAGGTGATGCAAATTTATGAGTTCAGATTGAAGTTCAGCCTTCCTGCTTCTGAAAGCGATATGGATGAGTTGGTCGAGCGATTGGGTGAGGTAGGGTGTGATGATGCTTTGATTGGTATCGGCCAGCCTGGTCGCATTGCATTGGATTTCGCGAGGGAGGCCGATAGTGCCTTTCGTGCAATTTCTTCCGCGGTTGCAGATATCAGGCACGTGGTGCCAGATGCAAAACTGATTGAGGCAACTCCAGACTTGGTTGGACTCACCGATGTGGCGGATATCGTTGGATGTACTCGTCAGAATATTAGAAAAATTATGGTATCTAGCGGTGGCACATTTCCTCCACCAGTACATGAAGGTAAGTCTGCTCTTTGGCATTTATCGAGTGTGCTTGTATGGCTTAAGGAAATTAAGTCATATCAAGTGGCAGACGATCTCCTGGAAGTAGCTTTAATCAACAGGCAATTCAATGTAGCCAAGGAAATGGTTGCGATTGATCAGGCACAAAGAACTGAGATACTGTCACTGGTTGGTTGACCCCAAGAGCTCACCCGTGCTGACTTGGATGATAAATGGCACGCATTTATATGCTCCATAGTATTACGAACTGGTCCGGGTATTGAACTCCGGGGACTAATTCGAGACATTGAGCTGAACATCTGCCAATTCTTGGTTATATTGTTGTTATGAATACAGCCATCGCTAACACAGTTCTTTCGGCAACGGGGGCGCAGTCGATTCGCAGCGCCACCGTCATTCAATCGTTATGGAGTGGCTACGGCGAGATTGTTCGCCTTGAGCTGGAAGGCAGTACCTATCCCTCGGTGATTCTCAAGCACATCAAACTGCCGGAAGCGGGTAGCCATCCCCGTGGTTGGAACACGGGACGTTCTCACAATCGCAAAATACGCTCTTACCAGGTGGAAGCTCACTGGTATCAGGACTACGCTGATCAATGCGACAGTGATTGCCCGGTGCCTGGCTGTCTTGCCGTCAATGTTGTAGAGGATGAAACCGTACTGGTGCTAACGGATCTGGATGCTGCCGGGTTTGATCTCAGAAAAGAGACTGTGGCAATTGAGGACATTCGTGCCTGCCTGGACTGGCTGGCGAGTTTTCATGCAACATTCCTGAATACCACGGCAGACGGACTTTGGGAATGTGGTGGCTATTGGCATCTCGATACCCGCCCCGATGAATTGGCTGCCCTTGAGGATGTTAGCCTGCGCGAAGCAGCCTCGAATATCGATCAGCAATTGCGACAGTGTCGCTATCAAACCCTGGTTCACGGTGACGCCAAGCTGGCCAACTTCTGTTTCACGGGCGATACGCCAAAACCCGGCGTGGCGGCTGTGGACTTCCAGTACGTGGGGCGAGGCTGCGGCATGAAGGACGTGGCCTATTTTGTGGGCAGCTGTTTGTGTGAAGACGAATGCGAAGCTTTAGAAAGCACATTGCTGGATTACTACTTTTCCAGGCTGGGTCAGCGCGTCACAGAAAAACAACCCGGTTTGGATGCTGCCGAATTGGAAAGAGAGTGGCGAGGACTCTACGATGTGGCCTGGGCGGATTTTCATCGCTTTCTCAAGGGCTGGAGCCCGGACCACTGGAAACTCAACAGCTATAGCGAGCAACTGACCCGAAGAGTCATCGAGCGACTGCAATCATGAGTCACGTTGCCCTGCCTTTACAGCAGCTGTGTGATATAGCCATCCAGGCTGCACGAGAGGCCGGTCAGTTTATTCAAGGCGCGGACCGCAAAAAATTGCAGCGACATTTCAAAGACGTCGGCAGTAGCGCGGCATCCCAGCTTGTTACCGAGGTGGATGTTCGTAGTGAAGCCATCATACGGGAGTGTCTGCAGGCAACTTCTGAGCAATGGGACATCGCTTTCGTCGGAGAGGAGTCGTCACAGAATGTCCCTGACGTTATTCCCGAACGGCTGCTAAAACCTTATTACTGGTGTGTAGACCCGCTGGACGGCACGCTGCCTTTTATGGAGGGGAGTCCGGGGTATGCGGTTTCAATCGCGCTGGTCGACCGATCAGGTGTGCCTCTGATTGGTGTTGTTTACGATCCGGTGGCCTCTACGCTGGTGCAAGCAATCAAAGGGCAGGGCGCCTGTCGAAATCTAGCTCCGATGGACCAGCAAAATTCAGCATCAACCTCGCTAATGGCATTTGCAGATGCAAGCTTCGCAGCACATGAAAATTATGATGACATGCTCGACACCTTAAACGGGTGTGCACAGGATTCAGGTCTGGATGGCGTTGCAATGGTTTATGGTAGCGGTGCGGTGAAAAATGCCTGTCAGGTTTTGGACTACCCCGCAGCGTGCTACGTAAAACTGCCCAAGCCCGAAGAGGGCGGCGGCAGTATTTGGGATTTCGCCGCCACCGTGTGTATCGTCGGCGAGGCCGGGGGCTGGGCCAGTAATATCCATGGCCAACCGCTGGAACTCAATCGTCCGGGCTCGACCTTTATGAATCACCAGGGTGTGGTCTATGCGTCAAACGAACGGATAGCTCGATACCTGATCGATACGCTTTAGGCGAACAAAGGATTTATTCCATGGGAAAACATTCCAAGCTCAGCCGTTCCATTTCTGGCAGCGTAGCATTTATCACCGGCGCAGCCAGTGGCATGGGGCGAGCGACAGCATTGCTGTTTGCGGACGAGGGCGCTTCGGTGGCGCTAGTGGACATCAATGAGCAAGCGTTGCAGGCGCTCACCCAGCAAATTAATGAAGAGGGAGGCAAGGCTTTAGCTGTGCCCACCGATTGCAGCAACAAAGCTGCGGTAATGGAGGCTGTTCAGCACAGCGCCAAACATTTTGGCCGGATGGACATTCTGGTGAACAATGCCGGCTTCGCTTTACCCGGAGCATTTGGGGAGGAAGATTTTGACAGTAGCTGGGAAAAGTCCCTGGCAGTAATGGTTAATGCACAGCAGTGGGCGGTGCGTGCAGCATTGCCCTGGTTGCACAAAGCCGAACACCCTCGCATTGTGAACATCGCCTCTACCGAAGCGCTGGGAGCGACCAATTACAACAGTGCCTACGTGGTGGCCAAGCACGCCTCGCTGGGACTGACCCGAGCGCTGGCTGTTGAGTTGGGAAAGGCGGGGATAACCGTAAACTGCGTCTGTCCGGGGCCCATTGAAACGGGTATTACCCAGGGTATTCCCGATCAGGACAAGCAGACCTTTGCCAATAGGCGCACGGCCTTGCGACGCTACGGACAGCCAGAGGAAGTTGCGCATATCACGCTCTCTCTGGTATTGCCCGCGGCGAGCTTTATCACCGGGGCGACCATTCCAGTAGACGGCGGCCTCACCATCCGCAACGCCTGAGTCTAGCCATCCACGAGACGCCAATCGTACTTTTAGAGGGCAGCTTCTTTAAGGTGCTGAACAATATTGCCATCGTCGTTCTCAAACAGTTCTCCCATCGCGCCCACGTTCTCTCCCTTAGTAGTCATGCCTTAGCCTAATTGCGCAGCAGTTGCCTGTAGACGCGAGATCCAGGCAATAGACGCATTCCTGTACGTAAATTTCGATCAGATACATTCCCACCAAAGAAACAGACCTCCAAGTACTTTTCCAAAACGCACATTGAAGTAGGGCGGGATATTGAGATGTATGCCTGTTTGCCTATTAACAGGGTGTGTATAACTATAGGGGTAAATACTCTATTTAACATAATATATATTATGCGCATATGTGTATAAAGTTATACAGGGGTGTGAATGCTGCGTATTAAGCTAGAAATCACTTTAATTAGGGTTTCAGGACGCTCTCCGCGCCTATGACATATACCGTATTGATTTAACCAGTCGCACAACACGCTATCCTCACGCAGCCTCTGTGTGCTTCGCCGGCGTCGCTAGGTATTGGCTGTATTAGTGAATACAGTGTTTGGATTATGGTTCTGTTTCGTTCATCACTTTGTTAATTGTTTTCGATGGGCCTAGCGGATTGATAATTTATTGAGGCCCCATGAGACACAGGCACAGTCCTGCGCAGCCTTTCAGTGATTCCCAGTAAAGTTTTGGATCAAGTCTGCCCTGAGGCCTGTCCAGGTAGAAATATGAGGCGCTCCTACGTGCATGGTTTCAGTTTCGGCGACACCCAGTACTGAACGATGAGTCTGACAGCGCATCGATAAACACCGATACACGAGTTATTCTCCTGCTAGTCGTTAAATTCGATTTTGTATTGGATGGTTAAAATAGGGATGCTGACTGAACCATGCTCGTGGCTAGAATCGAGTGATCGGCTCAATCAGGTGAGCTCTGGAGAATTGTTTCGTCCTTAGATATCGAATGTTTGCGGTCAGGTACGCAATACCTGAAACGTTTCTAGCCAATCCGTATACGGGCTTAGCTACAGTTCTCTAAATCACCCGCGTACAGTTAGCATCAGGAATTGAAGCTTTGGATTTTATCGGTTAGCTTTTAAAGCGGGAAATATCCGCCTAAATAACTATATTATGTTAAATAGGCGCTAGAGATGACTGGGTGCAACTTGTTGCATTTATGAGCAATCAGACGCTGAAACCGACATACACGGCTTCAGGCACGAGAAATTAGTGGTAAGCATGTTTCACGTTGTCCGTCACTGCTATCCCCCTACCTTTAAAGATGGAGGGTCGGCAGCATGCTTTGATGTAGAATGCGGAAAATCTCTACCCCTGTATCAGTGGGCGCATAGAAAACGCTATGGGACTCTACGGGGTACTGAAAATAGTGCTTAACATCTGGATCAAACTGCCTACCCAGAGCTGGGTTGGTAGCTAGACCCTTAAAAACCTGCTCAATATCGTAAACATATTGTTCTGCACGAGCAAAGCCGAACTGCTCGACGCTGTATTCGAAGATTTCTTCGAGATCAGTGTCTGCCTTTTCGTGAACATGAAAGGTTGGATGGTCAGGCATTGTGCTTTTTTTTCATCCTGCCGATAAAACCCTCGGCACTCCAATCGTCAACAATTGGACTATCCTCACCTTCTCGAACGAGTTGCCGCAGTTGCGTTAACTTTGATTCAACCCTCTGTTCTTGGAGCAAGCGTATTCCAGCCCGAATGACCTCGCTCTGATTGGAAAAATCGCCCGATTCAATCATGCCATCTATAAATCCACCTTGCTCTTCTGTGGGTCTAAAAGTAATAGTGCCTGCCATTACACACCTCCTGCCTGTAAGTATATGTCTTACAAATTATAGCGGGATATAGTTCCTAATAGCAAATTTGGGGGTTGCCTGATTAACTTCTCAAGATCATAGAAATCCGTGTACTACGTTCAAGCCACCACCCTACTCCATTCTATGACTTCGCTCGATTATGGCGTTTGGTTTATTTAACCAACGGCAAACATGCTCACCAGAACCGCTACGCCCCAATCTTCATTTGGCCTATGTAGTCCATCTTACCCAGGGGTACACCAAGCATGCGCAGGATGCTGTAGCTGGTGGTAGCGTGGAAGTAGAAATTTGGTAAGGAAAAGGACAATAAAAAATTCCGGTTGGTAAAGGGTATTTCGTTTTTTCCAAGTTTGAATACCATCTCACCTTCAGCCAGGGATTCTATTGCCGCTGGGTCGTATTCAGCGATCGTATCGCGGGCTGAAACAACCAGCCCCTGCAAGCTCGGGTAGTCCATATCCAGTTCGAACGAGGGTGGGCTGAAGCTGCCCTGCTCCATCCCCTGTATCGCACCCAGCGAGTGATGTGCTGCGGAAATGATTTGGAAGTGCAGAGGCATCATATCTTCGTGAAGCCGCGCCATAACCATTTCTTGCGGCTCCAGCCCAGTCTCTTCGGCGTAACTAAGCCCCTTGCCAAGTACTCCGATAAGCCCATTCAGTACTTGTAGATAGCTCTGCACGCTGGTGTCATAAAATGAAAGCGACATATTTTCCTCTGTTTGATGAACTGTTTGTAGTTTGTCTACAGCTTCCACAACTGCTTTGCCTTCCACTTTACCGGATCAGGCGCATTAAGTCGCCGATAGCGTTCGGTCCCCAGCGGATTTCATCACAGAAGCAGGAGAAATTCGGTAGTTGGATTATCAACAAGGTAAGGCGCTGGCAAACGACAGTCTACGAGCTAACCGGTGGTCGCTTGTGGAATACATTCCTGGGCGGGCCGGTTGCTATCCTGACCCCCGTGGGGCGTAAGTCCGGACTGGTTCGTAAAGCCCCCCTGCTGGCCTACCGCAGAGTCAGTGGTAAACACTTTCCGCCTAGCCTCGATAAGCTTGATATACATGTTGGTAAACTGCATCAAAGACGTTGTTCCAGGTCGTACTGTCATAGGATTCAGGAAGACTATCCAGCACCTTTTGAATATGGTCTCTCACTCGAGCTTTTGCCTGCTGCCTCTTCCTCCAGTCGATCACCAGATCATCAGGGATTTTTCAAGTAGCTGTCTTGCGACGTTTTTGACTTCCGCCCTCTCCTTCTCTGAAAGCTCAATCCCTTGGCTCAACAGATCAAAAATGGCGAGCTCCTCTTCGTTTAGGCTTTCGCGTACACCGCGCTTTTCTTCCTCATCGAGCTCCCCAACAAATAGCTTCAACTGGTCGAAAAATTGCTCTGCCGTGTAGGCTCCATTGTGGGGTACTAGGGTTTTTCCGTCCAAAACGGACACAATGCTCTCGTGCACGGTCTTGTTCAGGGAACCGTCCCCGTCGATACTGTAATGCTTCACTTGTATGGTTTGACCCCTGCACTGGGCAGCTACAATTTGTTGTTTGTGGTTTGCTTTTTCATCGTTTTTCAGCAGTCATTTCTTATTGCTAATACGAATATTTCCGGCGGAATGATAGCGGATATTGCGGATGAAATGCTCTTGGAAAGTGGCAAGCGTCAGGAGGGTATTTTGAATTCAGGAATGATGTTGGCGCAACAAATGACTTTTGGTCTAGGCGCTTTTTTCGCCGGTATTGCCATTGAATTCACGGGTTTTGATGGTGTCACTGACCCTGCTATGGTTGCCGATACTATGACCGGGCGTTTGGCCTGGAGCTACGGTCCTGGGTTGATGTGCTTAATATTTGTGGTCGCCTATATTTATAGTCGCTATCCGCTTTCCAAGTCCAGAAGCGTTGAGATTCGCAAACAGCTGGCTGAGCTAAGAGCTTAGTGTAGTATTTAGCGGCAACACGGAGGCGAGGATATCGTACCTATACTCTGGCTGACACGGTGACGGACGGGTAACTGAATTTCAAGACCCGTGGAAACCGGGCCTTACATAATCAAAGGTAATTGAAACGCGTAATGATAAGAAAGAATTCAAGTTCCTGGTCAGGCGATTCGTCCTTGTGGGGATGGTTGCGCTGTTGGTCGGTTGTGCCGGGCCTGAGGTAAGTCAGGCTATCTCTCAAAACGAGGAAAACAAGATGAGCACAGAAAACGTCTCACACACGCAGATCGAGACACAGCTTGGCGCTGTCACTGGATAGAAAGAGGAAGGTGTTGTCAGAGTTCTTGGTGTTCCCTATGCGGCACCGCCTGTGGGCGAAGCACGGTGGATGCCGCCGCGCCCTGCGGAGGCCTGGTCAGGAAGTCTTGATACCACGAAGCATCCCAGCCGGTGTAGTGGCCCATTTCCCGCGCGTGCGAACCGCAACTGATTGCAGTTAGCGGACTTGCAGCCACCACTAGCCTAAACCTACTCATCTGTGTTTTCGCTGGCCGGTGCCCATTTTTCATTCAACGACCTCGTCTGCCTAAAGAAGACCACCGAAGATAATATAACGGCGGCCTCATGAAAATGTGTCCTCGCCGACGGGCTCGGACGCATTGACTCTCAAGGTTCCGTAGAAAACTCAGGATGTTCAGATAATTAGATATCTGGTTAGTGGTGCCTTACATCACTCTATCCTCATCGTGGCCCAGCACGGGCAGGCCAGGATAATCTATCGAATTTAGCACTACTGATAACCAGAAATATTTCATAGCGTGACAGGCCCCTACCCTATTCGAGTCGAGTTCTTCTAGGAGCATAACCTGGAAGTTTAATAGCCGAAATCGCAGCGGATACCCACGGTGAATTCATTCTTGCCCTGTCTGCCGTCGGCCAGCGAACCGTGAACAACCTTCCGAGCGTAGGAGTACAGTTGCGCCGGTAGGCTACCGGCCCACCGCACCCACCACCTTAGACATGATGTCCTCCAGAGTCGCCCTCAAGTCTTCCCATGAGAGCCCCTCTTTCTCATCCCAATTACCAATGTCGTCGGTTCGAAAGACCAGGAGAACCTTACCAGTGACGCTGTCGACGACTTCCCCTTCGATATTGGCATCACGCAACTGTACTCGGAAACCGGCCAGGTTCCCGGCCGTAGACGCGACCAGGCCCATTGGCGTATAGCCCAATAAGCCTCGTTTCTTGTTCTGCATGTTGATCTCTGTAATGGCAATGTTGATCAATACTGCGCTTTCCTCGGGGGCTGAAACTACCTTTCCTTTCTCCGATGCGGCAGCGAGTAGCGAACTCTTCATCGTGTCGGAAATCGTTTTCATCTCATCGGCATCGATGTCTTTGCTTTTGCTTTTTTCCGCGAAGTAAAACGTTACGCTGCCAATCAGGCGCTTGTCGTACCGATCAAGATCAACACCCTCCGAAATATGCCGGGAGATACCAGTAACGGCGGGATGGGGTGTCAGGCTCGCGATTTCGGCAGGATCAAGAAAGTGTGCCGCATACGCAGATTGGGTCAAAAATATCGTGAGGATAGCTAGAATTTTCTTCAACTTAAGATTCCTTGGAGTTGTCATGTTCAAAAGGCCAATATTCTTCTTGGTCGTCTATTGAATGAGATCCGCTTACTCAATCAACAACCATAATTGCACTGCGACGTTTTTCGTACTTGGCATTTTGCGTCACTGGCAGAAAATTCAGTCACATCACTGCGCTACGTGGCCCGGGTTTATCGTCCAATGCTTGAGCTTCCAAACACGTTACCGATACGCAAAAAGAAATTCTCGCTGCCCTCTTCACCGGCGCCAATGCCCAGGTATAGAGGCCCTATCGGTGAGCGATAGGCAAAATAGATACTGCCATGGACAAGCGCGTCGTCGAAAATATGGCTGGCGTCATCGGCCACCTGGCCGTACTCCAGTGTGGTGCCTATATAGCCTGGCATCAGCCCGGACCCGGCAATGTGATAACGGTAACTTGCCAGTAGCATGCCGAAGTTCTGGCCCGCGATTTCATCGCGCTGAAACCCGGAAAGACGGGTAAAGCCGCCAGCACGGAACATGGCATACTCAGGAGCCACATCGTCCAGGGTTTCGTTATAGCGAAGGCCGCCCATGATTGTGTGTCGATTGAATGTTTTGGCGGTGAGCGCATCGAGCTGAATCTGCTTGTACTCCTGATCTGCACCGAGCTGCTCATCGGACTGGTAGTAACTGAGTTTCAGCACGCTGCCACTACCGGGGAAGTAACGATCATCCAGCCGGTCATAGTTTCCCCGCAGAAAATATTCTCCACCATCGAAATTACTGACTGCCGTTTCCGGGGGACCCACGTCCACTTCTCCGTCCCCCGAGAATAACCTGAGACCACCTGAAATCGCGCCGTAGCGGCTGAGTTCTCGTCCAAGCGCAAGCGAACCACCATACTGAGTGACCTGTGTAGACAGGAGCGCATCGCCGCTATCGTCATACGATAAAACTTCGCGGCGCTCTGCGAACAACTGCGGCTGCATAAACAGTTTCATTTCAGGATTGAAGTACTTGTATGCCTCGACCAGCAATAGCGGGTCTTCGCCTATCTGCCCGAGAACACGAAGCTCGCTGCCGTAATTGTCGATCGCCGTGTTCAGGTAGCCTAACCTGAGGTTGATCGCACTGGTACTGTCGCCTCCGGAATAATCCAGCCCTGTCTCGATAAACTGCGTGCCGCGACTGTCCTGATCAACGTGAAACACCAGGCCGGTCTCGCCATCTTCCTGAACAAGTTCGTAGCGCACAAGTTGTAGGAACCCAAGTGCATAGATGTCGCTGACACTTGATTCCATGGCAGTCAAATCCAGGTCGTCGCCGACCTGTACGGTTACCCGCTCCATGATGACAGAGTCGGCAAAACGGGAGTGGTTATTCAAGCGCACAAACTGCAGTGTCGGGGGGGTCGAAATGCACCGCTGCACAGCGTTTCGATAGGCCAGGTAGTCCGGGCCGTCTGCCGCCAGTGGGCGCAGTTTATCCTGTATTTCGACAGTTGATGCCGCCAGGTAGCCGATATCTATGCCCTCTTTGGCTTTCGAAAAGTCTGCCGATGTTACGATATCTGCCAGTGGGGGCTCGATCAGGATATCGCCGGAGTTGAGCGTCGCTATGTTCAAATCCGTGTTGGTCTTGGTCATAAAATTGGTCAATTGCCCGACCACGGATAGCATGGTATTCAGGTCTTCCTTTGCTGTCAGGCCGGTGCCAACATTCACAGCAATCACGATATCGGCGCCCATATCCCGCACGACATCAATGGGGACATTATTCACCAGGCCACCGTCCACCAGCATATAATCGCCCCATTCTACCGGGTCAAACAGTCCCGGCACCGACATGCTCGCCCGCATCGCCAGCGCGAGGTCGCCCTCTTCAAGCACCACCTCTTCACCAGTAACAAGGTCGGTAGCGATAGCGCGGTAGGGTATGGGAAGGCGAGAAAAATCGCTGGACTGAGTACGTTGTTTTATCAGCGATTCAAACAGGAAGTTGATTTTTTGTCCGCTGATCGCCCCCTGTTGCACCAGGGATGAGCCCTCGCCAACGCCCAACTTGGGTCCGAACAGAATAAGGTCGTCGTCGCGTTTGCGCCGATAGGGCTGCTCCTTACGATCCGTCTCATCCACAAACAAATCGTCCCAGTCGATATCCAGTATGACATTCTCCAGCTCGTCCGCGTTCATTCCTGTGGCGTATAAAGCCCCCACCAGAGAGCCAATACTGGTACCCGTGACATAGTCCACGGGGATATTCAGTTCCTCTAACAGTCGAATCACTCCGATGTGCGCACTCCCACGGGCGCCACCACCGCCCAGAACCAGTCCGATTTTGGGCCTGTCGGACACGGGATGCTCGCAGCTGGCAGCAGCGTAGACCTGATGCGCTGGCAGTAACAGGCAAAGCAGCGCAGACAAGGCCGCGCTCCGCGCCATTCGAGTGCCAACTTTCGCAATTCTGTGCATCGTACCCATCTCCTTTATCCCTCGACATGACGTGCTCAAGTGTTCAGTAATCCCAACCAATACCCGTAGATATCCCATAGTCAACGTTGCCATCTCCGATATTCCGGTTGTCATAGACCCCCCAACCGGACACGTCCCAGAAAAGGTCCTTGTACAGTTCCCAGCGAAACCGCAGGTCCGAGTCGCCGCGCACACGACCGCTATCAGTCAGGCTTGGGTAGAGATTCAGGGAAAGCTTGACATCCAGTTCCGGCGAATCAAACTTCCAGGCGGCGATTTGAAGCTTCAATGCGGCCTCCAGACTCTCCTGCTGCTCGCCTGTGGAGTCACGTTCCGTGTTCACCTGTAGGCCGATCGCCGAAACCAACTGACGTTTGTGATCATCAATGAAATAGCGGCCCGCGCCGCCACCCAGTGAAACCCGGTAGTCCAGTTCCAATTGATCGTTCGATTCATACGATGAATTCCCATAGCGGAATAATCGCCTGCTGGGATCATCAAAAAAACCACGGAACACATTCAGTTTAGTACTACTGGTAGATTCCTCCTTGGTATCGCTGATGTTATGACGTAATTGGAGCGCACTGTGGGAGCGCTCCTTCTCATAGTCGATATCCAGCCCCAGGCTAATCTGTGACGTCTCTGATGCCTTGGTATAATCGTAGCCCCCACTTAGATAGACACCCAATGCGTCTTTCAGCGTCGTTTGTAGTGGTCGCAGCTCGACAACCTGCAACCAGCCTGCATCTGACACGCCACCGTTACCAATGACAATCAACTCACCCGGACCGCCATCTACATCTATCCTCCCGATGTTTCGCGTACCATCGCTATAGCGCACCTGGTACTCGTAGCTGCTGTCAATACTGGCAATGTCCTCCCACTCAATATTTACTGTACCCAGAGACTCCGTGCTGCATTCCAACAAACCGGCGTACAGGGATTTGATTTCGCAGGTGATCCGATCGCCATTATGCAAAGAGACGACGTCGGACTTTGGTCGAGACCAGCATTGTGTACTGGGTACAAGCAGAATAAGAGCGACAATGATGGAGCGTGCTGTGTGATTCACCTGATGCCTCCATATGACCAAAACTCGCCCCGTAAACGCCTGCCGGCCAAGATCTAATCTCGACTGCGGCTTTCCTTTACCATGTCCGGGGGCGGTACAAACTGGCGTTTGTGAATCAATGGCGGATAACCGGGGTCGTCCGGGACGCGTGGCGGCAGCTGTCTTTCCAGGGTTTCATAGAGCGAACGGCTTGGAATGATGACGTTGTTCGCCTGCGCGTACTGATCCCACAATTTCAACATGGCGGTAACTCTGCCCGGGGCTTGTACGGCGAGATCGGTGCGTTCACTGGGGTCGGTCGTCAGATTGAAGAGTTCCCAGTCACCTGTCCCGAACGGCTTGAACTGCCAGCGCAGTTTCCAATCGCCCTGGCGTAGCGCCCGATTGCCGAACAATTCCCATGCCAGGTAATCCCGCTCAGAGCGTATCGCATCGGTCCCGCCGGCGAGCAGGGGTAGCCAGGATTTTCCGGTGAGAGGGGGTAGTTCCGACCCCGCCGTTGTGCCCGGGTACTCTGTGCCAGCTACCTCGAGCAGGGTGGGCATGATGTCCGCAATATGTATCACGGCGTCATTAATACTGCCGTCGGGCCTCGCTACCACTGGTCCGCTTACAACCAACGCGTTGCGTATTCCCCCCTCCGCCAGCCAGCCCTTGTACTGACTGAACGGCGTCATGGATACCTGTGCCCACATGGGCCCGTAGCCCACGAAGGAGCCGGGCTCCCCCCAGGCGTCAGGTTCGTTATTGGACCACTTCTTCGCTGCCCATTCGTGATTGAGTGTACCGGGTGTACCTGCAATCATTTCAAACAGGTCGGTGCCCTCCGCGCCATTGTCGCCAAAGACCAGGAAAAGGGTATTTTCGTATTCGCCTATAGATTTCAGATACTCAATAAGGCGGCCAACATGGTGGTCCATGTTTTCCAGCATGCCCGCGTACAGCTCCATCTTCTTGCCCAGTAGCGCTCTTGGTCCCGCAGCCAATTGGGTGGGATCCGGGACGAACCACATGCGCTCGGCCAGGGCCGTGCCTTCGGGCGTAATCCCCAGCTCTATTTGGCGGTCCAGCCGTTCTCGCCGCAACACATCCCAGCCCCTGTTGTATTCACCCACATGGCGTTTACGCCACGCTTCGGGCAAGTGATAAGGATCGTGCGGCGCCTGGTGGGCAACGTAGGCGAAAAAAGGTTTACCGTCCGCTCTATTGGCGTCAATGTACTCGATCATCTTGTCGGTATAGGTGCGGGTGGCATAGTAGTCCTCAGGTAATTCACTGAGGTACTGGCCGTCCTCGGTGAATACCAGACGGGGTGTGAGGGCAGTCACATTGGTCATATCCCAGTAGTTGCCGCCGCCATCCAGCAGTGAAAAGTCGCGTTCAAAGCCTCGTGCGCGAGGGATTTTGTCAGGCGTCTTGCCCAGGTGCCACTTGCCCGTCATATAGGTGTGATAACCGGATTGCAGAAGCAGCTCTGGCAGCGTTGCCACCGAATCGTTGAGGTAGCCTTCGTAGCCGGGCTGTCCCACCTGGTTGGGTGCGGTCCACTCGGCCATATTGCCGAGCCCGTTAAGATGTGTGTCAACGCCGGACAACATGACCGAACGGGTAGGAGAGCAACTGGCATGCGTATAGAATTGGGTGAAGCGCACACCTTCAGCGGCCAGAGCATCCAGGTTCGGGGTGTCGATTTCTCCACCAAATGAGCCCATGTCTGCATAGCCCATATCATCCGCCAGAATGATAACGATGTTGGGCCGATCATCCGCCCGGGCTCCCCAGGCAAATAACACAAGACCGATTGTGCCAATGCAGCGATAAACCAATTTACCCCAATTCATATGCCCTCCTTGTCACTTCGTGGGGTTTTCCTTCAGTTCGGGCCCCCATATTGACTACGATTTATAGCAAGATAGACAAGGCAACATTTGGTAAAAAGCGTCAACTTTCCTTTTTTTCGCCCAGGAACAAAGCGTGTGTGTCAGCTAACGCCTCTGCTCTGCCCCTCCCAATATGCTTTGCGCAATTCGGTCTTGAGTACTTTACCGTTCGGACTGCGAGGAAGGTCGCGTCGAAACTCGATATTTTTGGGCGCCTTGACACTCCCCAATCGTTGCCTGATCATATTAAGCAACTCGGTCTCCTGGCATTGCGCCTTGGGCTTGAGTTGTACTACACCCAACACCCTCTCTCCCCATTTTTCATCTGGAATACCAATGACAGCACAATCCTGAACAGCTGAATGAGTACACAGCAACTGCTCAATCTCATTCGGAAATACATTGAATCCCCCGGTAATAATCATGTCCTTTTTGCGATCCACGATAGTGACAAAGCCTTCCTCATCCATCACCCCGATGTCGCCCGTGTAGTGCCAACCTCCCTTGCGGACTTCTGCGCTGGCGCTGGGGTTTTTGTAATACCCGGGCGTAACGAGGTCACCACGGATCACGATTTCACCAGCTTCGCCGGCACCAATGACCTCATCCTCGTCGCCCATTATTGCCACCTGATTGAATACTGCCGGACGACCGATACTCTTTAGCCGGCTCTCTATCACAGCGCCATTGTCATCGAGGTAATCCCACGGCGCTTTTGCAGTGATGATAGAGGGTGCCTCTGACTGACCATAGGCCTCGGACATCACGGGACCGAATACTTCAACCGCTTGCTTGAGTTTTTCGAGAGACGTGGGTGCTGCACCAATCAGGAAATGTTGCAGCGAGCTGTAGTCATAGAGCGCCACATCGGGATGGACCAGCATCATATACAGAAGCGTCGGCGGCACGAACAGGTGGGTAATTGCCTGCTCCTGTATCGCACGCAGAATGCCCCCGGGATCGACCGTTGCCATGATGACATTGGTGCCGCCACGGGCAAAATGCAAACAGCCCAGGACACCCGCGGAGTGGGTCATCGGTGCCACCACAAGGTGTCGAGTATTATCGTGATAATTGAAGTGTGCGTAAAAATTGGCGAATGAGGTGGCAATATTACGGTGACTGATAACCACACCCTTTGAGGGCCCGGTCGTGCCGCCAGTTGGGAAAATCGACAATACCTCCTCCATGCTGTGATCTACCGAGGGAAAACTATCATCGGCTTCCCGCATCCACCCAGGTAGCGAGGCCCCGAAGTCGCTGGATGCGTCGATGCAGACGGCCAATCGTATAGTGGGTACCTTCGCGACGATCTCTCTGGCTTGCGCAGCGTAGGCACTGTGGTACAACAGTAATTTGCCATCAAAGCGATCCATGAAATCTGCATTGACGGCGGCTGGGTTCCGTGGATTGATGGGCAGCCAGACGGCAGCTGCGCGGTAAACCCCCAGCAAGACGACAAAGGTAATACTGCTATTTGGCGCCAGAATCCCGACGTGACTGCCTTTGCCAAATCCGTTGCTGTGAAGGGCTGATGCGATCGAGTGCGTCTGCCTGCTTGCCTCTCGATAGCTGAATTGCCCTGCCGCGTCTACAAAGGCAATGTTTTCCGGATACAAGGCAGCGCCTTTGTCAAAAAAATCTATGATGCGCATCGATGGGTTCTCCCAGAGTGATGCCACTACCATAGCTTGCAGAATAATTGGACACTTGGCATTATGCGTCGACATGCATTCAGGAACAGCAGAATGACGGCTAAAACCAGGGCGGCAGTAATTCGCGATTTCGATCAGTTAGTGACCGACTTAGGCGGCGACCCTGAGGCGGTGGCTGACAGCGCCGGGCTAAGGCTGGCGCAACTCCAGAATCCAGAGGCTCTACTGTCACACGAAGTCATCACTACGGTCTTGCGGCAATCGGCTTTGACGACAGGTTGCGATTACTTCGGCCTGGAATTGGCAAAGCGTCGGGATCTGTCTAGTTATCTCGGTATTCTCGGGGAGATCAGCCAGACTGCCGCTACCCTGAGTGACGCGCTGACCGAGTTATTCAACCTGATGAGTATCCACACCGAATCCACGCTGTGGCAGTTGCGCAGCGACGGTGAAGTCGGCTATGTCATCTTTTCGATAATCGAGGATTCCGCTGGCAGTTATAAACAGGTAGAACAACTTGTAATCGCCCTATTCTGGCGATTCATCGCCTTTCTTACCGAGCAGCACTGGCACCCCTCCATGGTGAATTTCACGTTCACCAAACCCGCCGACCTGGGGCCCTATCGCCGGCTCTTTAATGTGCCCATTGTCTTCGATGCCGATTTTTGTGGTGTGATTTTTCACTCTTCTGACCTGAAGATAAAACTTATAAAGCACGATGAGGTGCGGCACGACAACCTCTATCAGTTTGCCGACAGTATCAGAACATCAAGACCCAGGGATTTGTCCGAAGAAGTACGGATACTCATCCGCAAGAACCTGGAGCTGCAACTGGTGGGTGAAGAATACCTCACGCGCTTTTTCCCCTTCGAGAAGCGCACCTTACAGCGTAAACTCAGTGCCCTGGGAACAAGTTATCGGGAACTTTTGCACGACGTACGAATAGCGATAGCAATGGAATTATTGGCAAATTCAGATATTTCCATGACCCGGCTAGCCGAACGCTTGAGTTATACCGATCTTGCAAATTTCACCAAGGCATTCAGTGAACATGCAGGGGTACCACCATCCATCTGGCGGACCCGGGTCAAGGGTGTTTTTGACCCTGACTGAGCTTCTCGAATTTAATACGAGGTCTCTTGCCAACACATATTCGCTGTAAACACCTGACGTGAAAAACCAAATCTCTACGATGCATCCCTGTCATTGTTAGCGCCACTGGGCAACTGCTCAAACGCAACAGGCCACAATTTCCGGGAGAAACATGAAGTCTTCAAAGCATATTCGTAAACCGCTCACACTGTTCATCAGCGCAGTAATCGCTGCTTCTACTGCATCCACGATGGCGCAGAACGATACCAGTACGCCAAGGTTGGCTCTGGAAGAAGTTGTGGTGACGGCCCAGCGGCGTGCGCAGTCGCTACAGGATGTGCCTGTTGCAGTGTCTGCAATAGACGGTAACCTCCTAAAAGAGTCCGGTACGACAGACCTGCTGAATCTACAGATGCTCGTGCCGTCGCTAACCATGGAACAGAGCAAGGGGCCAGGGTTTGCCACCTTTCGAATTCGCGGTGTCGGAAATCTGGGCAACATACCTAACTTCGAACCCGCCGTGGGCTTATTTATCGACGGCGCCTATCGCTCAAAAAGCGGGCTCGGTGTAGGCCAGTTGGTGGACGTAGACCGAGTGGAAGTACTGCGGGGCCCGCAGAGTACACTCTACGGGCGCAACGTAACAGCAGGCCTCATTAGCGTAATTACCAAACGCCCCACCGATGAACTTGAAGGGTTTATGGAAGTTGACGCCGGCAACTATAACGCCTCCGTGATCAGGGCATCTGTCAGCGGCCCGCTCGCCGATAACGTCCAGGGTCGTTTGAGCGGGTTTTGGGAACAAAGAGATGGAACGTTTGAGGATATAAATCTAAATACCGAGCCCAATGAGAAAGAGTCCTGGGCGGTTCGCGGACAATTGGCGTTCCAACCCACAGACAAGCTATCCATACTAGTCATCGGGGGGTACTCTGAAAAAGACGCAGACTGTTGCAACCAGGATGTTGACCTGGGAGCTCTTGGCGCTGCGTTCAGTGGTATCGTCATGGGGTCGGCGCCCGATACAGACCCCACCAACAGGGTGATGCAGTTTAGTGACACCAATACCTATGAGGACGAGGCTAAAGAACTTACCCTGAAAATTGAGTATGATTTTGACAGCTTCGTACTCACCTCGTTGACCAGCTACGATGATTTCGAGATCTTTGGGGTCCTTGATTCCGAGCAGACCCCCATGGATGTCGTAACCTTCTATGATCGTCAGGAGGCTGAAACCTTAAGCCAGGAGTTCCGGTTCACCTCCGAAAGTGGAGGCGACTTTGACTGGATGGCAGGGCTGGCATACTACAAAAATGATTTCACCCGAGGATCACTGGACGCTGGCGAACCGACAACAACCGTGGGTGTCGATGTACTACTACCACTCTTTCAGGCACCACCCGCATTGGGCGGTCTACCGGGTGACGCTTCTTTTTTCAAAAGCACTTATGACACTGAAAACTACAGCATATTCGCCCAGGGGAACTGGCACCTCAGTGAACGCCTGACACTGGGTGCGGGTGTTCGCTGGTTCACCGAAGAAAAGGATATGGCTATCGATTCCCGGGCGGAAGTAGGCATTTTCCCAAGCTATGCATTGATTACAACCGTTCCGGCACCGGTAGAGGGCAATAGAGATACCGACCAGGTGGCCTGGAACCTCAGTGCCTCGTTTCACTCAACTGATGACATCATGCTTTATGGGTCAGTGTCTCAGGGAGCCAAAGGTGGTGGGTTTAACGGCGATTGGGATGGCCGCGGTGCTTTGAGCGTAGATGACCGTGAATTTGATGACGAGGAGGTATTAAACTACGAGCTAGGCGTTAAGACATCTCTGCTGGAAAGTCGGCTCACTCTCAATGCCAACGTATTTTATTCCGAATTTGACGACTTCCAGAATGCTTCCTTCCTCGGTTTAAACTTTCTGGTGGACAATGCCGCGGAGGTGACTACAAGTGGTCTTGAGATCGATACGGTTGCCCTACTGACATCGTGGCTCACCGTCGACTTCTCCTACACCTACCTGGATGCCAAGTATGAAGAGTTCAGTACGGGGTCGTGCTATTTCGGTAGAGCCCCTGATAATCCTGTAGCCAATACTTGCGATCTGTCGGGAGATGCCCTGCCGCTCGCCCCGGAGAACCGCTATCATCTGGGCATATTGGGTCATTGGAGCGTGGCAAGTGGTGAGCTGTATGGCCGGGCCGACTACAGTTGGACAGATGAAACAGAGACCGACAATGCGCTTGACCCCAGAGGCGTCCAGGACAGCTACGGCATTCTTAATGGCCGGGTTGGCTGGCGCAATGATTCCTTCGATATGGCTGCCTGGATTATGAACGCAACAGACGAGGAGGTGGTGACCTTGAGTGCCCCTCAGACTCTCTTTGGAAGTGTGGACGGTGGTCGCCAGGTCTACCTGAACGACCCGAAAACCTATGGCGTGACATTGCGCTACAGCTTCTGACCTTAGCTATTGGTCCAACATGAAAAGCCATAGCCGATATGGCTTTTGTCCAAACACAGGATGTTATTCCCTCAGAAGATCGAGGTAATGAGGAGCAACAAAGCATGGAACTAAAACAACGCTTCGCAAACTTTGTTACCGAGTTGCTGTCTGTTGTGGTATTGGTGGCACCGGGTATGGCATGGGCAGAAGATGAAAATAATGGTGAGGCACGCTGGTCTTTTACACCCTACGTGTGGCTGATGGATACCACGGTAGACATGAAATTCCACGACCAGTCGATTGACCAGGAAATAAAATTCACCGATATCATAGACAAGGTAGAGTTCGCCTTCCAGGGACATCTGGAGCGAAATACAGATCGATTCGGTATTTTTGCAGATGTCACGTATTTTTCGATTGCCGATGATGCGACAGAACACGGTGTGAAACTTGACGCAGATATCAAATTGCAATTCTATGAACTGGGTGCGCTATACCATTTATCTGGCAATTCACTTGCAGGGATTTCTGTACTGGGCGGCCTGCGACACGTTGCTAGCGAACAGGATATTAAACTGCGGGGGGAAGGTGACCCTGGGCTGCAGCACGACAGTTCAAATAGTGTCGGCCTAACAGACGCCATGCTGGGTGCGCGGTATGTAAGGCCGATTTCTGGTCGTTGGCAACTGGGCTTTCGCGGGGATTATTCCGCGGGAGATACCGATGGAACCTGGAACTTTCAGGCATTGATCGGTCGCCAATTTCGAACCAAGAGAATCAGTGGATCCGCCCTGTTCGGTTATCGTTACATGCAAATGGATATTGAAAACGGCCCCATCGAGTCCGAGTACACATTGTCCGGCCCAATCGTTGGCATGAGGATTGAATTTTAAAGTGGTGATCAACAGGGTGCGACCATCCTCACCACCAGGCATACAAGCTGTTGCCTGGGGTGCCAGATATCCGATAGTCTGCCGTCATTGTCCATGCCTCCTTATACACCCTGTCGCGATTCGACCTCGCCTCGCTTTATAGCAGCGACTTGTTCCGCCGTTATCCTGCCATTGTCGATAAAGTACTGTACGGCTTCCGGTGAAAATTTGGCGTCTGGGGTATCGCCGGCAATGACAGCCAACATCGTACCCATCTCTTCTCCTGGGTCGGCCTCAACGGCTTCAAAGCGGCGCATTACACTGACAGGCACACTTAAGACATCATGTTTAGCCAAAATGGCATGATCTGTTCCCTCTGCGCCTTCCCACTCGAGTTTCCACTTACCACTGAGAACCACAAAAGTCTCGTTGGTGTCATGCGCATGCATTGGCACACCGTTACCAGGGGCTGCCTTGACGAGGCCCAGGCCGAAGCCCGGTTTTAGATGGCTGATAGCGGGTGTCGATGTATCACCGACGGGATGAGGAACGGATGGATCGTTGAATCGCAGATAGTCATACATCCACCGGTCACACCCTGGTAACCCAC
>JBALWA010000055.1:0-32150 GCA_036960305.1 Halioglobus sp. | reverse complement strand
GGTTACGATGAGGCTGGTTTTCAATCAGAGCCGTTGTCACACTAGTCTCTATGACCGACTGGCCCAACAGACTGACCCCCCTGGATAAGCTGCTAGGGAAGTTTACCCGCTTGCGACCCGGGGAGGGGCGCAGTGTGGCAGTTTTCTTTGCCTATGCCCTGTTGATGATGTTGTCCTATTACATCCTCAAGACCATCCGCGAGCCGCTGTTGTTGACGGGCGACTCTGCAGAAGTAAAGAGTTATGCCTACGCCGTGACGGCGTGTGTACTGCTGTTGGTCGTTCCCTGCTACGCCTGGCTATTCCGCAATACCTCTAAACTTCAGTTAACGCGCTATGTCACCGTGTTTTTCCTGTTGAATCTGCTGGTGTTTTTTCTGCTTGGAAGTGCTGGTGTGAATGTGGGGTTCGCATACTACGTCTGGGTTGGGGTGTTCAGCGTAATGATTACGGCCCAGTTCTGGGGTTTCGCCGCAGACAGCTTTAACGTAAAAAGCGGGCAGCGCCTGTTTCCACTGATCATGGTGGGGGCCACGCTGGGAGGTCTGGCGGCACCGGCCTTAAGCGGCTTCCTGTTCAGCCTGATCGGACCCTGGCCATTGATGTTACTGGCGATGGGGTTGTTGTCTCTGACTATTCCCTGTGTGGCCTGGGGCCACAGGGCTATTCCCCCGGGTTCACAGAGCAATCACCAGACAGTGGGGGATGAAGACCTCGGTGGTTTCTGGGGCGGTATCTCCCTGGTGCTCAGCGACCGTTACCTATTGTTGCTCGCGATTATGATCGTGCTGCTAAACTGGGTTAATACAACTGGGGAGTATATCCTGGCGGAGCTGGTGGTGAGGTATGCCGACCAGCTGGTGAGCCAGGATGCGACAATTGATAGGTCCGCGATTATCGCCGCATTCTACGGATCTTTTTTCTCGACCGTCAATTTTCTGACCCTGCTATTGCAGGTGTTTGTTGTCGCCAGGGCTATACGTTGGCTGGGTGTGAAGGGCGCGATTCTGGTGTTACCTATCATTGCCTTCTTCGGTTACGGGCTGGTGGTCTTTATACCGGTGTTCAGTATTATCCGTATGGTGAAGATTTTTGAAAACGCCACTGACTATTCGCTCATGAATACGGCCAGGCATGCACTTTACCTGCCCCTGAGTCCCGCCAAGAAATACCAGGGGAAGACCACTATCGAAGCTTTTTTCTGGCGTTTTGGCGACCTCGCGCAAGCGGGAGCAATTTATGCCGGCCTGAATTGGTTCCAGTTTGATTTAGCCGATTTTGCCCTGGTGAATATGGGCCTGGTTGTAATCTGGATTCTGGTTGCGGTAGCGGTCGCTAAAAAGTACCACCAGCATGAACAGGCTGTGGCGGGTAATATGCCGCCGCGTTTGGAGCATCGAATGGAAGACCGTGCATTGGTCTGTGGCGAGCGCTTCGACTTCGAGCTGCGCGGGGATACTTTCATCGACCCCGATGAAGGCGATGTGTTGGCTTTCAGTGCCAGTCTGGATTCCCATCAGGACCTGCCATCGTGGTTGCACTTCAATGCTGAGACGCTGGGTTTTAGCGGCGACGTCCCGAATGATGGCAAGGGCTCGTTGTGTGTGATTGTGCGGGCTACTGATTTTGATGGCACCTGGGCCGAAGGTACCCTCTACATACGTCTTGAGAAGCCTGCTGCGTCTGCTAGACTTCAGGCATGAGCATGCGGAGTAAGTCTATGAAGAGCTTGAAGTTACGAGAATATACAATTATCACAATGGTTGTCGCTTCGGCAGCATGGGGAGGGACGGCCGTGTCAGCATCAGAGCGTCTCGATGATGGAAAGCGGGTCTATGAGGAGGTCTGTGCGACTTGCCATGACAGCGGTGCTGACGGTGCACCGAGACGAGGTGAGGCGGGAGATTGGTCAGGGCGCTCACATCTATGGGAAGCGGTATTGCTTGAACATGTGGACAAGGGTTATCTGGGAATGCCTGCCCAGGGAGGCTCTGGTGGCCTGAGTGAATACGACGTGGGCGCCGCGTCTGAGTATATGTTGACGGAATCACACCCGGAAGAAATGCCTGAATAAGTCACTAAAAACCGGGGGCAGACCACTAATTAGTTCGGGAACCGTGGTCTGTCCCCACTTTAGCCACGATTTACCCGCTGGTCTTACAGACTGGTTATGTCAGCTGGGCAATGGGCACATTACCCGATTAGAGCGTCACGTTGCGCGTCGAGAGGCCTGGGTAGTTGATATTACTGCCACCGATGGCGGTGTTACCGAAGGCTTTCTGCGCATTGATCGTAAACCCGACGAACGCAGCAATATCTCTTTGCGTCGCGAAGTGCGCATCTGCGAGGAGCTGAGCAAAACGGGTGTGCCGGTGCCCTCTATTATGGGCTGGAATGAGGCGCACCACGCGGCGCTGTTCAGCCGCGATTCTGGCCGCTCCGATATCCACGAATTGGATGATCAGCCTCGACAGCAGGCTATCATGAAAGACTTTATCGATATTATTGCTGACTTGCATACCCTGGACCCGGACACATTGGACCTGAATGATGTCCTGGGCCCAAGACCCAATACTGCGGAAGAATGTGCACTGGGTGATCTGAATGCCCAGCTTAGTCAATTTGCCGGTTTTTTGGAAAACTACCAGGATCCACTGATCACTTTTTCGGTTAAATGGTTGCAGGCCAATGTACCGAAGCCGCTGGCGCGGGTTTCACTAGTGCAGGGCGACACCGGGCCAATGAATTTTATGTTTAAAGCCAATAAAGTCAGCGTGTTAGTCGATTGGGAGTGGGGCCATTGGGGCGATCCGATGGAGGACCTGGGAAATATCTCGGTGCGCGAACTGTGGAGCCCGGCAGGGGGGCTAGGCGGCTTGTTTAGACAGTACCAGGAACAATCCGGTATTCCCTATTCAAAACAAGCTGTACAGTATTATCGAGTGCAACAAAATGTACGCGGCATGATCCCCATTCATGCCATCTGCCACTACGGTAACAAACGAGAACCACTGGCCTGGTACTTGGCCTATCGCTATATCGGCGATCGCACTACCTGCGAGGCGCTGGCAGATTACTACAATATCAGCCTGACAAAACCAGATTTCCCTGAATCCAGTCAGCCAATAGATCCCATGGCTGATGCAGCGCTTTATGCGCTAAGGAAAGTTATCGCCCCTAAGCTGGATGACACTTTTGCCCAGTCACGAAATGAGGACGTCAGCATTCTGGTCGCCTGTATGGAGCGGGTACAGCGCTTTGGCGCTGAAATAGATGTTACTGTTCGCAGCGAGATTTCTGAAATTTTACAAGAAAGCTTTCATACGGCGGCCGAGGCCACCAGTGCTCTGATCCAGGCTATTGAGAAAGATCAGCTGGATAAGGAGACCATTATTCGATATTTGGCACGCAAAGCGTACCGGGATGAATGGTTGTATGGCCCGGCAATTGCCAAGTTTCCGAACCGGCAGTGGTCACCATTAGATTAAACTTGTTCAACCTCATCCATTGGTAATATAGGTGGGGTTTACGAAACGTCTTTCTCACTTCATTATGTTGGGCAACTAAAAACACCAAGCTGCTGAACAGGAGCCTGCCGATGCCCGATATCGTGCCCACTATTTGTCGACTGTGTATTGCCCACTGTGGCGTGCTGGCAACCGTTGAAGATGATAATGGCCGGCGCAAGGTCACCCAGGTTACAGGCGATCCGGATAACCCGTTGTTCAAGGGCTATACCTGTCCTAAGGGAAGGGCATTGCCGGAGTTGCACAACCATGCAGGGCGGCTGTTGCACCCCCTCAAGAAACAGTCCGATGGTTCCCATCAACGCATTGCCAGCAATGTGGCGGCGGTGGAAATTGCCGAGCAGATTAAAAGCATCGTCGATCAGTATGGTCCGCGGGCAGTTGCTTTTTATGTGGGCACGCCCAATGCTGGCCAGCCAACAGCGGCCGGGGTGGGTAATGCGTTTATGCGGGCTATTGGCTCGCGGATGTTTTTCACCTCCAATACCATTGACCAACCCGGCAAACAGATTGCCACCGCCTTACACGGGAAATGGTTGGGCGGTGAACCGGATTTTGAACAGGCCGATGCCTGGATGCTGGTAGGTAATAACCCGATCATTTCCAAATCAGCCGGTATTCCCGGGCAGAACCCGGCACAGCGCCTGAAAGACGCGCAGGCGCGGGGGATGAAGTTAATCGTGATTGACCCGAGGGTATCGGATTCGGCGCGCAAGGCGTACTTGCATTTGCAATGCCGCCCCGGAGAAGATCATGCCATCCTCGCAGGTATGCTCCATGTGATTATTCAGGAACAATTATTTGATGCCGAATTTGTGGCGGAGAATGTGGTGGGTTTTGAAGCACTGAAAGATCAGGTAGCCGCTTTTACCCCAGCCTATGTTGCCGATCGCGGCGGTATTCCCGAGCAGCAGTTAGTAGAGGCGGCGCGGGTATTCGCCGCTGCCAGAGTGCGTCATGCCAATAGCGGTACCGGCGCCAGCTTCTCAATGTACTGCAACCTTAAGGACTATCTGGTGGCCTGCCTGAACACAGTGTGCGGCGCTTACACCCGTGCCGGTGAGCGCGTGACCCGACCCAATGCGATGCTGCCAGCCTATACCCCTAAAGCCCAGGCTTTCGCACCGTTTAAAGCCTGGGGCTTTGGTGAAAAATTGCGGGTGCGTGGTCTAACGGATACCGCAGCAGGTATGCCTACCGCGGCACTGGCTGACGAAATTCTGCTGGAAGGTGAGGGCCAGGTAAAGGCGCTAATCTGTATTGGCGGTAACCCCATGGCTGCCTGGCCGGACCAGCGTAAAACCCAGCAAGCCATGCAGGCACTGAATTTACTGGTGACCTTTGATGTGGAGATGTCGACCACCGCCCGACTAGCCGATTATGTGATTGCCTGTAAACAGACCCTGGAAACCCCGGGTATGAGCCAGAGCGGAGAGGCGATTAAATATTTTGGCACAGGTATCGGCTTTCCCAATGCCTACGCGCAGTATTCGCCGCGTGTGGCGGATGTTCCCCACGATTCCGACCTGGTTGAGGAGTGGGAGTTCTTTTACCAGATGGCCGACCACATGGATCGTGACCTGATCTTTGCCTCAGCTTTTGGGTTTTCGAAATACATGGAGGCGAATCACGAAATTATGCCCCTCAGTCGCACTGATAAACCCACTATGGAGGATCTTTATGCGTCTATTTGTGCTCATTCGCGTATCCCCCTGGAAGAGGTGAAGAAATATCCCCATGGTCATATCTTCGACAGCGATGTGAACGTGGCGAGCAAGGATATTGACTGCGAGGCGAAGCTTGATTGTGGCAATGAAACAATGATGGCGCAGCTGGCGGAAGTATTCGATCAGGACTACAAGGCGATGCAGAACACGCCGGATTTCCCCTACCGGTATATTCCCCGGCGGCATAATAATTTTATGAATTCTTCTGGTCGCTCGATCGTTAAACTGGCGGGTAAAAATAGCTATAACCCGATCTGGATTCACCCCGCCGATATGGTCAATATTGGTGTGGCATCAGGTGACTCGGTGCGTATCGCTACTGCACACGATGCCATTCTGGCTGTGGTGGAGGCCGACGATACGCTGCGCAAGGGAGTAGTAGCGATTGCCCATGCGTTTGGCGGCCTGATCGAGGAAGATCATCGCTACAAGGAGTTGGGCTCTAACACCGGGCGCCTGGTGCGCACCGATGAGGATTATGATCCTATCAGTGGCATGCCGCGAATGGGTAATATTCCGGTAGCTATTACCGTCTGTCCCTAGGGCCGTTGCCCCTGGGTTTATATGAATATTATCCTGACCTGCATAAATAATGGTTCATTACCATAAAGACTATCGATTACTTTTTCTGTTCGGATTTAGCGGTCTGTGACGGCAGATACCCAAACAGTTTCTTATAGTCTGCTGCAAACTTTCCCATATGCCAAAAACCCCAGTCATTGGCTACTTCATATATCGCCACTTTCCCGGTTTCAGCCTGCCTCAGCAATGCCTTGTGTACGTGATGTAAACGTTTCACCAGAGTATAGCGTTTGGGTGACATTGAATATCGATCGAGGAATGCCCTCTCCAGAGTGCTCATACTACTGGCACTGGCGACACAAAGGCGCTCCACAGACAGTGCCTCCTGTGGATGTTCCTTTATAAATTCCAGTGCGCGCTTCAGTACGCGTTCCCGATTCCGCAGTGAGGGTCTGTTCTTAGGCTGACTTGCTGAGGTTGCTACCAATAACATGGCGGGTATTTCTGACTTGATGGTCTCGTGAAGCGCCGATTTGCCGGCATAACTCAATTTTTCATCACGCCTCGATTCGAACAGCTGACAAAGTGTGGCCCTTAGCGGAGACAGCAGAATGGGGTCGTTAAACAGTTCCAGCCCACGGCTATCTTTCGTACCCCCGGGGTCGGGAAGACCGAGATTCTCTGCAAGTTCCGAAATCCTGTGTTTCCCGAAGGACAGTGTAAATGCGGAAAAACCCGGCTCAGAGATAGCCTCCACACCTGATCCAGCCTCCATTCGCAGTAACAGGTCATTGGGCTTCGCAGGCTGCTTTGGAACACTGGTGAAGGCCACACGGCCTGAAGGTAGGCCATAACTCTGAAGACCTTCTGGCGCGCAAAAAAACTGTTGCGTGCGGCGTTCAAGAAAGATGCCCTGCACGATAGCATCATCGGTCATAAGAGCTTCAAAGCCGGCCTGCCCGGTGCCACAATCCAGCTGACGGAAATCTGCAGGCCAAGCGAGGCTCGAGAGTTCATGTGAAAGCTCTGCGATTGATCCGTATTGCCCAGTAATGGTGTCAACAGGCGCCATACACAGTTTCCAATTTTTCCGTTGAGATTGACGAATTTATGATGCTGCGTAATTCTCCTACTTTATAAAAGGCTTTCCCCAAAGTAAATCAGTGCCACCCATCGTGCATTATTACTCTGCTTGCTGAAGCTGCTCGCTCAGGTCCTGTAGGAACGATTGATCCGCTGTCAGTAAGCCCGCCTTGGGCCGGTCAAGATCAGCGATCAGGAATAATACCATGGAGAATGAGAGCGCTAGCGCTGCGCTGGGCATGGGTGATCGGGAGCCCTTGATACCCGAATTGAAGCCCATGCCTACCATCGATAAAATCAAAACCACGTAGAGCGATAGCCAGATACTGGCCGGAATACGATTGCGTACGCCGGCATAAAGGCGCTGCTGATGTATGTCATAGATGGCATTAATTGAGGGTATTACCAGGCTGTGCATTACGGTGACCCTGTCGCCTTTACTGTACTCCGTTGCCAGCTGCCACATCTGATCCAGTGTCGCCTCCGATTCCCTGATGACCACGTCAACAGTCGCTTCAGTCATTGCACTGCTTCGCAGGTCCGTATATTTGCGAAGCAAAGTCCTCAGTTGCTCGGCAGAAGGTCCCTCCACCAGGCGAGTGCGCAAATAGGCCGTACCGATGGCGTTAGCCTCATCGATTATCACCTGCTTTCTAGCATCGAAATGTCCTGCAGCCATGTTAAAGCTGAAAGCGAGAATAAACGCCAAGAGGCCGAGATGCGCCCCTGTCATGGCATTCACCTGCGCTTCGTTGTCAAAGCCTACGGCATTTCTACGATTCAAACCGCTACGATAGCCTAGTTCAGTGGACCCCCAGACAATGATGATCGTAGAAGCCAGGACTCCCCATAGAGGCATAGTGTCGATTAGTGCTCTCATTAGCTGCCGCGGTAGCCCTCTATTATGTGTTCGGCTTGGGATGAGTTGCTATCTCTGCCGATCGGAGTATTTCAGCTTGTCTTCAAGCTTAATCCAGTAGGGAGGTCGTTTACAACTGTGGGCTGGTATTAACCGTTTTCGGAGTAGGTATCGAGCCGGAATGTAGTTATCGTACTTTATGGACTACGCTAGCACCTCGAAGTTCCCAGTGCTTGTCCATACCGGTGACGGTGATCCTAAATTAACCCGGTAAGCCCTTGTTCTATTTCTCGACTAACAGAATGTCTGTAAACATCTCATCGTATGCTCTGCCTATATACCGGGATCCGAAGGTCGACAAGTGGTTATCATCCCGGTACAGGGGAATTCCCTCGGCCTTCACCTCGCAGTAATCGGTATTGCACAGGTAGGGCCCAGGTTTCACCACGTAAACTGATTGCGTTTTTTCCAGCTTCTCTAGTAGTGAAATCACCTCACCCGTCCGCTGGAGGTATTCCTTTCTGGTGGGAGAGATCAAGTGCTCGAGATTGCGGCTACTTACTTCAGCGACATAATAGGCGGAGGGTACTTCATGGCCGATATCGGGAACAGATCCTACAAGGACGACTTCTTTTCCCATTTTTCGCAGTTCATCCATGGTGCGCTGAAGGCCTTTTTCAATCAGGGCTACATTGGATAAGTTGTCCGCGTCGGGGGACTGTAGATCAACCAGACTAACCGGTTCACCTCCTTCATTTTTGTAGCGGGTACCTTTGCTCGAGAGCGTCCACCTCGCCGCCAGAATAACGGTATGAATTTCTGGTGCATCGGCGAGCAGCGCCAGCATGGACTGATTGAATCGGTGGCAACTCGTCTGGCCCGGCCTGTCTATGCCTGTCAGGGGGGGGCAGCCAGCCTTGGCCGCAATTGCGCCTGTTACCTGATATTCCTTTGCCTTCATGTCCAGGCCAGAGGCCAGGGCTTTGGCGTGGGAGTCACCCCACAAAATGAAACTGGAAGTTTTATCCGCTGCCCCGAGGGGGCACAGATCGCTCATTTGTTCTGCTTTTCGGGATTTCTTCTCGCAGGACTTCCAATGCTCCCAGTCGGTGTCGTAGCTGCTAAAGCGTTCCGGTATGGCCTGCGAATAGCGCTGGGGAAATCCGTCTGCCAGTAGCACGACCAGGCCGCCACAGACCAGGACCAGTGAGCCTATAGCGGAAGCGCTCAGCATGGAGCGCTTTGATCCACACAGAGACCTTTTGCGGAAGGGGGTTTCTATATAACGCCAGGACAAGACGGAGATGAGAAAGGTGGCGATAAACATTACTGTTGTGGTCACGGCTTCCGGTTCTGCGATCGAATAAATTTTTGTGTAAACGATGATCGGCCAGTGCCACAGGTAAAGCGAATAGGAAATAAGCCCTACAAAAACAAAGGGGCGTAAACTCAATAGTCTCGAGACGCTGGTTTGTCCGTTAATGCCCGCGTAGATGATCAGCGCTGAACCCAGGGTAGGTGCGATGGCCGCGATACCTGGAAATACCGTGTCGTCCGTAAAGCAGGTCACGCTGTAGACGATAAGGCCCAGACCCAGCACTGCCAGTGACTCCCGGGCCCAACGATTCTCTGTTCGGGCTAGAACGTTGAGGGCAAGCACACTACCAAGAAATAGCTCCCATGCCCGCGAGGGAATCAGGTAGAAGGCAGCGGAGGCATTGCTGTCGGTGACGACCACGCAGCTAATGAAGGACAGTGCCCCCAGTACGAGTAGCCATCGCAAATAATGCCTGGTATCCATTTTGGCGATTAAAATCAGCAGCAGCGGAAAGAAAATGTAATATTGCTCTTCAACCGCTAGAGACCAGGTATGCAACAAGGGCTTCATTTCGGCCGCGCGATCGAAGTATCCCGCATCGGAGTGAAACAGAAAGTTGGATGAGAACAGCGTGGTAGCGATCACGCTTTTGCCCAGTTCCATTAGATAGGCCGGGGTCAGCAAAAAGAAGCCTGCGAGCAGGCTGAACAGGACGACTGCCGTCAGGGCGGGCAGAATTCTGCGGAAACGGCGCTCGTAAAAATCGCTGATGGAGAATGAATCGCTGGCTATCTCACGCACAATAATGGTGGTGATGAGGTAGCCTGAAATAACGAAAAAGATGTCGACGCCGACGTATCCGCCGCTAAAAATGCTGCTCCCGGAGTGAAAGAACAAAACAGACATGACTGCAATTGCCCTTAGGCCATCGATGTCGGCTCGGTACTTAGGCTGCATATTGCCTCCTGGGATTTAGCCGGCTGTGGCCTTCACGGGGAGCTTGCCGTGCCTGCGATCAGCTGTCGTCACCAGCAAAGCGGTCAGTGGCAACCAGAAAACGATGTAGACACTGGTCGGTGAGTTCACCAGTTTGTGTACATCTGTCATCATGCTGGCAAAGAAAAAGAGCAAAGTGGCCACAAAGAGCTGCTCTTTGGGGTCCGCCTTTATAGCGCGGTAAGCGACATAGACGGCAATGGCGCAAATGATCAGGAACCCCACTATCCCTGATTTGGCAAAAACGTCGAGGAACAGATTGTGCGCATGAGGTGCAGATAAGGCTGCTTTGCCATACATGACATCGAGCTGCGCGCCAAAACCGATACCCAGCCAGGCGTTATCTCGAATAATATCAACGGCGCCCTGCCAAATTTCAAATCGAAAGCTGGCGCCGCGCTGAATCATGGAGTCCCAGTGTACGAAGGTGACCCCAGCTGCAAGTATCAAGGCGAAGACCGCATGGCTGGCTTTTCTATACCAGAAAACTGAGATGGCAAGGTAAACCAGCAGGTAGCTCATGATGGGTCCTCGGGAAAAGGTCATGAACATATAGAGAAGGCAGGGTGTTAGCGCGGCCAGGTAGGCCCAGCACCTGCGGGAGTCAGCTTGCTGGTAGAAACGTACCAGGCCATAAGTGGCAAAAAAGCCAAAATAATGCGCGGCATGTAATGAGCGATTAAAGACGGAGTCGTCCCCCAGGCGCCAGAGTGCCCCATGGTTGTTGCCTTGCTGCCACATCGACAGGAGCTGGATGACGGCACCCACAGCGACCAAAAATAGCGCCAAATCCAGATAGTGACTGAGATTGTGTTGCAATTTCGACGTGATGTGGGCAACGGCAATAATGAAAATAAAGGTTGTCAGAGAACGGCGTATAAAGGGCAGGAACAACTCGGGGTCGGCGGACCAGATATTCGACGCGGACCAAAACACTAGTGGGGCGGCCAGCAAAAATACATGGGGGTAGCGTTTGAAGAGCACCGTGAGCTGTATTTTCTTTGCCAGGACCAACCCTATAGTGGGTAACAGAATCAGGGCGTAGAAGATGGGCTTCATCGACTGGTCTTGACCCAGGAATGCCGGTATGGAAATCGCAAACGCCAGGCACAGCGTAAAGATGGCATCAGTGGGAGAGGGCTTGTCGGTCACAGCGTTGTAATTTGTATGGGCTCTGTGTTGCAGCGGGAAGAATAAAAAATTATTGGTCTAAGGGTACAGCATAAAAGCAGGTGGAATTTACCCCACCTAGGGCTGTTTTGCCAATAATTTCCACGTTAAAATTGAGGATGTATGTCAAAATATCGTGCGGTTCAGGCCACCAGTGCAGTTGCGGTATATTTTCGACGGATAATGTCTCAGGGTGGGATTAACAATTTCGGCTTTGTGGCATAATTCGCGGGAAATCTAAGGAGTAGTAAAGATAAAGACCATACTGCACATATTCAGGACTTACGCGAATGACCAGTCCCTGAAAAATGACATTGTCGAGTCGTGCCAGGGTTCCTTCAAGAATGTTGTCTGTTACCTGATAGGCAATGATGACGGCAATAACCAGATGTCACGGGTCGCTGATGAGGTGATATACCTTAATCTGGACCGGAAAATGGTCACCTGGAGCAATTCCGGCACCGTGGAGATCATCTCCGATATTATCGACAATCGCAAAGTTGATGTCGTGGACTGCCATATGTGGCGGGCCATGCCTATCGGTGTGCGCGCGGCCAACAGGGCGGCGCGCAGGCCAAAGGTGGTGGGTGTTTTTCACGGCGTAAAGGAGCGGCCAAATCTTCAGATGAAGCTGCTGTATTTTTTTGTGATGCGGGGAATGGACAAAATTGTCAGTGTGTCTGAGGGCGGCCTCGACGAAATATGCTCGGCATTTTGGCGGGTGGATACCCGGAAGTTGGTTGCTATACCGAATGGGCTGGATTTTACCCATTGGGTATCTGCCCAACCAGGTGATCGCGCTGTGTTGTTTGGCGAGCAGTTCGTCAATAAGCGTGTATTTATCACGGTCTCCCGGCTTGCAGATAAAAAGAACCTGGAGCGACTGATCACAGCTTTTGCGAAGATGCATAAGTGTCACCCTGACAGTGGCCTGGTGATCGTGGGTGATGGGCGTACAAGAGGGGCGCTGGAAGCCCTCGTCGAGCAGTTGGGACTGGCTGAGTCGGTTGTTTTTCTTGGGTATCGACAGGATATACCGGTATTGCTGAAAACGGCTGACGTCTATGCGATTCCGTCGTTACGAGAGGGACTTCCCAGGAGCCTGGTTGAGGCTATGGCTCTTGCTAAGCCTGTGCTGGCGTCACATATTCACGGCCACTCAGAGGTTGTCACCGATTATCAGCACGGCCGTTTGGTGGACCCTTTGAGCGTGAGTGATATGACGGCGGCCCTGACGTACTTTATTACCCTGGAGGAAGCCGCTCTGAAACGAATGGGTGTTGCGGCCAGCGATCACGTGCTTGAGCATTTCAATCGTGAAGTGATGATGGAGAAGTATCTTCAGCTATTTCAGGGTCTGGTACAGCCTGCGTGAACGCCGCACGCTGCCACTGTGGCAAACCGGAAAGCTACAGCGATTGCTGTGGTCGCTTTTTGGCTAAACAGGCATTTGCTTCCACCGCTGAGCAGCTGATGCGTTCCCGTTACAGTGCTTTCGTAGAATCTAACGAAGCGTATCTGCGGGAGAGTTGGCACCCGGACTCACGACCCTCCAGAATCCGTTTTGACCCCGAACAGCGGTGGTTGGGTCTTACCATCAAAGCAACCACAGATGGCGGTGACATGGACAACCGCGGTACGGTTGAATTTGTGGCCAGATACAAAGTCGCTGGTAAGGGCTATCGTCTGCACGAGTTGAGTCGATTTGAGAAAATCGAAGGGCGTTGGTATTACCTCGATGGCGAGCACCTGTAGCTTCGCCGCTTTTTTTGCTGCGCGCGAAGACGTGTGAGCCCAGTGATTACGCGGGCTGTAGCCTTTCTGACAAAATAATCGAAAACTTTACAAAAAAGTGGGAATAAACTCCCTGACCAAGCCGTTATATATACAGGAACGGAGTGAAACCGCCGGTAGTTGGGTGCGGAAAGCTTTGAATCTCTCAACATGACGGGGAGAATCTTAGCTGGAACTACCCACCTTCATATGTTTGGTTTGGTCCCGGATCTTGTTGTTGTCGGAAGCTCATTACTTCTGTACAGGGTCCAAGACACATTTCGTCTTTCTGATGCCCTACCCAGAGCGAGAAAGGTTAGCGCCTCGGCTCTGGCGCCTCAGGCTTCAGAGCCCATCGTCACTTAGTGGCGGTGGGCTCTGCCTCTTACTTTCCCTTCTATCCCATAGATATCCCATAGATAGCCCATAGATAACCCATAGCTTGTGCTGTGAGCTGCTTTTTGCTGTTCATTCAGTGCTGGCTGGTGCGTGCAGGGGATAAGCATGAATCAAGCGTCACGCGCCTGTGCAGGCGCAGCCGAATGTCATGTATAAGGGGTAGGAGGAGGGGATGGCGGCCATGGTTCTGGGGCCCCGCGGGCCAGGGCCCGGGCCTGGGCCCTTATATCAGGAGGAGGAGCAGGAGTAGGCTATTTCCAGCCCTTATTGATAAGCTCGGCTTCTTCGTTCGCGCTAAGTGCTATGCCGTCGGCCTGTGTTCTGACGAAGCTTTGTACCTGGTCTGTGTCAGCGGCACTGGCTGGACGGTATTGATCCGCTGATCCGGCCGCCCCGATATCCTGTGAACTGATCACGGTGTTTATCCAGCGGTTTTCGCCTCTACAGGCCACTCCGCGCCAGAGTTCGCCTTGCTCGGCCAACATATATTCCCGGCACCAACCGTCTGATTTACTGTGGAAGCTAAGGATTGGGCGTACCTGTCTGCCGTCGCCCAGCAGGTTCCAGCCTTCACCGCGGGACGGTGCGCGCTCCAGTTCCTCAAAGAGCTGGGTGTCAGCGAGCCGGTTGTCAGCGGCAGGCTGGCCAGATTCCTCGAAAAACAATACTCCCGAGGCCGCCATCAGGGATGCTGCAACAGCAAAACCCCAGGCAGCCTTGCGGCGTTGTGGAAAGGCGACGACATTGTTCGCCGGCTTTTGCAACATTCGGGTGACCTGGGGTGGGACAGTGTCCGCGCCGGGTACATTGAATGCCGCTTTAACCGTGCTGTCTATCGCCCGCAGATTAACCAACTGGGCTTGCAAAGCCGGCTCTGTGGCCAGTCTTTGCTCCAGTTGGCGTACCTGAGGAGCCCCTAGCTCCCCGTCCAGGTACTGCGAAAGCAACTCGTGATCTTGGTCTGTCATAATTATATCCTGATCAACTTTTATCTACTGTGCCGTAGATTTCCACTAAATGTTTCCTTGCCCGTGCAATACGGCTCATGATTGTTCCCACGGGCACCTCCAGTATTTCTGCGGCCTCTGCATAGGTTTTACCCTCTATGGCCACCAGCGTTAATGCCAGGCGCTGCTCGGTGGACAATTTGTCCAGAGCGGCGCTAACCGCTGTAATCTCTCTTTCTTCACTAGCCGTTTGCTCTGCGGATGGAGCGACCTCCGATCCATCCACAACCAACTGCGGGTACTTCTGTCTAACATCCCTGGAGCGCAATTCATCAATCCAGGCATTTTTGCATACCCTGTAAGCCCACTTGGCGGGGTGTGCGTCCGCTGGCATCCCTTTGACCAGCACTCTTTCAACGGTGGTCTGAAGCAAATCATCTGCATCCGCGGCCTTACCGGTCAGGGACAAACAGAATTTGCGTAAACCACCCAGCTCAGCCATTAGGGCCTCTCGCTGAAGGTCGCTGAGCGACGACATAAGATTCCTGTTACTATAGGTGACGATTAAAGCGAGGATTCTATTCCATCTCAGGGAATTTTTCTTTGCATGATTCGTCATATTAGATGACACCCTCTGCTTATTTGACGGCAAATTTGCTCATGAAAAACGTTAACCTATTGAAAAGTAAGACAAAATCACTTTTCCAGCTCGTGGCGGCCCCATTGCCACTGCGTTCAGCCGTTCCGATTTCCCTGGCAATTGGCCTTGTTTTAACCGTTGGGCAGCCCGTTCAGGCCGGTTTGTCACACGGTGGCGATGATATTCCACCCAGTGTTGAAGAATCTGTTGCAGAAAGTGTTGAGGAGCAGGTGGCTGAACAGGTCGAGGATCGAGTGTTGTCACACGGTGGTGACGATATTCCCGCCGCGGTTGAAGAAGAAGTCGAGGAGAGCGTTGAAGAGGCTGTTGAAGAAGAGCTGGCCGAGACGGTGGAAGAAGCGCTGGAAGAAAGCCTGGAAGAGACCGTTGAAGAGACCGTTGTAGAGAATATCGAAGAGGATATTGAGCAGGACCTCGAGGAAAATATTGAAGAGAGCATCGAAGATACTATTGAAGAAACGGTTGAGGAGAGTGTTGCCGAAGCGGTAGAAGAGAGCATTGAAGAGAGTGTCGCCAGTGCTGTTGAGGAGGATGTTGCCGCTGAAGTCGAAGAAACGGTCGAAGTTGCCGTAGCGCAGAGTGTCGAGCGTGATGTTGAGGCCACTGTAGAAGCGACCGTTGAAGAGACAGTCGAGGAGACCGTTGAAGAAAGTGTCGCCGACGCGGTAGAAGAGCGTCTGGAAAGCACGATCGACTATATATTGGAAAGCGTCGAGAGTGAGTTTGAAATTGATGAAGCCAGGATCCGTAAAGATCAGTGGTTGGTCATGGCTGAACCCGAAGTTTTCGAGAAGTTGGCAGTTGAGGGTTACCTCTTTGACAAGGTTACTGAACTGCCCGGTATCGGGATGCGACTGGCTGAAGTCGCCGCGCCTTCAAGCTTTGATATTACCGAAGTGCGTCAGGGTGTTATGGATGTCCTGGGTACAGATCACGCTGAGGTCGACCTGAACCATATTTATACTGCGGGATCTCCGGAGCCCGCCGCCTATGAAGATGGAATTTCGCCGCGGGCTGCTATCACTTTCCCGCAGGATACTGACGATCTGGCATTGCGCATAGGCATGATTGATAGTCATGTCGACGTATCGCACCCGTCACTGCAAGAATCCCAAATACAATCCCGTTCATTTGCTTCGAAAGGAGCCGAAATGCCTGATTTTCATGGCACGGCCATCGCTTCGATAATTGCGGGTAAAGATACAGATTATCAAGGCCTCGCGCCCCATACGGAGTTGTATGCAGCCTCGGTTTTTGAAAAAGATGACGAGCGGGGTGAAATCGCCAGTACGGTAAGTCTGGTAATGGCACTGGACTGGCTGATGTCATCCGGTGTCGATGTAATTAACATCAGCTTGGCGGGGCCTCCCAACCGCTTGCTGCAGGCTGCGCTCAATCGCGCTGCTGAAAAGGATGTGATGATTTTGGCAGCCGCTGGAAATGGCGGACCTGCGGCACAGCCCATGTATCCCGCGGCGTATGATTCAGTCGTTGCGGTCACTGCAGTTGACGTCGACGGCAAGGTCTTCCGATTGGCGAATAGGGGCGAATACCTGGATCTGGCAGCGCCAGGCGTCAGTATGTTGCATGCCAAAGCGGGTGGGGGCTACTCTGCTTCCTCGGGTACTTCCTTTGCTGTGCCGTTCGCAGCCACCGCGGTAGCGCGTATAATGCAGCTACAACCCGGAGAGGATGCATTAGAGATAATTTACAATGCGGCGGAGGATCTGGGTCCTCCGGGCCGTGACGATATTTATGGGCATGGCTTGCTACAGCCCGATGTTCTCATTACCAGCGGTGCACAAACCGCGTCCCGGTAATCGTCTGGGTGTAGTCCGACTGGGGTAGGTTGGAGTCGTAATCCGAGTACCCATAGTAAAATTGAACCGCACTGCCCCCACTAAAGATGGGCACCTCAAAGTCCAGGCGCCAGCGGTTGCGTTTGTCGGCCCTTCTTTGTGCAATGCTGGGTGTTATTGAGCTGTAGTCTCGGTCTTCGTAGCGCCAGGCTAATTCCAGTTTGGCCAACTTCGAAAATACTTCCATTCTGTGAATGTAGCGCAGTTTCAGGTTCTGAGACTGGTAGTCATAGCGCGCTGCGTTGGCATCCTCATCCTTGAATCGATAGCCCAGGTTGAAATAACTGCGTAAGCCGCGCCGGAAAAAGTACACATCGGCTTCTCCTGCATTACTGGTAGCGTCCCGGCCACTTCGGTTCTCAATTCGTTTGTCTGAGTATACGTAGGCCCCGCGGGCAAACCATTTCTTCGACAGAAAGCCGGAGATAGAGGGTGATACCCTATAGAGTTCCAGGAACGCCTCGCCGTCCAGTCGGGAATTGATATAAAAAAGCGATATGCCGGTATCCACGTCGGTTAAGTCGAAATTCAGGCTGGTGCCAAGAATATGGGTCTGGCGATCAACCTGGGAAAATTCGTTGTAGATACTCTGGTTATAGTCGTAAGTAAGACCGAGTTCTGTGTGGTCGCCAAAACCCTGCTGTGCGCCAACCCCGGCATTCAATGTCAGGGCGTAGTCGCTCTCACTACTGGCGCGATCCACTTCCTCGACGGCTATATTGTCGTCATATTCAAGTCCGGCGCCCACTTCGGCAGAAAATTTCGGACCGGATTCAGTGCCAGCCGCGTGGGCCTGAGGCAGACATACTGCCGCAATCACCAGCAGGAGAAGGTGAGGGCGAAGCGCAATTGCAGAACGGGTACAGCCGTGGTTCTTGCAAGAAAGTGGAGGGTGCTGATCAATCAAGCGCATGAATTGCCCGGTTGGAGGCTTACCTTAGTATTATCCTGGAGTGAGTGGAGGCCATGTAGCTCCCCGCGGAAGCAGTGCAGATTCTACACGGTGTGACTGGGGTGCGGCAACGGCGCTATTGAAATGTCTTCCAGCCTGGACTTGCCACACCAGCGAGGGAAAATGGTAGAATCCGGCGACTATTCCATATTACATCAAGAGGGTAAAGGCCATGGCGGAAGATCAAAGCGAAGTGCTGCAGAGGCTGACAAGCAAGTTCATTGAGTTGGGGAATGAAATGAAAGATTCGGGTGAAGAAATGGAAGTCGTGTCAGCGGCGCTCATGTCTGCGTCCGGGTTTTACGCAACCTATGCCATGGCCGGGAATGATGGCTGTTTGAACGCTGAGGGTGTGGAACTTGTGACCAAGGCATACGGAGGCACTCTCCAGCGGGTTCAGGATTATAAAAAGTCTCAAGCGGCCAAGGAATAGTGGCCCCCCCTGATAGTGTAGTATCCGTTTTGCCCCGCCTGAGTTGCGAGTTTGATTGACTTCAGTGCGGAGATAGATGAGCCCTCTTTGCTGGACCCGGAGGACTGGCCAGCGTTTCGAGAGCAGGCTCACATGGCTTTGGACCAGGCACTGGACTTTGTGCAGCAGCGCCCACAGCAGGCCGTATGGCGTGAGCTCCCCGATCGTATCAAAGCCCTGGACCAGGAAGTGCCGATTGATGGCAGTGGCATGTCTTCGGTGCTGGATGAGGTCGCGGAGGATATTCTCCCCTATAGTCTGGGCAATACTCACCCCAGGTTCTGGGGTTGGGTAAACGGTTCGGGAACAGCCAGTGGTCTGGTTTCCCAGATGATGATAGCTGCCCTGAATGCAAATCTCGGTGGCCGAGACCATGCGCCAATTTACGTAGAGCGTCAGCTTATTCGCTGGATGCACGAATTGTTTGGTTTTCCCCTTGATGAAGCCAGTGGCACCGTGGTGACGGGCACCTCCAGCGCCACGCTATTGGGTCTTAGCGTTGCCAGGCAGCGTGCCACAGCGGGTGAGTGGCGTAAGGACGGCAATGGACAGTATGGCCTTGTGGCCTATACGTCGGCACAGTCTCACGTGTCGGTGAGCAAGGCGATGGAAATGATGGGGCTGGGCTCGGATGCCCTGCGCAGTGTGCCGGTTATGGATGATTTTTCCATGAACTGCGACCTGCTGTGTGCCATGGTGGATGAGGATCGCCGCGCGGGTTTAATGCCCTTCGCGGTGGTATCCACCGTCGGTAGTGTCAACACCGGTGCGATAGATGATCTTCCCGCGATTAATCGCCTGTGCCGTGAATCGGGTCTTTGGCATCATGTCGATGGTGCTTTCGGCGCCCTCGCAATATTGGCAGAACAGCTAAAACCTCGTCTTGACGGGATTTCCTCCGCTGACTCCATCGCCTTTGATTTTCACAAATGGTTGCACGTGGGGTATGCCGCAGGCTGTTTGTTGGTGCGAGATGGTGAGGTTCATCGCCAAACATTTGCCAATAGCCATGCCCACTCTTACCTACAAAGCGAAAAATCCGGGATCGCGGGCGGCGCTCCCTGGCCCACAGATTATGGGATCGATTTGTCCCGGGGATTCTCAGCCCTGGGCGCGTGGTTCCAGCTGAAGGAGCAGGGCGTCACCCGACTGGGGCGTGCGATTTACCGAAATTGCCTGCAGGCAGAGTGGTTGGGGGCTGCTGTGGAGCAGGATCCGACGCTGCAGTTGATGGCGCCAGTAAACCTGAATATCGTCTGTTTTTGTTTTCGGCAGCCGGGTTTAACCGATGATGAGCTAAATCAACTGAACCGACGTATTGTCGTGGAATTGCAATGCCGCGGAATCGCGGCCCCCTCTGTCACAGAGTTATTCGGCTGTAGCGTCATTCGTGTGTGCATAACCAATCACCGAACACGGAAGGCTGACCTGGAAGCGCTGCTGTCCGCAGTTGGAGAGTTGGCGTTGGAGCTATTGCCCTAAATTTTACAGTAGGGCAACTTCAGGTGCCGGTTCGTTAACGTCGGTAATCGCCTCGATCTGTTGCAGGAAATGGTAGGGAGCAAGCAATAGTCTTAATTCTTCAGCAGGGACCGGTTTGCTGAACAAATACCCCTGTATGACGGTTGCACCATGACGGGTCAGAAAATGGTATTGATCGAGGGTTTCGACACCCTCGGCGACCATTTTCAGGTTCATACTTTTTCCCATGGCGATGATGGCGATAACAAGACTGGCGTCGTTGCTGCTATTGGCAAATTCAACCACGAAGCTACGATCAATCTTCAGCTCATCCAACGGGAAGCGGGCAAGGTAACTTAAAGACGAATACCCCGTACCAAAATCATCAATTGACAAACTGACACCGATTTCTTTCAAGTCATGCAATGCCTTAATCGTAGCGTCGGCGTCATCCATGGCAATGCCTTCAGTTAGTTCCAATTCCAGCGCAGAGGGCTCAAGTTTCGTTTCACGTAAAACTTCCTCGACACGGTTGATAAAGTCGGAATTGAATTGCAACGCTGAAACGTTAATTGCAACCTTCGGCAGCTTGAGTCCCTGTGCCCTGAATTCCTTCATTTGGCGGCAGGCTTCAATCAGCGTCCAATCACCCAGTTGGCCGATCAGTCCCATTTCCTCGGCCAGCGGGATAAATTTGAAGGGCGGCACCAGTCCGTGCTCAGGATGATTCCAGCGCAATAGTGCTTCAGCGCCGACAACGGTTCCCGTGATGGTGTCCACCTGTGGTTGGTAATGTAATACCAACTGATTGAGTTCTACCGCCTTTCGCAGATCGGTTTCCAGCTTCAGGCGTTCAACGCCCGCTGCATCCATATCACTTGAATAGTAAAGGTAGTTATTTTTTCCCGTTGTTTTGGCATGGTACATTGCGGTGTCGGCGGCCCTGAGTAAATCCTCGACAGTGCTCGCATCAGTGGGAGCAATGGCGATGCCGATACTGGGGGTTACCACCAGTTCGTGGCCATCAATTGTCATGGGTGCCGCCAATGCGTCTATCAGGCGCTGGGCGACCAGGCCGGCAGCCTCGGCATTTTCTATCTGATTGAGGACGACGGTGAACTCGTCCCCCCCGAGTCGGGAAACGTCAATTCTGGAACCGGAGTCGACATAGTGCGCGACCACGTCGCTATCGCGCACGCAGCCGGACATCCGCATTGCCACTTTTCGTAATAACTGATCCCCGGCGTTGTGACCAAGGGAATCGTTGATGCGCTTGAAATTGTCCAGATCGAGAAAAAGCAGTGCGAGAATTTGATCGCTGCGTTTAGTTAGTCGCAGCAGTAGGCTTAGTTGCTCGGTGAATAAACGCCTGTTCGGTAGCGACGTCAGGCTGTCAAAGTACGCGAGCTGTCGCAGGCGGTCTTTGGTCTCGGTCACTTCGAGCACAGCCTGGTTGAGTTCCTTGTTCCGTCGAGACAGCTGCTGGGTCCGCTCTTTGACTTTCATACTCAGCAGCTGGTGGCCGACATCCATTTTGGTCTTATAGTGACTTAAGCCGCCCATTATCGTGTTAAGTGTTGTGGCGATTTCTTTAACTTCACCAGAACCCTGCACTTGAATATCCTGGTCGAATTCGCCCGAAGATATCCCATCTGCGATGCGTGCCAGTCTGGCGAGAGGGGCGGTAATGCGTCGCGATACGGTCAGTATTATCAGGCTGCAGACTAAAAGCAGTAAGATATAGCCAACCAGTGTTATGCCGACAAAAGGGGCAATCTCTGCGAGTAGCATGGTTCTACTGATAATCAGGTGAACATAGCCAATGACATGTTGGCTATTCACCGAGTCCGGTGCGCTAAAAGCATCTACGAAATCACTGCGTTCAAGGCCTGTCTTGTTGGGGTTTACTCCGGAAAAAATGGGTATTGTTAAATCGTACAGTTTTTCGCCGCCAGTGAAGGCCGCAAACAGCTCATGTTTCGGAGGGGGTGAGTCACCATCTCGCGTGGTTAGTCCTTCATCGACCGCCGAGAAACCTGTTCTGACTTCCCGAAAATTCACGGCTTTGCTACCCATGGTCCCGCGTTGCTCCCGCCTGGCGACGGTGGTTCCGCTGGCGTCGATAATGGCGACCTGCCTTACTGCTTTCGGCGACAGAAATTCGTTCAGGCTTTTGCTAAGCGCGAGGCGATCATGATAATAAATCGCCGGCTGCAGTTGGGGTTGGCTAAGAACCTGGGCCGACGCCTGGTTGATCAGTTGATCGCGTTCATAGGTATATTCCCGAACAGCGATGTGACTAACAAGGAGCGTGCCGGCGACAATAAATACGATGACAACCAGAGCATTAATTTTTCCAGCCACGGTCATTACTGTGATCTCCCTGTATGCGGTCTGCAATACACGAGAGTGTTGCTTGATAAGAACATCAACTTCACCCCTATTCCCGGGAACAGCTTCACGGGGGTATCTCAATTTCAGGCGCGTTTACCTTGGTTCTCGTGGTCCCTGCACTTTGGTGAGAACACCGCATCCTGTTGTCACTCGAAAATACCATGAAGGGCTTTATCCGTGCAAACCATTAAATCGGACTATTTACAAGAAAAAAGTTGCATGAAAGCTGTTCGTGCTATAGCAGTAAAACATTAATACTTTGCGTTTATGGAATGAATTCTGCAACACTGTGCAGGTTGTCAGGGGGTGCCCGGTGGGGCTAAAAGAGAATAATAATGTATAAATCAGTCGCGATCGTTGGTCTTGGATATGTCGGCCTGCCGTTAGCCGTCGCCTTTGGTAAGCAAATGCGCACCCTTGGCTTTGACACCAATGAAGAGAAGCTGGTGAGTTACCGCAATGGAATTGATCCGGGTTGTGAGCTGTCTCAGGCACAATTATCTGCGGCAGTCGAACTCGAGTTTACCAGTGACCCCTCCGGCTTGTCTGACGCCGATGTGATTATCGTTGTCGTACCGACACCAATCGACGACGCACACCGACCCGATTTACGACCGCTTGCTGATGCGGTGCGTGTGGTTGCTGAAAACCTGTCGCCAGGCACTACCGTCATATTTGAATCAACCGTTTATCCCGGGTGCACGGAGGAGGTTTGTGTGCCGCTGCTGGAGTCCGTATCGGGCTTGCGATGGCTGGGAGGGGAGCGTTCAGCTGATCGGGTGGAGGTTGATGGGTTTTATGTGGGCTACTCGCCTGAACGGATAAATCCGGGTGACCGTGAGCACCGACTGGAGACCATCGTGAAGGTGGTATCCGGGGACACGGACGAGACCCTTGAAAGGGTGGCGAAGCTGTATCTGCAAGTTGTAGATGCCGGAGTGCACCGTGCATCCAGTATCAAAGTCGCCGAGGCGGCGAAGGTCATCGAAAACTCCCAGCGGGACCTCAATATCGCGCTGATGAATGAACTGGCCCTGATTTTTAACCGACTGGATATCGATACCCTGGAAGTGTTGGAGGCGGCGGGTACCAAGTGGAATTTCTTGCCTTTCAGGCCTGGGCTGGTTGGGGGGCACTGTATCGGTGTTGACCCGTACTACCTCACTTATAAGGCTGAGGCGGTCGGTCATCATCCGCAGGTCTTGCTTGCCGGTCGGCAGACCAACGACGGCATGGGAAAATTTATCGCCGAGCAGACGGTAAAAAAATTGCTTCTTACCGGCCGGCCGATAAATTCAGCCAATGTGGTGATATTGGGGCTTACCTTCAAGGAAGACTGCCCTGATTTACGTAACTCGCGCGTCATCGACGTGATCAATGAACTGCGAGAATACCAGTGCAAGGTACATGTCCACGATCCATTGGCGAATCCAGCGGACGCGATTGAGGAGTACGGTGTCGACCTTGTTCCCTGGGAGGCGTTGCCTGAGGCGGATGCCGTGGTTCTTGCTGTGCCGCACAGTCAGTTCAAAGCTCTCACCGTATTCCAGTACAAGGAGATAATGGTGGAAGGCGCCATCTTGATTGACGTTAAATCCAGCGTAGTCCGTGCGGAGTTTTCAGCGGCTGGCATTCCGGTTTGGCGCTTATAACCTACACGAGGTCATCGCTTTCTTATGTCTATCTTTCGTTCACGTAAATTCTGGCTTTTTCTGTTGGCCGCTGCGGTGGTGGTCGTTGCGGTGCTTGCCCTCAATTTTAATCCAGCGACCCTGGTTTCTTCGCAACAGAAAAAGAACGACGACTTGATTGCCGAGCAGATGGCCTACCATATTGGCGTGCAGGCTTATCTTTACGGCTATCCAGTCGTCGATATGCACAAGAATATGCACAACGAGACCCATAAGGTCAGCGCTGGGCAGCAGGTCTATGCACCGGTGAATCGTTTCTACCGCTATCCAGAGATTGTCGGGCCGGATAACGCCGGAAACCTCAGGGCACCGAATAACGACACGCTGTATTACAGCGGCTGGTTTGATGTTAGCGCTGAGCCGGTCATTATTCATACGCCGGATACTGCGGGGCGCTATTTTACCATTGCAGTGACCAATCTGTACTCGGAGGTAGAGCACATCGGTCGCCGGACGACGGGTACTGATGAAGCCTATTTTGCCCTGGTCGGACCGAACTGGGCGGGCCAATTGCCAGAGGGAGTAAATGCGATCCCGGTGGAGAGTGAGCAGGGGTGGTTGTTGGGCAGGATGCTGGTGGAGGGCCCCGAGGATTTTGACGCGGCGATGTCCCTGGTGAATGATGTCTGGCTCGCCAGCTTGAGTGAATTTACGCCCGGTCAAAGGCCCGCAATGCCCCGGGAAGTTTCTGGTGAAGCCATTGACCCAATCTCTTCGCTGGATTTCTTTCAAGTGATGAATCGCGCGCTGCAATCACTGCCCACTCGTTCAGGCGAGGAAGCACTGATGGGCCAATTCGACCTCATTGGCGTAGGGAAGAATAGCCAGTTCGATATTGGTGCACTATCAAAGAGTGCCCGCAGGGGGCTGCTGCGTGCACTGGAGGACGGCGAGTCTATCGTGCAGGCAGCGACCCAGAGAACGATTCCAAATTACAACGGCTGGATGATCTCCAAGGAGATTGGTCGCTACGGATATTCCTATATGCACCGGGCTTCGGTCGCCAGAGGGGGGTATGGCAATTTGCCTGAGGAGTCACTGTACCCGGCCAGGGTGTTTGATGACGAGGGGCAGTTGTTGGACGGCAGCAAGGGTTATCGCCTGCATTTCAACCAAGGGGAGTTGCCACCTGTCGAGGGTTTCTGGTCTCTTGCAGCGTACCGATTGACTGATTTCCAGCTGGAAGACAATGAGTTACAGCGTTACAGTATTGGCGATAGAACCACAGGTTTGAAATTCAATTCGGACGGATCGTTAACCCTGTTAATACAGCATGAAAAACCGGCTGATCCTGAGGCCAACTGGCTACCGGCCCCGTCCGGACTTTTCATGATGGTGATGCGCCTCTATGAACCATCCAAAGCGGCACTGGGTAACGATTATTTGCTGCCCAAACTGGAAACGATCAGCGAATAGAGTCTAGCTCGCAGATTCGAATTGCGGCTTGGTTTCCTGTTCGGGGTAGAGGCCGGTTAAAGCCTCGGGCAGACCGCGTTCGCTTATGATCTGAGCGTGGCTGCGATTGAGTAGTCGCGGTTCGGCGACGCCACAGGAGTGAGCGATGATCTCGACTTCATGCATGAGATTACTGGCATAGCTGGCGACCCGCTCCGCCTTGTTCGCCGGATCCAGTCCGCGCTGCAGGTCCTTGTCATGGGTGGTAATACCGGTAGGGCAGGTGTTCTTATTACACTGCAACGCCTGAATACAGCCCAGTGCAAACATAAAGCCTCGGGCGGAATTGACACTGTCAGCGCCCAGGCATAGAGCCGCCGCCACGCCCGAAGGGTTGATCATTTTCCCTGAGCAGATGATGCGGATACGCTCCCGCAGGCCATATTCCACCAGTTTATCGACCACCAGTGGCAGGCTGCGTCGTATGGGTAGGCCCATAAAATCAATCAGGCTCTGTGGTGCGGCGCCAGTGCCGCCATCCGCGCTATCGATGGTAATAAAGTCCGGCGCAAACTGTTGGCCGCGGCTGTGTATGCGCAAGCACAGATCATCCAGCCAGTCTGCCTGGCCAATGACCGCCTTGATGCCTACCGGTTTACCCGTGACTTCTCGTATGCGGTGAATCATATCCAGCAAATCATCGATATTTCGGACTTCGGGGTGTCTGTTAGGGCTTATCGAGGCTTCTCCAGCGGGAATACCCCGGGTGCTGGCGATAACGTCGGTTACTTTTTCTGCCGGAAGGATTCCGCCCTTACCCGGTTTGGCACCCTGGGATAGTTTAATTTCAAACATTCGAACCTGATCATGACCCGCGATTTCCAGTAGTTTGTCGTCACTCAGTTTGCCCTGTGTATCGCGCACGCCGTATTTGGCCGTGCCTATCTGGAAAACAATATCGCAGCCGCCTTCATAGTGATAAGGGGATATCGCCCCCTCGCCGGTATTGAGCCAGATGTCAGCTTTTTTTGCGCCCCGGGAGAGCGCTCGAATTGCCGGGGCTGATAAAGCGCCAAAACTCATAGCCGAAATATTGAAAAAAGCGGTCGTGTGGTAGGGCGTGCGGCAGTGACCCTCGCCGTAGCAGATAGTGCTCCGGGGCAGAATTTCCTCCTCCAGGGGTGGGAAGAAAGCATTGAGAAAGATAAAGTCTCCCGGCTGGTTGAGTGCCTGGGTAGAACCAAAGGCGACGGTGGAGTCAATGTTCTTGGCCGCACGATACACCCAGGCCCGCTGGGCGCGATTAAAGGGGAGTTCCTCCCTGTCCTGGGCGAAAAAATACTGGCGAAAAAACTCGCCCATATGTTCAAACAAATAGCGAAAGCGACCTATAACCGGGTAATTGCGCCGGATAGTTTGTTTGGTCTGGAATTTGTCGACGAGATACATATAGACGATGGCCAGCACTCCCAGGCCAATGGCAAAAGCCATCACCAATGTGCTGAGTTCCAGAAAACGCAGGGTAAATGCCTGCAGGGCGTCCATGCTGGTATCCATAATCCACCTTTGTTTTGCTTTGTTGTTGGTTGGAGTGTCGAAAGAGCGTTTTGTTCAATACAGGTTTTATCAGGTCTTGCGGTCAATGGTCTGGGTCTGAAAATACCTGTACCGCCTCACTGGCGACCACAGAAATGGGGTCAATGTGGATGATAATTTCTGCCCCGGGAAAATGCTCCAGCAGACTGTCCTCGACTTCATCCGATATGCGATGCGCCTCCAGGAGTTTTAGGTCATCGTCCAATTCCAGGTGCAGTTGCATAAACGTTGCGGTACCCGAGCGCCTTGATCGCAGATCATGTAAGCCGTGTACTTCACTGTGACTATTGGCGATGGACATAATCCTCTCTCTGTCCTCATCGGGCAGTTCCCGATCCATCAGGTGATCTAGCGAGTGTTTTACGATCGCCCATGCGCTCCAGAGGATATAGAAGGCGATACCGATAGCGAACAGCGCATCGAATCCGGGCCAACCCTGTGCCGATAGCAGCAAAGCAACAATCACACTGGCATTGACCAGCAGGTCGGTGCGGTAGTGCAGTGCATCGGCCTTGATGGCGGTGGAATCGGTTTTCCTGATAACGTGGTGTTGAAAACGCAGCAGTGCCAAGGTGGCGATTATCGAGAAAACCATTACCGCGATACCGATGCCATAGCCTTCTATCGGCTCGGGATTGAGCATTCGCCTACCCGATTCCAGTAGCAAAAAGCCGGCGGATCCAGAGATAAAGGCGGCCTGGCCCAAGCCCGCCAGTGCTTCTGCCTTACCGTGGCCGAAGCGGTGTTCTTCGTCTGCGGGTGACAGGGCGTGGCGAACGGCGAACAGGTTGACCAGTGAGGCCAGTGCATCCAGCGTGGAATCGAGTAGGGTGGCCAGCAGGCTGACCGAGCCGGACATTCCCCAGGCGACTAGCTTGGCAGTGATGAGCACCGCCGCAACGGACGTTGATGCGTATGTTGCAAGCCGCATCAGGCGCGCCATCTCTTGCGGGTGCAGCTTGGTGGGTTGTTGATCCATGAAAACAGGCCGAAAAGTGACAGTCTAATAAATATTCGCTGACATAGCACGGTTCCTGTGAGTGGGAGCGTTGATTAGTCTTGCCACAAAATTACTTGATCCAGGTCGGGGCATGCGGTTCCCCAGTCAACTACACTGCGTGCTGATACAGTATTAGAAGGAGTCAGTTTATGGATGTGATACTCGCCGGGCTCGCCCTGTTCAATCTGGGGTCAATGGTCACGATTTTCCTGCCTCGTTCAGTGCGGCGCAAGGCGGTCCCATGGGCGACATTTGCCTTTGCACTGCTGGCGACCGAGTTGGCGTGGATATGGCTGCCGCTGCAGGCATTATTTGCCTGGATGCTGATTAATGGAGGAGCGCTTGATTCCAGTCTCGGTGTGATCGCGTTGTGTATTCTGGTAGTGAGTTGGTGCGGCCTGGTTTGGAGCGTGTGGATGGCTTATCAGGCTCGGCCGGCGGTTGAGTACGCTCTCCGGGCGGCGCTGGGCCAGAAGTTTCGTGACGATATCCTCCCAGAACGACGGCTGCAGTTGCGAGACGATGTGCGTTTCTCCGATTGGCGTAACCCCATTGAAACCGGGCATCCGGAGGTGGAGGTACTACGGGATATCCCCTACCAGCCTGGCGGCATTCGCCAGCATCTGGATATATACAGGCCCCGGGAGATTCCCGAGCAGGGTTGCCCCGTGCTACTGCAGATTCATGGCGGGGCCTGGATGATGGGTGACAAAACCCATCAGGCACTGCCCCTCATGCATTTGTTGGCCGCCCGGGGTTGGATCTGTGTCGCTGTCAATTATCGCCTCAGCCCCAGTGTTGGATTCCCCACTCACCTTGAAGACTGTAAGTCGGCGCTATGCTGGATAAGAGAGGAGGGCCACGCGTATGGGATGGATACCTCGTTTGTCGCGGTGACCGGTGGATCGGCGGGCGGGCATCTGGCGGCTCTGATGGGGTTGACGGCCAATGATCCACAATTTCAGATCAACCACCCGGGAGTGGACACCAGCGTCCAGGCCTGTGTGCCTTTTTATGGACTCTATGACTTTCTTGTTCGCTTCGAGCAGCACCCGAACAGGAAGCTGTATGAGGATTTCGTTACCGGCCGCGTACTGCATCAGTCTCGCGGGGAGAATCCCGCGCTGTGGGACCTCGCTTCACCGGTGACACATATCCATTCAGGGGCGCCGCCCTTCATGGTGGTCCATGGGGCGCTTGACAGCCTGGCGACAGTGAGCGATGCCAGGGTCTTCAGCCAGAAGTTACGCAAGGTGTCCGAAAATCCGGTGGCCTATGTGGAATTGCCGGGTGCTGAGCATGCCTTTGATATTTTTCATTCGCCTCGTACTGAGTTCACCATTAATGGGGTTCATCAGTTTCTCGAGTGGGCTCGCAGTCGTTAGGCTATTTTAGCGCTGGAATAATATCCCCTACGCTGTCACTATTTCCCCCTCAGATGAAGGGGAGATGACTATGATTGTTGAACAGGTATGGACCGGAAACGCCTATCGTAACTTCAATTACCTGATTGCCTGCCCCGAAACCGGTGAGGCAATGGCTGTGGATCCGCTGGATCACGAGAAATGCCTGGCAGTTGCGAAGGCCCGGGGCTGGCAGATTACCCAGATTTTGAACACACATGAACACTTTGATCATATTGGCGGCAATGAGGATGTGGTCAACGCGACGGGTGCGAAGATACTTGCGCATGCCAACGCCGCAGCGGCTATTCCGGGCATGGATCAGGGGCTGAAGGCTGGCGATCTCATCCGGGTGGGAAAAACCGTAGAGCTGGAGGCGCTGGATACCCCCGGACACACAATGAGCCACGTTTGTTTGCTGTCGCACACAGAGGTTCCCGCACTCTTTTGCGGTGACACCCTGTTTAACGCCGGAGCGGGTAACTGTCACCACGGCGGGCACCCCGAGGAACTCTACTGCACCTTCGCCCAGCAATTGTCGCAGCTGGCTGATAATACCTTGATCTATCCCGGGCACGACTATCTGGCCAACAACCTGGAGTTCACGCTCGATCGCGAGCCCGATAATACGCGTGCCAGTGATTTATTGGGTAGTGTCCGTGACCAGGATCTGAACGCCGCCCTGGTGTCCAACCTGGGCATGGAAAAAGAAATTAATACGTTTTTTCGTTTGCAGAGCCCCTCCGTCATTGCGCGTTTACAGGAAGCTTTTCCGGACCTACCTGAAAATCCCGACCCTCAGACGGTGTTCCTGAAATTGCGGGAATTGCGCAATAACTGGTAGTTGTATTTACCTGCGCTGCTCCCTAACCCCGAATAATTTTGATACTTTAAAAGGATAAGACATGCCCGATATTATGCTTCGATATGACATGCGCCAGCCACAGATCTGTACAGCGTCCAAAGCGGATATGTATCAGGCCGCTCTGGCGCAATGTGCCTGGGGGGAGACCCGGGGGTTCGCCAGTGTTCATATCTCCGAGCACCACGGCTCGGAAGATGGCTATCTGCCGGCCCCGCTGATTTTTGCTTCGGCTGTCGCCTCACGCACCCAGTCCCTGATGATGTACATATCGGCCTTGATAGCACCGCTGCATGATCCGGTGCAATTGGTCGAGGACCTGACGGTGTTGGATATTATCGCCCAGGGGAGGGTAATCCCGATTCTTAGCGCGGGATATCGAGAAGAGGAGTTCAATGCTGTTGGTAAGAGTTTGTCCGATCGCAGGGATTACATGGAAAACATCGGGCCCTTCCTGAACAAAGCGTGGTCGGGGGAGACGTTTGATTTTGAAGGACGCACCATCACGATTACCCCGCAGCCGCACAGCCAACCACGGCCGCCCATACTGATGGGGGGTAGTAGTCGTGCGGCGGCCCGACGCGCGGCGGCGCATGCAGATTTTTTCATACCGACCAGCCCACGCATTTTTGAAATGTACCGGGAGGAACTGGCGAAATTGGGTAAACCCGATCCGGGGCCTATGCCTGAGGCGCCCGCTACAGTCACTTTCCTGTCCAATACGCCGGACGAGTACTGGGAGGCCATTGCGCCACACCTGCTGCACGAAACCAATATCTACGCCCGCTGGTCCGAGAAGGCGGGCACCGACAGTCCCTATCGTCACTTTGATTGTACTGATGAGCTGAGGGACAGCGGAGCCTATAAGGTTTATCGGCCAGACGAGTTGGTCGATGCCGCCAAAACAATGAGTGGTGCCCAGCCGATCATGTTTCACCCTTTGTGTGGGGGTATTCATCCCGATTTGGCCTGGCAGAATCTGCAGCTATGGGAGGACGAGGTACTGCCTGTGTTGCGTGAAGAAGGCTTAGCGAAATAGACCTGACCCCAACACCAGTTAATCATCGCCTGGGGGTGCCTGTTCAGTGAGTTTCGCGGCAACTAACATTCTGTGTTGTCCTATCGACCGACTTCCCTTGTCGCAACAGGGGAATTGCCTGCGCTGTGAAGACGGCCACAGTTTCGATCTCGCCAGGCAGGGTTATGTTAATTTGCTGGCGGCCTCTGACAAGCGATCCCGTGATCCGGGAGATAGCAAAGCCATGGTGATCGCGAGGCGGGATTTCCTGGACAGTGGCCACTACCAGCCCGTCGCACACAAGCTGGCTGAAATGGTGATGCCGCAATTGGACGAGGACGCTGTTCTGGTCGATGCCGGCTGCGGTGAAGGTTACTACCTACACCAGCTGTTGCAGCAGATGACCGCCGGCGGACATTCGCAGCCTGAGATTGTCGCTTTTGATATATCCAAGTGGGCAGTGCAGGCCGCGGCCCGACGTTTTTCCGCCAGCTGGCTGGTTGCGAGTAATCGCAATATACCGGTTGTCGATCACAGCGTCGATATGTTGCTCAGTCTGTTCGGGTTCTCCGAGTTCTCTTCTTTTCACAAGGCGCTGAAACCTGACGGCTATTTGCTATTGGTAGGCGCGGGGCCCGCTCATTTGCAGGAATTAAGAGAGGTTATCTATCCCACTGTGAAAAGTTCCCAGTCAACTGAACTGGAACAGGCGAAGAGTGGGGGCTTTGTGCTGGTGGAAAGCAGTACCCTTGAGTACAGGACTGCGCCCCTAAGCCAGGCGGAGATCACACAGTTACTCAATATGACACCGCATTTGTTTCGCGCCAGCCGGGAGGGCAAAGAACGCGCGCTAACGCTGGACGAATTTCCCGTTACAGTGCAAGCGACCTTCCTCTTGTTGAAGCCCCAATAGTTTCGAGTTCAACTGCCGGTAGTTTCCTCGCGTTGCTTCTGTTGTGCTCGCCACAAACCGGCGTAATGACTATTTTTGGCAAGCAGTTCATCATGACTGCCCTGTTCAACGATCTGCCCCTGGTCCAGTACCAGAATACGATCCGCATCAAC
>JBALWA010000054.1:0-32542 GCA_036960305.1 Halioglobus sp. | reverse complement strand
GGCTGCAATCATCGCCATACAGCTTGAGCATCTTGTCGACACTGCGCACCAATAAGCTGACCGTGTGGCCGGCTTCCATCAATGCCATCGCGGTGTGGTAACCGACAAAACCGGTACCACCGGTAATCATTACTTTCATAAGCGTTTACTGGCTTACACTGGCTTTAACCCAGGTAGGCCTGCCCTCCATCCAGAGCGATACTCTGACCATTGACATAAGCGGATGCCTCACTGCAAAGCATAGCCACAAAGCGACCAATATCAACTTCACAGTCTCCAATTCTTCGTTGGGGAATGGTGGCAATAAATTCCGCTGCTTCTTCAGGGTTGTTCTCAATCCACCACTCCAGCCCCGGCGACGAGGCATGGGGCAAAATGACATTACAGCGAATCCCTTCAGGCCCCCATTCGCAGGCCGCAGCACGGGTCAGTGAGCGTATAGCCTCTTTGGTTGCGGCGTAGGCGCCATAGCCCGTCATGTCCCAGCGCTTACCCGCAGAACTCGCCAGATTCACGATGCTTCCACCCGCCTTCAAATAGGGCCGACACAGCTTCATTAAGCGAAATGTCGCCAGCGGACCCGACTCCCAACCGGCTGCGAAGCTGTCATCAGTCACCTGATCCAGCGTACCCAGAGGGACCTCCTGTGCATTGTTTACCAGAATGTTTAAGCCGCCAAAATGTGCCACCACCTGATCGACACAGGCGGTAACCGACTCGAGAGACTTCACATCGCAAACCAGGGGTATCGCCTCCCCGCCGCGTTCACGTATCAAATCACACGTCGTCTCAAGCTTCGCCAGGGTGCGACCTGTGACAGCCACCCTCGCTCCCTCCGCTGCCAATGCGAGCGCGATACCCTGCCCCACTCCTTGCCCCGCCCCGGTCACCAGGGCGATCTTTGAGTCTAATACCATGTTCCAAGCTCCTATCGTCTACACGTGTGTTTGTGTCTGCATCTATCAGTATAGATAGAGTTGGCAGGGAGGTGTGAAAATCTGCAAATTCGAAGTACGGGAGTTCAAACCAGACGACAGAATCTGAATTTGAAAAGAAAAGACTAAAGAAATCCGTTCAGGACTTACCCAGCGAGCGGATTCGCTCCTTGTAAGCTTTAGGTGTCTGCCCCGTCCAGCCCTTAAACGAGCGCACAAAAGAACTGGGCTCCGTAAAACCCAGATACTCAGCGAGATCGGCCACCTTGGCATTTTCGTTCATTAACTTATCAATGGCGACCTCACATCGCACTTCATCTTTGAGCGCCTGGTAGCTGGTAGTCTCCTTTTGCAGGCGCCGGCGAAGACTGGATTCCGACATATGTAAATGATCGGCGATTTCCGTGAAAGACGGCATCCCTTGAGGCATATCGATGCTCACCAGAGACTTAATGGCGGCACTGGTACTCGCGGGTTCCTTTTCCGAGGCGATCAATTGGTAAACGAGATTATTGAGAAAACCTTGCAGTGAATCGACCGTATGGACGACACGCCGCTGCAACTGATCTTCGGAGAAACTGAAGGTGTTTTCATCTGCATCGAAATAAATCGGGCAATGAAAGGTCCCGCCCAGGCTCTCGTAATAGGCCTGATTCAGATAGGGAGCCGCCACTCTGACCTCGTCCGCATCCAATGGTTGCCCGGTTAACCAACCGCAAAATGCGTGCCAGACCAACAGGCCGGAGGCCTTGGCCACGGTCTGTTGGTACCCGGCCCTGTCCCAATGCTTGGGCACCAGACGAGACTCTTCCTCTTCCAGATTGATGCGATAACTTAGTTTGGCAATGCCGCTACTGTCGTCTTCAATCAAACGAATATTGTAGCTCAGTACAGGAAACAGCAGCTTGTCAAATCGTGTTGCCAGGCGCAGTGCATCCCCCAGGGTTCGGGAACTGATAATACAGTGGCACATCAGTTCAAAAGCTTCGCTGCCAATGCCCGCCGCCCACGGCAGGGGCTGCCCCAATGTTTGCATCTGCAATACCGTGGCCTTGTATAAACGTGAATAGGGCTGTGCAGGAAGCCTGTGCTCCGGCGAAAGTTCGGCAATGCGCTCTGGGACGAGATTAACCGTCGCGACGATTTCATCCACGTCCAGACCGATTCGTTCAATATAGTCGAATAAACGCAAAAATTTCTTGGCGCTAACGGTGATTTCGCTCATAGGTGGTTGCGGCGGAATATGTTCATAAATCTGGTGTTTGTTGCCCTACTTTTATTGTCAGCAAAGACTAACATATATTGACTTAAAGCCAAATTTGCTGAATCCCGAGGCACTGAATATGACGACTGAAGCCAAACAACACCTGAAAAAAGAAGTTCTTGTGGGTGGAATTTCAAATACCTTCTTCAATGGACTCATCGCCTGGTTACTGCTGAAAGGTGGCGAGCCACTCAGTTGGTCTGGCAGCAACAGCTTTGTGGTCGATATCTTCGCTACCGCGTTCATATTGCCCTTCATTGTGGCCTTGATCGTCATCCCAATGCATAAACGCAAAATCGCTAAGGGCAGCATGCCACCCATGGACTTCGGTGCCGGCTCTCGACTGCAATCCTGGGTCAACCGTCTCCCCGCCTCAACCTTTGCCAATGCCTGCTGCTTTGGCCTGGTCGGCATGTGTCTGGCAGCCCCCGCACCACTGATAATTTTTCAGCTGGCGGGTATTGAGCAAATTGCACCGGTTAACTATGCCATTTTCAAGGGTGTTTGGGCGGGGCTAATGGCCGGATTTCTGGTTATACCCATGGTGATGTCCGGCCTGCGAGCCCCCGAGGGGGGCGCCGTGGCTAACGCTGCGGAGTAAAAACCACCGGACACTGATGAGATGACTCTGGGATTTAGCCATTACGCACAAGAGGCTCCCGCCAGGCTCGCCCTGGCCGCTCCCGACGGGAGGCACTGGAGTCGTGGCGAACTGCAGGCAAAATGTAACCGTATCGCCCATGGCCTCCGCCAACTGGGCCTGCAGCCCGGTGATCGTATCGCCGCAATGCTACCCAACTGCGCCGAATTTCTGGCACTTAAACTGGCCACAGCACAGATTGGCTGTGAGCTGTTACTGATTAACCTGGAGCACGAGGCGTCACAGGTGGCTGCTGCCCTGAAAGAGACTGGCGTCTGGACTTTCATCGCGCACGAAAACGTAGCCTACATCGCACAGCATGCGACAGTAGACGCGGGCTTTCCCATGTCAGCGGCCTATGCCCTGGGAACCATCCCCGACTTTCGCAGCTTCCAATTGTTGGTAGATCGCCAGGTCGAGTCTCCGCCGAAAAATTGTGCCAGGGAAGCACCTTCGGAGCTCCTTGCACTGCTGGACATCCAGCCTGAAGCAGACAATACCCACTATTGCGGCTTACCGCTCTACCAACGAGAGGTTATGGACTGGGCTAGCCAATCGCTAAACTACGGCCACGCCGTGGTTTTGGCCGAACAATGGGATCCACTGCACATGCTGCAAGCCATTGACCAGTATCGGGTGACGACTTGCGTTATGGTGCCAGCCCAGTTCGAACGATTACTCAAACTTCCACAGGCTGCGCGAGAACGCTTTGACGTATCCTCTACCCGTCACGTCGTAAATATTACGGCGCCATGCCCACAGAAGATCAAGCAGGAAATGGCCGCCTGGTGGGGCGAGTCAATTTACGAACACTTTACTGAGGCCTACACAGGCAATCAATTTGACTGCTGGGGTTATAGGGACAAGACTGATAGGAGTCATGTCGAGGGCCATCAGCTCGTACAAGAGATCAATCGCCGCAATGAACTCGGCGAGTTAGTCGACGCTCAGCGGAACGAAACGAAGAGTCACTGAATACACAAATGAGGAGCAGGAAAATGGGATTACTTGAGAACAAGGTTGGCATCGTCACTGGAGCAGGCCAGGGTATTGGCCGCGCAATCGCGATGTCTTATGCCAAAGAGGGGGCCAAGGTGGTCATCGCTGACTTTAATGCTGAGATGGGTCAGCAAACCGTGCAACTGATAATGGAAGCCGGTGGAGAAGCCACTTTCATTCAGGGCGATGTCAGCAAGGAAGAGTCAGTCAAGGAAGCCGTAGATTTTACCGTGGCAACTTATGGTCGGTTGGACATCGCCTGCAACAGCGCCGCCGTTAGTCGCGGATCAGGCCCCATCCAGGATTACGAGCGCGAGGTTTTCGACCAGACTCTGGAAATGTGCCTGACCAACACCTGGCTGTGCATGAAGTATGAAATTAAGGCCATGCTCAATACCGGTGGCGGCGCCATCGTGAATATCTCCTCTAATGCATCGCTGCGAGGACAGGCCCACAACACCGCTTACGCCGCCGCAAAAGCCGGAGTCAACATCCTGACCAAGAGCTCTGCTGCAGAGAACGGCCCCGCAGGGATTCGCATCAATGCAGTCTCACCGGGCGTTATAAGAACACCCGGACTGGAAGCCTATTTCACCGACCAACCGGAAATGGAGAAAGGGCTTAGAGCGGCCGCAGTGATGAATCGTCTGGGCGAGCCGGAGGAAATTGCCGAGGCGGTTACATTCCTGTCCAGCGATAGAGCCTCTTTTATCACAGGCCAATTACTCTCGGTCGATGGCGGCGGTGCCATCCGCTAGGCCCACGATCACGGAGCAGGAATAGTCATGCCAATACCAGCGCGTTACGCCGTCACCTCCCTGGCGGTGAGCGCGCTCATCTCCCTCAATGCCCTCGCCCAGGATTACCACGGCTGGCAAACCTATGGCGGCGATGATGGCAACAGTCATTATTCAACACTCAAGCAAATCCATCGAGACAATGTCGAAGAGCTGACACTCGCCTGGTCCTATAGAAGTGCGAAGGGACAGGCGCTGCCGGCAACGTCGGAGCTCCAGATTAACCCGATTGTCGTTGATGGGGTACTCTTTGGGCGCAACCCCAACTATAACGTTTTCGCTCTGAAAGCCAATACGGGCGAAGAGCTGTGGTCCTACTCACCGCCATTATCCCACGTGGGCATGTCAAACATGCGGGGGCTGACGCATTGGAAAGGCGAAAACGAACAGCGCATTTTCTTTACGACCGGCCACTACCTGATGGCCCTGAACGCCGGCAACGGCAATCTAATTACGACCTTTGGCCAGGACGGTAAAGTGGATTTACGTCAGGGGCTTGGCCGAGACCCAGAGAAAATCAGTATCAACTCGCCCTCTCCCGGCGTCATATTCGACGGCCTGATTATCATGGGATCTGCGGTGACTGAGACCGCTGGCGCGGCGCCTGGGGACGTTCGTGCCTATGACGTCCTAACCGGAAAACTCATCTGGACCTTCCACACAATCCCCCACCCCGGTGAGCTGGGGTACGATACCTGGCCCAAAGATGCCTGGAAAACGGCGGGAGGCGCAAACGCATGGGCCGGCATGAGCGTCGACCAGAATCGCGGGGTTGTTTACGTGCCAACCGGATCTCCCGCACCAGACTTTGACGGTTCGGGACGGGCGGGCGCAAACCTGTTCGGCAATAGCATTATCGCTCTCGATGCCAGAACAGGGGAGCGCATCTGGCACTACCAGACCGTGCACCACGACCTCTGGGACAGGGACCTGAGCTCGGCACCCACACTGTTGACACTGAAAAAAGATGGTAAGGAACGAGACCTGCTCGCCCAGGCATCTAAACAGGGGGTGGTCTACCTATTGGACCGGGAGACAGGAGAACCTGTATTCCCCATCGAAGAAGTCCCGGTAGTAGGCTCCACTGTCCCCACCGAACTGCCCTTCCCGACCCAGCCAAAGGTAACACTACCGGAACCCTTTGCCCGCCAGCAATTGACTGAAGACGATTTAACCGACATCAACCCGGCGGCCCATGCACATGTAAAGCGCTTGTTTGACCAGGCAAAGGCCTTTTCCTACTTCAGACCGCCCGGCCTCGAAAAAACCCTGCTATACCCTGGATTCTACGGCGGTGCGAACTGGGGCGGCGGCGCCTTCGATCCCGAAACGGGGATGTACTATATCAACGCCATGGAAGCTCCTCACCTCATTCACATGGAGGCAGTAGAAGTGGATAAAGGTAGCAAGCTGGGGTTTGGCGAGTATATTTTTCGCCAGCACTGTAGCGGTTGCCACGGTGTTGAACTCCAGGGCTTCTACCCCTATGCCCCTGCATTGACAGGCCTGAGCAAGAAACTGCAGAAACGCGAAGCGATACAGCTCACCGCCCAGGGCAAGGGCCGAATGATGCCCTTCAGCCACCTGTCGGATCATGAGCGAACAGCGGTGGTCGATTATATCTTTGCCAAAGGCGAGAACACCCTGGATGCGACGCCGCCTGACGCAAACCCCGCCGCAGAGAAGGAAATAGCCTATGTGTTCGCCGGCTACAACGACTTCATGGATGATCGTTACTACCCCGCCGTCAAACCGCCCTGGGGCACACTGAATGCTATTAACCTCGCTGACGGTAAACGGCGCTGGCAGATCCCCCTGGGAGAATACGAGCAACTCAGCAAGGAGGGCATTCCGCCCACAGGAACGCGCAACTACGGCGGCCCTGTTGTCACCGCAGGCGGCCTGCTTATTATCGCCGCAGCGTCTGATGAAAAACTCCGGATCTTCGACAAGGCATCAGGCGAACTGCTATGGCAGTACGCACTCCCCGCGGCAGGCTACGCCACGCCCAGTACCTACGCGATAAATGGCCGGCAATTTATCGCTATCACCTGTAGCGGTGGCAAGTTGGGTACAAAAACCGGCGACCAGTACCTGAGTTTCGCTCTTCCGGAATAAAAAGCGAACCCTGTCCCCTTTGCCCCGTAGTAGCCTATAATTCGATCTCCTGTGGCTGGAGCCCTCTTTATGGCGTCTGAAATTAACGAGCTGGAAAACGGCACGTTTGAGTTTATCTCGAATAGCAATTTTGTATTTGAAAAAGGTGGCGTGATTAGCCCACTGGTGCTGGCTTACGAGTGCTACGGCACGCTTAATGACGAAAAAGATAATGCCATTGTTGTCCACCACGCCCTGTCGACCAACAGCCATCTGACTGCAACCGAGAAGTTCCCCGAAAGAGGCTGGTGGCAAGAAATGGTGGGACCGGGGTGCCATCTGGACAGCGATCGCTACTTCGTTATTTGCATAAATAATCTGGGAAGCTGTTACGGCTCATCCGGCCCCACCACCAACGATCCGGAATCGTCGACCAAATACCGCTCGAGTTTTCCCGAGGTCACGATTGTCGACATGGTGCGATCGCAGAAAATGCTTATCGATGCCCTGGGGATTGCGAAACTGCATGCGGTACTGGGAAACTCCATGGGAGCGATGCTGTCCCTGGCCTGGCTGACACTTTACCCCAGAAACGCGAACTTCCTGATTTCCATCTCATCCTGCGCGCAATCCTATCCCGCCAACAACGCCAACCGTTACCTGCAACGGGATATGATCACACTGGACCCGGACTGGGATAAGGGAAACTATCATTACAGTGGCGATCTCGAAGGCTTTAGAATGGCGCGCCGACTGGGGTTGTTAACCTACCGCAATTGGGCCGAACTCAATGATCGATTCGTCAACAAGACAGGTCGGGAATCCATAGATCACTACCTGGATTACAATGCGGAAAAGTTTATCAATCGCTTTGATTGCAACAGCTATCTGTCACTACTGGAGGCCATGAATACCTTCAATTTGGGCGGTGAAGACAAATCCCTGGTCGAGGCTTTCGAACCGATTGAGGCAAAGGTGCTCGTTGTGGGTGTTGACTCAGATATTCTTTTTACGCCGTCCCAACAGCAGAGCCTGTTCCAGGCATTGTCAGATGCGGGTGTGGACGTGAGCTTCATAGAACATGAATCTACCTACGGTCACGACGCGTTTCTTGTGGAAACCGAAGCGTTCGGAAAATACATAAGCGACTTTATTCAGACCTAGTGTGCCTGGTCACTACCAACCCACACATTCCAGCAGTAGTTTGTGGCTGTCTATAACAGCCTCACCGCCAACCCCCGGCAACCGACCACTGGCTATCAAGTGCGTCACACCCAGTGCCTCTTGGTACTCCGCCAGTTTATCCCGTACGTACTGTCTGTCCCCAAGGATAGCCCAGTCATCCACTGCTGAGGGGCTCTCACCCAGAAGGTTTTTGCTGACTTTTTGCAGTGACGATTTCATACTGTCTATCAATGTACTGTCGTCACTGATAAAAACTGTCCGCATGATCGGCACAACAGAGACGGCATTATGACCGGCTTCACTCACTATATCGCGATGTTGCTGGTAGTTACGCTGCAAGGTCTCCAGAGTTTCGATTGGAGACGCCAGATAGGGTAAACCCAGATTCCCCACCTGCTGAAGAGCCAGGGGACCAAAAGCGGCCACCCATATCGGCGGGTGCGGCCGTTGAACGGGCAGCGGCGCCAGATAGACAGGCTCGCCGGAATTATCCTGAGCCACCGGATCGCCGGCCCAGGCCCGTCGCATTAAATCAAGATTCTCACCAAAGCGCTTTCGCTTGTCTTTACTGGGTAAATCGAAAGCCTGGAAAACAGCTGTCTGAATGCCCCGCCCTACCCCGAGAATCACACGACCACCGGACAACTGGTCAAGAACAGCCACTTCCTCCGCCGCCAATAGTGGGTGACGGATAGGCAATAAATAGGACACAGTGCCCAATCTAATACGGGTGGTTCGTCCTGTAATGGCGGCCAATAGTGTCAGGGGAGATGGCATGGAGCGCTGGTCACCGAAGTGATTTTCCGGCAACCAGAAGGAGTGACAACCTATGGATTCGGCAACTTCCGCCTGCCTACACAGAGCATCCGCGCTCCAGGCCGATTCGCTTTTCCAGGAAGTAACACCAATTTTCAGATCTAAGCCCATGAGCAAAGCGTATCATGATTCGCTTCATTCATGAGGGTCAAGCCACAGGGCAATTAGTCCTGGGCATCCGCTCGGGGATAACTGGTATATCCCTCAGCGCCGGGCGTGTACATTGCCGACACATCGAACCTGGCCAGAGCTGTGCCATTCTGCCAGCGTTCAACCAAATCGGGATTACCGATAAAGCTCCGTCCGAAGGAGACGGCTGCTACGGAACCGTCGGCAACCGCTGCCTGCGCTTCCTCGAAACGATAACTTTCGTTCACCATCAGGCGATCGCCAAAAAAGCGCTGACCCAGAGCGATATTATCGACCCGTCCACTGGGCATGCGTATCACATGAAGATAAGCCAGATCCAGTTTGGCAGCCTGTTCAAGAAAATACTCAAACGTTTCCTGGGCGTTATCATCCTTCAGGTCATTGAATGGGTTATCCGGGCAAATCCTGAACCCCACTCGGTCAGAACCTTTAACGCCAACCATGGCCGTCAGGGATTCCAGGGCAAAACGTGCCCGGTTTTCTACGGACCCACCGTACTGGTCATCGCGATGGTTACTGCCAGTGGATAAAAACTGAGCGGGCAGGTAGCCACTGGTACAGTGCAATTCAACACCATCAAACCCCGCTGCAAAGGCATTTTCCGTGGCCTGGCGATACTCCTCGATAAGGCAGGGAATCTCCTCAGTCGTGAGGGCGCGCGGCTCGTCCATGGGCTGCATGGCCTCCTGATCGGTATACATCTCACCACGGGCCTGGATAGCGGAAGGCGCTACCGTCTCACTGCTTTCGGATTTGTTCAGTTTATTGGACACTCTGCCCACGTGCATAATCTGTGCAACGATTAAGCCACCCTTGGCATGCACAGCATCAACGACCGGTTTCCAGGCTGCGACCTGTTCATCATTGTAGATGCCGGGCGTGCGGCAATAGCCAATACCATCCGCACTGGGCGCTATACCTTCCGAAATAATCAGGCCGGCGCTGGCACGTTGGCTGTAGTAATCAACCATGACATCGGTGGGGACGGAGTTCGTGTCCGCGCGACTGCGAGTCATAGGGGCCATAATAATTCGGTTGCGAAGTTCCAGTGCACCCAGTGTTACGGGGGAAAATAAATCCATTGTCATATCCTGTAAATAACTTAACGTACGCGTATTTTTGGTTCTGCAGCGCCACGCCGCATGGTATTGAGAAACTCATCGAGGGGAGCCGGTGCAGCCACTTCTACCTCGTCCGCGCCTGGCGGATTGGCCCAAAAATCTTCCCAGGAGGGCCAGAGATCGTGATAGGCGCCCGAATAGGTCTCCCGGTCAGGCCAGCGCATTTTATCGTCGCCAATGGGCGGCTTATTCAAGTCAGTAGCATACCAGTAACAGGGTAGACGCCTACGGAAATACCAGCGACCATCAATGCGCTCATAATTATCCCAATACAGCATTTGCATGATGACCCACTCGTCGCCGGTCTCGTGCTCATTCTTGGAATACACGACACCATGGGCATGATCAGGATCATCAAATTCGATGATGTGATTGCCTATATGGTGCGAGGTGCCCGTAAACTGCAACCGCAAGGTGTCATCCAGCCAGGCTTTGAGGTGCGCTCGACCGGTTTTCTCCCGACTGACACGTATATCCTCAGCAAACAGATTCACGTGAGCGTCCATATCGCGCATATCCAGCGACAGGGAGTATTTTGCCGGCAACTGGCGAATTTCATCCAGGGATTCCAGCCGGTCTATGCGCTCAAGTAAGGATTCATCACTCATAGTTTATTCTCGCAAAAAGGTATTTGAGTGGCTAGCGATCTTCAGCCTGGTTATCCAGGTTGGTGAGATCAAAGGCCGGAACATATAACTGCGGCGTCTTGCCGCCATCCACAGGCAGAATCACTCCGGTGATAAACGAGGAATCATCGGACCCCAGAAAACAAATCGCGTGGGCGACTTCTTCGGGTGTGGCTGCTCGCATCATGGGGATGGCATCGGTAATCACTTTCTTCACTGCGTCGTTTTTCATGGTGGCCGCGTTCAGCCCCGGGGTATCTACCGCGCCAGGCGCGATCACATTGATGCGTACGTTGTGAGGCGCAGCTTCCATCGCGGCACACTGGCTGAACTGGTTCAACGCGGCCTTGGCGGCGCCATAGGCACCTGAGGCTGTTCCCGCTCGCAGGCTGCTAACAGACGAAATATTAATAATCGATCCACTACCCTGTGGAATCATGATGCGCATCGCCGCCTGAACACCAATGAAAACGCTGTCGACACCGATACCAAAATTCGAGCGCCAGTCTTCCAGCGTCTGATCCACGACCATTCCGCCGATGACTGAAGGTGCGTTATTAACCAGCACATCAAGCCGCCCGTGCTTTTCGGCGGTATCATTGATCATCTTGGCAAAGGCTACCGTATCGCCCACGTCCAATTCATAGGCCGTAAAACTGCCACCCAGCGCTTCTACCGCTTCAGCCAGCTCGTCGAGCTTTGGTTTGCGACGTGCGCAGCTCACAACGTGAGCCCCCTCGGCTGCCAACTGCAGAACTGTGCTCCTGCCAATGCCCATGCTGCCACCGGTGACGATGGCCACTTTACCTTCAAAACGCTTCCTGCTCATAACAAACCTCTACTTTGGTAAATTGGTAGCCGGCACCGCCAGGGTAGCCGTACCTTTTGTGTGATAACCCATACGATTCTTGCCGCCAAAGGCGACCATCACTTCACCACCCGCTTCCGTTGTGTTCACAGCGGTAACTTCCCCTTCCATCACCATGCGGTCACCGGGCAAGTTGGGTGCCATCAAATTGAATTTAATGTGTTTTAGTCGACTGTCACTGCCAGCCCAATCACTGAGATAGCGGGCGGATAGCCCACTGGTAGTGAGGATATTCATGAAAATGTCGGGCATGGCCGCGGCCTGTGCCTCGGGTACATTGTGATGTACGGGAATAAAGTCCTGCGTAGCGATCGCGCCACCAACAATCAGTTTGTGTGTAATGGGTATGACCAGCTCAGGCAAAGTATCGCCAACAGTCAACTGCGTTACATCAATGGATTGGAAGTCAGGTTGCCAGACACTCTCGCCTGCAACTTCAGGCTCAGAGGCTTTTGCAATAGCTTTTTCACCCTCGGGCTTGCCCGCTTCACTCGCTGCTTTTTTCTCCGCCGGTTGATACTGAAAATAGGTAATGAGCGCTTCTGCGAACAGCTTCTCATCCTGGGTCAAATACTCCACCCGCTCGGTGACAAAAAAGCCAATGCCCAGGCCCGTAGTTTTCTTGTCACTAATATTGACTACAGTCGTATAGTGCTTGGCCCTGTCCCTTTCCCGCAGGTAGCGATGGAACTGAATATCGTAGCTCACCGCAACATTCGCCGGGTAGCCCATCGCCTTCATGTCATCGAAGACTTTATAGGGAGCAGCGTCTGTCGAGCCGGGCGCATAACAATCGTTGATATCGCGCATGGTCCACATCTGCATCATCGCAGGGGGCGCAATTTGCTTGTCACCGGGGAGGTAACAGGGGTTGTTGTCCCCCATGGCAGAGCACCACTGCCAGATTTGCGTAGCGCTTACCGGGTTAAAACTCAGATAGGGACCCAGTCGGTGCCCCTTCAGGCTCTCAAGTAACTCTGATTCAGACAGACTCTTATTACTTGTCTCTTCGGAACCCATAAAAAACCTCTTGCAAAAAAACCTGACAGTCAGAAATTATAGCGCCCTGCAAGACATGAAGAACCAACATTAAGAACCTATTTCATAGACGAATGCGTTCTAGCCAGCCCGGGTCAGAAAAGCGCCAGACCCAGGCCATACATCGCCTCTATTCAGTTACAACGTATCCATCGTCCCCAGTAATGCGCCACCGGTCGGGACGCCCACGCCAGCGGTTACCAGGGCATGGTTGATTTCCTTCTTCGGCTGGTTCACAGACGTTCCACGAACCAATCGGGCTGCTTCGACAATACCGTTAACACCATGAATATAGGCCTCTGAGAGCTGACCACCATGCGTATTGGTTGGCAGGCGGCCATCCAGGCGCAGGCTGCCGTCCAGGACAAAATCATGAGCCTCCAGCTTGTTACAGAAGCCCCAACTTTCCAGCTGCCACAAAACAATCGGCGTGAATGCATCATAGATAATCGCCGCGTCTATATCATCCGGTGTCAGGCCGGACTGCGCATAAGCTTGCTTGGCGGCAATATCCATAGAGGGAATGGCCGCAATTTCATCGCGATAAAAACTGGTCATGGATTCCATATTGGCCCCCGCACCCTGCCCGACGCCTTTGATGACAACACCGGGTTGCTTCAGGTGTTTGGCTCGTTCCGTCGTGGTAATAACAACAGCGGAGGCGCCATCGGATTCCAGGCAGCAATCATAAAGCTGGAAGGGATCGACAATTTTCTTCTGGGCATCGTATTCTGCACGATCAAAAGGCTGGTCGTAGAACAGGGCCGCCGGGTTAGTCGCCGCATGATTACGCATCGTATGGGCAACTTCGAACAAAGAGTCCTTGGTGCAGTTGCTCAGGTGCATATAACGCTGGGTATACATGGCAACCCAGGAGGCCGGCGTCAGCAAACCATAGGGCATATACCAGCCCCAGTGAATAGAATCCGAAGTCGTAATCTCACCGGAGACACCACCCGAAAAACGGTGCCCTGATCGACCATTCAGGCCGCGATAAATGACGACGCACTCCGCCATGCCAGTCGACACTGCCATCGCCGCCTGATGTAACAGACCGGTGGCAGCACCACCGCCATGAGGGATGCGGGAGTAAAAGGATAAATCGCCTATACCGACAGCACGGGCGACTTCAATTTCATCACTGGTATCCATGGTAAAGGTACACATGCCATCGACATCGCTGGGCTTCAGGCCCGCATCTTCCAGTGCTGCAGCGACTGCTTCTGAGGCAAGCTGCAACTCCGAGCGACCGGAATTTTTGGAAAATTCTGTATTGGCAACACCGACAATAGCGGCCTTGTCTTTAACATTCACGGTCATCGTTACGCTCCTTTTGGCAATTGTACTTGTACGGTGCCCTGCATATGCATGCCCCATACGTTGTTTTCACCAACCACTTCGATGTCAACGAGGCCGCTTTCATCGTCCTTGGCCTTCACTTCTCCGGTCACCGTCATCACAAAACCGGGCAAATTGGGCGCACCCAATTTAAGGTCGATCTTTTTTGTCGTTGAATCAGGGCCGGCCCAGTTGGTTACGTAGCTGCCCATCAGTCCATTACTGGTGAGGATATTCATAAAAATATCCGGTAACCCACCTTTTTGTGCTTCTTTTTTGTCGTGATGCACGGGCGTGAAGTCGCGAGACGCCACGGCGCCACCGACGATCAGAGCCGAAGTAATGGGAATTTCTTTTGCGGGCAACTTATCGCCAACACTGATACTTTCAAACGCTAGAGTTTCTGTAGACATTATCTAATCCCCTTCCTTACGCCGGGTAAAACTGTGGCAGCATGGTTTTTTCATCGATCTGTTCGACCTTGCCTTTTACTTTCATGCCGATAGTCACTTTTTCGTGATCAATACCAACAATATTCGAAACAATACGGGTGCCCTCGGCTAGCTGGATAACAGCGCAACACAAGGGGTAGTCGTAGCCTGGCACTTTCGGATAGTGCAGCGTGGTAAAACTGAATACTTCACCTTCCAGTGTCGATTCAATGGAGTCCCATTCCACCGATTGGCATTCGCCACACATGGGACGTGGTGGGTGACGCAGGGTCTGGCAGCTCTTGCAACGCTGAATCAGTATTTTTCCCTCGTCGGCTGCATTCCACCACCAGCCGTTGTCCATCCCGCGGGGCGACGCGATACGGGTGGGTACGGCAGGCGTGTCATCCTCTGCGCTGCTGTCTGAGCTTGCTGCGTTACTGTCGTTGGGTACAAACTTCAATACGCGAAAGATCTGGTTACCAACAGCCTCACCATTCTGGTCGGTGAATGTGGTCAGGGTTTCGATAAAGTACCCAAGGCCGCGTGCTGTGGCTTTCTGCTCGGAGATATTATCGATTACCGTGTGGGCTACGACCGTATCGCCGGGCTTGAGGTCGCGGTACATCTCGGTGGTGGTATTGGTTCCCAGCACGCCGGTAAAGCCGTTAGCATCGAACACCGCATGCAACTTGCGCTGTTCATCCTGTGGGGGGTTACCTGCCATGGGGTAGCCCGTCATACTCCAGGCCTGCAACATAGAGGGCGGCGCTATAATGCCACCTTTAGTGCTGGCGGCGGCAGCCTCCGCATCGGTGTAAACGGCAGACTCGTCCTCCATGATTTCCGCCCACTGGCGGATCATCGCCTCATTGACGTCATCATTACCTTTTTGTGGGGGCCCGTTCTCACGGCCCACAAAGGCATAAATTTGAGCTTCAAATGCTGTTGTTTCTTCAGGAGTCATATTGCTTTCCTAGTTCTATGTAGCCTTAATCTGGGATAGTACGTGTATTCGCCAGGCAAATACCGTGAGTCCATCCCGGTTTGTTTAATTTTTCTTCATGCCCTGCAAATTCGTCATATAGCTTAGTTTTTCGGCCGGAGGGTTTTCCAGGAACAAACCGCGATAAAAAACCACCGTGATAAGCTCTGCCATCTCCTCTACCGCCAACGCGTTCTCAATCAACGCCGCTTCCCGGTTGATATAGTAATCACGCAGGATCATTTCGCCCGTGCCCGCCAGAGTATAGACCACCATCATGGCCTGATGCTCAGTCATTGCCGCTTCCGGGAACAAACGCGGCATCTGCCTCGTCAACCAACTCAGCTGCTGGATAAAATTCCGTCGCAACAACTGGGAGAACTCGGCGTCCTCGTCAGCCAACTGCAACAGACAACGCATAATCCCCGGCTTATCATCATAGGCCTGCACGACCAACTGATTGTGGGCGAGCATGCGCGCATACCAATCACCCTTCGGCACATTCTTTTCGATATCTTCCACATGCAGGGAGACGGCGACAAAGTCTTCCAATACCTCCTGGGTCAAAGACTTCAAATCTTTAAAGTAGTGGTAGAACAGCCCCGAAGCCACACCCGCCTGAGCCGTGACGTCGCCAATGCGCATTTTGTGGTAACCGACGTCCTCCATAACAACCAAAGCGGCGGCTTTCAGCTTTGCACGCGCTTTTTCGCCCTTGGGACTGATTGCCCTGGTTGAGCCGTCACCGGCCTTTTTGGGGCTTTTTGTTGCTGCGCCGACCATTTTTCCCTCTATTTGTCCCCGAGTATATCTATGCCACATGGCAGAAATCTCGTCCTTGCGAACGATTATTCTTGAAATTGAATTCAAATTCAATACTATATGAACCCAAGAGCGCATGCAATGCGTGATTTTTGATTCACAGACCCCTGATAGACAAAGAGTACCGATATGATTATCGACTACACCGACGAGCAAAAAGCGCTGCGCAAAGAGCTGCGCGAATACTTTTCCAACCTCATCAAGCCCGAATACCGTGATGAACTGAGGGAGGCAGAAGGCGGCGACCTATACAAGAGCCTGATCCGGCAGATGGGCGCGGACGGCTGGCTAGGCCTGGGCTGGCCCAAAGAATACGGCGGCCAGGGCGCCACCACCACAGAACAACTGATGTTCTTTGAAGAGGCCCTGCTGGCTGGAGCCCCTATTCCCTTTGTCACCCTCAACACCGTCGGCCCGGCTCTGATCGACTACGGCACCGAGGAAATGAAGCAGAAGTTTCTGCCGGGCATTGCCGCGGGTGAGACACATTTTTCCATTGGCTATTCAGAGCCCGGCGCAGGTACGGACCTTGCTGCACTGACCACCAGTGCCGTCATTGATCCCGAAGACCCCGATTACTACATCATCAACGGCACCAAGGTTTTCACGTCAGCTGCGGAAGTAGCAGACTATGTCTGGCTGGCTGTTCGCACCACACCGGATTCGCGCCACAAGGGCGTGAGCATGATTGTAGTCGACACGACACTGGAAGGCTTCTCCTACTCTCCCATCCACACAGTGGGCGGTGTCCGCACCAACATGAGCTATTACGAAAACATTCGCGTGCACAAGTCGATGATGATTGGCGAGCCCAACAAGGGCTGGGGCCTCATGATGTCTCAGCTGAACCACGAACGTGTTGGCCTGGCGGCTTGGGGAATACAGGGCTGGAAGCTTTTCAGCCGGGCGCTGGAATGGGCGCGTACTGAGAGCACCCAGAACCACAATAAGGGCCAGCGGCCAATTGACGATGTCCGCATCCAGACAAACCTGGCCGAATCTTTGGCCCGCCTGGAGTCCATGCGCGTCATGAATGCACGTATGGCCTGGGACCTGGACAAGGGAAATATGAACCCGGCGCTGGCGTCGGCATTGAAGGTATTCTCCACTGAGGGACTGGTGGAAATTTGTCGCCTGCTCATGGAGTGTCTGGGACCCGCAAGTTTGGTCAGGGCTGACTCCAGCGCCGCCGTGCTCAGGGGCGACCTGGAGCATGAATACCGCCGCTGCCAGATCAACACCTTTGGCGGCGGAATCAACGAACTACAGCGCGGTATTGTTGCCAACTTCGGCCTCAATATGCCCCGCCACCGTTAATCAACCAGGTAACTATCATGGATTTTTCATTTAGCGAAGACCAGACTGCCATACGCGACCTGGCTCACCAGATTTTCACCGACCGCACCACCGACGAGTTTATGCTCGCCTTCGACAGGGACGGCAAGGACTATGACGACGAATTGTGGTCAACCCTCGCCGAGCAGGGACTGCTGGGGATAACCATCCCCGAAGCGTTCGGCGGCACCGGACTGGCGTTCACCGACCTGTGCCTGATGCTGGAAGAACAGGGGCGCCGTATCTCCCCTATCCCCCTGTATTCAAGCCTGGTACTCGGCGTTCTGCCCATCAACGAGTTTGGCAGTGTCGAACAGAAAGAAAAGTACCTGAGCCCGCTGGCCCGGGGCGAATTGAAGCTTACTGCTGCCATTGCGGAACTCGGTATCGCCGCAGCAGCTGCTGGACAGATCAGCGCCACCCAAAATGGTGACAGCTGGATTCTGAACGGCACGCTGGACTGTGTGCCGGACAGCCCGGTGGCAGACGCCATTATCGTGCCAGCATACAAGGACGGTGAGCAGACTCTGTTCATCGTGGACACCAGTATCGAAGGGGTTTCTATACAGGCCCAACGTACCTCGCTGGGAACCAACGAGGGCACATTAACACTGGAAAATGTCACACTGACAGCCGATGCCATACTCGGCGAGACTGGCAAAGGCGGACAGATCATTGACTGGCTGGAGCTTCGTGCGGAAACTGCTATCTGTGCCCTTCAGGTCGGCGTTACTGAAGAGGCCCTGAAACGTACCGCGGAGTTCACCTGCGAGCGCAAGCAGTTTGGCGCGCCTATCGGCTCGTTCCAGGCAGTCGCCATGCAGGCCGCCGATGCCTTTATCGATGTTGAAGCCATTCGTTCCATTTACTGGCTCGCGCTATATAAGCTGGAAAGCGGCCAGGACGCCCGAGCTGAGATCCGCTGCGCCAAGTGGTACGCCTCCGACGCGGGCCACCGCATCGTTTACCGCACCCAACACCTCCACGGTGGTATGGGGTCGGATCTGGAGTACCCCATACACCGCTACTTCCTGTGGGCCAAGCACCTTGGCATGATGCTGGGCGGCCGCAGTATACAGATCAGTAAGCTGGGTGCCTTGCTGGCCAGCGATGATTCCGTTGGCACAGCATCACTGCGAGTCTAGGTTCACTATTTAAAATTAGCGACTACACTTTAATTTTGGCTTTCGCTGGCTCCCGGGAGGAGCCGGCTCACAAGGTATGGATGAATTATGAAGCATAATGTCGGCCTAACGTTACAAAAACGCGCTAGTATCAGCGCCAATTCTGAAGCCTTTGTCGAGTTTGAGAGAGGCCGGCGTTTTACGTTCACAGAACTGAACGAACGCAGTAACCGGATCGCGAACGTTCTGCTGGAAAAAGGCGTTAAACCGGGCGATAGAGTCGCCACCTTGCTGAAAAATGGCATCGAGTTTGTCGAGAGCTACTACGCGATCGCCAAAATTGGAGCGGTCATGGTCCCAGTCAACTGGCGTCTGGTCGCCAACGAGATTGCCTATATCCTCGGCGACTCCGGTGCCAGCACCCTCATCTACAATGCGGATTTTGACGACAATCTCGCCCTACTGCATGCCAACGATGCGGTAAAAGTGAGTAACTACCTACGAGTAGATGTGACGGACCCCGCCAGCACCCCACCGGACTTCGCCGATAACTATGACGCTGTCACCGCCGCCGCATCGGATGAAGAGCCTACCATAGGTGCCTATGACGATGAACTGCTCTTCATCATGTACACATCCGGTACCACCGGCCACCCCAAAGGCGTTATGCACAGTCACCGCTGCGTACTGTGGGCGGAACTGACCAGCATGACCACGTCGGACATGCGTGGCGAAGACCGCTTCCTGCTGCCCATGCCCATGTTTCATGTGGGCTGCCTGGTCCCCGTTTCGCAACTGGTACACCGGGGCGCTACCGGTGTAATCATGCGCGATATCGACATGGGGTTGATGTTCAAGGCCATAGAACAGGAAAAAATCACCACCACCATGTCTGTGCCGGCCCTGCTGCAGTTTATGCTCGCAGCCCCCGAACGCGAAACAACCGACATGTCCAGTATTCGCTGGATAGCAACCGGCGCATCCCCGGTACCGGTCTCCCTGCTGAATGCCTACGAAGACCTGGGCATCGCCATTCACCAGGCCTATGGCCTGACCGAATCATGCGGCCCGGGTACCTTACTGCTACCCGGAGATGCTGAAGCCAAAGTCGGGTCCTGCGGTAAGCCGCAGATGCATACCGAAGCCAAAGTGGTGGACAGCAAAGGCAAGGAAGTCAAACCCGGCAGTGGTGAAGTGGGCGAATTGATTCTCGCGGGCCAGCACATGATGCTGGGCTACTGGAACAAGCCGGAGGCCACCGCTGAAGCCCTGCGTGACGGCTGGTTACACACAGGCGATCTGTGCACCGTCGACGAAGACGGGTTTATCACCATCTGCGACCGCATGAAGGATATGATCATTTCCGGCGGTGAGAACGTCTACCCCGCCGAGTTGGAAAACGTTCTAGCCGGCTGCCCCGAGGTTCAAGAAGCCGCCGTTATCGGTATTGCGTCCGAGAAGTGGGGTGAAACCCCCCTCGCGATTGTCGTGGCAGCGCCGGGAACCAGCCCCACCCCCGAGTCTTTGAAGGCCTATTGCAAGGAGAATCTCGCTGGCTACAAGGTACCACAGCTGTTCGAATTCGTGGACACCCTGCCCCGCAACGCTTCGGGCAAGCTGTTAAAGCCAAGCTTACGCGAACAATTTCCCAATCCGGCGCCGTTCTAGGCGCTACAACACAGCCACATCGTTGGAACTGCTTTAAAAACAGGAACGCTGCTTGCCTCCAGTGTTCCTTACCCGCACGCTTTACTGGAATAACGCCAGCCCGCGCCCCCCTGAACTTTATTGCTAATCAAACTGGCGGATTTCGCCCTACGGAAAGTTCCGCAAATAATCCAGAATTCACATTCTGGTAAAAATACACGGATTAAGTGGATTTACTCGACGTTAATAGCGTCTACACTTGCTTAATAATCATACTGATAACCCGGAGAAAATAATGAAGCCAACGCCTTTAGCGCTCGCTATAGCACTCGCAACCGTACCCGCCATCTCAGCAGCGCAAATGCTGGAAGAGGTTGTGGTTACCGCTCAGAAGAAAGAGGAAACATTGACCTCGGCCCCCGTGGCAGTAGCCGTCGTCAGCGGCCAGGACATCTCTGACCTTTCCATCTTCCAGGGTGATGAATTGGGCAAATTGGTGACCGGCATGGAAGTGCGCTATGAAGGCGACAGCAATACCGGTGTTGGCCTACGCGGCGTGGGTACCTTCTCCCAACAATCAGCCCCGGCCCGGGTCGGCGTCTATATGGATGACTTCTACATGGCCTCCCAGGCGGCCATTGCATTGTCCTCCATGTTTGACCTGGCCAATGTCCAGGTACTGAAGGGACCACAGGGTACGCTCTATGGTCAGCCCTCACCGACTGGCGCCCTGATTATGACCACTCAGGATCCGAACTTTGACGGCTTCAACGGCTATATCCAGGGAAGCTATCAAGATCCCAAGGGCTACAATGTACAGGGTGCCTTGAACATCCCCCTGATTGACGACAAATTGGCTATGCGTATTGCTGGCTTGTCGGACGACAGGGAAACAGGCGTGGAGAATGTGGTACGCGGACTTGATGAAGAGCGCAACCGTGATGGTATTCGCGTCAAAGTATTATGGGAGCCCTCGGAGACCTTCTCTGCCAAACTGGGTTACCTCTACATGGAATCCAGCAAGTCCGGCGCTTACCAAATCCTGGAAACCATTGATACGGACACTGCCAATTTTGACGTCGACGCAGACGACCGTATCTCGATACAGGACAACCGTGCCGAACTCATCAGCAGAGAAGACAACTTGGCTACCTTGCATTTGAACTGGATGATAGGCGATGTGGAGGTCAAGTGGTTCAGCGGTATGGTTGACTCCGACCAGGATGCCATCGCTGATGCAGACAAGACGGATGAACCCCTCATTAAACTAGAGAACGCGACTCAATTTGGTGATGATCTATCTAGCTTCCAACACGAACTGCGGGTCTCAGGTACGGCCTTCGATTTTTGGGACTGGACCGTTGGAGCCTATTACAGCGAAGCGGATTCTCATACCGATGTTCTGGCAAACCAGCATATCGTCGGTCAGGGTGTCTTCCCCTTCGCCCTGGAAATAGATATCCCCTCAAAAGTACAGGCTATCTTTACCCATAACACGATTGCCCTGGGTGCTGACACCGAACTGACAATTGGTGTACGAGCCAATAATTTCCAACAGACCGCTACGAACGTTCAAAGCGGCGACTTCTGGTTCGGGTCAGAAATTCTACCCGGCGGCGAGATCACCGATCCGGACTTTATCCTGGAAAATGCCTTTCCCTGCGTTTCAGGCGAGCCCGCGCCTTGCGTCATTTCAGCTGACTATGACGAGGACGAAGTAACAGGCACAATAAAACTTGCACATTACTTTAGCGATGCCCTGAACGTATACGGCACGCTGGACCACGGCTACCGCCCTGGCGCCGTCAACTTCGACACTACCGGTGTCTTTACACCTGATTTCAACGCCTATACCGGAGAAACAGTAGACAGCTTTGAGCTTGGTGCCAAGGGCGATCTGTTTGACGGTAGCGCACGCTACACGGCGGCTTTCTTCTACAGCGTTTATGAGGACTATCAGGTTCAGGCAAACTTTGAAGCCTGGAACCTCATAAACGATGAGTATGAAATTCCCACCAACGCACTCTGGGTCAATGTTGACGAGGCGGTACAGGCCGGTATCGAAGCCGACTTCCGCATGATGGTCACTGCGGACTGGATGATCTACGCTGGCTTTACCTATACCAATGTCGAGTTTACCGATGGTGAAATCCCCTGTACTGACCCATCCCAGCCGCCGGTGAGCCCCGAAAATCGCTTCAACACCTGTGACGCAGACGGTGAAACTGCCAGCGCCCAACCGGAGTGGACCGGCGTCATTCAGACTGAATACACCTTTTCACAAATCTTCGGCAACAGCGACGCTTACGTTGGCGCATTGTATAACTACAAAGGTGAAATCGAAGTACCCGCCGACACAGTGGGCCGCCTGACCAGTGACAGCTATAACACGCTGGATCTGTTTACTGGACTGCGTAGCGACGCATGGACAGCACAACTGTTCGTCAAAAACGCCACTGATGAAGGCGGTGTTGTCAGCACACGTCCGGTAGGAAATAACTACAATCAGGTCGGGGTGATTGCACCACGCACCGTCGGTGTTACTGCCAGCTATCGCTTCTAGCGCATTATTCCAGACCAGAATGAAAGCCCGGATTTATTCCGGGCTTTTTTTCGCCTGGACTTCGAGAACTACTGTAAAAAGTGGGGTCAGATAAGACTTTCAGATAGTTAGGCGAGACAACAGGGGCTTCAACTCAAAAAGTCTTATCTGACCCCACTTTTTACTGGCCGTCCTTGATTTTCACTAGTCCCCCCATCACGCCAATGTAGGCCGTACCGTCGGGGCTGATACTGATAGAGCCATAGTGGTTGTTGAACAGCCAGCCGATGCCGGTCAACTGTTTGAACACAACTTCACCTGTCTCCACGTCAACCGCAGTGAAGTACCAGGCATGCAGGTCTGATGGGTTAGACTCGTCACGCGTGTAGAGATACACCAATCCATTCGCCAGAGAAACTTTGGGCACTGCCGAGGGTGAGGAAATACTACGATTCTCCCAGGCCAATTCACAGCCCTGTCCTTCTTCCAGAATATTAACCCGCGCAAGACCGGGCTCCGCCTCGGGAATATTCTTGGGCCCTTCATAGCCAAAATTATTTTCCACAATCACGCCGCGGCCTATAACCGCAAGTGAGTTTTCGGATACGCCTCTGTCTGTGGGGAACACACCCTGCTTACAAATTTCCTGGGAGCCGGATCGCGGTTGTTGTGCGTAGACCAAAACATGAACCTGCCCTTCAGCGCTGTCTACAATTGCCACAAAATCGTCGCCAATCAGTGTCGGTGTCGTGCCAGAACCATGCCCCATCGTACCTGGCTTGGGAGCGCTCCCACGGTCGTAGCTTTCACGCCACTGCTGACGAATCTCTCCATCGGCGCCTAGCCTGAAACTGTACATAGCATGATTTGAGACAACAAAAACTCCATGCTTTCCAACCGCCAGGGCATTGTCGATTCCCTCTGCTTGATCAACTTCACCCAGGGCGATAGCGCTACCGCGTTGCCCCTGTCGGTCGATAACACCGACCAGACCATCGCGCGTGATAAACCAGTAATTGCCTTCCCAATCTGGCATGACATCGATAACCAGATGGGTCTCCCTGCGCGCGTCATTGAGAACCGGGCCTATCGAAAGACTCTGTGCCAGCTGCCATTCAAGGTCCTGACCTTCACCCATCAGTTTCCAGCGTTGAATCGCCAGGTCGTTTGTGGCCAGCAACACTTGATCTTCATGATCGAGGTGGAAATAAACACCGCCACTAAACTTTTGACCTATAGGCAACCAGCGGGTAATAGACTGCCTCGCAAGCACCTCTAGCGTATCGGGGTCCCGTGCCACCAACGTTACGCCAAAGGGGGTTACGCAGGTACCAATCATGCGACCCATGCGATCAAAGGTCTGGCTGACACAGCTACCGAGAATGCGGTGAAACTGCTTAGTGGTTACTTGCAGTTTATTGCCCAGGGGCCCCGCCCAGCGGTAGCTATCACTCTGGGCGCTGTCATTGTGCATACTGTTTACCCCGTTCCCTGCAAGATAGGGGTGCTGCGCATAAGGCAAATCAAGGGCGGCCTGTAACGGCGCGGGCGTGGCTGGCGAGCCGATAAAAAGAGGGACGTCCGCAACATCGGTGGGCGTGGGTCTATCGGGGTCAGTATCGATGTAAACCCAAGCAAGGCTGAGAAATAAAAGAGTAACAAGACTGACTACAGCAGCTCGTCGAAGGAATACCATAATCGCTTCTCCCAGAATATATAACACGCCATTGGAAACTGAACCGCCAGGCGTAGAGTACTGACAACGCTCTACCCTACTCTATTTGAATCCGGGAAGGTTTCCCACTCAAAAAAAAGCCCCATACCCGGAATTGCTTCCAGCTACGAGGCGCTTTTTTAACGCTAACTTATCGACCTCAACCTGTACCCACCTGGGTCGAAATTACCAGCGATAACTATCCAGGGGGAACTGAAAAACCACCCCATACCGGCATGTGATCGGCGTTAAAATACTCGGACATAGACGCATGCATATCGTCCAGCTCCCACTTGCCGCCATTGGAGCTGTTAAAGGTAGTTCCCAGCGTTGGACGCTGTAAAACAGTGATCTCACCACCCCAGACAACCAACACCTCACCAGAGATATGACCCGCTTCAGGGGACGCAAGATAACCCACCAGTGGACCAACATTCTCAGGACTGAAAACATCGAACCCATCTTCGGGCTGTGCAAACAATTCCGCCGTCGTACCGGAGTCGGTCATCGCCGTACGGGCACGCGGCATGATCACATTGCAGGTAATACCATACTTGATCATCAACTGGGCGGCGCCCATGGTCATGGCAGTGATACCCGCCTTGGCCGCGGCGTAGTTAGGCTGCCCGGCAGAGCCATAGATCATGGCCTCAGAGGAAGTACTGATCATGCGACCGTAAACCGACTCACCTGTTTTGGCCTTTTCACGCCAGTACTTGGTGACATTGCGCATGTTGACGAAATGGCCGCGCAAATGTACCCGCACCACCGAGTCAAACTCGTCATCGCTCATGCCAAAAATCGTTTTGTCACGGCAGAAACCGGCATTGTTCACCATGATATTGACATCACCATAGGTCTCAAGAGCCGTACTGAACAGGCGCTCTGAATCAGCTGTGTCTGCACAGTCGCCAAACACCGCAATGGCTTCGCCGCCGGCCGCTTTTATCTCATCAACTGTTTCATTGGCTGCTTTTTCTGCATGGGGCAAGTTGATGTCGTTGATGACAACGCTCGCGCCCTGCTTGGCCAACTGTATAGCTTCTTCACGGCCCAGACCCTGTCCGGCGCCGGTAACAATCGCAACTTTTCCGCTGAGATCACTCATCTTTTTACTCCTTAGATACGTTCAATAATGGTGCCGGTGCCTATAGAGGCTCCGCAGCACATGGCAATCAGTGCGGTCGTCTTGTCCTGACGCTCCAGTTCGTGCAGTGCCGTGGTAATCAAACGGGCGCCTGTTGAACCCACGGGGTGACCGATTGCAATGGCCCCGCCGTTGACATTAACCTTGCTCATGTCGGCATCGAATACACGCTGCCAGGACAGCACAACCGCTGCAAAAGCTTCGTTGATTTCTACCAGGTCGATATCACCCAGGTTCATTCCACTCTTCTTGAAAAGGAGTTTGGTCGCATCAACCGGGCCATCGAGAAGATAGTAAGGATCCGTACCGGTCATTACACCAGTAATGATTCTTGCGCGAGGTTTCAGGCCACGCGCCTTGGCTTCGTCAGCACTCATCCACAGTACAGCGGCTGAACCATCAGAAATCTGGGAGGCACTTCCTGGCGTATGAATACCGCCTTCAATGACGGGGTTCAATGAACCCAGCGCTTCCATCGTCGTATCCCGAAGACCCTGATCCTTGCTCACAGTGCGCATTTCACCTGTGGGTTCACCATCTTCTCCGAGAATGGGGGCTTCAACTGAGATAACTTCCCGATCAAAACGCCCTTCTTCCCAGGCGACCTTCGCTCGGCGCTGTGATTCGCAGGCAAACTCGTCGGTATCCTGACGGGTCAGGCCACGGTTTTTAACAATGCGCTCGACAGAAGAAAACTGGTCGGGTGTGCTATCCCAGGGCCAATCAGCGGTTTGAAAAAAGCCCGGGCCATTGTAGGCATTGGCACCGAGACCCACGCGACTCATCGCTTCAACCCCGCCGGCGATACCGACATTAATTTGACCCGAAGAAATCAGGGCAGACACAATGTGGTTGGCGGCCTGCGCCGAGCCACACTGGGTATCGATAGTGGCACCACCAGTAGAGTAGTTCTTACCCATGGAAAGCCAGGCGTTGCGCGCGAGATTGTTTGACTGCTCGCCAGCCTGGGTCACACAGCCGGCGATGACCTGCTCAATATCTTCATAATCCAGTCCGGACCTTTCCAGTACACCCCGGTAGGACTTCGCCAGTAATTCAGCGGCATGAACGCCACTTAATTCACCAACAATTTTTTTTCCACGTGCTATGGGGGTACGGACGGCTTCAACGATAACTGCTTCAGGCATGATCGTTCCTCTATCAGGTAGGTGTCGATAGTAATACCGAAAACTCGGCTGTTCATCAGGTAAACGAGGTCACCTGAAATCTTGGAGAAGGGATGTTAGCACTAGTGAAAATGCCACGCCATTAAAAGCAGCAAAAGCCTTATGAGCTTTTAAACCAGTGGGTTGTATCTCAATTTTTGGCTTTTTATGGCAATAGATTTGACTGCTTTTGTCAGTCAGGGCTGAAAAACACCCTGGGAAACTGCGGCCAGATCTCGTTCAGACCCGGCCGTTCTCACGTCGGGCTATCGATCCCGCCGGGATTTACAGATAGACGAAAATCAACTCATAAATCAACGCCGGCACTTCAGAACCCACAACATGAACGTGAGTCTCCATAACCACGCGAGTTTTTTTCTCCGACACCACGATGTCCTTGATTCGACTGCGCGAATGAATTTCGCTGTTAACCGGCACGGCACCTAAAAAGCGCAGCTTATCGGAACCGTAGTTCATCATATGCCCAAAGCCGGTAATGGCACTGAGGGGACTGGGACCACCCGACATTTTGGTAATGAGGGAAAGAATCAGGAACCCGTGGGCAATGGTGCCACCGAATGGGCTCTCCTTGGCACAGCGTTCCACGTCAACATGCAGCCACATATCGTCACCGCTCAAGTCGGCATACTGGTTAATCAGTGCCTGATCAACCACCACCGTGCTACTCCACTCGCCAAATTCTTCCTGCACCAATGTGGTCAGGGCAGCCTGATCCTTGTAATTAATTTCTGTCATAGTCATCACTTATTCAGTTGAAGTAAAAGAGTCTTTTAGCCAGGTCCCGACTTACCGGGACCAAGGCGTAGCAGCTACCACTTTCAGCAGGCAGTAAATCCTATCCCGCCCCATAGCTTGTTGCACCCTGCAGCCCGGATTTCCGGGCCACTGGTTTAAATGCTTAGCTAGAACCTGCCAGAATTCTCTATCTGCGAGGAAAACTGTGCCACCGGCAGGCGTTTACTACAGTGCAGACAGTACTTTTTTCTGGTTTTCCAGCCAGGAACTTAACCAAAAGTTCTCACTATCGACAGACAGTGACTGATGGACCTTCAGTGACAGCGCCGCGGCCTCCGGATGGGCCGGCTGTTGGGATCGCACAATGTCCAATAGGTGAAGTGCCTGCTCCCGCTCTCCGCCAGCAAAATTTTCCGCCGCGCGCTTCACCAGCGCATCGGCTCCACCGGCCAGTTCCAGTAAATCACCATGGACTGCCGTTTGTGGCACGCTGTAAAGTTCCGTGGTGGACTGGTGCTTGAACCAACCCGCATAGTGTTCCCATATTGCGCGAATGCTCCATGACACCTTGCCATAGCCCTGCCCTACTTCCATTTCGGCGGGCAGTTGAATTTCAGCCATCAGGGTATGCAGTTCCTTGCCGGCGTTCATGCCGGCAACGGTCTCATCGTGTACGTAAAGAATCGCATCCCGCAACGCGAGCAATTCGCTGGCGATCACGTCCTTACCCACGATGGGGGCGTGATGACCATAACAAATAGTCTCGGCGCCAAGGTCCATTACTGTCTGTACCGCGGCCGCGACCGTCAGTGCATCGCGATAGCGATCGCCGCGTATCGTCACGAGATTGGGAAAATGCCCAAAGGGGCAACCAAAGAGGTTTCCAGTAAAACAAATTTTGTGCTCAGGCAGCCAGATGATAAGCGAATCATTGGTCTCCGCCCCCGGCACAGCGATAAGTTCCAGTTTTAGGCCGCCAACTTCCAACTCATGACGTTGCTCAAACAACACATCCGGTACCGGCACGTCCTGCTCGGGGTAGTCCGTATAGCCCTGCTCCTGATAGTAGGCGATGGCACGGGCGAATTTGTCCGTGAAGGCAAAGGCTGAGCGACCACCGCGGAATGCCTGCAGACGACTGTCATAGGCCTGGTGTTCTGTGTTTCCCGCCTGTGCAATGACCTGCACCCCCGGTCGCTGGTCGCGAAAATAGCCCACCCCACCCACATGGTCCACATGACCCTGGGTAAGTATGAGATGGCTGGTCGGAGCGGAGGAAAATGCATCGAAGTTGGCCTTGTGAACAGGTGCCTCAAGGCTCATGCCTGCATTGACCTGAATATTTCCCGCGGCGGTCTCTATCAGGTAGCAATTGGAAAACCCCTCGGACATCACGATGAAATCATTCACTCGCTCGCCACCAAATTTCGCAGCATTGGGTTCAACTGGTCGTGATTTATATATCGGCTCTCGCATGATCTGGTCCTGGAATTGAAATTCATCAAATAATGGGCAAACTGTACGCCCTAAGCAAAGCGTCTTGCGTAAAATATAATACCATCGTATTATAATTGCAATCGAGAATTTGAACCACAACGGAAAAAGGACGAGATTATGGCTTTTCACAAGGTTTCCTTCGATTACTCAGGCGCCACGGTACTGATAACCGGCGGCAGCAGTGGCATAGGGCTTGCCTGTGCGCAGGGCTACCGCGATGCCGGCGCCGAGGTCATCATTACCGGTCGTAAGGAAAGCGCCTCGGAATACCAAACCGATCTGGAGGGTATGGATTACCGACAGCTGGATATTGCTGACCGTGACGCCCTGTTCGCCCTCGCGGGTTCGTTGGACAAACTCGATATACTGGTCAATAACGCCGGTGGCGCCCAGGGCAATGAGTGGGAGCCGGACAGTTTCGACCAGTCCATCAATGTCAATCTATCCAGCGTGTTCCACCTCAGCAGCGCCTGCAAAGAACTGCTGGCAGTCAGTGACTTTCCCGGTGGAGCCAGTGTCATGGGTATTGCTTCAATGACATCCTACTTCGGCTTTGAATGGACCCCGGGCTACGGGCCCGCCAAAGCCGGCCTGGTGCAGTTGATGAAAACCCTGGGTATGAGCTGGGGAAACCTTGGGATACGCGCAAACGCGGTGGCTGCGGGCCTGACACGCACCAACCTCACAGCATTCACGCTCGACAATATGCAGGAAATGGTCGATGCTACGATGGACCGCCAGGGCCTGAAGCGACCGGGAACACCTGACGACATCGCCGCGGCCGTGCTATTTCTGACCTCACCCTCCGCCAGCTGGATTACAGGCCAAACCCTGCCCGTAGACGGAGGCTTTACTACCGGGATGAACTAAAAAGGAAAGACAATGGGAATCATGAACAAAACCAGGACTGTATAGGCGATCGACAAGGGCAGGCCCATACGAAAGTAATCCCTGAGAGTATAGCCCCCAAGGTTTTGCACCATCAGGTTGGTGGTGTATCCATAGGGGGTCAGAAAACTGGCACTGGCCCCGTAGGCAACAGCCATAACAAAAGGCATCAAACTGATCCCATAGCTTTCAGCGAGACCATAGGCTATCGGGAAACTCAGTGCAGCGGCGGCATTGTTGGTCATCACCTCCGTCAGTAACAGGGTCACGAAATAAATACATACCAGCGCGACATAGGGCCCCAAAGCCATGAGGTCCGCATGAAAAGTGTCCGTCATCATTTGCACCAGGCCCGAATTGGTCAGCGCCTGGGCCAGCGTCAGGGCCGAGGCGATGATAAGCCAAAGCTCAAAAGGGAAACGACGACGCAATTCTGAGCCTTTCACCACCCCGAAAACCAGCATGAAGGTCAATAAAAAAGCGAGCCCCTTGATCAAGGGAACCATCTCCAGAGATGCCAGTGCGATCACCCCCACCAGGGTCAAAGAGACAAAATAATTCTGGAATGGCGTTGTGCTGGAACCGCCCACTGAGTCGTCGATAACAGCAAAATTCTTATCCAGGTTCTTGCGGTCGTTGAAATCCGGCCCCACGGCAAGCATCATACTGTCGCCCGCTTGCAGCGTAATATTCCCAAGCTTGCCAGACAGGCGTTTTCCGCCCCGGCGCATACCGACAACCGCTGCGTCAAACAGAGAGCGAAAGCCACTGTCCTTCAAGGTTTTACCTTCTATGGTCGCGTTGGGCATGACGATCACTTCAATCATATTCTCACGCAGCAGGCCCTCCTCTACGGCGAATAATTGCATTCCATGATAGGCGTCTAGCACGGTAAGCTGCTTAATATCGCCGGAGAAAATCAGTTTGTCACCCGCCTCGATATACTCACTGGGCGACACGGGCGATATCACGTGGTCGCCGCGCACCACTTCCACCAGGAACAAATCCTCCATGTCCCGCAGATTATTCTCTGCAATGCTTTTGCCAATAAGCTCCGAGTCGGGCTGTATCTCCGTCTCAATCAGGTACTCATTGATATCGATTTGCTCCGTGCTGCCGGCGGGCAACAAAGAGGACGTCAGCACAATGACCATCAGGCCCATAACCGTAGCCATGCCGCCGATTAACAAAAAATCGAAGAAGGCCAGGCCCTGGCCTGTGGCGTCCTCGAGAAAGCTGCTGACGATAAGATTGGTAGACGTACCGATAAGCGTCATGGTGCCGCCCAGTATCGCCGCGTAAGAAAGGGGAATCAGCAATTTGGAGGCGGCGTGGTGTTTATTGCTGCGCACAGTATGAGCCAGCGTAGCTACCACGGCCGTATTATTGACGAAGGCAGAGAAAAAAGCCGTGACTATACCCAGCCGCAGCAAACTCCTGCGGTAGCCGGGGGTTATGAGTTTTCCGGACAGGTGGTTGAGCCAGGAGAGCTTTTCCAGTCCAGTGGATACCAGCAAGAGCAGGATCAGCGTCACCAGGCCCGAGTTGGTGGCTTTATCCAATACCTCGGGCGTATCGACCAGGCCGATAAAATAGGTCGCTAACATGGCACAGGTAAACAGCCAGGAAGCTGGCCAATCTGTGAGTATCAGGCTGCCTACCAGCAAAGCAAATAAACCCAGAATGATAAACTGATCAATCATTAAAACACTTCGCCCATATACTGCTTGCCCCAGAAAGGTAGAGCATAAGCGGAACAGGGGCACGGGGACAACTAAAGCGACGCTGCGCGCCCAAATTCGCTACACTCGTCACATAATGGCGCTTTTCCTGTAGACAGGGCATTCCAATGAAAAAAATTATGACTGGCTTACTATTGTTGCTGGTGGTCGGGGCTTTCGCAGTTTACGTATTTCGTGCCCCACTGAAGGAGGCACTCTATGCACAGGTCACAAAGAACATGTTTGTGCCCACAGATAACGACAGCTTCGACCCTGGCCCCCTGCTCGGTTCAACCTTCCCCGGGGTCAGGGCACACTATCAAGATAAAGAGATTTCACTATTAACCCCCTTCGCAGGCACCAGAGGGACCGTACTTGTGGCCAGTCGCTCCATGGACTGGTGCCCTTACTGCATGAAGCAGATGATCGATCTGCAACAGCACAAGGCCGAATTCGATGCCGCGGGGATTGGTCTGGTGGGTATTACCTATGACAGCCCGGAGAAACAACAGGCCTTTGCCCACAAATTCGGCATTACCATCCCCCTGCTATCGGACATTGAGGTGCTGACCTTTAAAACCCTGGGCATCGTCAACGATGAATACCAGCCCGGCGACGAAGCCTACGGCATTCCCTATCCGGGCATGATCATCATTGACCCGGCGGGCCAGGTGGTCGGCAAGCTCTTTCTTGAGGGCTACAGCACTCGCGTGAATTCAGCCGCGGCGCTGGCTTACGCCAAAGAAAAACTGGGCATTTAGGCTGATTACTGCTTGCACTACGGATGCTTGGACAGGTAATATTAAGACGATTGTATTAATATTATCGGAGTCATGCTGATGACCGAAGCGTCCGCCAACAAACACAAAGCAAGGTCAGCCCAGACCCGTGAG
>JBALWA010000053.1:0-33060 GCA_036960305.1 Halioglobus sp. | reverse complement strand
ACCGGACGCATTGTAAGATCATATCTTGCTGATGGTGACGGCCTTTAAAGCTGATCATTTACTATCCGATACTTGGTGTTCTGGATAATCGAGTATCGTTCCGCCACGCGGAGTCGGCCAACTTTGCGACAGAACTATACGTTCTAGCGTCGAGAACGCTGGTAGCTCAATAGATTCTTTGACCAGAATTTCCAGAATGGCATTAATGATGTCGATGACATTCTCTTTCGTCCTGGCAATATCGTCAGCGAATGCTTTGATCCAGGTTCCCTGGTTACGGAGTGAAAAGGCGCTCACGTCACAGTAGCGCCGGACGGCATCTTTAATTCGCTTATGGGTTGCCTTCGGGACCGCTGGGAGGCGTTTGTGGTTGTTATTATTGAATCGGGTAAAGCTCGCGATATGGTTGATCAGCGAAACCGGGATATCACTGGTTTTTGGGAAGTAGGCTCCCAGGAAATAAGCGGGTGCAAATTACCGTTCACGTGCCTTAAGCCATTGAAAACTTTGACATTGATGCCCACGTTTCAGTTCTCAGCTTCTGCTCGATCCAAACTCAGCCAAATCGCACCGCTTCCACGATGATTTGAGGGTGCCGCGCTGCAATGCCGATCAAAGTGCGAGCGGCCCCAGAAGGACTTCGGCGCCCTTGCTCCCACTCCTGGAGCGTCCGAACTGAAATACCCAATGCGTGAGCAAAGTCGCCCTGACTTAGCCCCACAGCCATACGCGCCGCAACCACTTCATTCTGCTCAACCTGATGTGTCCTGGCAGCTTTGCCCGCTTTCATCTGGCGCACGGAATCAAGTAGCATCTTTCCAAGTTCTTCGCCGCTTAGTTCGGATTCCTTCTTACTCATCGACTAGCTCCTCACGAATGTCTCGCAGCAAGTGTAACGGTATGTCCTCGCGGACACTCTTGGCATAGATCACCAATAGCCATATTTCATGTTGTGCCGGCTTGTTGAAATAGATCACACGGACACCGCCGCGCTTTCCTGTTCCCTTACGTGACCACCGCACTTTTCGGCAGCCCCCGCTGCCTTTGATAACATCACCGATATCGGGGCGCTCGGACAGCCAAGCACAGAATTCGCCGCGCTCATCTTCACTCCAGAGAGCATCTGCATCACGCTTGAAGAGGGGCGTCTCGATGATTGTAAGCATGTGTTAACTATACGTCTATGACGTATAATGGTCAAGCCAGGAGAGCACCAGAATCCGTGGGGCAAGATCACTTGAATTCAGGCCGCCAGAGGGAGTGACTCCTCGTAGTCTGCCCTATTGTTACCGTGACCCAATTCCGGGTACCAGCGTTCAAAAGTCTCTCTGAGCTCGTCATTCAGCACGGCTGTCCTGGTCTGCAAGAGGTAGTGTGCCCCCTCGGGTGACCATTGCATTTGTTGCTTTTTCACCATCCGCTTTGCGATCACTTCGTTGACGGTCGATTCGACAAAGGCCGTGGTAATGGTTTCGCCGTAACGATATTTCTCGCCATAGTTGGGAATCATCGATCGATTGTTGTCGATGTAGGTCCACATCTCATCCGGATGCCGCAGTAACTTTCTTTGTTTTTGGTACTGGAGTGATTCGTCTTCGCAAAGATTATACGCATCTTCCAGGGTCTCCAACGACCGTGCGACATTACCGTGCCAGAGATACCACTTTGCGCTCTTAAGTAACTCGGTGAGCTCACTACCCGGATCTGGATCTGTTGTACACAGTCCCTTGGCGTACTGCCCAAGGACAGTGAATTTCATGGCGCAATGGAACCAGTCCAATATATGTTCAGCCTCGGGGTGCATAACGAATTGCAGATTCCGGAGATTCTCAGCGCCATCGGAGAGAAAGGTTATCTGCTGGTTTGCCTGAAGACCCTGCCCGTCCAACATGGCTAGTAGACGCCGGCTTGGCCTTTTATCAGTTTTCTGAACAAACCCCATCCTCTTTGGGGCCAGGGTTTTGGAAAATGATTTGGCGACGATGACCTCAAAATTTGTCTTTCGGTTCCGGCTGTCCCGCACATACCCTCCATCGATCCCTACCGTCATAGGCTTGTCTGGTTTCGGGAGCCTGGCCCAGTCTCGTTGACATCCATCAATGCTGTGCGGTTTTGTCTTGAGCTCTCCATCCTGTCGGACGCCGACATGGTGTAGATGTTGGCGCACTGTTTCTGCGTTCAGGCTGTCACTCACAGGGAGCACATCCTTCAGTAGATCGACAGTCAAACCATAGGACATTAAAGATGCCCACTTCGTCTCAATGTACTGTAATTCAGGGCTATTATGCTCAGATAGGCGCTCATTGAGCACGCTGAATGTCTTGGTCTTCGACGCCTTACATTTACAGTGATAAAGCCGAATATTTGGTATCGGCACGATACCAAGGAGTGTCCGATATTGAATATCGTAACTCCCCTTGATTCTGCGTTTGTGCTGGCAGTGTGGACAACACCGATGGGCCTGAGTATACGCCTCCATCTGCCCAATGATGATTAACTTCTGTAACCGCTTGAGCAGCCGTTTCGATTCCGCTAGCGATAGTCCAACAAGCCCTCGTCGCTTGCACAATTTTCAAGCGAGAATACATCTTCGGTAATCGCATTACCGCCTCCATCATCAATTTTAACTTGTATCGTCAATTGCATGATTGCGCCCCTTATGAAGTTGACCAGGTCAAGCATTCACAACCGTCAAATCACTGTTTGGGAAACGGTTCTTTCAGCTGCTTGTTTACCAGGCGACGGCTGAATCGAATGTCATCATAGTGCTCAACCAGTCGTTGAAACTCATCCATCCTGTCGTCCCGGTCTTCAGCGCCGACGAGATCTATGACCTGAAGTAGAACTCGGTATTCGTCATATTTATAGTAGCGGGAATCTCCCTGCCTTCCACTGCCACCGAAACAGCGCGGTGCCGGCTGGACCACAGGACCAATGGCCTCTACACGGACGTCACAGAGCCAGTCCTCAAAGAAGTTACAGGTGTAGGTAAACCGATCGCCCACATCGAAACCAAAATCTTCAACGAAGACCTGACTAACATCGTGACGGAAGCAGGTGGCACCGGGGCGGTGAACGCCATAATCTTCGCCGTAAATATGGAAATAATGAAGGTAGTAGTCGTCCCATCCCATAGCGATCTGGATGATATGATGCAGGTCAGCAAGCGAAGTATTGCTTTGGACCCTCAGGCGGCGCCAGATCATCGGACTGATCCCGCGAAGGGCGATCTTGATCGAGTAGGTATTCACAGGATTGGAAACTCATGTCAGTGAAACCCCAGCATCCGATATTTCTAGGTATCAGAAAAGGCAAGACCCAGATGCCCCAAAGATTCTGGTGCTCTCAAAGGCAACCGCTGATGCAACATCAGATGGTGGCGCAAAAGAACCGTCAGGCAGCATCACTTTTTGCATCAAACGCGGGTCAACACCCTCAGGTATCTGCTTCCCTGCGGCTTCTACCATCGGTGTTTCGATGCCGCCGGGGCAGATCGCATTACAGTTCAACCCTTCCAGCATGAATTCAACAGCAATACATTTAGTCATGGAAAGTAATGCACCTTTCGAAGCGGAATAAGCGAGAGTCCACGCATGCGCACCTAGAGCTGCTGAAGAAGACATATTGACGATAAAGCCTTTTGTTTCTAATAAGTGGGGAATCGCTGCTTGACACATCATAAACGCGCCCCGGGCATTAACATTCATCACGAAATCAAAGTCCTCCATCTTGAGTTCCAACGTATTGTCAAAGCGCAAAACGCCGGCGATATTACATAGCGCATTCAGCTTGCCGTACTTTCCAATTGCAGCAGCAACTGTATCTTTAACCGACTCCTGGTCAGTGACATCACAGGCAATGGCAAATGCTTCACCGCCGGCGGCAACAATATCGGCAGCCACTTGTTCTACGGCTTCCTGCTGCCTATCAACACAAACAATTTTACCGCCCTCGCTGGCAATACGCTCAGCGGAGGCTTTGCCAATGCCAGATGCGGCACCCGTGATCAGAACGACTTTATCGATATAACGAGACATAAAAACTCCTTAATATATTGGGATTGAAAAGCTTCACTTCGAGTCAGCCCCTGTAGGCTTAGCCATCTGTCCATGACGCACTAAATACTTGGCAATGGCATGCATCATCTTTGGTCCGTCGGCCTCATTGCCCCTACGCGATGGCTCAGAATGCGATGTCTGCTTAACAAGAATCATATTGGCAACCGGATCAATATAGATAAACTGCCCATAAACACCGATTGCGCTGACCGCCTTATGGTCGTTATTCATGGTCCACCACTGATCATGATAGGCATAGGAGGTCGTGTCAGGCTCCTCGTTATAGCGATTGAAGGTATCGGGGTTTCCGGGCTCTTTGATTTTTTTCGCAACTGATGAAGGCAAAATCTGCTGACCATTATAGAAACCATCCTGCAGAATCATCTGTCCAAAGCGGGCCGCGTCACGTAAGGAAAGACTCAATCCTCCCGCCGCCATTTCGGTGCCCGCATGATCAAGCCAATAATAGGCATCACTCTCGACGCCTAACTTCGACCAAAGATTCTCCTGTATGACCTGCGATAGGTTCATTCCAGTCACTCGCCTGACGATCCAACCGACCACATCCGTGTCCGGGGTGACATAATGAAATGCCTCACCATGATTACCTTGCTTGGTTAATGTGGGCAGATAATCATGTATTTCAGTGGGGCCGGGATAATCCTCTGGAATCTGCCCAATACCAAAGCACAGCCCGTACTGCATGACTTCGGCATTGACGTCACTGTAATCCTCGCTGTACTTGATCGCCACGGTCATATCGAGCACTTGTTGAACCGTAGCATCTCCATAGGCACTATTTTTTAATTCTGGAAGATACTTAGCGACTGGGGCGCTCAGATCTACCAGGCCCTGTTCGGCCAGCACCAGCAACATCGTGCCAGCAAAAGATTTGGAAGCAGAGAACATTTGATGTAAGGAAGTAGACGTCTGTGAATTGAAATAGCGTTCATAAACCACCACCCCGTTGTGTAGCACAGCGAATCCATCGGTATAAGCTTCTTGCAACCAGTCATTTACTGTTAGACGCCGGCCGTCGCCCAGGGCCACCTCCAATTTACCAAGATCCATTTCATCAGCCCGAAGTGGGGACACAGAGCCATCGCCACGCAATATCTCTCGAGTGGGAACAATTTCTCGAATATGCTGGAGGGCCCAGCGATTATAGGGCGCCTGAGTGAAATTTCCCTTGTTAACACGCTTCTCTGGCGGGGGCGGCGCGCCCTCCATCAGCCCAAGTTCAGCCGCCGTCTTTGGTATTGCCACTGGAGATGCTTGTACGTCACACCACGCATTCACTCCCAGGCCCGATAAAAGCAGAACGCTGGTTTGAAGCAAAAGAGGTATTACTCTAGGGATACGACTCGCTGTCATCATGAAAGCCTTTCGGTAAAGATTGTATTGTGAGTGACGATACGCCGGTCAGAACAGGGGAACATCTACCAAATGGTGTAGGGTTAGTGGGTAATCCCTGGCCGTGTTATCGCGAACGATATACCATTTGGTGGATGATAGGCCGCATCTCTCCGACTATAGTGATGATCTTGATTTCAGTGGCGTGAACGCAACAGGTAGGCCGCACTAACGCAAATTAGTAAAGGTTTTTGAAAATGCTTGATACGAGCAAGATAGGTACTCAATTTGATCCGTTTGTGGTCGATGTAGAAGCGGGTCGCCTTCGGTTTTTTGCCCAGACGGTCGGTGAAAATAATCCCATATATAGTGACAAGAGCGCGGCGATAGCTGCGGGCTATAGAGACATTCCAGCTCCGCCGACCTTTACAATGGTGTTGGATACGGGAGGCTCTTCGCTGATGGAGCTTTTTTCGTTACTGGAATTGGACATCAGTCGCATTCTACACGGCTCCCAGTCCTTCGAGTATTTCGAGACGATCTACTCGGGAGATCGCATAACGGTAAATAGCCGAATTAGTGACATCTACGACAAAAAGCAGGGGGCCCTCGAGTTTATTATTCTCGAGAGTAGCTACTTAAATTCAGAGGGTAGTCTGGTCGCCAGAAGCGAAAACACCCTGGTCTATCGATAGGACAGATAACGATGGCAAGCATACCAATAGACACTGTAATCCCGCCCCTTGAATTGCCCCCAATCTCGAGAACGACATTGGCACTTTACGCCGGAGCTTCGGGAGATCACAACCCCATTCATATCGACCTGGATTTCGCCAGATCTGCCGGGCTGGAAGATGTGTTCGTTCACGGTATGTTATCCATGGCATATTTGGGTCGCATGCTGACCAACTGGCAGCCGCAGGCAAAATTGCTGAAGCTTTCGAGTCGTTTCATCGCCATTACGCAGCTTCATGATGCTGTAATCTGCAGTGGCCGAGTGGTGGATGTCGGTGAATATCGAAATCGGCCTGTGGCTTTTTGCGAAATACACGTTGCCAGGCAGAACGGGGAAAAAACCATCGTCGGAGATGCAGTTATAGCGCTGTAGAAATACCTGGAGCGAGCTAATACGAATACACATACTCAATTATTGGAACTAATTTACGGGAGCATTTATGGCTATTGAATTGACGGGTTTGGAAGGGCGGGTCGCCGTGGTTACGGGCGCGGGCCGTATGCGTAGCATCGGGCGCTGGATAGCGCTGGAATTGGCGCGCGGCGGTTGTGATGTGGTGATTACCGGCAGTGGCCGTTCGCCCGACAGATATCCAGACGATGAAAAAGAGGTGGGTTGGCGCGATATTGACAGTGTTGCGGATGAAATACGAGCATTGGGCCGGCGCGCGCTACCCGTCGTGAGTAATGTCACTGACCTCGCCTCCGTGGAGTCGTTGGCACAGCGGGTGATGGATGAGTTTGGTCGCGTCGATTTTATAGTGAACAACGCGGGGGCCGCTCGTGGTGAAGATCGTAAAGCGATTGTTGATGTAGACCCTGCGGTTTGGTGCAATGTCATTAATGTGAATCTCAATGGCGCTTTTAACATGTGTCATAGCTTTGGCAAGCGTTTGATTGAGCAGGGAGAGGGCGGTGCCATTGTCAATATATCGTCCATTGGTGGCAAAATGCTGCCGCCCAATAATGCGGCTTATGCGTCGAGTAAAGCGGGCTTGCACGCGATGACAGCGTGTATGTCAGGTGAGGTCGGCCAGTACGGCATCAGGGTGAATGCGATATGCCCGGGGCTTGTTCAAACCTCCAGAATGGACGATATTCCTCGCGGGGACGTTTGGGACAATATGGTGAAAGAATTGATTCCCTTGGGCCGTGCCGGGGAGCCGCAGGAAATTGGTTGGATGACGGCATTCCTGTGCAGTGAGCAGGGGGCGTGGATTTCGGGACAGATGTACAGTGTCGACGGCGGGCATGTTGCGGGTCGCTAGCCCAGCAAAGCCACACTATTTAAAATCAGTCGAACCAGCTCAGCTTGCCGCCTGACACCGGTTTTGGAGAAGATACGCTTTGAAACCGTGCGGGCGGTATTCTCCGTCACGTTTAATACGTTTGCGGCTTCTGCTAATGTCTTTCCATCAGCCAACAAAATGGCCAGTGCCGCCTCTGAAATGGTGAGCCCGAATAGTTTGGCAACAAAGTACTCCCTAGCGCTCTTGTGTGTCGTCGAATCACACAGGTAAAGAACAACGACAGGGCAACCTTTTCCCTCATACCAGGGATTGGACGGAAGGCACTTTACCAACAAGCCAATTGGCTTACCTTTGGAGGGCTCTACTCGCAGTAGCTCAGCACCCGATGGAAGAGAGCTGCTGTCGTATTGCTTCAGGGCTTTCTGGAAGCTCGCAATATAAGCTTCCTGGTCGTCTTTTCGAGAAAAACGAAGCATGCCTCTGGAGACGTCAATACAATCAATGTCATCAATGAGGCTCTCCGCCAGAGCGCTTGTTTTTATCACCTGCGCATCTCGATCAAGGATAATCACACCCACGGTGAGCTGTTCTACGAGCTGGGAGTAGATGTCTGCTTCACTTTCAGATCTCATCATCTTCGAATAGATACTCAGCGCCCTTGTCAGGTGTGGCACCAGTGCATAACAAATCTCTTTTTCTTCACTACCAAACGAGGACTTTTCAGTTGCCCTCCCCAGTTCTATCCACAATCGCAGCCCCCCAGGTTCCTCAATGAGAAATTGCAGTCCATCACCGATATTGTTTGGCGACAAAAACTGATGGTAATACTCGCTTTGTTTAAGCTCATTCTCACTCATAACATCGGAAAAGCACTTTACTTCACCGTGGGCGATGTCCGACCGAAACAGGAGCGCTGTTTTGTGATGCGTATTCATGAAGGGTTCAAGGAGTTTTTCGTATTCGGGTTCCATATCCCACAACGATAATCTGGTCTCTTCCAGCATGGGGGAGCGAAGCCAAAGGCCCGATGCAACGCATTGCAACTGCTGGCGGAGCAGGTGCAAGAACGTCTTCCAGGGCGGGTTCTCTAAAACCCCCTCGTAGATACTATCAACCAGGGCTTGTTCAAACTGAGGCGTCATTAGCTGGTCCTCCCTATCGGGTGTGTCACAGCCGAACATTAGCAGAATTTTCTCTCAAGCACATTGCCCACAATTGACACTTACTCACCATATCAGATTAATTACATCCGCATATGCCATTTGGTAGATGCAGGGATATGTCTTCCAATTTATGCTGCGTTCAATAATTACCCATGCAAGGTCCGATATATGTCAATAAATATAAAACGCACAGCAATATTCCTCGCCCTCACAGCCACTTCGGCGCTCTCCACTCCACTGGCGCTGGCGGATGAAAGCTCCTCCCCAAAATTGGAGGAGGTGATAGTGACTGCTCAGCGAACTGAGCAAAACATGCAGGACGTTCCTGTGGCCATTACCGCCTTCACGGCAGAAATGATCGACCGTGATGGCATCTCCACCTTTCAGGATATTCAGCACACTGTGCCCAACCTGTCGATGGTCGTGGTGACGCCGTTCGCGTCCTGGGTCAACATGCGCGGCATTCCATCTAATCCCAACGGCGTTTTCAATTCGGGCACCAGCGCGGGGCTGGCCACCTACGTCGACGGAGTGGTATTTAGCCGTCCTACAGGCTTCAACCAGGACCTGGCCAACGTCGAGCGGGTAGAAGTGTTACGCGGCCCGCAGGGCACATTGTTCGGTCAGAATTCCAACCTGGGGGTAATAAATGTCACTACGCGTAAACCCGGTGACGAGCTGGAGGGCAAACTTAAGCTGGATGTCGGCAACTACGAATATACCAGCGGCACCGCCTACATCAGCGGCCCTCTTATAGAGGGAGTTCTGGCAGGATCCCTGTCCCTATTTAAAGTTGAGCGCGACGGTTTCTCGAAAAACGTGACAAACGGCGACACAACCGATGACCTGGATCGTGAAACCGCCCGCGTGCAGCTTCGCTATACGCCCAACGATAAATTTACAGCGGACCTGAACGCCGACTATTTGAAAGGTCGCAGTCGCAGCTCCAATCCAGATATCCTCGAAATCTCCGACAACCCCAACACATTGGTACGTCTTGCACTGATACTCAGTCCTGATCTCGACGATGACGACGTTATCATCCCCGGCGCTCGCACCGTGACACAGAACTCGGAATTGGACATCAATAAACGCGATAACGATGGTGTTGATCTCACCATGCTTTACGATTTTGACAATGGTTATGCCCTTAAGTCAATTACTGCCCAAAAGAACTACGATTCCTTTTTTGGTGACGACCAGGACGGAACTGGCCTGCAAATATTGGATTTGGTGCAACAGGAAGACAACAGCCAATTTTCCCAGGAGTTACAGTTAATCTCGCCGCAGGAGAACGACCTGCGCTTCATTACCGGCCTGTTCTATATAGACATTGATTCCGAAAATCTTCAGGCAGCAAACTTTCTGGAAGACTTCCCGCTGCCCTCGGAACCGCTGTACTTAGAAGCCGAGGTCACTAGCAAGAGCATCGCTGCATTCGCTCACGCCACTTGGGACTTCAGCGATAACGCGAGCGCCTTCTTAGGCATGCGTTATTCAGATATTGAGAAGGATGTCGTCTTTCAGCAGGACGCGAATTCGATTCTCCGCTATCCCAAGGTTGACCTCGTGGACACCGTTGAAAACGATTTTGTATCGTGGACGGTCGGCGTTAGCTATGACTTCGAGGAGAGCTTCGGTGCCCCACTGATTGCCTATGCCAAAGTATCGCGGGGCTACAAAGAGGGTGGGTTCACCGTCCGCTTCGTGACAGTGGCTGGAATCGGCGGAGACGTAGACAACCCCGACATCAGCTTTGATGAGGAAGAAGTCACCAGTTATGAAGTGGGTTTGAAGGGCACGCTGCTGGATCAGCGCCTACGCACAAATCTGGCAGTTTTTTACCTGGATTACAAAGACATTCAAGCAACCGTGTTTGAAGAAAACAGCAGCGCCATCCATATCACCAACGGCCCCGAGGCCACCAGCCAGGGGGCCGAACTGGAGGTAACCTACCTGCTCAATGAGTACTTTACATTCCGTGCCAATATTGGCTACGTGGATGCCAAGTATGGTGACTTTGACAATTGTAACCGGGTATTATCCTGCAGTGGCAACAAGTTGCCGCGCTCGCCCGAGTGGACCAATAATTTTGCTTTGTCGGCGATCTATCCTCTCGCCAATGGCTGGGAACTATTCTCCAGCCTGGACTATTCCTATCGCTCCGAGTCGTATTTATCAGCGCCCAATACTGAGCTGCTGGAATTTGATGTGGTTGAGCAAGTCAACTTTTACGCGGGTGTGCTGATGCCAGAATATGGCATGGAAATTCAGGCCTATGTGAAAAACGCGACCGATGAAGATTATGTGACCAGCATGTCAGAGGCCAGCATTGACAGAACTTACGGCACCACCGGCCGGCGCTATGGGCCACCACGCACCTATGGTGTACGGTTAACGTATAGGTTTTGAGGAATGGCGTGCATGTGGCAGTACGATAAACGGCGACGAGGAACACAGAAAGCGCTCTGTGTTGTCCTGGCCGCGGCAATGTTGCTCTCTGGCTGCAGCGATTCCGCTAAGGAGTCGGATGCGGACTTGGGGGCGGGGTTTCGTGACCTCCCCAGCGCTGTCGCCAATCAGGTAGCGGTTGGCACGGCTGGCGTGAGTAGCGCCCATCCTCTGGCCAGCAAAGCGGGCCAGCACATGTTGCAGCGCGGTGGTAATGCCGCTGATGCCGCGGTGGCCACAGGTTTTGCGCTGGCGGTCGTGGAGAACAGCATGAATGGCTTGGGCGGCCGTGCCCAAATAATTCTTCGCACTCCCGAGGGTGAAATACACGGCATTGATGCGCAAACCCAGCTGGGCAGTCGCTATAAAGGCCCACTGCTAACAATCAAATGGAGTGGTATCGAAACTGTCGGGGTTCCCGGCATGGTTGCTGGTCTGCTGCATCTGCACGAAACGCATGGCAGTTTACCGCTGGCGGAGGTGATGGCCCCTGCCATTAGCTTTGCCAAAGACGGTTTCGCCCTGCTACCCGGCGAAGCCTCACGGCATCGCCGTATCGAAAAGAAAATTCGCGCGGACGAAACCCTGGCGAAAGTGTATCTCAATGATGAGGGATCTCTACACTCGCCGGGCGACATTTTCAGACAAGAAGACTTGGCAAAGACGCTGGAGAAGATTGCCAGTGGGGGCGCTGAGTCTTTCTATCGAGGTGAGATTGCCGATACTATGTATCGCGATTTACATGAACGGGGTTCGGGTATCGAGCTTGCCGATATTCACAACTACCGAGCCCGTTCCGCAAATTTGGTCAGCACCACCTATCGCGGTTATGAGGTGGTGAGTCTGGCCGGGCCTGCCAATGGCACTGCCGTGATAGCCAGCCTCAACGTTCTTAGTCATATGGATCTCAGTCAACTTAGCGAAACCAGCTGGGCTGCCGTTGTCAACCAGACACTGGCTCTCACCATGCAGGCAACGGTCTTTGACGATTCCCAAGATAAGAACTACCTCGACACGATTGGCTCCGAGCGTGCACAGGCCATCTTTGAAGAACTGGACCTAACTGCTATTTCACGGAACAGGGACAAGCCTAAGTCTATTTCGGAACAGGGCCTGGCCACAACTTCCTCACAATATGACTGGAGTGGAGCCAGTCACGGAAAGCTCAGCCATCACACAACACACCATGTTTCAGCCGACACCGGCGGCATGTTAGTCAGTATTACCCAAACTTTGGGTCCCAATATGGGCGCCAAAGTGATGACACCCGGGCTGGGCTTTATGTACGCACAAACCGGTGGCATGCCACGCTGGCTGTCGGAAGCCAAGGCAGGTGACCGGCCGCGCACCAATATTGCGCCCACCCTGGTGTTGCGTGATGGCCAGCCCATTCTGGCACTGGGTGCCGCCGGTGGGCCATTGATACCGCCCGCCATTGTGCAGGTAATTAGCCGTGTCATCGACCGAGGCCAATCGGTGGCTGACGCAGTTGCCGCGCCCAGGGTGACGCCTAGAATGAACTTGCTTTTCTTTCGTTTCGAAACTGACGAGGCCCAGATTGAGGCTACACCGCTGAACGGCTGGTCTCCCGAGGAGCAAGCGGAGCTTGAAGCCATGGGCATAAAAGTCAAAACGCTGGAGAGATACTCTCTGTTCGGGCGTGTTCACGCGCTAAGTTTCGACAAGCAAACTGGGCTCTGGACCGGCGTCGCTGATCCAGATTGGGAGGGTAGCGCAGCGATGGTAGAGCAGAATACGAGCGAGGAGTAGAGCTACCTGTGATCGATTGATTGCCACGTAGTCCTCTCTAGAAAAGTACCTGTGTGCCTTAATTATTCCATCTACCCATAGCGAAATATTCCGCGATGGTTCTATAACAAGAAATTAATTGGAGAAGTTCTATGAACCGAATACTTGCAATAGTATCAATGCTGATTCTGACACCTATAGCAGTTACCGCAGAGGAACTTACGCAAGCAGTTCTGACTGATTATACAAATCACCTGGATGCTTTGTTTCAGGATTTTCATGCCCACCCCGAACTGTCTTTTCTTGAGGTACGCACAGCTGCCAAGATGGCGGACGAACTGCGTGCAGTAGGCTTTGAAGTTACCGAAAATGTCGGAGGCACGGGCATTGTCGCTATCATGAAAAACGGTGATGGGCCAATGATTATGCTGCGTGCCGATATGGATGCCCTGCCGGTCGAAGAAAAAACAGGACTGTCATACGCCTCTGTAGCCACCCAGACTAATCTTGCTGGAAAACTGATGCCGGTGATGCATGCCTGTGGCCATGATGTACATATAACATCGCTGGTTGGTACTGCACGACGCATGGCAGCAACACGCGATAACTGGTCGGGGACCCTGATGCTAATAGGCCAACCCGCGGAGGAGGCGGGCGGCGGCGCCAAGGGAATGATGCAAGACGAGATCTGGCAACGCTTTGGCCAGCCAGATGTAGCGCTGGCCTTCCATGTTGCCCCAGGCATCGAGGCCGGTAACATTGATATCACTGATGCCTCGCCCTTTTCCGGTTCCGATGGTGTCAAGATCATTGTCCATGGTGTTGGTGCCCATGGCGGTTCACCTCAAGCAGGCAAAGATCCCGTGGTACTTGCCTCGCAAATAGTTATGGCTTTACAAATGCTGGTGTCTCGAGAGCTCAACCCTTATGAGCCTGCAGTGGTGACCGTCGGCTATCTACACGCCGGGACCAAGGCCAATATCATTTCTAATAGAGCGGAGATGGGTTTGAGTGTGCGTACCGACAACCCTGAAACCCGTGAAAAAGTTCTGCAGGGCATCAAGCGTATTGCTGAAAACATGGGCCGGGTAGCAGGACTACCGGATGATTTATTACCCACGGTTACCTTTTCAGATAGCCCAAATCCACCAGCCATCAATGATCCTGAGTTAGCCCATCGCCTTAAAGCCGTCTGGATAACAGCGTTCGGCACTGACGCGGTAGGCAATAAACAAAAAAATCACATGGGCTCCGAGGACTTTCCCTATTTTACTACTGACCCTCGTATCCCGAGCGTGTATTTTCTTGTAGGCGCCACATCCAAAGAAGAGATGAAAATTGCCGAGGAAGGTGGCGCACCAGCGGCCAGCAATCATTCGCCCTTCTTTAAGGCCGAACCCGAACCGACTATCACTCGAGGCGTTGAAGCCACCGTGTTGGCACTGATGGAGCTCATGGCTAAGCAGTAATTCTAAGGTATATGCACAGAAGCAGTGCTTCCGCTTACTCACCATAGCGACTAACTTCATCCGTATGCGCCATATGGTAGATGCCGAAATATCGCTCCTAACTTATCCTGCTTTCAGCAACTACACATGGGAGATCTGAAATATGTCAATAAATATGAACCGTACAGCAATATTCCTCGCGCTCACAGCTACTTTTCCGCTGTCCACTCAATTGGCGCTGGCGGATGAAAGCTCTGCCCCAATGTTGGAGGAGGTGATTGTCACAGCCCAAAAGAGAGCTGAATCGCTGCAGGACACACCCATTTCCGTGGTTGCTTTCGACACCAACACGCTGGAAAACAGGGGCATTCACACATTGGTTGATGTGGGCCCTAACGTACCCAACTTGCACCTCACACCCCATCCGAACAGCGGCGCTACCGTCCGAGTGTTTATCCGTGGCGTGGGTAATAACGACGATCAGATTACTCAGGACCCGAGTGTCGCGACCTATATGGACGGCGTGTATCTGGCCCGCAGCCAGGGCTTGGCTATGGAGGTCGGTGATATTGAGCGAATAGAGGTCTTGCGCGGCCCACAGGGTTCGCTGTATGGCCGCAATGCGACGGGCGGTGCCATCAATTTTGTGACGGTGGCCCCGAGCCTGGATAGCCTGGAGTTCAAGCAGGCCTTTACCGTCGGGAGCCGCAATGAGTTTCGCAGCAAGACCACGCTCAACTTGCCAGTAAGCGAAAATTTTGCTGTGAAATTGGGCTATTTGATCGCCAAGAAGGACGGCTTTGTAGACAACCTGGGTACCGGCGAAAGACGATTCGGTGATCAGGACCGAACCGCTTATCGACTGGATGCGCTGTGGCGGCCGTCAGATCGTATGGAGCTCCGCTATGCCTACGATCGCTCCGAAATCGATGATAGCCCTGTTTTTGTCGGCGTGGTGCCCTTGTATCCTGAGCAGGCAGGTCGACCCGATGCAGGTGATCCGAATGTCACGGGCCTGCAAGCCAATGACATCACTACACAGGGCCACACGCTGACTGTCGCTTGGGACATTAATGACGATATAAGCCTGAAGTCTATTACCGGTTACAGGGAACTGGATAGTGATCAATACCAGGACTTCCACACCGGAGTATTGGGTCCGTTTGTACTCTTCGGGGCTCCTATTGATACCGAGCAGGAACAGTTTACACAGGAGTTTCAGTTGTTGGGCAGCGCGTTTGATAATAGCCTCGATTACATCCTCGGAGCCTACTATTTCAATGAGACGGCGGACGGTTCTGGGAAAAACATAATACCAATACAGCAAAAGGACACTGGGAGTACTTCGGAGGTAGAGAATACCGCCTACGCGCTATTCGGGCAGGCGACATATACCCCTCAAATATTGGAGCAACGGCTGCATATGACGCTGGGCATGCGCTGGTCTGTTGATGAGCGCGAGGCCTCCCTGGCTGAGTTCGAGGAGCCATACGGAAGTCCAGTGGTCATCCTGCCGCCGGGAACCGGTGATGCAGATTTCGATGAGTTCACCCCCAGCCTGGTGGTGGCGTACGACTTGACGGACGATGTCAATGTGTACGGAAAAGTTGTGACCGGTTACAAAACCGGCGGCTTCAACACACGGGCGAGCTCGATTGAGCTTTTTGAACAGGGGTTTGACTCCGAGACACTGATTTCCTACGAACTCGGTATTAAATCCGAATTTTGGGATAATCGGATCCGGCTGAATGGCGCAGTTTTCTTTTCTGACTACGAGGACATCCAGGTCAGCGTGCCATCTGATATCACTGATCCGACCGTCACCGATGTGTTAAATGCCGGTGAAGCGGAAATCAAGGGTTTGGAGTTGGATCTAACGGCGCTGTTGACGCAATCGCTGACCATGACTTTAGGCTATGGCTATCTGGATGCTGAGTATACCGTGGTAGAGGATGCTACGGGTGCAGATGTCAGCGACCAGTTTCGTTTTCTAAATGCGCCGGAGCACAACTACAACCTGGATCTAGAATACGTATTTCCCAGCCTGCCGTTTGGTGAGTTAAGCGCGACTCTCAACTACAGTTGGCAGGACGAGAAATTTACCAGTAGCACCGTCACGGGAGGTGAATTCATCGTCGACGATTACGGACTACTCAACGCTCGCTTGGCCCTGACTGAGATACCCATTTCCACCGGTGATCTGCGTGTAGCCTTGTGGGGGCGCAATCTGGACGATGAGGACTACTATGTATCTCACTTTAGAGCCGGATTTCCCAGTGCTATCTGGGGCGAAGAGCGATCCTATGGCATAGATATTATCTACGAGTACTGAGGAGCGGTAATAGACCCTTAATCGCAGACCCCACAGACCCCGCAGACTGCGGGGTTTTTTCTTAGGGCTGAAACTATAAAATTCGGGAAGATAAGATATGAATCCTTCATTGTTAGAAGTCATAGACAATAATCGGCTTGAACGTTTGGACAAAGACAGGTTTTTGGGCAGAGCATCGAGCGATTCGTGGCATCGCGTCTACGGTGGCCAGGTCTTGGCACAATGTATCTCGGCGGCAGACCAGACGATGAACACTAACTTTGTCATACACTCCTTGCACGGCTATTTTCTTCGCCCCGGCAACCCGACCGAGCCACTTATCTATGAAGTGAATCGTGTTCGCGATGGCCAGAGTTTCTGCACTCGTCGTATTACTGTTTCTCAAGGTGAGAAAGCTATTTTCGAAGCCACTTTATCTTATCAGGTCCCGGAGCAGGGGCTGGAGCATGAAATGGCTATGCCCGAAGTCGCTGGCCCTGAAGGCCTGTTGAGCGACAGGACGTTGTTAGAACCTCTGCTACCCAAAGAAATGCGTGAAAGTTTTGGTTGGCCGATAGAATTCCGCCAGCTTGAGCCGATAGATTTTAGCAATCCCCAGCCCGGGGATCCGAATATGCAGGTCTGGTTTAGAACCGCAGATAAAATCGGCGATGACCCCGCGCTGCATCGCCAACTACTGGCCTATGCTTCAGATAGCCCTATTTTGCTAGCTGCCCTGCGCCCGCATGGCTTGAGCCACCTTAATCCTCAACTACAGATGGCCAGTATCGACCATGCCCTGTGGTATCACAGTGAATGTCGAGTGGATGAGTGGATGCTTTATGTGCTGGATAGTCACCGTGCCGTGGGTGGGCGGGGCTTGGTGGCGGGTCGAATATACCAACGCGACGGCACTCTGGTAGCATCATCATGTCAGGAGGGTTTGGTGCGTAAACGATGAGGCCAGGGCAGCTCTGATCAATTCCACAAGGCCATGGATTTTCTCAGAGCTGCCCCGGGCTTTTATGCGGTCAATTCGAGTTGTGAGACAAGTTTTTCTGTAGCTTCGGCCTGGTCTAACCGCAATAACTGTTTGCCTTGATTCTTGCCTTCGAATAAACGCATAAACGTCTCTGGAATAGCATTAAAACCTTCTTGAATATCGTTACGGAATGCGAGTTTGTCTGCCAATGCCCACACCGCTAACTTCTCCAGTGCTTCCTCGGTACGATCATAATAGTCCAGGGTAATAAATCCCTGCATGCGAACGCGACGAATGACCAGGTTCACCAGATTGCCGGGGCCTGTGCCAGTGCGGGGCGTTTTCGAATTAGAGATGGAGATAGCGCCACACAGTACAATTCGACCATAATTGGCAATACTGTTGATGGCTGCCTCCAGAATGCTGCCACCCACGTTATCAAAGAACACATCGATTCCTTCGGGGCACAGCGCTTTCAGCCGATCGTCCACGGATTCATTTTTGTAATCGATGGCACCATCCAATCCGCATTCGTTAAGCAGCCACTGACATTTTTCTTCGCCGCCAGCGATACCTATGACCCGGCAGCCCTTGATCTTTGCAATCTGTGCTACCACTGAGCCTGTTGCCCCGGCGGCACCGGAAACCACCACGGTCTCTCCTTCCTTGGGCTGGCCAACATCCAGCAAACCCCAGTATGCGGTCATACTGCTGCCACCCAACACACCCAACGCCATCTCGGGCGTGATATGTGTGCTGAGCTTTCTATAGGGGACGGTGTCGGTGGGGCTAGCAACGGCATACTCCTGCCAGCCGTACATGCCTTGCACGAGAGTACCGATAGGGAGATCCTGGTTTTGCGACTGAACTACCTGTGCCACATTGAATGAGCGCATAGGTTCGCCTATTTCCACCGGCGGCATGTAACTGGGTTTCGGGCTCATCCAGCCCCGCATGGCGGCATCGAAGGCGATATACAGGTTTTTAACCAGCACTTCCCCAGCTGCATAGTTAGGTTCGGGGATTGATGTCTCCGCTAATGCGAAATTATCCGTTGATAGTGTTCCTTTCGGACGTTCTGCTAGTATCCACTGGCGGTTAATCGTTTGCATCTAATATCCTCCGGTAATAAAGAGACCGATTGTTTATAGTGGGTAAATCTTAGGAGGTTAAAGATAGGGCCTAGGTCCATTTTCATCATCCACCAAATGGCATATGACATGAGGTCTCACGATAGAAAACGGAGCGAGTAATAATTTCCAGAGAAGGCGATTCATTCACCATTTGGTAGCAGACATCTTTGCACAACGATCGGATAATCATCCCACACTGCAGACCGACAAAAGAGAGAAATTATCGTGGCTATCAAGGTGAACAACAGTTCGATTCAGAAAAATGCAAATCAATTTGCTCGGTTACTGGACGCAGCTGACGTGCCTACCCGGGGGGTAGTTGCTGCTCTGTTACCAAACTGCAGTGAGTTTGTATATTGTTTACGAGGAGCAACCTGGTCGGGGCGAACTTTTACTCCCGTCAATTGGCACCTGAAACCAATGGATGTAGCGTATATCATTGAAAATTCGGAAGCGCGTGTATTTGTTGCCCATGCCGATTTTTCAGAGGTGGCTCAGTCCGTCGCTCATCTTATTCCGCCGGAGGCGAGGTTTTCTGTCGGTGGCGATATCCCAGGTTTTCGCTCTTTTGATGAATGCCTTGGTTATTCCGATGACGAGCTGAGCCAGCCGTTAGCTGGTTCCATCATGATGTATACCTCAGGCACCACGGGCAGGCCCAAGGGTGTGAAACCCGCCACCCCCAAAGTTGAGCCGCCACCGTGTATGGCCACCAAGGCAGGGCTGATGATGCTCTCCTCTTACCTTAAGGACAATGCCGAAGGGCCTCATCTGGTGGCCGCGCCTCTGTATCATGCGGCGCCTATTACCTATGCCGAGGGCGCTGCTCTGTTGGGTTCCGATGTGGTCATCATGGAAAAATGGGATGCAGAGGAATTTTTGCGGCTGGTCGAGAAAGAAACGATATGCTCCACCTTTCTTGTGCCTACCCATATCGTCAGATTATTGCAGTTGCCTGAAGAAACCAGGGCGAAATACGACTTGAGTTCCCTGAAGTTTATCTGTCACGGCGCGGCGCCCATATCCAAAGCTGTGAAACGTCGAGCGATAGACTGGCTTGGCCCGGTTCTGTTCGAATTCTACGGTGGCACGGAAGGTGGTGGTATCAGCATCTCCTCGACCGAATGGCTGGACCACCCGGGCTCTGTGGGCAAGCCGAGGCCAGATCAGGCCGTGTATATTATTGGGGACGATGGCAGTCCTTGCGCTACGGGTTCGCCAGGCACTATTTATTTTCAAGCGAATGAGAACCGGTTCGAATATAAAGATGATCCGCAAAAGACCGCATCTGCTTATCGCGACGACAAATACACACTTGGCGACATGGGTTATCTGGATGAAGAGGGTTACCTGTACATCTGTGATCGCCAAGCGGACACAATCATCTCCGGTGGCGTCAATATCTTCCCTGCAGAGATAGAGGCTGTGCTGCAGGAGCATCCCGCAGTCAGAGACTGTTGCGTGGTGGGTGTTAAAGATGATGAATGGGGCGAAAAAGTGTTCAGTGCTATTCAGTTACTGGATAACACTGTCGATGCAGACGCCATTCGCCAGGACATTGAGCAACACTGTAGGGCGCAGCTGGCAGGCTTTCAGGTACCTAGAAAGTTTGTCTTTGAACTGACCTTGCCACGAACTGAAACGGGGAAAATCAAGCGCGGGGAAATACGTGACCAGTATCGGTCACTGTATAACACCTATTCAGGTTAGAGCACAAATTATCGAATTTCACTTGTAATCTTGTCCCGAATGAATGCAGGAAATAGTATGACTAACACGCTAAATGTGAGTACAGAATCGAACGTGGCCACGGTGGAACTTAATCGCCCCGATGCCTATAACACCCTCAGTCTGGAAATGCTTGATCGGTTACCGATTGTGCTGTCAGACCTGGCACAAGATGACAATATACGTTGCGTGGTGCTTACGGGTAGTGGTGACAAGGCCTTTTGTGCCGGTGGTGATATCAGCGGCCTGAGCGGCGATGGGGCCATCGGCAACTCTGCGAAGCTTTCTCAACAGGTGGAAGCCTGGGCCCAGGCATCGCTCATCCTGCACGAAATGCCCAAACCTACACTGGCCTCAATTAATGGCGTAGCCGCTGGCGCGGGCATGTCACTGGCTCTGGCATGTGATTTGCGCATCGCTAGTGGCAACGCATATTTTAAGACCGCTTTTGCCAACATGGCCATGTCGGGCGATTTCGGCGGCAGCTATTTTTTAACCCAGTTGGTGGGACCCTCAAAAGCGCGCGAGCTGTATTTCCTGAGTGAACGTATCGATGCGGATAATGCCCTGGCCATGAACCTGGTCAACTGGCTGGCGCCCCACGATGAGTTGAAAACCCGGACAGTGCAAATGGCCCAGCGCCTGGCCGCCATGCCATTGTTGACCTGGCGGAATATGAAACAGAATCTCAACATTGCGTTAACCCAGGACCTTGCCAGTGTGCTCCATCAGGAGGCCATTGGCATGATTGAAACCGCGATGAGTGAAGAGACCCGCGCGGCGGCCATGAGATTTTTCAGCAAGGAAGAATAGCTTCACCAAAGAGTCTTTCGTCGGCCCGGTTTTCACTGGGCAACCAGGAAGTTTCGTCAATCATGCAATACGAGGTTATCCCATGCGAGAACAAACGAGTCCTAGCCTGCCTGAAGAATGGGTGGAATCTATCAACGATTATCAGGAGAAGATTGCAGCGGGGCGGGCTATGGGCAGTGCTAAGAAGCTGGCAAAGCGGTCTGCGGCCGGCCTGCTCAATGCACGAGAACGAATAGAGCTGCTGGTGGACCCGGGAAGCTTTACCGAAATGGGTACCCTCGTGGGTATGGTGGAATATAATGGTTTGCCTGCTGCCCCTGCCGATGCTCTGGTCGGTGGCATGGCGACTATTGACGGAAGGTCAGTCGTCGTGGGCTCAGAGGATGCGACGGTGCAGGGTGGCTCCATTGGCCTGGGCACCCATGCCAAGCGTCTTCGTCTGGCGAATATAGCCCACCGGGAGCGGGTACCGCTGATCATGTTATTGGACGGTGCCGGTGAACGGGTTACCAATAGCCTGCAAAAACACCCTTACGCCCCCAACGATATGCAGGAAATGGCGGCGCTGTCACACAAAGTTCCTACCATTGCCGTGGTGATGGGTGCGTCCGCCGGTCATGGCGCCATTACCGGGCTACTCTCGGATATCGTGATCATGACGGAGGCCGGCTCAATTTTTTCCGCCGGACCACCACTAGTGGCAGCGGCGCTGGGCGAAATCATCAGCAAAGAAGACCTGGGGGGTGCCTCCGTGCATGCGCTCAACGGTGTTGTCCACAATATCGCCCCGGGGGAACGTGAGGCCCTGGACATGGTGCGCGAATACCTGTCTTACCTCCCGACAAATGCATGGCAGTATGCGCCCCTGGACCACGGCGTCGACAACGAGGCACGCCGACTCGATGGCATTCTTCACAGTCTCCCCCGGGACGGCAAGCGGGCTTACGACATGCACAGCATTATTGAACAGCTCGCGGATCGCAATGAATTTCGAGAGTTTAACCCCGACTTCGGCGCGGCCATCATCACCGGCTTTGCCCGTCTCGGCGGCGAGTCGATCGCCATTGTTGCCAACCAGCCCATAAAGATGGCCGGCGCCATCACCCGCGACGCTGCGGAGAAAGCCGCTTACTTTATCGGTCTAGCCGACGCGTATCACCTGCCGGTAATTTTTCTCGCGGACAATCCGGGCATTATGTCCGGAAGTGCCGCTGAAAAAGCGGGAACCTTGCGCGCGGCGGCAGCCATGTATGCCGCGCAGTTCAAGCTCAGTACGCCCAAGTTACACGTTACCCTGCGTAAGGCCTACGGCTTCGGTAGTTCCTTAATGGCTATGAACCCCTTTGATAATCAAACGATAAGCTATGCCTTTCCCGGTATCACCCTCGGTGGAATCCCTGCCAGCGGTGGTGGCACGGCCGCGAAGATGAGTGAGGAGGAGCAGGCGCTTCTGGAGCAGGTGGAGCGCGATGGCTGGAGAAAAGTTGCCGACACCCTGGGCTACGACGAGATCATTGATCCACGGGAACTTCGCAACCAGTTATTGGCGGGATTGAAAATGAGCCGCGGCCGCTTGAGTGAAGCGCCACAACCAAAAGTGTAAAAATTCGACGATCCGCGGAGGATTGAGAAATGACCATATTCCACAAAGTACTAGTTGCCAATCGAGGTGAGATCGCTCTGCGTATCATTCGATGCGCCAGGGCGATGGGCATTGAAACGGTTGCAGTGTACAGCGAGATTGATCGCAGCAGTCCCCATGTCCTGGCGGCGGATGAGGCGGTTTGTATTGGCCCCGCGCCCGCCGATCAATCCTATTTGTCCTGTGACAGGCTCCTTGATGCCGCAAAGCGCACCGCTGCCACCATGATTCATCCGGGTTATGGCTTCCTGTCTGAAAATGCGGATTTCGCCAGTGCAAGCCAACAAGCAGGGCTTATTTTCATTGGCCCTCCCTCGGAAATTATTGAATTGATGGGAAGTAAGAGAGCGGCTAAGCAGGTAGCTCAGGCCGCCGGTATTCCCTGTATCCCCGGCTATCAGGGTACCGATCAAAGTGAATCCCGGTTCCTTGAAGAAGCGGAGCGAATCGGCTACCCGGTCATGATCAAGGCCTCCTATGGCGGTGGCGGCCGTGGCATGCGCCTGGTGCGCGATGCCAGCGAGCTGGGAGAGCAGATCACCAGTGCTCGCTCCGAGGCGGAGAGCACGTTTGCCAACGGCGAGCTGATTCTGGAAAAAGCCCTGATTGATGCCCGCCACATCGAATTTCAGATTTTCGCAGATCAACACGGGAATGCGGTGCACCTTGGGGAGCGGGACTGCTCGGTACAACGGCGCCATCAGAAAGTTCTCGAGGAATCCCCTTCGCCCTTCATCAATGAAGACAGGCGCCGGAAAATGGGCGAAACCGCTGTTAGCTTAGTCAAACACTGCAAGTATGTTGGCGCGGGGACTGTCGAGTTCATGGTAGACAATGATGGCAAATTCTACTTTCTGGAAATGAATACCCGGCTGCAGGTTGAGCATCCTGTGAGTGAAATGGTGACCAATGTCGACCTCGTCAGCTGGCAGTTCAAGGTCGCCTGTGGCGAAACGCTACCACTCGCTCAGGACGATATCACTCTCAAGGGCCACGCTATTGAGATGCGCCTTTACGCGGAGGACCCGGCGCAACACTTCCTCCCCCAAACGGGGCTGATTCAACGCTGGCAACCCACCGTCCGCGAGGGCCTGCGTGTTGATCACGGCATTGCAGAGGGGCTGGAGGTCAGTTCCTTTTACGATCCAATGCTTGCGAAGATTATCGCCCACGGAGAAGACAGGGATACAGCCCTGCGACGCCTTTATTGCGGCTTGAAAGACACCACATTATTGGGTGTGAAGACCAATAAAGCCTATATTTTGGGTTTGTTGAAGTCACCGGCGTTTTCCAGCGGGAACTACAGTACCACGATGATGGAGCGGTATTTGGCGGAGAAGGCGCAATCTGTCAGCAGTGAGGCAATAGACATTGCAGCCGGACTGGCGGCTGTTGTTTTCCATCACACTCAATTGGACCAGAACAAGCGCGGTGCTATTGCGCCCAGGCCCGTGCATTATCTGCTGCTTGCACGGCAGCACCGTTTCGCTATAGAGCTCTCGGCGCCGCAAGACTCCGGCAGAACTGTATACCAACTTGAATTGGGGGGGAATCGTCGGGAGATTGAACTTGTCGACGTTGGACAACAGACCTGTACCGCTGTCATCGAGGGCATACGCCTGACCGTACCCTTTGCCGAATCCGGCAACCGACTGTCGCTGGAGTTCGAGGATATGCACTTCAGCTTTGAAAACTTCTCCTATCTTAGCAACGCCGAACACTCGGTGGGGGGAGATGGTAATCTTGTGGCGGAAATGGAAGGTGTCATTGTGGCAGTATTATGTCGGGAGAATGAGACGGTTAGCGCTGAGCAACCAGTACTCGTGATGGAAGCCATGAAGATGGAACACCAGATCCTGGCCGGCACTGAGGGTGTGATTGGTGCAATAAAAGTGCAGGCAGGCGATACTGTTGTAGCGCAGCAGCTACTCGCTACTGTTCGTGAAGATAATCAGACCACCTAGCATCAATCGGGACGAGTAGTTATATGAATGACCTGGATGATTTTCGCCAACAAACCCGTTACTGGCTGGATGAAAATTGTCCGGCAGAAATGCGTACCCCAGCAACGCAAAACGACTATTTTTTTGGTGGGAAAAAGGCGAGTTACCGCTCTGATTCACAAGGCCATTGGTTCAATCTTATGCTAGATCGTGGCTGGTTGGCGCCAAGCTGGCCTGAGGCATACGGTGGCGGTGGGCTGTCTCAGCCACAGGCCGATGTCCTCAATCAGGAGATGGAGTCCTTAGGTAGTCGCCCGCCGTTGGTTGGCATGGGCTTATGGATGATCGGGCCCGTATTGTTGGAGTTGGGCAATGATGTGCAAAAAAACCAACATCTTCCAGGGATTGCCAGGGGAGAAATATTTTGGTGTCAAGGTTTTAGCGAGCCTGGTGCCGGTTCCGACCTTGCCAGTTTAGCTTGTAAAGCCGACGTGGATGGCGACCACCTGGTGATTAATGGTTCCAAGATATGGAGTTCAATGGCGGACCAGGCAGACTGGATGTTCTGTCTTGTGAGAACGCATAGCGGTGAGTCAAAGCATCACGGCATCACCTTTGTGCTGGTTGACCTTGCTACCAAGGGTATTACCGTTGAACCGATTCGGTTGATTAACGGCAGTGCTGAATTTTGCGAAACCTTTTTCGACGATGTTCGTGTTCCCATTGCCAATGTGGTTGGTGAGATTAACGAAGGCTGGGCTGTCGCCAAACGCATGTTGTTTTTTGAAAGGCTGGCCATGGGTAATATTGAAAAGAGCTTTTCATCACCCAAGCCAAATCCATCTAGCCTAGCCAGGCATTATTTGCCCTTCGACAATGGCAAGATAGCGAACGCAGAATTGCGGACCCGTATCACAAGGAACCATATGCGCTCGAAGGCGGTTGAGTTGACAATGCAGCGTGTACAGGAGGCTTTTGTTGCAGGTCTGCCCGAAGCATCCCAAGTAATGAGTATCCTCAAATATGTAACGACCGAAGAAGAAAAGCGAAAGCTGGCGCTAACGCTAGACATTATGGGGCAACAGGGTTTGGGTTGGGAGGGCGAGCAGTTTGAGGGCATAGAACGACAGGCGCTTCGTGACTGGTTGCTGGGATATGGCTTGACCATTGCCGGTGGTACGAGCGAAATTCAATTGAATATTATTGCGAAACGAACGCTGGCACTACCGCAGTAGGTGGAATCTGATGACTCTGATCTATAATGAAGAGCAGCGATTGCTACAGAGTACAGCCAAGGATTTTTTCTTGGAAAACGCTCCTGTCAGCGCACTGCGCCATCTACGTGATACGAAAGATGCGAAGGGTTACTCGGATGAACTGTGGCAGCAGATCGCCGCGCTAGGATGGGCCAGTATTATTGTGCCAGAGAAATACGGTGGACTTGAATTCGGCTTTCCTGGTTTAGCTGCGGTGCTCGAAGTATCGGGCCATTGCTTAACGGCTTCGCCATTGCAGGCTACAGCGGTTATTGGGGCTTCTGCCCTAATACTGGGCGGTAACGACCACCAGAAATCGCAGCTGCTTCCCAAGATCGCCGCCGGCGAGTTAACCGTTGCGCTGGCATTAGAGGAATGCTTTCATCATCATCCTAGCCACATCGCGTTGTCAGCTGAAAGGGAAGGAGTGTGCTTCCGTTTGAACGGAGAAAAGCGTTTTGTCCTTGATGGTCATAGCGCCGACCAACTAATTGTCGTAGCTCGCAGCAGCGCAGGAACCAGCGATGAACATGGCTTATCCCTGGTTCTGGTGGACGCCAATGCCGCCGGTGTAAACCGCGAGCGAACCTTTGTGGCAGACAGTCGTAACGTAGCGACTATTCGTTTTAACAATACAGCGATTCAGAGCAGTCAATTACTTGGTGAGCTGGATCAGGGGTGGCTACTTTTGGAGCCGGTCCTGGATCGGGCACGCATTGCCCTGGCAGTCGAAATGTTAGGCAGCGCCTTCGAAGTGTTTGAACGGACAATAGGTTACCTTAAAGAGCGGGAACAGTTTGGGGTGAAAATCGGCAGTTTTCAGTCGCTACAGCACCGTGTTTCTATACTCTATACCGAATTGGAACTCACCCGATCCGTGGTGATGCATGCGCTCAATGCTGTTGAGAAAAACCCGATACAATTGCCACAGTTTGCCAGTCTGGCGAAAGCCAGCGCCAATGAGGTCGCGACACTCGTGGCTGAGGAGGCAGTCCAATTACACGGCGGCATAGGTGTCACTGACGAACTGGATATCGGCCTTTTTTTGAAGCGTATTCGCGTTGCCAGTCAGCTTTGGGGTGATACAGGTTACCACTATGATCGTTACGCGACAGTGTGCGGTATTAATCTGTCGGAAGGCCCTTGAGCATTCAATTCGTGTTACACCCACCGACTATCGTCTATGAGTCAGCACCCATAGTCGGATGCTCTAACAGGCTATAAGTCTTTGAAAATTGTAGATAATATTCGGCGATAAAGGGCTTGTGCCTTAGAGCCTCAGCTTATGAGTCGGCGGTCGTATTTTGAAATTCGGCTGCAAGGCGAAGAAAGGCAACGGGTTTTTCTGATGGGGTAGGGCAGGGTGACCGAGACCGAGCTTATGCCGAGACTGGTGGTGGACTATACCGAGCCGGGTTGCGGTAAGTGGAAGAAGGGTAACGGGTTTTCGAAACCGAACTCTGAGCCTCTGCCGAACCCAGGTCAGCAGTTCGGATGACCTACAGCCCTCTCTCGTTTTCCGGGAGATAGTCCTGGAAAATATCTCCCAAATTTTTGTTGTCATGGGGAGGTACTCGATAATAAGTGCGGATATTGACCGAGCTATCCTCGCCGAAGTGGTAGGTTTCCAAGCTGTATTGGACTTGTGGACCCTCGGGGCTCTCAAAGTGATTTTCCAAACACCAGGCCACTTCGTTGCCGCACACAAAGAGGGTTCCGGATTGTATATTGAAGCGGACTCGCGGCTGGAACAGATCCCAGGAATCTTCACAGCAGGATTTGAATCCGTGCTTCTCATGTGTTCCCACCGGGTCAAGCATACGGAACTCGCCCTCGGCCACAGTCCGCCAGTTGTCTACCCAAGCCTGCTTGTCGCCGGCATTCCAAAGTATGGGGTATTTATTGGCCCAATTCAGCAAAGTCTTTTTGTCCGGGTATGCCACCTGGTAACTCCTCGGTTTGGTTGAGCTAGCAGGATATATAAGTTTGGTAAAGAGTAAACAACAAATCGGGAGCAGGTCTTTTGGAAACCCCGTCAAATTTCACGGGCAGACCTATTGGAGGAGGCCGTCTCCATTGCGTTGGACGGTCTGGGTCGTCTTTCCAACCTGCGTCCAGACCTGAATGAAGCGTATAGTCGTGCACGTCAAAAAGAAATTCAAGTCATTGGTGATATTATTCAAAGATTGAAGGCCTATAGCCCTGCTGATTAAATTTATGAGGCAGATCTAGCTGTCAGGCACTAATGTGGAATATGAGGCAGAGCGTAGTCGGACTATAGAGAAAATCTCTCGGGCGGAAATATTGTTCGAGCTGGTTCGAAAGGGGGGCTCTGCCAAGTTAAGCCGCTGAAATTGCTAGAATCGATGGATGAATACTTATAAACGCCACCGATTCCTAGGTACCCAAGCCGTGGTTTCAAATCTATTCAACCTTGGTAGATATCTGGTATCTGCCAATCATTATCGGAATCTCAGGGCCAGTGCGTTTTCAGAATGGGAAAGGGTGGTTGCTTGAAGCCGATAGATCAGCATTGCCTTGTTCCTGATCTTTAACTTGTCAAAACCCTAATGAAGTCTCTCTGGTCAATCGGGTGAGATTTTAGTAGCGCCATCCGATTGCCTCAGGTAACTTGTCCGCGCCCAATAACAGTCGGAGTGATGAGTATGACAGGCAGCTTAGTAAAGTATAGCCAATTTAGGCGTCTGGTTATCATAGGCCTTGTAAGTGTACTTGCCGGCTGTGCCGGGGCTCCGGACCGGAATCCACTGCCTGCGGCATTGACATTGGAAGCGCAAATTGCGGGTATTCCCCAGGCCCGGTTCTGGGCGGATGAATGGCCTGCTTATTCTGAACAGTTGATGGATGAAGGCACCGACGCTGATTTCCGCCGCGAGTATGCCGGAATCTACGACAAACCCCATAACTATTTGGCGATTTCTGGTGGTGGATCCAATGGCGCTTTTGGTGCCGGCTTGTTTGCCGGCTGGACTGCCGCCGGTACACGTCCCGAGTTTGCCATGGTTACGGGGGTCAGCACCGGAGCACTGACTGCACCCTTTGCCTTTCTTGGTCCCGACTATGACGATGAGTTAAAGACGGTTTACACAACAACCTCCACTAAGGATATCGCCATCGCGCGAAATAAGATTTCCGGAGCATTAAGCGATTCTATGGCTGACACAACGCCACTGAAAAACCTCATCGCCCGCTACATCACTGCGGATATGGTCGATGCCATCGCTAGAGAGCACATGACCGGGCGCAGATTATTTGTCGGTACCGTTAATCTAGATGCGGGCAGGGCTGTTATCTGGAACATCGGCGAGATAGCCGAAAGTGACCACCCCGACAAGTTGAATCTGATCCACGAGGTTTTGCGGGCCTCAGCTGCAATTCCCATCGCATTCCCGCCCGTACTTATTCCGGTAGAAGCTGGAGGAAAGAGCTATGACGAGTTACATGTAGACGGTGGTACGGGCTCACAGGTGTTTGTTTACCCGGCCGCCGTTGACTGGCGTCAGGTGACTGAAAAGCTGAAAGTTCACGGTAAGCCAAAGGTTTATGTGATCCGTAACTCGTTTATTGATCCAGACTATCAGGGTATCAAGCGCAGCGTTGTTCCCATTGCCTCACGCACGATTGACTCGCTGATCCGAACTCAGGGTATCGGTGACCTATACCAGATATATTCACTATGCCAGCGTGATGGCAATGAATTCAACCTGGGGTATATTCCCGCCGATTTTACCGAGCAGCCGACCGAGGGTTTTGATCAGGTTTATATGAAGAAGCTGTATGAGCGCGGCTATCAGATGAGTATCAATGGCTACCCCTGGAGCAATGTTCCTCCAGGTTTTGACCTCAACGAGGGAGAGTGAGTTTAAGCCCTAGGCACGGTTTGCGTATTGGCAAGTTGGCCAGGGCTTCCCTGAAAGCGGTGGCTGGATATCTGACGATGGCACTGACAATTTAACTCGAGGTCATGGGCTGGCGCTACACACCCATATATGCATACAATAAAAGCACGCTTGGCTCAGACACAGGGATATCAGGGCGACGAGCCCCCCAATGCGATCGCCCCAGCGGCAATTCGCGTGACCAATTCTTCAGGGAGAACCTTGTATGAAACCTCTTTCCAGCGACGATGCGTTCTTTCTCTATGCCGAGACACCGGAACAACACCAGCACACCCTGGGTCTGCTAATCCTAGATCCGTCCACTGCAAAAAACCCGTCCAAGGTCACCGTCGGACAGCTGTCAAAAAAACTCCGAAACGATCTACATGCGCTGCCGGAATTTCGCCAGAGGTTAGCCAAGCTGCCGATGGCACTGGCACCGCCGGTGCTAATTGATGACCCAGATTTCGATCCTGATAATCACATTGTCACCAAGAGCCTCAGATCCCCCGGCAGCTTGCGGCAGCTGAGCAAAATCGTCAGCCAGTTTGCCAGCAAGCCATTGGACAAGAGCAAGCCGCTGTGGGAGACCCTCTTTATCGACGGACTGGAGGGTGGCAAACTGGCGATCTGCTCGAAATCCCATCACCTCATCGCCGACGGTGTACAGGGCGCGGAGTTCATGTCCGAGCAATTTGATTTTGAACCGCACCCGGCAGGAAAAAAGAACAAGTCGCCGGCGAAATGGACACCTAGGCGGCAATCCGCCCTGGACATACTCGGCGCATCCTGGAGCAAGCATCGCAAGGGTCAGCCCGGCTTTCGCACCATGGTCGACAAAACCCTGAAGAGTTTTCGGTCACGCCGCAAGCTGTTTGAGGACAAGAAGGCCTACGAGGATCTCGTGACGCCAATGATTCCAAAGGCGCCGACACTCAAGTTTAACGGCGCCATTACCGGCAATCGGGCCATCGCCCTGGGCAGTGTACCCATGGCGGCGCTTAAGGCGATCAAAAACCACTATGGGGTGACTATTAACGATGTCATTCTGGCGGCCTGCTCGCTCTCGCTACGCGATTATCTGCTGGAGACAGAAGATCTACCCGACGAACCACTGGTCTGCGCGGTGCCGGTCTCCCTCAAGCTGAAAGGCCAGGATGCCAACGGCGGCAATGCCGTGGGCAATATGATTGTTAAACTACCGGTGCAAACCAGCAATCTTGAGGAATGCCTGCAGCAGGTGCACGATTACACCCTGGCTGCCAAGGACGTTTTTGACGAATCCTTCGAAAACCTGATGATGGGCTATTTGAGCATGATGCCCCCCGGCGTTGCCAATGCGGCGATGAAGACCCTGTTCAATCGCCGCCTCATGGATGTCATGCCCACCCAGATGAATCTGTGTGTCTCCAATTTCCCTGGGCCGCCCATCCCCCTGTTTATGGAAGGGGCTGAATTGCTGGGCACCTACCCTATCGGCCCGGTAATGTCTGGTAGCGGCCTCAATATTACTTTCATGAGCCAGTTGGACGACATGAATTTCTCGGTACAAACCTGCCGGGAAAAACTACCTGAGGTGTGGGATCTGGCGGATGGGGTGGTGGACTGGATCGCGCGAATGACTGCCGATATGGGAACGCTATCCAGCACAAAGACGAAAAAGAAACCGGCCAATAAATCAACAAGGAAAAAGACTAAATCGGCTACAGTGGCAAAAAAACCGGTAAAGAAAAAGGCCAAACCTGCTGCTGCGGCAAAGAAAAAGGGTATTGCCAAGTAAACGGTACTGCCAACTTAAATGCCCATAATTGATAGAATCGGCGCATGAATACATACAAGCGTCACTGATTTCCGTCAGATATCATTTCCTACGCAGTCTGGCTCTACTATCGTTTCAATCTCATCCATCGCGATATCGAGGACCTACTGGCTGAACGAGGCATCACTGTCAGCCGTGAAGCGATTCGCCTGCGGTGCATAAAGTTCGGAGAATTATACGCCAGAAGATTGAAGCGAAAGCACTGAGGCTATGGGGATACTTTCTACATCGATGAAGTCTTCGTGAGAATCAATGGCAAGCAGCACTATCTATGGCGGGCTGTCGATCAAGACGAGGATGTTGTGGATGTCTCTCTACAGGCTGGGCGGGATGGGGCAGCTGCGAAGAGGTTTTTCAAGCGCTTGCTCAGGTCGCATGGCGGCAACCCAGGAAGATTGTAACTGATAAGCTGCGTAGCTATGGAGTTGCACATCGTGAGCTGATTCCCGATACGATCCACAGTACTAAACAGTATGAGAATAATCGGGTAGAACAATCACATTAGGCTACCAGGGTGAGAGGGCGAGGGATGCGGCGATTCAAATCAGTAAGCCAGGCTCGGTGACAGAATTCTGGGATCTTGAGAAGTTAATTTGCCAACACCGTCTGGAGAAGTTAATTTGCCAAGACCCCCAGCAGTCGTAACCCTATGAATTTACTATAAATAGTTTTCTCAGTCCGCTTTTGGTGTGAGAGCGTGCGATTATGAGTCGGCGGGTCTAAAGAGAACCTGGGCAGTAAGCTGAAGAAAGGTAACAGGTTTTGCTGATGGGGTAGGGCAGGGTAGCCGAGACCGAGCTTATGCCGAGACAGTTGGTGGGTAATACCGAGCACGGGGCAGTAAGTTGAAGACGGGTAACGGGTTTTTAGACCGAACTTTGGGCTGGGGCCGAACAGCTCTGTTTTCCAATTACACTCGGGACGTTATCCAAAAGAAGGAGGCTGTCCGGAGAGCCGGATTAGTCTTCCCCATCAACCGGTCCATCGCTCCGGTCGAAGCCCTTCACCAACCTGCTGGCGCCGTACATTAGACCGCCCGCGACCAGGAGGCCAAGGATGACCAGAACGATGTAGCCTATTGTCATCAAGCACCCCGTATCGGTAGCGGAACCCCAGAAGGCAGAGTACGCCTTTTTCCACCCGAGGTCATCAGCGACCCTGACCGCCACCTCCAGCTTTACTTGCCGACCTTTAGAAAATCCCCTCAAAATTCACGGGCAGATATATTGCTGAATCCGGTGCAAAAGGGGTGTCCCTCCTAAAAATTCAATCGTGTTGATTTTCTTGACTATTTTCGGCAACCGGTGAAGGATGGAAAACATGTCAC
>JBALWA010000052.1:0-33450 GCA_036960305.1 Halioglobus sp. | reverse complement strand
AGAGCACTGCATCAAAGCGCTGGGGAATCCGATACTACCGGGTTACACCGCCTCCAAAATTCGCTGGCTACACAATCACAAACGCGATGCCTACGACGCTCTGGATAGCATTCTCCTGCCCCACGACTACCTCAACTACTATCTTACGGGTGAAAAGTTCACTGAATGTGGTGACGCCTCCGGTACCGGCCTGCTTGATATCAAAACGCGGCAGTGGCACCGCGGCATGCTGCAGGCCCTGGATCCCGACAGAGACCTGACCCCTTGCCTGCCCCCACTTATTGCAGCGGGCGACATTGGCGGACGATTACTCCCCGCTGTAGCAGACCAACTGGGCCTGCCTCACGGTATTCCTGTTGCCTGCGGTGGAGGCGACAATATGATGGCTGCCCTGGGCACGGGCAATATCAGCCCCGGCCGACTAACCATAAGCCTGGGTACCTCCGGAACCCTATTTGCCTATTCCGATACGCCCTGCATTGACCCACAGGGTGAACTGGCTGCCTTCTGTTCCTCCAGTGGCGGTTGGTTACCGCTACTGTGTACCATGAACTGCACAGTTGCCACGGAATTGGCACGGGACCTGTTTGCCCTGGAGATCAGTTCACTGGAAACACTTCTTCGCGACTCAGGACCGGGCGCCAACGGCGTTACCGTGCTGCCCTTTTACAATGGCGAGCGCACGCCCAATCTTCCCAATGGCAAGGGCTGCATCATGGGACTGGACCCGGACAACATGTCCCGGGCCAATATCATGCAAGCCTCCATGGAAGCGGCCGTTTTCGGCCTGCGCGGCGGCTTGAATGCCTTCTCCCGGGTGGGTTGCCAGATTGGCGATATCCGTCTTACGGGGGGCGGTTCGAAAAATGCGGCCTGGCGACAAATGGTCGCCGATAACTTTGCTCTACCGGTTAGAACCATGGCGCTGGATGAAGGAGCGGCCCTGGGTGCAGCAATGAATGCCCTGTTAACCCATCAGGGCGTATCACAGGGCAGCGAGACGGTGTCCCTGCTCGACGAGCACATCCGCTTCGACGATGAGTCCACCGCGATACCCAACCCCGACAATACCGCACTCTACAACGAATCCTATGAACGTTATTTACAGTACCTTGAACAGGTCAAACCACTCTTTAAGTGAGGCTAAACATGGCAACAACACTATTTACAGGCGATACCGAGTACTTCCCGGAAATCAATAAAATTCCCTTTGAGGGAAAAGGCTCAGACAACCCCCTGGCATTCAAATTTTACGATGCATCCAAAATGGTCGGCGGCAAAAGCATGGAAGAGCACCTGCGCTTCGCCGCTTGCTACTGGCACACCTTCTGTGCCAAGGGCGCTGACCCGTTCGGTGCAGACACCCAGGTCTTCGCCTGGGATAGAGCCAATGACCCGATGCAGGCCGCGAAGAACCGAATGGATGCCGCCTTTGAGTTCTTTACCAAGCTCGGCGTACCCTATTACTGCTTCCACGACAGGGACATGGCCCCGGAGGGCGACACGGTCTCTGACTCGGAGCGCAACCTGCAGACCCTGGTCGATCTCGCTCAGGAGCGCCAGGATGCAACCGGAATGAAGTTGCTATGGGGCACAGCCAATCTGTTCGGCCACCCTCGCTATATGAATGGCGCGTCCACCAATCCGGATTTTGCCGTCCTCACGCACGGCGCTGCACAGGTCAAGGCCGCTCTGGATGCGACCGTACAGCTAGGCGGTGAGAATTACGTTTTCTGGGGAGGCCGTGAAGGTTACGCCGCCCTATTCAACACCAACACGCGCCGCGAACTGGACCACATGGCCCAGTTCCTGAGCAAGGCAAGAGATTACGGCCGCAGCATAGGCTTTAAGGGCACTTTCCTGATCGAGCCCAAGCCCATGGAGCCCTGTAAACACCAATATGACTTCGATGCCCAGACGGTCATCGGCTTTTTGCGACACTATGACCTGGCGGGCGATTTCAAGGTCAACATCGAGGCGAACCACGCCACCCTGGCGGGACACGCCTTTGCCCATGAGTTGCAAATGTGCACTGACGCCGGCTTGTTGGGCAGCATCGATGCAAACCGCGGAGACCCACAAAATGGTTGGGACACTGATCAATTCCCGACTGACCTGTACGATGCTGTTGGCGCTATGCTGGTAGTGTTGGAGGACGGCGGCTTGACCAGCGGCGGTCTGAACTTCGATGCCAAAGTGCGACGTGAATCCACGGCCATGGAGGATATTTTTATGGGCCATATCGGCGGCATGGACACCTTTGCCCGAGGCCTGGAGGTCGCCCACGATATGCTACAGAACAGCCCGATCAACAGCTCCAGAGAAGCGCGTTATACCAGCTTCGACAGTGGCGAAGGTGCACGTTTTGTAAAGGGAGAACTGGGATTATCGGAACTGCGTGATATTGCTGCAGCCAACGGCGAACCCGCTACGGTCAGCGGTAGGCAGGAGTGGCTGGAAAATCTCATCAACCAGTATCTCTAAGCGAAACCGGAAGTAGTATGGCTTCAATCAAGGACGTGGCAAAGCTGGCAGGAGTTTCCATTGCCACGGTCTCCCGCTATATGGCGGATCCGGAGTCCATTCGCGAAAAGAACAGACAGGGTGTGGCGCAGGCGATCGCCGCCACGGGTTACGCGCCCAACATCCTGGCGCAAAACTTCCGGCGCGGAAAAACCAGCCTGGTGCTGGTCATCCTGCCGGACATTGGCGATCCCTTTTTTACCGGCATCATGGAAGGTATCTCCCGTGTAGCGAAAGAGCTGAAATACAGCATACTCATTCGCGAGACCGGGATGAATACACTGAGTTGGGACGACTACAGCGCAATGATTCTCTCCAAGCAGGCCGACGGCATTATCCTGTTGGCCAGCATTTGTCCTTTCACCCCAGCAGCCAATCGACCGGAAGACGCTCCGCAAGTGCCGATTGTCCTCAGCTGCGAAAATGTCACGCCGGAACTGGGCCAGTTTCCCAGCGTACGAATTGACAATGTCCGTGCTGCCCGGGACGCCACCAACCACCTGGTGGAACTGGGGCACAAAAATATCGCCTTTATTTCCGGGCTCGCCTCTTCCACCCTGACGGCAGACCGGGAGGAAGGCTACCAGCAGGCCATTTGTCAGGCTAATATCAACGATCCAGGCGGTAGGGTCATAGAAGGCGGTCTCTGCCTGGACGGAGCGCGCAGGGCAACCCGGGAGCTACTTGCGGACAAACATCCCCCCACCGCCATTTTTTGCAGTACCGATGAAATGGCCATGGGATGCATCCACGAAATCAAGGCTGCCAATTTACGCGTACCCGAGGATATATCCGTCATTGGTTTTGACGGTATTCGCTATGCCGAAATTACAGATCCACCGCTGACGACTATCGTACAACCAGCCCGGGAAATCGGCGAAAAAACCATGCGACGATTATGCCGTTCGATTGCCGGAGAAAATATTGGCAGCAGCGTCGAAATCGTGCCACATGAACTGAAGGTGCGCTCTTCAACCTGCGCGCCCCCAGTGAACTGACACCGGGGGCGGCACTCAAATCAATAGGATTTTGGCAGACCAAGTTCCCACTCGGCGATAAAGTTCAGAATCATTTCCTTTGAAACCGGTGCTGTTTTCAAAAGCCTCGCCCCGCTCCACAGATTGAGCAAACCCTGTTCTTTGGTGAAGGCGCTACCACCCAGAGTTTCAATGGCAACGTCAACACTGTGTATCGCAGAATCCGCATTTAACAGTTTACTCATATTGGCCAGGCTGCCGACCTTCGCCGCATCCCACTGTTCGTCAAATGCCCAGGCCGCCTTGAGCATTAGCAGACGAGCCGCCTCATGCTCCGCCTTAGCTGCGGCAAGGGGGTGTGCAATTCCCTGATAGGCCCCGATAGGCGTATCGCGAAATACCTTCCGTTCTTTAGCATAATCTGCCGCCATACCAATGCAGTTTTCAGACATGCCAGAACACATGGCAGCGGCGAGAATGCGCTCCGGATTCAGGGAATTGAACATCACCAGCGCGCCCATATCCACCTTTCCAACGACCTGGTCGGCCGGCACTTCAACGTTATCGAAAAACAGCGTGTACTGGCCCACGCCTTCGTTGAAACCCATAGGTAAAGGCTGTTTCTCGATCCCGGGCGCATCGGTTGGCACAACAAACAAAGTCAGGCCATGATACTGCCCCATATCTGTTTTATCAGAGTCCTCTTTTGATGTTGTACGCGCGACAAGCAGCATGTAGTCCGCTATCTCGACACCCGAAATATAGGTTTTGGAGCCGTTGATAATAAACTTGTCGCCATCGGCAACTGCGCGGGTTTTCATATTGAAAGAATTGGTGCCTGCGTCCGCCTCCGTTATCGCGAAACAAAACTTGGTCTCCCCGGAGACGATGCCCGGCAGGTACTGTTCCTTAATCGCATCGGAGGCATTTCGCGCCAGACAGGCGGCATCCATACAAGTGACCAAAAGGATATTGGGCGATATACCCATGGCCGCGATCTTTTCGAAACCCAGAGCCAGGGGCAGCAAGCCCGCGTCGGTGCCTCCGTACTCTTCAGGCACCAAACAACCCAGTAAACCCACATCCGCAAAGGTTTGCCATAGCTCTTCCGGGAAAATGGATTCCTCAACCATCGCCTGCAATTCAGCCTTGCGCTCGTTTGCCCAGGGCTTCATCGCCTCCCCTACAGCATCGACCAACATGGTGTTTTCTTCATTAAAGTCAAAATTCAGGCTCATTATTTTTTCCCTTTAAAAAATTGAATAATTATCTTCAGTGACAAAGCAGTACCGCCTTGCCGATGATTTCTGCATTATCTATACGGCGATGAATATCGACCACGTCTTCCAAACTTGCTGTCTCCGCGATAGCTGGCTGCAACTGTCCCTGCTCAAGCAACGTGAAGAGTGTTTGCACATCCTCAATAAATTCCTGGGGAAGTTTCTCTCGGCGGGTTTGAATATTGTAAAAGGCCGTTGATTTTCCATCGGGAATCAGCTTCCACAGGCCCAGTAATTTGGCGAAGCCCCACATCAATGAGGGGAGTTTTTCTTCTCCGGTGGTCAACTGCATAGCACCGAAACCTACCAACAAACCACCCTTATTGAGGCAGCGATAAGAGCGCGCCCAGGATGCTCCGCCCAGGGTATCAAACACCGCGTCCACACCCTCGCCGTTTGTCATCTGTGCGATAACCGACTCAAAGTCCTGGCTTCGATAATCAATAGGAATTGCGCCAAAGTTCTCCACCACCCCGTGTTTGGATTGTGACGCGGTTCCATATATCGTCAGCCCCATATGGCGACCCAACTCCAGCAGAGCCGTACCAACAGCTCCGCCTGCCGCGTGCACCAGGCAACTCATACCCGGCTCCAGTGTTTTAAGCCGCGTCAGCATCTGGTAAGCCGTCGTATAAGACAAAATCATGGCCACGGCTGCCGCCGGATCCAGACCGGGGGGAGCCGGCACTACCTGATCGGCAGCCACGCACAGATACTGGGTATAGCCCCCGATGACGGGCATGTCCGCAACCGCCTGCCCTACTGCCAGGGAGTCAACCCCCTCACCCAGGGCATCAACCACGCCAAACCAGTCATACCCCGGTACAAACGGCGGCTTATCCTTAACCCCCACGTACTGTCCCTGACGAATAATCGTATCGGTGAACCCCGTACCCGCACTGAGCACCTTCACGCGAATTTCACCTGGGCCCGGGATTGGCAGCGCAGTTTCCTCCCTGAGCTCCAGTTTTTCGGGCCCGCCAAACCCGGTCAACACAACGTGCTGGTAACTCACAGCGAGTGATTTTCGAAGAATTCGATGACCAATGGATCACCGACACGTTCAAGGTATGCGACTGCGAGACCCTCACCGTAGCGTTTGGACCAGATATTCTCATAGCCGACGGCCTCCGCTTCAGCCACCTTTTCCTCCAGATTCTGGACGATAAAACGTAGATGGTGCATGCCCTCACGTCCGGCGTCGATAAACTCCCTGTGGGGCGAGCCCCCGGACACCCACTGAATCAATTCGATTTCCAGGTCACCACTTTTCCCAAAGGCGAGCTTCATTTCACACTCTTCCTGCTGACCCCGATAGTCATAGGTCATGGGACCGGGGTCCATAGTCGAGAAGGGACCAAAGAGTGGCTCGTACAGCGCTAGCGCACTGACCATGTCCTTCACCACAAAACCAACCTGATCACAGGGCGGCAGTGTCATTACTTCGCGAATAGTTTCATCCATAAGTGATACTCCTGAATGCCGTAGCTGACAATAAAATCAAGCGTCAGAGAGTAGTACACTCGGGTTTTATAATATAGATATATTAATATTGCGCCGGCCGCAGTTTAATAAATCAACCATTCGTGGACCGGACGTAGAATTGATAATGCTCGCGCTATCCAGGACAGATAGCGAGTTTAAATAAGCTTCTCAGAATACAGGCTGCCCTTGAAAAGGCAGCCAACACACAACTAACTAAACAGGGATTCGCCACTCAGCCCCTGTGTTTCCATAATGACCCTCAGCCGCTTGAGGGCTTCAACCTGAATCTGGCGCACTCGCTCTCGGGTGAGACCGATCTCCCGACCCACCTCTTCAAGGGTACTGCTCTCGTAACCACGAAGGCCAAAACGCCGGGAAACTACTTCACATTGTTTGTCTGAGAGCTCTTCCAGCCAACTGCCAATGCTGTCCTTTATATCGTTATCCTGAAGTAATTGCGATGGGTCAGAAACCTGGGTATCGGCAATCGTGTCTACTACTGCGCGATCAGAATCAGGCCCTACGGGCGTATCAACCGATGTCACCCGTTCGTTCAGGCCCAACAACCGTTTGACGTCTGCTGCGGGCTTATCCAGCATTTCAGCAATTTCTTCAGCACTGGGTTCATGGTCCAACTGCTGAGTTAACTGGCGTGCAGCTCGCAGGTAGACATTGAGTTCCTTTACCACATGGATAGGAAGCCGGATCGTACGGGTCTGGTTCATAATTGCCCGTTCGATTGTTTGACGAATCCACCAGGTGGCATAGGTAGAAAAGCGAAAACCCCTCTCGGGATCAAATTTTTCCACCGCTCTGATTAGCCCCAGATTCCCCTCTTCAATCAGGTCCAGCAGAGTAAGACCTCGATTAATGTAGCGGCGGGAAATCTTCACCACCAATCGTAGGTTACTCTCGATCATACGCTTGCGGCCGGACTCATCTCCGCTCAACGCGAGGCGCGCAAAATACTTTTCTTCATCAGCCGAGAGCAGCGGAGAAAATCCGATTTCATTTAAGTACAGCTGGGTTGCGTCAAGCGACTTGGCAATTTTTCTACCGGCCTTGGCAGCACGGAATTTTTGCTCTTCGATCTGGATTGCGATCTCATCTGCCGTCGGGGTCTTGGCAGGTTTGGGAGGAGCTGTTTTTTGGGTAGTCTTAACTACCTTATTGGACTTGGAGCGAGCGCGGATAAGGTTTCCCTCTACAGCCGCCTGCCCTGTCACACCGCTCTTTTTAGAATTCCCTTTAGAGCTTTTTCCTGGAACATCCAAGTCCATGGCTATACCTCATTTTTTTAGTTCAAATACTGAGTGTATTTTCCCGCCGGCCGATCAGATTAACGCAGACAGGGCCAAAAAAACAAGTCATCGCCGTGAATTTTATGCCAGCTGGCCTTTTGAATTTGCCGTTGTGTGATCCACGTCCCAAAAACGACAATACGAGGGGTTTTATCTGGCGGGCAATATTCGTTTAGGATCAATGGGTTTGCCCTCTTTCCTAATCTCAAAGTGCAGCTTTACCGTATCGGTACCGGAACTTCCCTTCTCCGCAATTTTTTGTCCGGCTTTTATCTGATCTCCCTCCCTGGCCAGCAAACGGCTGTTGTGGCCATAGGCACTGAGATAGATTTCATTGTGCTTCACTATGAGTAACTCGCCATAGCCCACGATACCGGTACCTGCGTAAACGACCTTACCCGACGCTACCGCATAGATGGCATCACCCCGTTTGCCGTCTATATCAATACCCTTATGGACGGTCGAGGAATAGCCCCGGGTGACCCTGCCGGCAGTTGGCCAACGCCACCGTGTTACCTTACTGTTGGTATTAGCACCTGAGCTGCTCTTATTGGACGTAGTGGAAGGCGTTTTTGCCACTGGCGGCGGCGTTGCAGCAACCGCAGGCTTGGTGCTGGCCTTGGGCGTAGTAACTGTTGCGGCAGTCGACTTTTTTGGCTTTGGTGGTGGGCTGGCCCCAAGGTAGATTTTCTGGCCTGGGTAGATCGTGTAGGGAGAGGGAATGCTATTGCTGTCAGCTACTGCGCGATAGTCCAGTCCATAGCGCCAGGCAATCGAAAAGAGTGTATCACCCCGCTGTACGCTGTAGCTTGCAGGCACCGGCTTCGGCTGTATCCGACGGTCTTCAACGGGGGCGCGATACTTGTTCCCCCCACAGGCTACGAGGCAACAAACTACCAGACTGTAAAGTAACCATCTGCGCAAAACTTCCCCTCGAATATCGCCCGCTTCGTATCCACATCACGCAGATTCACAGCTGCAGGCGATCGCCTCCCCATGTAGAGTCGATCAGCCAGACCAGCGCGAAACCGGCAAACATCAGCAGGCAACAGAGTACCACTTGCGGGTCTTGCCCGGTCAGCGTGAGGAATTCAACAGGCGTTACAGGTACTTGCTGTGCCGGCTTTAACTGGCCATGGCTGCCAACAACCCACTCGAGAACGTGCTTCCAGGGCCACACTACCGTCAGGGACCCAAACAGGAATCCGGTTAACAGTGCCATAGTCGCTTCATGAAAACGGCTTAGCAACCAGTGAAGAAAACGGGAAAAACACATTAAACCTGCCGCCGCACCGCAGGCAAAAATGACGATAAACAGAAGGTCAAAAGACTTCAACGCCGTCAGTACCGTGCCATACATCCCCAGTAACACGAGAATAAAGCTACCGGAGATTCCAGGCAAGATCATGGCGCAGATCGCCAGAAACCCGGACAGGAAGATCATCGGCAGTGTGGCTTCCACACCGGACACTGGTGACAGGGCGATAGCCACCGCCACCGCTATCCCGGCGATAAGGCTCAATATCCGCGCAACAGACCAACGCTCTACCTGCCGTAACAGCACCAGCGCCGAAGCCAAAATCAATCCGAAAAAAAATGCCCACAGAGGAACGGGGTGGGTTTCCAGCAACCAGGAAATGAGTCTGGCCAACGTCAATATACTCGTTGCTATTCCGAGTACCAGAGACAATAAAAATGTACCATCAACATGGCCCCAGATAGCCTTGAGATCACCCTTGAAAAGCAATTTAAGGCAGCTAAGGTCAAAGGCTCGCAGGCTGTTCAGCAAACGTGCATAAATCCCGGTGATAAAGGCGATCGTTCCGCCGGAAACACCCGGAACAATATCCGCTGCTCCCATCAATACACCGCGCAGGAAAATCCCCAAATTTGTCATTCTAGCTCCCTAGCGAACCGTGCCGGGACGCAATGGTACAAAACGCACGGCTTCCACGATTTCAGTTTCAAAACCCTCGAGGGTCCTCACCACTACTTGTAAGTGCTGACTCTCCCCCCCTACCGGGATGATCAAGCGCCCACCGGGCGCAAGCTGTTGCAACAAGTCTTCGGGGATGCGCTCTGGTGCCGCCGTGGTGATAATCCCGTCAAAGGGCCCCTTTTCTGGCCACCCCATACCTCCGTCGGCGTGTCGGGTGTGTACATTTTGCAGTTTGAGGCGCCGCAATCGCTGCCGGGCTTTGGCCTGCAGGGGCTTGATACGCTCAACGCTGTACACCTTTTCCACCAATTGAGCGAGAATTGTGGTCTGGTAGCCCGAGCCTGTGCCAATTTCCAACACTCGTTCCAGCGGTCCCCCTGCCAGTAGCAGCTCCGTCATGCGGGCGACAATATAGGGCTGGGACAAGGTCTGCTGATAGCCTATGGGCAGCGCAGTATCCTCGTAGGCGCGGTGCGCCATCGCTTCATCCAGAAACATATGCCGGGGGGTTGTACGGATAACATCAAGTACCGCAGTGTTGCTAATCCCCTGATCGACCAATCGTTGTATCAAGCGCTCGCGTGTGCGCTGTGAAGTCATCCCAATACCGTTAAGGTCGATGCTATTCACTGCCGTTCCCACTCCCTCTTTCCCCTTTTTTATAGTGCACAAGTTCAGCCAGCACAGCAGTGGCATAGCCACCCGGCCCCAGCGAGAATTCCAATAGCAAGCTGCCATCATCACAAAACTGCCAACAAAAGTCATCCGCCATCAAACGCGCTGAGCGATAATCAAGACTGAGACCCTCGCGCTCCAGAAACTCACAAGTGGCCAGATGACCTTCCAACAGGGTTTGCTGCTCCGACACCACGGCAGGAGAGGCCTCAGCCCGACCTTTTCCCCAGAGCGGTAACCCGGGATGAATATCACCCCGATGGCAGCGCGACAGCACACCCTCTTCGCCCGCTTCATAGCAAAAGCGACTGCGCGTCCCCTGTAACATACAGACCTCGCCCACGGCGACCCTGTTCCAACTTTGTTGCCCCACCCTGTGGGCCAACAAATCATTAAATACCCAGGAGCGCAGCGCTGACAAATACAAACTCCGCTTGTTACGAGTTAGCTTCCGTCGTCCAGCGCCCATCCATTGCTGTGCCTGAACCAGGGTCTGTCCGCCCCGGCCAAAGCGCTGCTCGCCAAAATAGTTGGGAACCCCCTCTACAGCCACCCGCTGCAACCGTGACTCCAGTTCCGCTCGCTCGCATTGTAGCGCCGATAGTCGCAGCTGAAAGCGATTGGCCTTATGTACGCCCCTTTTTAGCTTTCGACTATGGCGCTTGACCTCCAGCACCCCAACATCCCCGGGAAGCTCAAGCTCGCTCCAGTCCGGCACGGGTTTTCCCGCCAGACCCACACTGAACCACTGCCGCGTAACGGCATTGCGGTCCTTCATTCCGGAGAAACCTACATCCCTGGCGGGCACGCCACTCAGGCGGGCAATTCTCTCCTGAAGCTCAACCGTATTGAGTTCACGTTTTTCAAGGTGCAGGAAGACGTGTTCACCTTCACCGGACAATTCAAAGCCCAATAGCTCGTGTACGACAAAATCTTCAGGCCTGGCTCGAATGACTGCAGATGCCTGTGGTTCACCCCATGCCCTGGGCCAACTGAGTTCCATTAGCTGTCGGCAACCAACAGCACAACCGCGTGAGCGGCAATACCTTCACCTCGACCGGGAAAGCCAAGTTTTTCAGTGGTGGTTGCCTTGACGTTTACACGGCCGGTGTCGGCCTGTAGGTCAGCCGCCAGATTATCGCGCATGGCATCAATATGGGATGACATTCGCGGGGCCTGGACCACCAGGGTACAGTCAAGGTTACCCAGGCCATACCCCGACTCACGCACCATGGCGAAAACCCGGCGGAGCAGCAATCGGCTGTCTACGCCCGCATTGTCAGGATCTGTATCCGGAAAATGCCTGCCAATATCACCGGCGGCAATGGCACCCAACAGGGCATCACAAATCGCGTGAATTAGAACATCACCATCTGAGTGTGCTTCCAAACCCCGCGAATAGGGAATTGTGACGCCGCCGAGAACGACATGGTCACCCTCCCCAAAACGGTGTACATCATAGCCGTGACCTATGCGCATAAACGACTCTCCCGGGTTGTAATCACTGCTCGCCACTTCCATCCTGAAGGTAATATTCAGCCAGGGGCAAGTGTTCCGGCAGGGTGATCTTCAGGTTGCGGGCGCTACCCTTTACCAGCTGAACCGCGTGACCCGCCAATTCCATGGCTGACGCCTCGTCGGTTATCGCTAGATTTTTTGTCTTTGCATCCTCCAGGGCGGAGCGCAATTCGCCCAGCCTGAACATTTGCGGAGTCTGGGCACGCCACAAGGTGCTGCGATCCAGCGTCTCCAGAACATGCCCTTCCTGCGATGCCCGTTTAACCGTGTCAACAATGGGCTCCGCCAGTATTCCACCGACCCCGGTGCGACCCACACAATGAATCAGTTCGGCTATCTGCCCGGCTGATACGCAGGGCCTCGCAGCATCGTGAACCAACACCCAGTCCCCGGATTCTGCCACCCCCTCAAGTGCCTTCAGCGCGGCCAGCACTGAGTCACTCCGGGTAGCACCGCCGGTGGTCTGCATCACTCCAGTCTGGGAAAAACACGCCATGGCGGCGGGACGATCATCCTCCGGGTGTAACGCTACCATGACGGTATCAATGTGCGGACAGTCCAGCAGCGCTTGCAGGCTATGTTCCATGACAGTCTGCCCCTGCAGTAGCAGATACTGTTTAGGAAGTGACGTGCCCATGCGGCTGCCTATACCTGCCGCAGGCAACACCCCCCAACAACGCCCGGTGAAATCGTTCATTGCTGCTTGTTCCCGGGGGTGACAGGTTCTGTAGGGGTCAACGAACCGGCGTCTTCTTTATCCACAAACTGGTAAAAGACTTCGCCTTCCCGGATTAAACCTAACTCTTGCCGGGCGCGCTGTTCGACGCCTTCAGTCCCGCTTTGCAGCTCAAGAACCTCTCGCTCCACGACTGCATTGCGAAGCTGTAGCTCGAGGTTGACTTGAGTCTGTTCCTGCAACTGTACTTCCAGCCGGCGTTGCTCCGCCAAACTCCCCGGAGCAAACCAGAGGCGATATTGAAGCATCGCCAATATCAGCAAAAGAACTAGCAGCAGCCAGCGCAAGACTCACCCCGTGCCTGAGAAAACGAACTTAACGTTGGAATTCAGCCATACCGCGATAGGGAGCCTTGCCGGCAAGCTCAGCTTCGATTCGCAGCAGGCGATTATATTTCGCCACCCGATCCGAGCGACAAAGAGAACCCGTTTTGATCTGTCCGGCCGCTGTGGCCACCGCGAGGTCGGCGATGGTGGTATCTTCCGTCTCGCCTGAGCGGTGGGAAATAACAGCGGTATAGCCCGCTGCCTTGGCCATGGCAATGGCTTCCAGGGTCTCAGTCAGGCTGCCAATCTGGTTGAATTTAATCAAAATGGAGTTGGCCACTCCCATATCAATGCCCTGCTTGAGGATTTTGGTATTGGTCACAAACAAATCATCCCCCACCAGCTGAATCTTGTCACCTATCTTGTCGGTGAGAATCTTCCAGCCATCCCAGTCAGACTCATCAAGGCCATCCTCTATCGAAATAATCGGGTGATCGGCTGCCAGCTTTGCCAGATAGTCTGCAAAGCCCTCACTGCTGAACTGCTTACCTTCGCCAGCCAGATCATAGACACCGCCTTTATAAAATTCAGACGCGGCGCAGTCCAGGGCCAGGGTGATGTCCCTGCCCAACTGGTAACCGGCCAGCTCCGTCGCTTCCGCTATTACTTCCAGGGCCGCTTCATTGGAGGGCAAATTGGGTGCGAATCCACCTTCGTCTCCCACTGCAGTACTGAGACCACGCTTTGCCAGTACTTTTTTCAGGCTGTGGAAAATTTCCGCGCCGGCTCTCAGGCCCTCGGCGAACGTTGGCGCCGCAACGGGCTGAACCATAAACTCCTGAATATCGACATTGTTATCGGCGTGTTCGCCACCGTTGATAATATTCATCATTGGCACGGGCATAGACAGCTCACTTGTCCCATTGAGGTCAGCGATATGCTGGTACAGTGGCAATTTTTGAGCCTGTGCCGCCGCTTTTGCGGCCGCAAGAGATACGGCAAGAATGGCGTTGGCACCAAACTTTTCCTTGTTCTCGGTTCCGTCTGCCCGAATCATTGCCTCATCCAGGTCACGTTGTGAGACGGCATCCATCCCCATCACCACGTCCCGTATTGGGCCGTTGACATTGGCGACAGCCTTTAACACACCCTTACCGAGGTAACGACTGGCATCACCGTCACGTAATTCCAGTGCTTCTCGAGAGCCAGTGGAGGCACCAGAGGGCGCACAGGCCGTTCCAGTAATACCGGATTCCAGGGTTACATCCGCCTGCACGGTTGGATTCCCGCGGGAATCCATGACCTCAAAGGCCTGAACATTGGCAATAGTACTCATCAAACAAGCTCCGTCGTATAGTCAGTTAGTTAATCAATTTGCAGTGCAGGAAGGTTCTTAACCACGTCATCAATGGCTTTCATTTGCGTAAGAAACGCTTCCAGCTGTGCCAGTGGCAAAGCACTCGGGCCATCGCACAAGGCATTATCAGGGTCGGGGTGCGCCTCTAAAAACAGGCCAGCCAAACCCACGGCCATGCCGGCGCGTCCCAATTCAGGCAACTGCCCGCGCCTGCCACCCGAAGCCGCACCCAGCGGATCACGACACTGCAGTGCATGGGTGACATCAAATATGAGTGGAACGCCGCCGCAAGCCTCTTTCATGACGCCAAAGCCCAGCATGTCCACCACCAGGTTGTCGTAGCCGAAGTTACTACCCCGTTCACACAACAGGATCCGATCGTTACCGCCTTCCTGGATCTTATCAATCACGTTATTCATCTGTGTGGGACTCAGGAACTGGGGCTTTTTAACATTGATGATTGAACCCGTGGCCGCCATGGCCGCAACGAGATCGGTCTGGCGAGCGAGAAACGCGGGAAGCTGGATGATATCGCAGACTTCCGCTGCCGGGGCGGCTTGCTCCGGCGTATGGACGTCACTGATGACCGGGACATCAAAAGCCGATTTTACCGCAGCCAAAATCTCCAGGCCCTCTTCAAGACCCGGACCGCGAAAGGAACGTATGGAAGAGCGGTTAGCCTTATCAAAGGAAGCTTTGAAGACATAGGGGATACCCAGGCGACCACACACTTCGACATAGTGTTCTGCCACTGCGAGCGCAAAATCACGACTCTCAAGAACATTCACACCGCCCAGCAGGACGAAGGGAGCGCTGTTCGAGAATGAGATATCTCCAAGAGTAACGGTCTTGTCAGTCACATTTTATCCTCATAGATACCCACCTGGAGATGCCAACTCACCGAGGCTCAGGCGTCGGTCTCGTGCCCGGACCGGGCGTGATCAAGGGCCGCCGCTATATAGCCGGAAAACAAGGGGTGCCCGCCTCTGGGCCGGGACGTAAATTCCGGGTGAAACTGGCAAGCCACAAACCAGGGATGGCTGGGTAGTTCTATCATTTCCACCAGAGAGCGATCGTCCGACCAGCCAACGATATCCATACCTGATTCGCGCAGCTTTTCAACGTAGTTGTTGTTGACCTCGTAGCGATGGCGATGGCGTTCCCTAATGGTCTCCTTGCCATACAGCGCTCGTACTTTACTGCCTTCAGTCAGATGACAGGGCTGTGCACCCAGACGCATGGTACCGCCCATATCGGAGGACTCATCCCGCTGTTCGGTAGAACCATCAGCGTCAAGCCACTCGGTAATCAGCGCGATGATGGGGTACTCGGTAGACGAATCCATTTCCGTCGAGTGCGCACCTTCAAGCTTACAAACATTGCGGGCGTACTCCACCAGTGCGACATGCATGCCCAGGCAAATACCCAAAAACGGAATGTTGTTTTCACGTGCATACTGGACCGTACTTATCTTGCCCTCAACACCTCGATCACCGAATCCACCGGGAACAAGAATGGCATCTGCGCCTTCAAGCACTGCAGTGCCATTACGTTCAATATCTTCCGCCTCAATATAATCTACGACGACTTTCACCCGGTTTTGCAAACCGGCATGCTGTAGTGATTCGTTGAGAGACTTATAGGCATCCAACAAGTCCATATACTTGCCGACCATGGCAACGCGAACTTCGCCCTCTGTTCGGTTAAACTGCCGGTCCAGCACCTCGTCCCATTCGGACAGGTCTGCCTCGGGGCAATCTATGCCAAAACGCTCGACAACGATATCGTCCAACTTCAGGTCGTGCAGCATACCGGGGATACGGTAAATGGAATCGGCGTCCAGCAAGGGGATTACCGCGCGTTCCTGGACGCTGGTAAACAGCGAAATTTTGCGCCTGGCGCTCTCTCCAATTTCCACGGCGCAGCGGCACAAAAGAATGTCAGGCTGCAAACCGATAGAGCGCAGCTCTTTCACCGAGTGCTGGGTGGGCTTGGTTTTGATTTCGCCGGCTGTGGCAATATACGGCACCAGTGTCAGGTGCATTAACAGGACCCGGGAGGGACCCATCTCGGCCTGAAGTTGACGCGCCGCTTCCAGGAAGGGCAAGCCTTCGATATCACCGACAGTACCGCCAATTTCAACCACGGCCACATCGGCATCGCCAGCACCCAGGATGACCCTGCGCTTTATCTCGTCGGTGATATGTGGAATAACCTGGACGGTTCCCCCTAGATAATCACCACGTCGCTCCTTTTTCAAGACCGAGTTGTAGACGCGCCCGGTAGTAAAATTATTGCGACGCCGCATGGTCGTGCGGGTAAAACGTTCATAATGACCCAGATCGAGATCAGTCTCAGCGCCGTCTTCAGTAACAAAGACCTCGCCGTGCTGAAACGGACTCATGGTACCCGGGTCGACATTAATATAGGGGTCGAGTTTCAGTAGTGTTACTTTGATCCCACGGGCTTCAAGTATTGCTGCCAGGGAGGCCGCAGCAATCCCTTTACCCAGAGAAGAAACAACCCCACCTGTGACGAAAACATAACGCGTCATGAAAAGCCTTTATTTACGCAGTAATTCTGGACTCACAACACTCAGGATCAAAACTGTCAGGGAACCTGACTGACCGCTTGAGTACCGTAAAAAGATGGGAAATTAGGTTACCAGAAACCCCGCCAGAGCTCAATCCATCAGGGCAAAAGTATTTCGTCTCCAGTGCAGCTGCCAAAGCTCCCCAGCGCCTGATTCAGGCGTTTGCAAACGACTGGATTCACACAGCCACAAATCGCCAACAGACAGCAATTCTCCGCCCAGAGTGACCAGCGGGACATGCCCCCGCCACCAGGGCGGCACCGCTCTTTCCTGAAACAGTTTTTTAAGGGTTTGGCTGTGAGCCCTCCCCTGCGGACGGCAGCGTTCACCCCCATTGCGCGAGGAGATCTCCAGAACGTCACCACTGCCCAGCGCCAAGCCTGGGCCCGTCGTCTGCTGAACAAGGCTCAAGGTACCTATACCGGCAATGTCACAGTCACCGCCAACTACGAGCTGCACGGGGCTGGGCTCCCCCTCGGTAAACTCGGGGAGCAAATACACGCCTTCGCCATATCGACCCAGCACATAGCTGCCGCAGTTCAATCTCGGGGCACTGTCATCGAGCCCTTCGTCCAGCTGCCGCAGAAATTCATCCATCGTGGCAAAAGGAGGCAGAGGCAAATTCCAGGACCCCAGCCAGGAGCGTAGACGAAAAGCGGCAACCTCTCTGCTCACCCCTTTCAAAAACTGCATCGACACACCGGGATCACCCATTGTGCTGTAGAGCGTTTGTGGCGCGGGCGAACTCTCCTCTAACGTGGACAGAGCCGACACAAGGTGACCCGAGGCCCGGTTCACGGTCTGGCGGTAGCCACCCCAGCGCGTCGCCAACAAAGGCAGGACTTCCCCACGCAGGAAATTTCTGTCCAGTGACATATCATTATTTGAGGGGTCTTCGATAAAGCTCAAATGCTGCTCACTGGCATAAGCCCTCAAGGACTCTTGCACTTCACCAAGCAACGGCCTGACAAGCAAACCTCGGCCCAGACTGCGTTCATCGGGCATACCCGACAGCCCCTGTAAACCGGCGCCGCGCATCAGGCGCAGAAAGAAAGTTTCAACCTGATCATCCAGGTGGTGGGCCATAAAGAGGATATCGCCTGCCTCGAGACCCTCTTCAAATATCCCGTAGCGGGCGTTTCTCGCCGCAGCTTCCACCCCCTGACCCTGCGACTCAACCGTCACCCGGTCCGATCGAAATGAAATACCCCAATCCGCGCATTGCGCCGAACAGTGTTGTACCCACTCGTCCGCGGTTGCCTGCATCCCATGATTGACATGCCAGGCCACCAGTTCCGGCGAATCAGGGTGTACCTGCCGCCATGCATTCAACAGATGAAGTAAAACTGTGGAGTCGAGGCCACCACTGAAGGCCACATACCAACGACTGGCGTGCAGCCGGGACGCCAGACCTGAGTCCAGTGAGGAAATTAATGAGGATTGTTCGGGCATTCGGGCACCCTGTGCATTGTAACCTGGCGGTAACTGCTAGCGCGGCCCTGTTAGTTACCGTAGGACATCAGGCGGTCATACCGCTTGGCCAGCATGTCTTCAAGGGGCAATTGCTCCAGTATATCCAGCTGCTCGATGAGATGGGCCTTGATACGCTCTGAGGTCAATTCAATATCCCTGTGCGCTCCGCCCTGTGGCTCTTCAATGGTACTGTCCACAATGCCCAGTTCCAACAGTACAGAGGACGTCACGCCCATGGCTTCTGCAGCATCGGGTGCCTTATCCGTTGTTTTCCAGATTATGTTGGCGCAACCTTCCGGAGAGATCACGAAATAGGTGGAGTACTGCAGCATGGCGAGATGATCACCTACACCGATACCCAGCGCACCACCGGAACTCCCCTCGCCAATCACCAGGCAAATAATGGGCGTCGCCAACCGGGACATTACCGCGAGGTTTTGCGCAATGGATTCACTGATGCCACGCTCTTCCGAGTCAATTCCCGGGTAGGCCCCAGGCGTGTCAATTAGGGTGATAACAGGCAACTGGAATCGCTCGGCCATTTCCATCAGTCGCAACGCCTTGCGATAGCCCTCGGGCTTGGGCATGCCAAAATTGCGCAACACCTTGTCTTTGACCGCTCGACCCTTCTCCTGGCCAATGACCATTACCGGACGACCGTCCAGGCGCGCAATGCCGCCAACAATCGCATTATCGTCGGCAAACTGCCTGTCGCCATGCAATTCATCAAAGTCTGTAAATATTTGAGGCAGGTAATCCAAAGTGTAGGGCCGCAGCGGATGGCGGGCCACTTTGACGATATCCCAGGCACTCAAATTACTATAAATTTTCTCGGTCAGCCGGGTACTTTTCTCCCGCAGGGTCTGGATTTCCTCACCGATATTTATATCGTTGTCAGATCCAACCAATTGCAGCTCTTCGATCTTGACTTCAAGATCGGCGATAGGTTGTTCAAAATCCAGATAATTCGGGTTCATGCGTGCGGTGACTCAACAGTAGGGAATGGCGCCTAGTGTACAAAATTAATCCCAGTGGCACCAATTATTGCTGCCCTGGCACCAATTTCGGGGCTACCTAGCCCCCCACCAGGCTTATCATCACCCCTGCGGCCACCGCCGAGCCTATTACACCGGCCACATTGGGGCCCATCGCGTGCATCAGCAGAAAGTTATGGGGATTGGCTTCCAGGCCGATTTTATTACTCACCCGTGCCGCCATAGGGACCGCTGAAACGCCAGCAGAACCGATAAGCGGATTGATGGGAGAACCACCAAACTTGTTCATCAGCTTTGCGATTAATATCCCGCAGGCAGTGCCAATGGCGAAGGCGACAATCCCCAGGCTCAAAATACCCAGGGTATTCAGGTCCAGGAATTTATCGGCCACCAGCTTGGAGCCCACTGACAAACCGAGAAAAATCGTGGTGATGTTGATCAGCGAGTTTTGCGCGGTATCGCTCAGTCGATCGACCACGCCACACTCTTTCATCAGGTTGCCGAAGCAGAACATGCCCAGCAAGGGTGCGGCGTCTGGCAACAACAGAGCGACCAGAATCAGCAGTACCATGGGAAAAACAATTTTCTCACGACGCGACACAGGGCGCAGCTGGACCATCTCAATTTTACGTTCCGCCTCGGTTGTCAGGGCACGCATGATAGGCGGCTGAATCATAGGCACCAGGGCCATGTATGAGTATGCCGCGACCGCGATGGCGCCGAGCAGGTCTGGCGCCAGGATACTGGAGACATAAATTGCCGTCGGGCCATCCGCGCCACCAATAATCCCTATGGCAGCGGCATCGGCGATACTAAAGTCCATCAATCCCAACGAGGTAAGCCCCACAGCCCCCAGTACGGTGGCAAAAATGCCAAACTGGGCCGCTGCGCCCAGTAACAGGGTTTTGGGGTTGGCAAGCAGCGGACCAAAATCTGTCATGGCCCCCACCCCCATAAAGATAACCAGAGGCGCAATCCCACTGGCAATCGCTACCGAATAGAAATTGTACAACATGCCATTGTGAAAGCCGGCGTCGGCAGCCAACTGCCCCACCAGCACCTTGGCCTCTGCTCCCGCGCCTCCGTATAAGGACAGCAGCTCTTTCGCGTTATCGTACGTCGCACTCCCCAGTATTCGGGCCATTTCACCCAACAGAAGCGGATCGCCTGCGTTCACTGCATTGTCGACCGCTGAATAGGCAAGCCCGGCGCCAGGGATATTAGCGAGAATACCCCCAAAACCGATGGGGACCAGTAACAGGGGCTCAAAGCCTTTGCGGATGGCCAGAAACAGCAATAGTAGACCGATAACGATCATAAACGTCTGACCCAGATCAATCTGGGCCAGCCCGGAAGAATTCCAGAGGCTTAGCAGGTTTTCCATCTAACCCACGCTTATCAGCGTATCGCCAACGGCGACCGAATCACCGACCTTGACGCTGACAGACACCACCGTGCCCGCATTTTGCGCACGCACCTCGGTTTCCATCTTCATGGCTTCCAGAATGAGGATAACGTCACCCGCGGCCACCGAATCTCCCGCGGCAACATTAACCTTGAATATGTTACCTGCTAATGGCGCAGTCACGGGCTGCCCTTGTGAGACTAGCGCTGGCGCCGCAGCGGGTGCCAGTGCCGGCGCGGCCATGGCAGGCGCCACCGAAGACACATCGCCACCGGACGCAACCTGCACCACGTAACTCTGGCCTGCCACGGTAACGGTATAGACGCCGGCATCACTCGCCGGGGTAACGCCTGCCTTTTGCACAGGCACCGGTTCCGGCTCAGTGCCGGGTGCGGGCTCAAAAGCGTCAGGGTTGCCCCTGTTTTCAAGAAACTTCAAGCCTATCTGGGGGAACAGCGCGTAGGTGAGCACATCATCCATCTCGCCTTCGCCGGCGGTGAGTGGAATGGATTTTTCTGTCGCCAGCGCCTGCAACTCCTCTTTCAAGGTCAGCAATTCCGGCTCCAACAAGTCCGCCGGCCGGCACGTAATTGCCTCCTGCCCTTCCAATACCCGCTTTTGTAGCTGCTCGTTCACTGGCGCTGGCGTGGCGCCGTACTCGCCTTTCAAAACACCGGCCGTCTCTTTGGTAATTGACTTGTAACGATCGCCCGTGAGCACATTAATAACCGATTGTGTGCCGACAATTTGCGACGTCGGTGTCACCAGGGGAATGAACCCCAAATCTTCTCGCACCCTGGGAATCTCCGCGAGCACTTCATCCATCTTATCGCCAGCACCCTGTTCTTTTAGCTGGCTCTCCATATTGGTGAGCATGCCGCCGGGTACCTGGGCCACCAGGATACGGGAATCGACCCCGCGCAGAGAGCCTTCGAACTTCGCATACTTCTTTCGCACCTCCCTAAAGTAGGCGGCCACCTCTTCCAGCTTCTCGATATCGAGGCCAGTATCGCGATCGGTGCCCTCCAGAATCGCCACCACAGACTCCGTGGGCGAGTGCCCATACGTCATGGACATGGACGAGATAGACGTATCGACATTGTCGATACCCGCTTCTACGCACTTGACGATAGTGGCGGTCGACAACCCCGTGGTGGCATGACACTGCATGTGAATGGGTATATCACAGGATGCCTTAAGCCGGGTCACCAGCTCAAAACCGTCGTAGGGCCGAAGCAACCCCGCCATGTCTTTGATGGCAATAGAGTCGGCGCCCGCATCTTCTATGCGTTTACCCATCTCCACCCAGGTATCAATATTGTGTACTGGGCTCAGGGTATAGGAAATTGTCCCCTGGGCGTGCCTGTCCATTTTTTTCACCGCTTTCAGGGCCGTTTCGAGATTTCGCATATCATTCATTGCATCGAAAACCCGAAATACATCCACGCCATTATAGGCAGCACGCTCGACAAACTTCTCTACAACGTCATCCGCATAATGGCGGTAGCCAAGAATATTTTGCCCCCTGAACAGCATTTGCTGGGGTGTCTTGGGCATGGCTTTCTTGATTTCGCGAATACGCTCCCATGGGTCTTCTCCGAGGTAGCGTATACAAGCGTCAAAGGTTGCCCCGCCCCAGGACTCTACCGACCAGTAGCCGATATCATCCAGTTTGGCAGCAATAGGCAACATGTCATCCAGCCGCAAGCGGGTAGCAAACAGCGATTGAGGGGCATCCCGTAAAACTACATCGGTAATACCCAGTGGACGTTTATTCTCTGCCATGGAAGTTGAACCTCTTGTCTCGATTATGCCCCGGACTGTAAGTGGGCTATTTCTTGCTGTTACGGTGCTGATGGATCGCAGCAGTTATGATTGCCACCAGCAGGGACTGGTCAGCTGCCGGTACCGGCTGTGCCAGTGTTGGCCCTTCATTTGAGGTAGGCAACTCTGCCTCAGGGAAATATCGACCCAGCAACCACGACATACCGGTGGTTGCAAAGATCAGCAGAGTGAGAAAAACCACCACGGTGCCCATACCAAAAAGCATCAACTCCAGACCCTGGTCGATAATATCACCCTGCATTTGACACTCCCGTAGAGATTAGGCGCTGAAAACGAATCGGCTATGATAAATCAGGATGGCGCGGGGCGCTAACTTCGACGCTAATAATTCGCCGTCAATACACGTATAATGCGCCCTTGTTATAGATTTGGCCCGGAAACCCCACGATGCGACTTATGCTGGCCCCCATGGAGGGCGTCATAGACCACACCATGCGCCAGCTCCTGACGAGCCTTGGAAGCATTGATCGCTGCGTGACGGAGTTTGTACGGGTAACCGAGCGCCTGTTGCCACCCAAAGTCTTTCGACGGCTGTGCCCCGAGCTTGAAACCGGCGGTAAAACCGCATCCGGGGTGCCCGTTTATATCCAGTTGCTGGGCGGAAAACCCATAGCGATGGCGGAAAACGCCGGCAGAGCAGCCGAATTGGGAGCGCTGGGCATTGACCTCAATTTCGGCTGCCCCGCCAAATCTGTCAATGCCTCCGATGGCGGCTCAATCATCCTGCGCGAGCCCCAACGAGTACACAAGATCGTCGCGGCGGTCCGCCAGGCAGTGCCCAACCATGTGCCCGTCACCGTAAAAACCCGTCTCGGGTATGAAGATCAGGACTTGTTTCTGGATATTGTCCGCGGAATTGAAGCCGCCGGCGCCGACGAACTCGCCATCCACGCCCGAACCAAACGCCATGGTTACCGTCCGCCTGCATATTGGGAAGAAATCGCCAGGGCCCGGGAGATCACCAGTCTGCCGATTGTCGCCAATGGCGAAATATGGAGCCCCATGGACGCCATCAGATGCCAGCAAGTCACGGGCTGTTCAGACTTGATGCTGGGCCGAGGCGTGCTGTGCCGGCCAGACCTGCCACGCCTTGTGGAGGCTCTGGCCCGAGGAGAAGATCTGCCCTCTCTATACTGGCCCGATGTCTTGCCACTGCTACTGACCTTCTTTGAACTGACAGCCGCCCACTACGACGCCTGTTACGTTGGCAACCCCATCAAACAGTGGCTGGTCTACCTGCGCGGCTATTTCCCTCAGGCGGCCTCATTGTTTGAGCAGGTCAAACGCCTACGTGAACCCGAGGCGATACACAGGGCGCTGCTGGAAGCCAACCAACAATCGAGATCAGCGCAGCAGGCTGCCTGAATCTCAGCCCAGTAAAGACGGCACGATAGCATCTATCAGATGCGGCCCACCTGACGCGAATGCGGCCTGGAGCTGGACATTAAACTCCTCTGCTGTCGTAGCCCGCGTCGCGTTAACCCCCATACCCTGAGCCATCGCGACAAAATCCATATCCGGCGTGCCAATGTCCAAAGTGCTGGCGGCCTTGGGGCCCGGCGTGCCACCGCGGGCACCTGTGCGGGCAAACTCCAGTTCGAGAATACTGTATTTACGGTTGTTAAAGATCACCACAGTAATATCCAGCTGTTCTCTCGCCATAGTCCAGAGGGACTGAATGGTATACATCGCACTGCCGTCGCCCTCCAGGCATAGCACTTTGTTTTTCGGGCAGGCGATAGCAGCGCCAACGGCTGCGGGCAACCCCCAGCCAATCGCCCCGCCGGTCTGGTTCAGCCAATCGTGAGGCTGCGCCGTGGCCATCATTGGGAAACAAGCAAGAGCAGACGTAATGCCCTCATCGACAACGATAGCCCCTTCAGGCAGCAATGCCGTCAGGGCGACCGCCACACTGTTGGCATCCAGCACACCGGTGGGCAGTTCAGGGATATCCAGTGGATGCACACTGGGTACGGAATCAACTGCATCCAGTGCTTCCAGCAAGGCCTCCAGTACGTGGTCTATATCCTCATCCGGTGTCGCCAGTACGAACTGTTCACAAGCTTCCGGCGCAATAGCACTGGGCACGTTGGGGTAGGCGAAAAAAGATACCGGCGCCTTGGCTCCGATCAAAATTAAATGTTCCACGTCTTTAATATGGTCTATTGCCAGTTCTGCGAGATAGGGCAAGCGTTCAATATCCGCACTCCCGGCGCCTCGTGCCACCCGGGTAGGAAAGGTATCAGTACTCGCTCTTGCGCTACAGGCTTTGCCGATTCGGCTCATCATCAAGCCACGCTGCACATCAACCTCGCGACCACCAATCATCAACATGCAGTTACCGCCTGATTGTAATTTGCGGGCGGCCTCTTCAATTCGACTGGCGTCAACCTTGGGGGCGTGTGCCACGGCGGTTTCGGGGACCGCTCCGTTCGGGTTGTCCCCCCAGGAAACATCGGCTGGCAGCACGAGAGTGGCAATCTTACCCTGACTGGCCTGATGACAGGCCTCCGCTGCGTCAACAGCAATGTCCTCCGCCGATGCAGAGGTACGTACCCAGTGGGATACGGGCCGGGCGATGCCCTCGATATCTGAGGTCAACGGCGCATCATATTCCAGATGGTAGGTGGCGTGGTCACCAACGATATTGACCATCGGCAGATAGCCCTTTTTGGCGTTGTGGATATTGGCAAGGGCATTCCCCAGACCTGGCCCAAGATGTAACAGGGTTGACGCAGGTTTGCGGGCCATACGGGCATAGCCGTCAGCCGCACCGCTGAGCACGCCTTCGAACAGGCACAGCACACAGCGAATGCCCTCGACCTCATCCAGCGCCGCGACAAAATGCATCTCCGAAGTACCGGGATTGGTGAAACAAACATCTACCCCATGGTTCACCAGGGTACCCAACAAGCTCTCCGCACCGTTCATAATTCTTACCCCACTAATTCTTGATAACGCTTTGCAATATTCTGTGCAAAAGCCTGATAAACATTAATCTTCTGCTGGCCGCCAGTTAAACTCCACTTGAACCTTGCTCCCGGGAGGCGCCAATTTCCCCGGGTTTTTGAGCTTGTAGGCGAACCCCGCCTCAGGAATATCCGCCCCACCGAAGGGCAATTTTGGGCTCTGATAGCGGTTCGGCCTGGCATCAGTAAACTCACTGACCGGGGCGAATTCACGGCCACTCTGACGAGTCATCTCACCATCCACTCCCCTGTAAAACTCAATGCCATTTTCAAAAGCCTGAAGCGAAAATGGCGCATCAGCCGAATGCAGGTTGCGCAACAGACGATCATAAAGCCTGAACTGGGTTTTCCCATCTCGCAAGCGTAAATCGAACAGAGAGCCCGCAGACTTACGCGCTGCCCGTTGCGGACCGGGCAATAGCTCATTCGCTATAGTATAGCCATACAACAGCGGGCGATTATCCCAGGACAGCGATTCTACCGCAGGGAGACCATCAACCAGTGCCTTCTCGCAACGCACACGATCCTTGACTGATACATCGGAGGAGTAATAGGGAGGACGACGCTGAAAACACATGGTTTCAACAAAGGCATCGTGCAATAGCGGCTGCGCCGACTCATCGATCTGCCAATGACGCCAGCCATCTGTTTCCTTGAAATACTGTGGCGGCAGCAGGGGCAGCTCAATCTCCTGAGGGTTGGAATCAACGACCAGTAAAAAGCCCCGGCCAGGCCCGGACTCTGCGGGCTCATTTTGGCTCCACAAATATTCACCATTGTAATACCACATCACCACTCCGGGGCGATAATTCACGTTTAGAGCCGTCATACCACCCTTGGGACCCGGATAGAATGCGAAACCCGGGGCCGCCAGTGACTTATCGTAGTTCTTAACCTTGGCAAAGGTCTCATAGGGGTCCCTATACTCCAGTAGGTAAAAATGCGGGACCGCAAGATGATGACTGCCGCCGGAAAGTGTAAAACCGTCAGAGTGCCAATCACCGAGGGTCTGACCCTCGAAGTCATCGATAAAACCAATGGCAGGTATCGCGATATTGTCCAGTAACCCACCGTCTTCGACGGCCGCGCCATCGGTGAAATAGCTAAAACGAACGGTGACCTCACGGCCGCGATAGGCACTCAGGTCAAACTGGGCCTGCACCCATTGCGCTTGTTCACAGGGGTCGACCTCGCTACTACCCACGCGATCTTCCGCCAGTGTGCGCTGCACTTTAGGATCACAACCCTGGGCCAGCTCAACCTTGCCATCCCCGTCGAGGTCCCCACTGCGCCCGGTAAACCCCGGCAGGGAGCCCTTACCCTCATGTCCCTTGCCCGACGGCATCGTGCTCTGCTTGTCATCGACACTCGCTTTATCGGTGGGCATCAAACGCCGGAATGCTTCGCCCTCGGCAGCAGCTTCTACGTACAGGTAATCCCATTCCGCCTCAATCACAAACCAGGTATCGAGGGTCATCAGAACCGGCGTCTCAGCGGCCACCTGACTCAGGTCAAAACGGCGAGACAGGGAGCGATTCATATCATTCCCCTGCCCGGAGTACACCGCCTGCTTGCCGTTGCGAGACTGTAGCGGCCCCATTTCGATATCCCGAAACTTGGGTGGCAGTATCACCATAGCGGCATCACAGAGGCCCTTCTCAGCTGCGCCCCCGGCAACACCGGACCAGTCATTCATCGTTTTCAGGTAGATCGAACCGGCGCTCTCGCCGCCGAAGCCGGCGGGGCGAACAATACAGGGTTGCATCCAGCCCAGAACCGTCCTGGCCCAGGTGCTTAACTCCTGGGGCTCGGGAGAGGCGGTACTGGACATCGCCTCCCATGAACCCGTGGAGTTATTGGTCTGTCTTGCGTAAATATCCGGCAGACCGAGAGAGTGACCAAATTCGTGTATAAAAGTAGACACCTGGGTGTACTCGGATTGCATATTGTAATCTCGTACCCACAAGCCATTACCAATGTCCACGCCTCCCCCGGCGTTGAGCTGGCCACCGATACGGGGTCCATTTTCCAGATCCTGGCTGAGGCTAAAACGGTGTGGCCACACGCGATCTGCGCAGGCTTGTTCATCAGCTGTCAGGGCGTGGAAGGCGTCCGCGCTGGCGTTAACATTGAGTTTCTCACTGAGATTGTACAGTTTTTGGCAGGATGACTGACCCTTGCCCGAGACAATGAGTATGAAATGATCCAGATAGCCGTCTGGCTCGTCTCGTACACCGTCACTGTCGAAATCATCGGGGTCCCACTGATCATAGTCCTGCCAGGGGAAGTCGGGCTGGGCCCGATAGGCTGCCCGCAGTGAATCGACCACCAACTGGGTCGCATTCTCATCATTGCGCCAGGATCCGTCGCTGCTCTGCACAGGACGGCCGTAATGGCTTAGAGGCTTATCCAGTTCCACCACAGGGTAGATATCCCCGGTGATATTGTATAATCCACGCGACTGATGGCGGTAATAGTGGGACAGGGTTGCTGGCTGCGGATCTTTTACACCACCGGCAAACAACAATTCCTGAAAGTAGGCGCGATTCTTGTCGTCCTGGGCGGGGTCCCCGGCAAATCGGTCATAGCCCGTATCCGAAAAGCGAACCGGCACGATCAGTAGCTTGTGAGGCCTCTCCCGGGAAGCCAGTACGGGTTTGATGGCGTCACTCTGGATCTGAGGGTGGCCCAGCTGGTCGAATTGCAAAGCAGCGAGCTTCTCGACCATCCCCTGGGCCTCGCCAGGTGCTGTTTTGGCGAATGCCCCGGCACTCAAGGCCACCGCGAACAGGGCTGTCATTATTCTTCCTGTATACATTTTGATCCTTTTACTCTCCACTGCCCCGGGTCATTCCAGTATCTCCATGACCAAGGTATGATCCCTATCTGAATTGATTACAAAATAATAACGTACAACGGTCACATTCCGGTCGTTCCCTAAAGGAAAAACAATGGCAACTGGCAGTCGCTCCGTCCTGGACCCAACTGATGATACTGGATTTTTTGGCCACCCAATGGGACTTTTTGTCTGTTTTACCACTGAGATGTGGGAGCGCTTCTCTTTTTATGGGATGAAGTACCTGTTATTGCTCTATCTCACTAAATATCACCTCTTTTCTGACGCCAACGGCCTGGAAGTCCTGGGAAGCTATGCCGCACTGGTGTACGCCATGCCGGTCATTGGCGGACTGTTGGCAGATCGCTATCTGGGAATGCGAAAAGCCGTGGTATTCGGAGGCGCGTTACTGGTGCTGGGCCACTTGGGCATGGCCTACGAGGGGGAGCAGGCCAGGATGGTCAACGGCGAGGCCGAGCGAGATCAGGGGGCCCTGCAGGTATTTTACTTTTCGCTGGCGCTGATCGTCATTGGCGTGGGCTTCCTCAAACCCAATATTTCAACGATCGTAGGGCAACTCTACGGAGCCGACGACCCCCGGCGGGACTCCGGCTTCACCATTTTTTATATGGGTATCAATCTGGGGGCATTCACAGCCACCCTGCTGTGTGGCTATCTGGGGGAAAACTATGGCTGGAGCTATGGCTTTGGTGCCGCGGGCATCGGGATGTTCATTGGCCTTATCACCTTCCTGCTGGGACAAAAGCACTTGCATGGCCATGCCGAGCCCAAGGACAACGCACTATTGAAGCAACGCTCTCCCATTGGCGTGAGCAAAGAACTTACCATTTACCTCTGTGGCCTGCTGGGCGTGGTCTCAACCTGGCAGATGCTGCAGTTCCACGGTGTGGTCGGTAATGCGCTCAACCTGCTGTCATTCGTTGTTCTTCTGGGCCTGGGTTGGTTCATCACGGTCAAATGCGACCCGATTGAACGCAGTCGAATGATCGTACTGATTATATTGACCATGTCTACCGTTGTGTTCTGGGCCCTGTTTGAGCAAAGCGCCGCGTCAATGACCCTGTATGCTGATCGTGTAATGGATAGAAACCTGCTGGGCGTAGAGCTGAAGGCCTCACAATTTGGCGCCATGAATTCGTTATTTATCTTCATGTTCGCACCGGTTTTTGCGTGGCTGTGGACGACATTAAACCGCCGGGGCCTGGAGCCCAGCACACCCGTCAAATTCTCGCTGGGCATCGCCCAGGCGGGCCTGGGGTTTGGCGCGCTGGTCTGGGGCGCCAGTATGCCCGATGAAGCGGGACTCGTTGCTGGTTACTGGATGGTACTGGCCTACCTCCTGCACACCTGTGGTGAGCTTTGCCTGTCTCCCGTAGGGCTATCTGCTGTGACAAAACTGGCTGTACCCAGTGTCGTCGGCGTCATGATGGGCTCCTGGTTTCTGGCAACGGCCTACTCCGAGTTTGTCGCCGTACAGCTGGCCAAGCTGGCAGCAATAGAAACAGTTGATGGCGCAGTCGCCGATGTCGGGCTTGCGTTGGCCAGCTATACCGACTTGTTCACCAGCCTATTCTGGGTGGGGCTCGCCGCCGCCGCAATACTATTGATGATCTCCCCACTGTTGAAAAAAATGATGAAAGGCATTCACTGACCCCGGACAACTTCAGCAACCGGAGCAGATGTGAAAAACTATGACAAATCAAGGAACCAAACTATGGCATTAAAGCCTCTCTTCGGCGCAGTCTTCGCGTTGACAATCCTTCTTTGCGCCTGTGATCAGACCACAACGCAGACGGAACAGAGCAGTCCGGCGGCAGCGGCCAGCGATAGCCCCGAAGCAGCTTTGGCCCAGCCCGCGCCAGACATGCTGCCACTTCCTGTGACAGCCCCCGCCGCCCGTCTGCCGAGCGGCATAGCGCCTGTTCACTACACGCTTCACCTTGACATTGATCCTCGCCAGGAACGCTTTACCGGTTCCGCCCGTATTGATGTACGTCTGAGCGGCGCCACAGATTTTTTATGGCTACACGGACAAAACATGGCGATCACATCCGCCAAAGCCAAACTTTCCACTGGCGAAGAGCTCGTGCTTGGCTGGGAGCAATCAAATGACAATGGCGTGGCGAAACTCAAAAGTTCGACGACGCTACCCGCAGGCGATTTGAGCTTGCATTTCGAATACAACGCGCCCTTTAACACCAGTCTGGAGGGACTCTATAAAGTCATCAAGGGAGAGGATGCCTACGCGTTTACGCAATTCGAAGCAACCTCCGCTCGTCTGGCATTCCCCTCTTTTGATGAACCCGCGCACAAAGTGACCTTCGATATCAGCCTGACGATACCGGAAGCCTATACCGGCATTACCAATAGTCCCGAGGTCTCAGCTGTACCCGGACCTGGCGGTAATAAAACACTGACCTTTGCCACGACTAAACCCCTTCCAACGTATCTCATTGCGTTCATTGTGGGGCCACTGGATGTGGTTGAGTGGGAGCCGATACCCGCCAACACTCTACGGCAAAAAGCACTCCCCCTGCGAGGCGTGACCACTCGAGGTAAAGGTGATGAAATTAAGTTTGCGTTGCAAAACACCGCCGCTATCGTCACCGAGATGGAGGATTATTTTGACACGCCCTACCCCTACGAAAAGCTGGATATCATCGCAGTACCTGATTTTTCCGCGGGCGCCATGGAAAATGCCGGCGCGATTACGTACCGGGAGCAACTCATCCTGCTGGATGAAAACGCACCGGTAAGACAGCAACACAATTTTTTCGTCACCCATGCACATGAACTTGCACACCAGTGGTTCGGTAACCTCGTCACGCCCGTCTGGTGGGATGATATCTGGCTGAACGAATCGTTCGCGACCTGGAACTCACATATTATCCTCGATAAGCTTTTCCCCGAAAAAAAATACCGTGAGGCACTGCAAAATAGCGCCTCCAGCGTGATGCGAATTGACAGCCTGGCCAGCGCCCGACAAATCCGCGAACCGATAGAGAGACATGAGGATATTGGTTCTGCCTTCAACGGCATTACGTATAGGAAAGGTGGTGGGGTATTGTCCATGTTCGAGTCGTTTCTCGGCAGAGACAACTTCCGACAGGGCATAAGGCATTATATGAAGGCCTTTGCCTTTGGTAACACGACCGCCGAAGATTTTATCGACGCAATAGCCGCGGCCAACCCACAGATTCCCGCCGCCGACCTTCACGCCGCCTTTAACAGCTATATAGAGCAACCGGGACTCCCTGTAGTCAGTAGCGAACTTCACTGCGACCAGAACGGCGCCGAGGTTCGACTCGATCAACAGCGCTACCTACCTGTGGGATCGGAGGGTTCAAGCGACCAGAATTGGATAATCCCTGTGTGTCTGAGCGCGCTGAACGGAAAGAGTGCAACATCACAATGCTTCCTGATGAAGCAAAAATCCGAGACGATTCGCCTGGAGGCGAATAACTGTCCCGACGCGATCCTGCCCAACACCGGAGGGAGCGGCTACTACCGTTGGTCACTACCGACTGAACAATGGCTGGCTTTATTTGAATCATTTGACGATCTGAACAGCAATGAGCAAATCTCGGTAGCCAACAGCCTCAGCGCAGCCCTCAACAGCGGCAATATAAACTTGTCGGGCTATTTCGCTGCCCTGCCTGCACTGACGACATCGGAATCCTGGCGCGTGGCAATGGCCCCGCAGACGGACCTCTACAAAATCAAGGATTACGTCGCCAATGAAAAACAGGCCCTACAACTGCAACAAGATATTCAACGGTGGTACCTGCCACAATTCAGGCGACTGGATGCAATAGCCGATAGAGCGGCAGACGAAGATCGATTTCGTGCAAAAGCAGTGTCAATACTGGCCATGGGCGCACGTGATGTCGACATTCGAAGCGACCTTGCCGCTGCGGCTGCAGCCTTCAGCGGATTCAAGGGTGATGAAAAAATCCATCCTGAAGCCGTAGATCCCAATCTGAGACTCAGCGCTTTAATGGTCGCGGTGGAGGAATTTGGCAAGCCCTTTACAGACCTGCTCTGGCGCCAGTTTAAATTGGAAGACAATGCACTACTGCGCCAACATATGCTGCAGGCAATTGCTATCAGCACCGATCCCGTTGTGGCGGAGTTGATGAGGGAACGTATTCTCTCTCCCGCCCTGAAAGATAATGAAATCGCCTATATTTATCACAGTCAAATGGCCAAAAAGGAAAACCGGCAACAGATATGGGAGTGGTCGCAGGAGAACTTGTGGGCGGTAATGGACCGAATACCCGCCTGGACGAAAGGAAAGTTTCCCGCCCGGTTTGACGAATTTTGCTCTCGGGAGGAGGCCAATGACATCGAAAACTTCTTTTCTCCGATCATCGATAGCCTTGAGTCCGGTCCCAGATATCTGGCGAATACCCTGGAGACCATCAGGCTTTGTGCCGCCTTCGTCGACGTCCACAGCCAGAACTCACCCGACGGCGGTATGGCGCTGGTAAATTCTGGCAAAAACCCGTAAATTTAGACTGGGGATTCAAATAACAATACTGGGGGAAATAAGCGCGAGGTGAACACTTTCAACCTCACGTTCACGGGGGGCACTTTACCGGGCTACGAACCGGAAAGAGTCAAGGCCGCGTTTGGGAAGCTATTCGAGATCGATGATCCGGCTCGTATAGACCAGTATTTTGCTGGCCAGCCTCTCACCTTACGTCGAGACCTCGACCGGAAAACTGCCGCTGGCTTGTATGCTGTTCTGCATAAGGCCGGCGCAGACGTGGCCCTTGAAAAAATAGGGTCAGATGACCAGTCGACCGACGCAAACCCAGCAACCACCCTGCCAGAACCTGCCCCCACCCCCAAGAAAAAGCCAACAGATCCTGCGATACACCGCGGGATGGATCACGAGATAAGGGAGGCACACGCTGACCGTATCGACCAGAGCTGGCCAATCAGCTCAGCCAACGGCGGCGAAAAAATCGTTTCGCCACAAGCTGAGCCCGACACCTCAAAAGAAATTGCCCGCAAACGCGTAATAGAACTGGAAGCCAAACTCAAATCCCAACAGGCAGCGTCAAGGAAAAAAGCTGAGTTAAAAGTCCTGCATGAAGAAAAGCAAAAGCTGGAGACTGCAGCCGCCCGAAAAAACGAACTAGAGCAGGAAGCCAAACAAAAATCTGAAGAGGACGCTGCCAGAAAAGCCGAGCTGGAGCGTGAAGCCAAACAAAAGGCTGAAGAGGAAGCTGCCAGAAAAGCCGAGCTGGA
>JBALWA010000051.1:0-34074 GCA_036960305.1 Halioglobus sp. | reverse complement strand
AGACCACCTACCATCAGGATCTGTTATGCCAAGACTACTCAGTAAGCTCTCTCTTTTGCCAAAGGTGATCATTTTTATTTTGATCATAGCGACACCGCGTGCATTCAGCCAGGAGGTCGTGGTGGTGTCCGGCATCGATGATGTTATTCAATGGATGGAGAAGGAACAGTGGTGGGGCGAGGAGCAACGAGGGCAACAACTAACGGTGCCCCATGCAATGATGACTGGCTTTTCGGACCGATGGAGGGAGAACGCAATGAAAATGCCGGTCCCCCAGAAGAAAGAAATTTTCTACCGACTCATGCTGCCGCTGATCATGCACGCAAACACCATGGTTTTGGCGAGACGCGGAGAACTTCAGAGCATGGATACGCAGTTGAAAGCGGGAAATACCCTGTCCGCGGCGGATCTCGAAGAATTACGCCGATTGGCCATTTTACTGCGTATCGTCGATACCGAGCGATCCGAATCCCTGGGAGAGTCCAACGATGAGCTGCTTAACATCATTGACCTGGCGCTCTACAAGCTGGATGTTATTCCCGCGGGGCTGGTGTTGGGCCAGGCTGCCTATGAAAGTGGCTATGGAACCTCCCGGTTTGCCGTGCAGGGCAATGCCCTCTTTGGCCAGTGGACCTACGGAGGTAAGGGCCTGAAGCCGGAACAGCAACGCACCGAACTGGGCGATCATCGTATTGCCAGTTTTGACTGGCCATTTGACAGCGTTCGAGGCTACTACATTAATTTGAGCTCACACCCTGCCTATGAGGACTTTCGGCGCCTGCGCGCGATAAAGCGAGCCGCTGGCGAACCGCTCACCTCGATGGATCTGGCAGATGGTCTGGTAGCTTACTCAGAGCGAGGGCAAGAATATGTCGATACGCTCAAGGGCATTATGCGGGTCAATAACCTCACCATTGCGGATGATGCAGTCTTTCGGGATGAGCCCATACGCTTTTTGGTTGGTGCCGAATCGGAAGCCAGAGCGACAGAAATGCGAAGTGAAATCGAACAGATGCGAGCGTCAGGCGAGCTGGCGGATATCATCGGTCGCATGCAACTGGAGTAGCATCAGAGGCTCCCTAGTAGTCTCCTACGCCCAATTTTGCCAGGGTTATTCGGTCGGGGAACCCATCGCCGATAAGTCCTGCGTCCAGTTGAAACGCTCTCAGAGCCGCTCGGCTGGCTGGGCCCAACAGGCCGTCGATTTCCCCCACATCAAAACCTCTTGCCAGCAATACTTCCTGTAATTGGATCACTTCACTGCGATGAAGCCGAGGCTGGTCGCTTGGGAGAGCCTGATTCAGCGGCCCCGCGCCTGCTATTCGGTCTGCAAGATGCCCCACAGACAAGGCATAGCTGGTTGAGCGATTCCAGCGCATGATAACTTCAAAATTGTCATAGACCAGGAATGCGGGCCCTGTATGCCCGGCGGGAACAACGAGCTGTGCTTCCATGCCGGCTACCACGGGCAGCGCACTCCCGCCCGGCTTTTGCAGCCCTTGCGTTTTCCACTCCATCAAGGGACGCTGCTGCCCAGCCAGGGAGAAATCATAATCATCAGGTAGTTGAACCTCCCTGCCCCATCGCTGTTCGCGGTTCCACCCCAATTGATTGAGAAAATTTGCCGCTGAGGCAAGGGCGTCTCGCCTGCTATTCCACAGATCGATCTTGCCATTGCCATCTCCGTCTATCGCGTAACGCAAATAGTTGGAAGGCATGAACTGGGTGTGCCCCACAGCGCCAGCCCAGGACCCCTTCATATCCTCGGCACTTAGCGCTTCGCGCTCCATCAGTGTCAGGGCCAGTAAAAATTCTGCGGTAAAAAACTCACTGCGCCGCGGGTCACAGGCCAGGGTAGCGAGGGAATCGAGCGTGGGCATGCCCCCAAGATAACTGCCAAAGTTGGTTTCCAGCCCCCAAAAAGCCACCAGGTACTGGCCGGGCACTCCATATTCACGGCTTAGCTCCGCAAGAAATACGGCAAACTCTTTGTAGAGCGCCCGCCCCTGTTCAATTCGGGTCTGCGACACCCGCTTGCCAAAGTAGTCGCTGAATGATTGAGTAAATTCGGGTTGGGAGCGATCGAGTTCAATGACTCGCGCCTGGTACTCCAGGGTCGGGATCACAGTATCGATCGTATCTCGTGATATGCCTTCAGCCGCCGCCTGTTGCTGCATATCGACAAGACATTCAGAAAATTCGACGGGATTGGCAGCAACAGAGGAACAGTACAACCCAAGGAAGAGGACACTACAAAAAAGACGCAAGATAATTCCCGTTTAAAATGTGAATTGAGGCCTGATGTTCGTTAAGCGGCGGCAGTAATGAGTTTACGCCAGCGAACATATAAATCGAGCTGTATTTTCCTGCGAGCGGTAAATCTGTTCACTGCCACCTTTATTTTTCCGCTTTTGCCCCGATATATGTTTCTATACTTGGGCGATTTCGCCCGGTAATCGATAATCCTTCAAGAGAGCATCAACAATGAAGCGCATTTTCTTATTTCTAGCCACTAACCTCGCCATACTCATGGTTTTGGGGGTTGTACTCAGTATTGTATTACCCGCACTGGGAATAGACAGCCAGAGCACCGGCGGCCTACTGGTGATTTCTGCCATTTTCGGCATGGGTGGCTCTTTTATTTCCCTGGCTATTTCGAAGTGGATAGCGAAACGCAGTGTCGGGGCAGTTGTTATTGAGCAACCCACCGGTTCTGAACAGGCCTGGTTACTGGATACGGTGAAGAAACAGGCAGAGCACGCCGGTATCGGCATGCCGGAAGTTGCGGTTTACGATTCACCGGAAATCAATGCCTTCGCCACGGGTATGAATAAAAATAATGCCCTCGTTGCTGTGAGCACCGGCCTGTTGCGTAATATGACGAGAGACGAAGCGGAAGCGGTACTGGGCCATGAAGTGAGCCACATCGCCAATGGCGACATGGTCACGTTGACCCTGATACAGGGCGTGCTAAATACCTTTGTCTTTTTCTTTGCCAGAATTGCTGCCAGCGCTATTAGCCGGGGCAGCGACAACCGGTTCATCTATTTTGTCACCGTCATGTTTTTTCAATTTGTATTTGGCATTCTCGCCAGCACCATCGTGATGTGGTTTTCACGGCAGCGCGAGTTTCGGGCAGATGAAGGGGGGGCCAGCCTCGCTGGAAAACAAAAGATGATCGCCGCCCTGAAGCGACTACAGGGCGACCAGCAGGAGAGTCACCTCGACGGACAGCTGACTGCCTTTGGTATCAGTGGCAAACAAGCCATGGCCGCACTGTTCATGAGTCACCCCCCGCTGGAGAAACGGATCGCCGCCCTGCAGGATTCCGGGCTTTGAAATTAAGAAGCGTGTTGTGCGCGTTACTACTGTCCTCAGGAATAGCCTGGGCCGGTATTGGCACGATCATGCCGATTTCTGCGGAAATGGCAACAGGCTTCGCAGGCAATATATTTCCGGTCACCGTGCAACTGAGCGAGAGTAAACTCTTCCTGTCCGAGCCCGTTGTACGGTATATAGACGACAAGCGTATCGGTATGCAGGTGCGCTTTCAGGCATACGACTATCGGCCGGCGGAGAACATTGCCATCAGCGAAATGGGCAATGCCATTATTTCGGGCGAATTGGCTTTCGACCCTTCCAAACGGCAAGTGCTGATGCACCACCCCAGAATCGATCGGCTCGATTTAGACAGGGACAACCCGGCGGCGCTGCGATTTTCCAAAGAGCTGCACTCAGCCTGGTCTACCCAGGTTGAAAATCCCATCCGAACGGATATCCCTCCTCATCCTTATCTGTTGCCTTTCAAAGACAACATTCAGGATGTCTCTTACGATGGTGTAAATATAAACCTGGAAATTGTTTACGAGTAATTACCACCAAAGCCCCTTTTTAGGGTCGGGGCCCAGACCACCACGTCTCTATCGCATTGGTCAGGCGTCTTAGCTGCTCGGGGTGCTGTTGCGCTATATCGTTCAGTTCACCGGGGTCTTCCGTGAGCACATACAACTCGGGTGGCGCTGACCGGGGTAAGATCAGCTTCCATTCATTATCAACCACCCACCGCGACAGCAAGTCATCTGTTGGGCTATCGATGTTCGTCATGTCGTGCGCGTAGACAGCACCAAATACGGGGCCTCGTTGCCCGACTGCCTCTGCGTCCAGCAGATCGACACCCGGTAGATGTTGCGGCTGCTCAAGGCCCGCAATGCGTAATACCGTGGGTAAAATGTCGAGGCTGCTGATCGCTGCATCACTTACCGAGGGCTGAATGGAGCCGGGATGACTGATGATGACCGGCGTTCTCAGCCCGCCATCGTAGGGCGATGCCTTGCCTCTGGGAGCCCCCAGATACCAGGGCTGCCCACGATATCGTTGGGTGGGTTGTATCCAGCCATTGTCACCGACATAGAGGATGACTGTATCCTCGCTTAAGCCGCGCGTCTCAATAAAGTCCATTAACTGGCCAATGGTTTCATCGAACCATTCACAGGTTGCGTAGTACGCCGCCAGCTTGGGATGAAGGCCGGCCTCGAGGTATTTCTCCACAAGGGCCTGGGGTGCATCATGGGGGAAATGTGGCAAAACGGGCGCATACCAAAGAAAAAAAGGCGCCTCACTGTCTTCGTCGATAAAATCGTAGAGAGGCTGCATCGTCTCTCGGCCAATCACCAGTCCCTCATCTCCATGTCGACCACCGCGTAACGCGTCGCCGTGGCTCATGCCCTGTGTAAAGCCACCACTGCTGTAATTCCCTTCCCACCACTTTCCCGACTGAAAGCTGCGATAGCCTGCTGCCTCAAGGTAGCCGGCTAATTGGGGTGAGCTAGCAAAACGCTCGATATAGCGGCGGTTAGTTTCATCTGTCTCTCCCTCGACCTCGCTCTTGACCGGGCCATTGCCGGTAATGCCGTGTTGTCGGGGATAAAGACCGGTGCTGATGGAAGCGAGGCTGGGGCGACACAAACTGGTGGGCACATACGCACGGGGATATACGAGACCGCTGGCGGCGAGTTGATCAAGGTTTGGGGTTTGAATGCTGGGATGATCCATAAACCCATAATCCCCCCAGGCCTGGTCATCGGAGATAATGAGGATGATATTGGGTGTTTTCCCGGCTTGGCGGGTCGGTTGGTCTGCAGGCGCAGCCAAGAGACTGCCTGGTAGCAGCACCATGACGCCCAATAACAGACAATACTTCTTGATTATGGGCTGATAAAGCATCGGAATAGAGCTGAAAATCTGTCTAGAAACAACATTATATAGTGTTTGTATCATATTGAAATTTGTGATAATTAAGCTTCCAAAATCTCTTGTTTCACTGATGTCGGTATGCTTTCGTGCTTTACCCGCTTCGTGTGTCGGGTCCCTGGGCAAAAATTGAATGAACGGGCTGTAGTATGGCGAAGAAACCTTTCATATAATAGATGTTGTTAACAGGCCGCCTGAAGTGGCCATTCATTTCGGAGCTATCTCGTAATGCCCCCCTTTCACCGCCCGGTCACAGGGCTGATCTTCGCTGTGCACTGCGCCGCCTTGATACCCATAGCCCACGCAGACCTGGCCGACCAGTTTTTTGATCCAGTCGACGGCCGGTTCGATGCTTCTGGCTACCTGGCGGAAAATGCCTTTGGCTTTCTACCGGTCCCTGTGATCATTACTGAACCCGCGCTCGATTACGGCCTGGGCCTAACCGGCTTATTCTTCCACGAAGATGAAGAGAGCGCAGAGCAGCGCAAGGAGGCCATGCTGTCGTCTGAGAATGCCGCAGCACACTTGATGCCCCCTAGTGTGTCCGCCGTATTTGGTGCTTATACAGGGAATGATTCGTTCATGGTAGGCGGCGCGCACATGGGCTTTTTTAACGAGGGCAGACTGCGTTACCAGGGCGGTGTCTTTTATGGCGACATCAATCTCGAGTATTACAGCCTTGGCGGCATAGAACTGGACCGGCCGCTCTCCCTTAGTACTGAGGCGGCAGCAATTTTCCAGACATTGAAATTTAAAGTTGCCGACTGGCCAGTGTTTGTAGGGCCTACCCAGCGGTATGTTAATGCTGAACTATCGCCTGCGGGGGGCATAGGTGACCTGTTACCGCCGGGGACCCCACCGGAACTGGAAGACAGTATCGCCGACCTCCTCACTCACGACGTGACGACTTCAGGTTTGGGTTTCATCGCCGAATTTGATTCACGCGACAATCTATTTTCTCCCAGCAAGGGTTTTTACTACGACTTTGCCTACGTGGCATATCGTGACGGCATTGGCAGCGATATTGACTATGATTCCTACACGCTCAGCGGGCTCAACTACTTTTTGATGACAGATAAGCTGCGAGGGGGTATCCGTCTCGAAGCAGAAGTAGCCGACAGCGATGACATCCTGCCCCCCTTCGCGCAGCCAGGCATAGATCTTCGCGGCATACCGGCAGCGCGCTATCAGGGCACGCATGTAGGTGTCGTCGAGGCCGAATTGACCTGGGATATTGACTCGCGCTGGAGCGTTTTAGGCTTTGGTGGCGTTGGACGGGCAGCGAGTTCAGGCTCTGATATGGGTTCGGCCAGTAGTCGAGTCAGCAAGGGGCTGGGGTTTCGCTACGAAATCGCACGCCGCTACGGCTTTCACATGGGAATCGACGTTGCGAGAGGTCCCGAAGATACGGTTTGGTATATTCAAGCCGGCTCCGCCTGGTAAGTGAACTTTTTTGCCGTAGGTACATCTATAGACATAGCCCTTGCACCTGAGTACAGCAAGGTTAAACTTAGCACTTGATATTTTTGGATGTGAGTAACTCTTGAAACTATTTTCCCCTAATGCTGCTGGCGCCAATGCCACTGGCTATTTTACCGCTGCCTTTACTGCCCTCGCCCTTTTGCTCGCTTCCACTGCTGCCTGGGCAAAGATTGAACACACCGATAGTCAGGCCGAAACTATTGTGGAGCTGGTAGAGCAACTCGAAGAACGCCATTACGCCAAACTCAAATACGACGACACTTTATCGTCCCAGCACCTGGACAGTTATATTGATAGCCTCGACGGTGGCAAGATGTTCTTCCTGGCTTCCGATGTGGCCGAATTTGACAAATATCGCACCGAGCTGGACGACCAATTGCACGACGGACAGTTACAAGCCGGCTACTCCATTTTCAATCGTTTCCAGGAACGACTGGAGGCGCGTCTGGTCAAGGTCATCGACACCTTGCCCGCGGCAACTGAAGCCATGGATTTCACCATTGAGGAAAGCTACCCTCTGGATATCGATGACAGGTCCTGGGCGACTGACAAGGGTCAGTTGGACGAACGTTGGAGGATACACCTTAAAAACCAGGTTCTAAGCCTGAAGTTGGCAGATAAGGCTGATGATGAGTTGGCCTCAACCGTAATCAAACGCTATAAAAATCAACTCAAGCGCGTTCGTCAATACAACAGTCAAGATGTGTTTCAGATTTACGCCAACGCCCTTACAGAGCTGTATGACCCCCATACCAACTACCTGTCACCCCGGCGTTCTGAGAACTTCAATATCAATATGAGTCTTTCCCTTGAGGGAATCGGCGCGGTACTGCAACTGGAAGATGATTACACCAAGGTGGCCAGGTTAGTCGCCAAAGGCCCGGCCGATAAGCAGGGTGAATTGCAGCCATCCGACAAAATCGTTGGGGTTGGCCAGGGTGAGAGCGGCGACATTGAAGATGTAATCGGCTGGCGCCTCGATGAAGTCGTTGAACTTATTCGTGGGCCCAAGGATTCCACCGTCCGACTCGAAGTGATCCCGGCAAAGTCAAAAGCCAAAGACATCCGCAAGGTCATCACCATTGTGCGCAACAAGGTAAAACTTGAAGAGCAAAGTGCACAAAAGGAAGTTTTGGATATCCCCACGGACAACGGCGAAAGCAAAAAGGTCGGTGTTATTGATATTCCTGCCTTCTACATTGATTTTGAGGCCATGCGACGCGGCGACAAGGACTACAAGAGCACGACCCGCGACGTTAAAAAGCTGCTGGATGAGTTGGTTGAAGAAGGCGTCGACGGCATCGTAATTGACTTGCGTAACAATGGGGGCGGATCGCTGCAAGAGGCGAATGAGCTAACAGGCTTGTTTATCGAATACGGCCCCACAGTGCAGATTCGTCACTCCTCCAGTCGCGTATGGCGCGATGGAAAACGCCTACGCAGCACATACTATGAAGGCCCCCTGGTCGTCTTAATCAACCGCCTCAGCGCCTCAGCTTCCGAGATTTTCGCCGGCGCGATTCAGGATTACCAACGTGGCATCATTGTGGGTGATCAATCCTTTGGTAAGGGCACAGTACAGACGCTGGTACCTCTCACAGAGGGACAGTTAAAGATCACAGAGTCCAAGTTCTACCGTATTTCCGGCGAGAGCACACAGCACCGCGGGGTGGTCCCAGATGTAGCCTTCCCCTCGCTCTACGACCCTGAAGAGATCGGTGAAAGCTCACTGGACCACGCCTTGAACTGGGACCAAATCAATCCGGTACGGCACCGCCGGTACAATGATTTACAACAGTCCTTACCCGAATTGACCAAGCAGTATGCGGCGCGCAGCGCGCTCAATCCGGACTTCATTTTTCTGGAAGACCAGGTAAAACTGTTGCAGGAAAGTCGTGATATCGAGGAACTACCCCTGAGCGAGACTTCCCGTGTAGCCATGCGCGAATCACAGGAAGAGAAAGCGCTTGCCATTGAAAACAAACGACGCAAAGCCAAAGGCGAAGAATTGCTTACCTCTCTCGATGAGGAAGACGAGGAGTCGGAAGAAGTCGATGGCGAGACGACCGAAGAAGTGGCAGATGACGATGAAGTTGCTGAAGCAGAAACTGAAGAAGAAGACGACACTCCCGATGTTCTGCTCACCGAAGCCGGTAATGTTCTGGTAGATGCCCTGACGATGCAAGGAAGTCGTCTGGCTGTTGCCGAAACCGAAGAATAAGGTCAATACGGAGGCCTAGGCCTCCCCAAACCAGGAAAGCTGCTCGTGTAAGCGCACGACATCGCCAACAATAATCAATGTTGGCGCTTTGGGTTTTTCTCGTTCTACCAACTCAACCATCGTTTCCAGAGTAGCCACCAGTACCCTTTGTTCTATCAGCGTACCTCTTTCTACCAGCGCGATCGGTGTCTCAGGAGAGCGACCACTGAGCTGTAATTGCTCGCAGATTAATGGCAGGCCAGCGAGGCCCATATAAAATACCAGTGTTTCGGTCGTCGATTGAAACTGGGCCCAGTTGTGGCTCGCACCATCGGCCTTGAGGTGGCCTGTCACAAAACGCACAGACTGCGCGTAATCCCGGTGCGTTAAGGGAATGCCAGCGTAACAGGCCGCGCCGCTAGCAGCGGTAATACCAGGCACCACCTGAAACGCGATATTGTTCTTCGCCAGGAGTTCGATTTCTTCACCGCCGCGGCCAAAGATAAAGGGATCACCGCCCTTTAATCGCACCACACGTTTGCCCTGTAAGGCCAGGTCCACCAGTAGCTGGTTGATTTCCTGTTGTGGCACCGCGTGATCAGAGCGCGCTTTACCTACATAGATACGTTCCGCATCACGCCGGGACAATTCCAGTATGGGTCCAGAAACCAGGCGGTCATACAGCACCACGTCAGCGCTTTGCAGCAGACGAACTGCCTTGAATGTCATTAAATCCGGATCACCAGGCCCGGCGCCAATCAAGTAGACCTCGCCGGCCTGTTCCTCGCCAAGCTCTGCCATTTGCTTCATTAGCAAGGACTCGGCCTGGGTTTCTCTACCCGCCAGTACCATTTCACCGACACGACCTTCTATGGCCTGTTCCCAGAATAGACGTCTGGGTGACTCCCCACTAATGTGTTGTTTGACCTGGCCACGCATACGACCGGCAAACTCCGCAAGCCTGCCGTAAGCGGCCGGTACCATAGCCTCAATCTTACGGCGCATAAGGCGCGCCAGCACAGGGCTGCGTCCGCTACTGGAAATGGCAATCAACAATGGAGAGCGATCTACAATCGAAGGGAAAATAAAACTGCATAAATCAGGCGAATCGACCACATTGACAGGTATCGACAAAGCGCCCGCCTGCTGTGATATCAGCTCGTTAACCGCCCTATCGGGCGTGGCTGCCACCACCAGGCTGACCCCTTCCAGGTCCGTTTCGCTAAAGGTCGACTGTTGCCAGCGCCCCCCCGTGTCAACCAGAGCCTGCTCCAGCTCAGCCGAAATTTCCGGCGCTACCACGGTGAGTATCGCCCCGGCTTTTAGCAACAACCTGGCTTTGCGTGTACCCACATTACCGCCACCGACCAACAGGACACGGGCGCCGCTAACTTGTAAAAAGACCGGCAGGTATTCCACGTCCCTAGCGCTCCAACACTTCAAGCCCGCCCATGTACGGCCGCAATACTTCGGGAATGCCTATTGAACCATCTTGCCGTTGATAATTTTCCATTACCGCTACCAGCGTACGTCCAACTGCCAGGCCCGAGCCGTTGACGGTGTGCAGTAATTCAGGTTTACCTGTTTCCGGATTACGCCAGCGGGCTTGCATTCTTCTGGCCTGGTAGTCACCAAAATTACTGCAGGAAGAAATTTCCCGATAGGTATCCTGCGCTGGTAACCAGACCTCCAGGTCGTAGGTCTTTCTCGCCGAAAACCCGAGGTCTCCTCCACAGAGAATGACTTTTCGATAAGGGAGCTCCAGTGCCTGAAGCACCGCTTCAGCATGCCCCGTGAGTGCTTCAAGCGCATCATCAGATTGCCCAGGCCTTACCATTTGCACCAATTCCACTTTCTCGAACTGGTGCTGCCTTATCATGCCGCGGGTATCGCGACCATAACTCCCCGCCTCACTGCGGAAACAGGGTGTATGGCAGGCATACTTCTGCCCATCTTCCCCCAATTCCGAATCTTCGTAAATTCGATCTCTGGCGACATTTGTGACGGGTACTTCGGCCGTGGGTATCAGATAGTAATCACTGTCAGAGCGCAGTTTGAAGAGGTCTTCCTCAAACTTTGGCAGTTGGCCGGTACCGCGCAGAGATTCCTTGTTGACGATATAGGGCACGTAAATTTCATCGTAGCCGTGCTGACCCGTATGCAGGTTTAGCATGTACTGGGTTAGTGCACGGTGTAACCGGGCGATACCACCATACATCACGGTAAAGCGCGAACCTGTGATCTTTCCCCCCGTTTCTGCATCCAACTGGCCCAGCATCTCTCCCAGTTCAACATGGTCGCGGGCAGTAAAACCCAGCTCTACAGGAGTACCCCAGCGGGCCAACTCAATGTTGTCGTCTTCAGAGGTACCCTCTGGCACCTGCTCATCGGGAACATTGGGCACACTAAGCAGCAGCTCATCCAGTTCAATCTGCACCTGTTTCGCTCGCTCAGTGGCATCGTCAATCTGCGCTGCAATTTTTTCCAGGGTCTCATTAACGGTGGCCTTGGCTTCATCGACGCTCATGCCCTTACCCACCAGCTCTCCAATTTTCTTGGAAGCACTTTTGCGCTCGGCCAGCAGGCTCTGGCTGTCAACATCTGCCTGCTTACGACGACTATCGAGGGTTTCGAACAAACCGGCATCGAACGCGAAACCACGCCTGGCCAATAGATCAGCTATGCCCTGGGGGTCCTTTCTGACCGCCTTGATATCCAACATTTCGGGGATTCCTATCGCTTACTTGTGACAAAATTCACGGTGGTTTCTTACGCTACCAACCGCGTTAACTGTATTGCTGCGCCGGCTGAGAGAACGCATAAAACCGAACTGGCGACCATGTACCCCAGCGCGTGCGCCCAATGCCCGGCCTCCATCAGACTGATGGTTTCCAGTGAAAAGGTCGAGAACGTGGTGAAGGCACCCAAAAAACCCACCATTAGCACGCCACGCCAATCGGGGTGAATGAGCTCTTTTTCTACCAGCAGAACGTAGGCTACCCCAATTGCAGCGGAACCCAGCAGATTCACCAGCAAGGTCCCCACGGGGAGTTTTCCCTCCCACAACTGGTGGGCCCAGTTAGCCAGCAAATAGCGCGATACGGCGCCTGAGGCTCCCCCTAGGGCTATGAAGATGAGGTATTTCATGGTTTGTTTCGGGCATCGAAAGTATTGCGCGCCATTGTACAGATTATTGCCACCGGAGTAACTCCTCAAAAGGCAGTAAGCCATCGCCCCTGTCCATTGCTAATCGTAGCGTTTTTCAGCACTGGCCAGATCAAGCTGTCGCAATTGCTGTAGTTTTTCCCTGATCTTCAACTCAAGCCCTCTGTCGACCGGGTGATAGTACTGCCGGTCCTTGAGTGACTCTGGGAAATAGTTTTCTCCGGGCGCAAATGCGCCCGGCTCGTCATGCGCGTAACGGTAGTCCGCTCCATGCGCCATGTCCTTCATTAGTTGGGTTGGCGCATTGCGCAAGTGCAATGGGACCTCTTCGCTGGCACCCGCCTCGACTTCGGATTTGGCCGCGTTGTAGGCGCTGTACACGGCATTACTCTTGGCCGCGGAAGCCAGGTAGATAATGGCCTGGGCAAGTGCCAATTCACCCTCCGGGCTGCCCAGTCGTTCCTGAACCTGCCACGCTTCCAGCGAGAGGGTCAACGCACGTGGGTCGGCATTGCCGATATCCTCACTGGCCATGCGCACAATACGTCTCGCCAGGTAGAGCGGATCACAGCCACCGTCCAACATACGGCAGAACCAATACAGTGCTGCATCGGGGGAGCTGCCACGCACAGCTTTGTGCATGGCGCTGATCTGGTCGTAGAACAGGTCTCCACCCTTGTCGAACCGACGCAGAGAGGCCTGTAATACTTCTTCCAGCGTATCGCGGGTAATAGTGCGCACGCCTTCTTGTTCTGTTGCAAGGTCGCTCGCGAGCTCCAACAAGTTGAGTGCACGACGGGCGTCCCCATCGGCCTGTTGGGATAAGACGGCCAGGCACTCTGCAGGAAGTTTCACGGAAGTCCCCAGGGCCTCTACGCCTCGCAGCAATACACCTTCAATATCTGCCGGCTCCAGCGAGCGTAGTTTGTATACCCGAGAGCGGGATAGCAGCGCATTGTTCAATTCGAAAGATGGGTTTTCTGTGGTCGCACCGATAAAAATCAGTGTGCCATCTTCGACATAGGGTAGAAAGGCGTCTTGCTGGGATTTGTTAAATCGATGGACCTCATCGACAAAGAGGACAGTGTCACGGCCGGTGGCTTTTTGTTGCTGGGCTTGTGCGACCGCTTCCCGTATCTCCTTGACCCCGGACAGCACGGCCGATATCTGGACAAAATAAGCATCTGCTGTATTAGAGATAATTTGCGCCAGGGTCGTCTTCCCCACGCCCGGGGGGCCCCAAAAAATCATGGAGTGTAGCTGATTGCGCTCAATTGCCTGCCTGAGAGGCTTACCTGGTGCCAACAAGTGTTGCTGGCCGGCATAGGCGGCAAGCGAGTGCGGCCGCAGTTGGGCTGCGAGCGGTTGGTAACCGGCGGTCGGTTTGGACTGCTCGGAATCACCACCCTGCCGGCTGGTCTCTGAGGCAAACAAATCAGTTGTCATGGCATAAAAAGTCGGTCAAACGCGGTCCTCTATTGTAAGGTTTTTATCCGGTACTTGCATCATGGCGGGGATCACCAGAAAATACCCCTTGGACCTACCCACCCTGAATTACCTTTGGAAACTTATGATACGTCTGTTCGCTTACCTATTACTGTTCATTAACCTTGTCCCCGCCAGTTTTGCCAATGACACTGGCCGCGTATCACCGCAGATGCGCGAGAATGCGATATCCCTGATTCAGCGTGCAAAAAATGATAATACGGGCTACGCAGTCGTTGAATCACTGACGACAGAAGTCGGCCCGAGACTGGCTGGCACCGAAGCGGAAGCCAGGGCCAGGACCTGGGCAGTGAACAAGCTGACATCCCTGGGGTTACAGAATGTTCGAATTGAATCATTTCAGGTTCCCCTGTGGACGCGCAAAACTGAACAAGCCCGGATCATCTCCCCCTACCCCCAGGCGCTCACGATTACTGCGCTGGGCGGCAGCCCCAGTACGGGGCCAACCGGCGTTACCGGGGAGCTGGTCGCTTTTGATTCCCTTGCACAACTGGCTGTTCTAAAAGATGGGGCATTGAAGGGAAAAATCCTGTTCATCAATGAGGCCATGACGCGAACCCAGGACGGGTCAGGGTATAGACTGGCTGTCGCAAAGCGACGTGAAAGTGGTTACCAGGCGCTTCGACTAGGCGCAAAAGCAGCCCTCATCCGATCGGTGGGTACCAGCAACCATCGCTTCGCACACACCGGTCAAATGCAACGGATTACGGAAGAACCTCTACCTACTGTACCGACCGCTGCCCTCGCCTCTCCTGATGCAGACCAGATTGCAAGAATGCTGAAATTGGACCAGGCGATTGTCCTGCATCTGATACTGGAAACAGAGTCTGGTTCCACCGGCACATCTGGCAACGTCATTGCCGAGATACCCGGGCGGGAGCACCCGGAGCAGATCGTCTTAATCTCAGCGCACCTGGATTCATGGGACCTGGGCACCGGCGCAGTTGACGACGGTGCGGGCGTGGGTATTGTTGTCGGGGCAGCCAAATTACTGCTTGATAATCTGGACCAGACACCCAAAAGGACCATCCGAATCGTCTTGTTTGGCTCCGAGGAAGTCGGCCTGGTCGGCGCGCAAGCCTACGCGCAAGAGCATGCTGAGGAATTAGCCAACCATGTTGTTGCCACAGAATCCGATTTTGGCGCAGGCAATGTATGGCGCTTCGACACGCGATTAGCTGAAGAAAAACTCCCCCTCGCTGAAGCTCTGTGGGAAGTATTGAGGCCCCTGGGTATTAGCAGAGGGCACAATACGGCCAGCGGTGGACCCGATATGAAATATATCCGCGAAGCTGGTGTGCCCGTGGTACAGCTGTTCCAGAACGGCTGGGACTACTTTGATCTTCATCACACAGCCAACGACACGTTGGACAAGATAGACCCGGAGCAGTTGGCACAAAATATTGCGGCGATGGCGGTGTTTACCTATTTGGCGGCCGACATGGAAGAAAGCCTCAGGTAAAACGGGGCGACCCTACTCGTCGTAGTAAAACAGATCGGCATCCTGCGGGGGCGTGAAGGCAAAATCCGTGGGAGTGAGCTCTGGCGTTGTAGCCACTGCGGTAAAGCCAATCACTATTCTTTGATTGAGATTATCGGCAATCTCCAGCCCTTCAAAGACGCCTCCCTTGAATGTCACCAGCAAGCGCTGAAAGCCAGGGTTAATCCCTTTGGGGTGAAGTGAAAAAGTGGTATCGGTGGTCTGCTCAACCGTGAAACTGCTTCGCAGCAATGCTTCATTGCCACCGAGTACCTGTAACGGAGACATCTGTTCGGAATCAACGATTGGCCGGCGAGTGACAGTTTCGAGATCGCGGTCGTGATGCCAGATATGCTGCGGATCGGCCACAATCAGTTGACTGTCCGGAGAATCTATTTCCCAATAAAAGTAGCCGGGGCGCAGCAGCTTATAGTGGCCAGAGGACTCAGCCACCAAGTTATCATTTTCATCGTATTGGAACTGCTGGAACTCACCCTGGAGACCGACGATAGGTGCCAGCTTATCAAGTAAGGAATCGATGTTGTCAGTTTCGGCGGCCGCCATAGTGCTAATCAAGAGCAAGCCCAGGGCAGCTAAATATTTACGCATAGTTTGTCCGTTATCTGTGGCAGTAAACTAGTCAGAGACCGGTGGTGGCGCCAGTACTTCACGTTGTCCGTTGGTACCCATTTCGGTGACAACACCGGCAGCTTCCATCGCTTCAATCAAGCGCGCTGCCCGGTTATAACCCACACGCAGCTTGCGCTGCACTGAGGATATCGACGCCCTTCTACTCTGGCAGACATAATGAACCGCCTCGTCATAAAGCGCATCGGTCTCGTCATCTTTGTCACCGGAACCGGACTGAAGTTCCTCAGGTGTCACCGGTGTGCTGCCACCCTCGTCCAACAGTCCTTCGATATAGGCGGGCTCGCCACGTCGCTTCCAGTCGGCAACCACGCGGTGAACCTCTTCATCCGAACAAAAAGCGCCATGAACACGCACAGGCATACCGCTGCCAGGTGGCAGGTAAAGCATGTCTCCGTGCCCCAGCAGTTGTTCGGCCCCGCCCTGATCGAGAATAGTGCGCGAATCAATGCGCGATGACACCTGAAACGCGATGCGTGTGGGTACGTTGGCCTTGATTAGACCGGTTATCACATCAACCGAAGGTCGCTGCGTTGCGAGTATCAGGTGGATGCCCGCTGCCCTGGCCTTTTGGGCAATTCGAGCGATCAGCTGTTCTACTTTTTTGCCGACGATCATCATCATGTCGGCAAACTCATCGATCACCACAACGATTGAGGGCAGCTTATCGAGGCTCGGTGGTGTTTGCTCTTCATTGGTCTCGGCAAAAAGCGGGTCCGGAGTCCACAAGGGGTCCGCTATCGGCTCCCCGGCCTTAGCGGCGTCGAGCACTTTTTTGTTGTAGCCCGATAAATTTCGTACACCCAGGGAAGCCATCAACTTGTAACGGCGCTCCATTTCAGCAACACACCAGCGTAGGCCATTGGCCGCATCTTTCATGTCGGTGATAACCGGCGTTAGCAAGTGCGGAATACCGTCGTATACCGACAGTTCCAGCATTTTTGGGTCGACCAGAATCAGCCTGACATCCTGAGGGCCAGCCTTATAGAGCAAACTCAACAACATGGCATTAACGCCGACCGACTTACCTGACCCCGTGGTACCGGCAACCAACAAGTGAGGCATTTTCCCCAGGTCGGCCACGGTGGGTTCTCCGGAAATATCGTGCCCCAGCGCCAGGGTTAAGGGTGATTTAGAGTTTTCAAAGGTTTTGGAGGCCAAAACGTCACGGAAATTGACGATTTCGCGGTGTTCGTTGGGAATCTCGACGCCGACTACCGATTTCCCGGGAATCACTTCTACTACGCGGACACTGATCACGGCCAGTGAGCGCGCCAGATCTTTGGCGAGACCCGAAATGCGCGACACCTTAACGCCAGGCGCAGGCTGTATCTCGAAACGCGTAATGACCGGCCCGGGATAAACCGACTTCACCTCGGCAGTAATGCCAAAATCAGCCAACTTTAGTTCCAACAGCCGAGATAACCCTTCAAGAGCCTCTTTCGAAAAACCCAAGGTCCGGTCCTGCTCGTTGGCATCAAGTAAGTCAAGATGGGGCATCTCGCCCGTAACAGGCGCATCGAACAGTGGCTGTTGCCGTTCTTTTTCAGCCCGGTCACTCTTTTCAGCCTTGGGTTTCAAGGATTTAATTTTGGGCGGTTTACGTTTCTTCTCTTTCTCTACGTATTCCGTGATAACGACTTTACGCGCTTCCTGCGCTTTATCTTTCTCGCGTTTTTCACGGAATGTCGACAGGGTTTTCTGGAACCAGTCCCGGCTGCGCGTCGCGAGCGTCATACTCCAGTAGCCGGTGTCTTCCATCACTTTTAACCAGCTCAGGTCAGTAAAAATGGTAATACCGAATAGAAAAACAGCCAGTAGAATGAGACGACTGCCCACCATGCTGAAGGCGGCGGTGAAGGCATCGCCTATGGCTTGGCCGAGGATGCCACCCGCGCCCTGGGGCAGACCGGATGCGCCCAGGTCATTCATCGCGGTCATCGCCGTGCCTGCAATCATGACCAACACCAGGCCAAGCGCCCGTATGGCAAACGTTACCCAGTCAAAATCCTTGTTCTGATGGCGCTCCAGCAAAATAACCAATGCCCTGTAGGCGAGCAACAACGGGAAAAGATAGGCGGCATAGCCGACAAGGGAAAAAAAGACATCTGCCAGCCAGGCGCCCGTTGGGCCACCTGCATTGACGATGGGAGCACCGGTGCCCGTGGCTGACCATCCAGGATCCGAACTGCTGTAACTGAACAGCGCCATCAACAGATAGATGCAGGCGGCACTGATACCGATGAATGCGCCTTCACGCAGCCTCGGTCCCAGGAAATTGTCCGTATGAGTACTTTCCGGCACGCTGTTTATTCACCCCTTATAGTTATAATCAATTGTGCCAAGATTTATTATTTATTTCAAAGGCTTAGGCAATATTTTTAAAATAAACCTAGTCTTTGCTGCGAACCGGGGTTTAATTTACCATAGTTCGCCACCATACAATGATTAGCAAGGGCAATGATCCGCCCTTTTACCACTGTTATTTAACAACAGTCACTAGGAAAAGACCACATGAGCGACGTTCAACACCACCCACTGATTATTCTCGGATCGGGCCCCGCGGGCTATACCGCTTCCATCTACGCAGCACGGGCCAATCTCAACCCCGTGGTGATCACTGGCATCCAGCAAGGCGGGCAATTGACCACCACCACAGAGGTTGAAAACTGGCCCGGTGGTGTGGCCGACCTGCAGGGCCCACAGTTGATGCAGCAGATGCAGGAGCATACCGAGCGCTTTGATACGCAGGTGTTATTCGATCACATTGAGAAAGTTGACCTCGAGAGCCGGCCTATGGTGCTAACAGGCACCAGTACGTACTCTTGCGATGCACTGATTATTGCCACCGGTGCGTCGGCGCAATATCTTGGGCTTCCCAGTGAAGAAGCTTTCATGGGCAAAGGCGTAAGTGCCTGCGCGACCTGTGACGGTTTTTTCTATCGCAACCAGAAAGTCGCTGTTATTGGCGGAGGTAATACCGCCGTAGAGGAAGCTCTGTATCTGGCCAATATCGCCTCGGAGGTGATATTGGTCCACCGTCGTGACTCGCTGCGCTCTGAGAAGATCTTGCAGGACAAGCTGTTTGCACGCGAAGCCGAAGGTAAGGTAAAGATCCTGTGGGATCACACGCTAGCCGAGGTGCTAGGCGACGACTCGGGCGTCACAGGTATGAAAATCGCTTCGACCAAAGACGGCAGTGTGACCGATATTGAATTGTCCGGCGTTTTCATCGCCATTGGCCACATACCGAATACGGGCATTTTTGCCGGGCAATTGGATATGAAGGACGGTTATATCAAAATCCACAGTGGCACAGAGGGCAACGCCACCGCCACCAGTGCGCCAGGGGTGTTCGCCGCCGGCGATGTGGGCGACCACATTTATCGACAGGCTGTAACATCGGCAGGTTTTGGCTGTATGGCTGCCCTGGATGCTGAAAAATACCTGGACGACCTGGCCTGACCGCTTGCCTTTAATCCCGCGCCTTGCACCCGGAGAGGAGTTTCCGCCAAGTGATGAGGCGCTGGATTCACCCAACGGCTTACTGGCGGTCGGGGGCGACCTGTCCCCTGCAAGACTGATCGCCGCCTACCGACGCGGTATTTTCCCCTGGTACGAAGAAGAACAACCCGTGCTCTGGTGGACACCAGACCCGCGCTCCGTGTTACTTCCCGAAGAACTCCACATCTCCAGATCCCTGCGCAAGACCCTGCGCAAAAACCACTTCCAACTGGCAGTCGATTGCGACTTCGCCACTGTAATGACCTTGTGTGGCGAAACCCGCGCTGAAGGGCCCGGGACCTGGATAGGGCCTGACATGCTGGTCGCCTATACCCGGCTGCATGAAATGGGTATCGCACACTCGATCGAAGTCAGCAACTTACAGGGTGAGCTCGTTGGCGGGCTGTACGGTGTCGCCCTGGGGCGTGCCTTCTTTGGCGAGTCCATGTTTAGCCTCGAAACCGATGCATCCAAAGTTGCGATGGTAGGCTTGGTCAATATCCTTTCTCGGGGTGGGTTTAGGCTCATCGACTGTCAGGTTGAGAGTGAGCACATCAATTCACTGGGCGCTCGCAACCTCAGTAGACTGGACTTCGAAGAGCTGCTTGCGCACACTATACCCATGGAATCAGACGCCGGCATCTGGCAACTACCGGCCATCAGTGGAGACTTGCTGTGACATCATCCCTGCGGGACCTCAAGGTGTACACCACTTACCCCCACGGCTGTAGCTACCTGAAAGACCAGGAAGCCGTCACGCTTTTTGTCGACCCGAGACAACCTGTAGACAAGGCACTGTACAGTAAGTTGTCCGCTATGGGCTTCAGGCGCAGCGGCGGCCACATCTATCGTCCACACTGCACGGACTGTAACGCCTGTATTCCCGCCAGAATTCCGGTCGAGACGTTCTCTCCCAGCCGTCGCCAACGTCGAACCCTCAAACGAAACCACGATCTGGAGATAGAGCATACGCTCGATATCAAGGATTCAACCTCCTACGAGCTGTATCGAAGCTATATCGAAGCCAGGCATGCTGACGGCGACATGTACCCGCCTGACCGTGAGCAATACGAATCATTTCTCAGTAACGAGTGGAACTGCACCGACTATTATCGCTTTTATGACCAGGGGCGACTCATCGCCATCGCGGTAGTGGATGTGCTGGATGACGGTCTGTCGGCCATTTACACCTTCTTCGACCCAGAGGCGAGCCAACGCAGCCTTGGCGGTTTGGCAGTTTTATGGCAAATTGAAAAGGCACGCGAGATGGGACTGGAATACGTCTATCTCGGTTACTGGATCCGCGGATGCCAGAAAATGGCCTACAAATCAGAGTATCGGCCACTGGAACTATACCTCAACAACCGATGGACCGCGCTGCTGTAACGGTTCAAAGTCTTAGCAAGATCCCAATAACGCTATTTTTGCCAGATATTCGAGTAGCACTCTGCTCGTGTTTAGGGCAAACTGCGCCCTGATTTTTTAGCTAGGATTACTGCCGCATGGCAAAAGAAGACCAAATTGAAATGGAAGGCGAGGTGATTGACACCCTGCCCAACACGACTTTCCGCGTAGAACTGGAAAACGGCCACGTGGTGACCGCACATATCTCAGGGAAAATGCGCAAGAACTACATCCGCATCCTGACCGGGGACAAGGTTCGCGTCGAACTGACGCCCTATGACCTGACCAAAGGCCGCATTACCTACCGCGAGCGTTAATCAGAACTGAGTGCAGCTTCCCGCTTGCTCTCAGTTTCCTCTACCCTAACTTCCAGTTTATCTTCCGCCTTGTTGAGGCGCACTAGTGCGGTGCCTCCTGCTTTTGCCAGGTCTCCGAACAGTACTATCTCCGCCAGCGGCTTCTTGATGTGCTCCTGAATAACACGCTCCAGGGGGCGCGCACCCATATTGATATCGTAACCCTTCTCTACCAGCCACAGCCTGGCATCTTCGTCAACATCCAGGGTGACCCGCTTTTCATCAAGCTGCCCCTGTAACTCAGTGAGAAACTTGTCCACGACGGTGAGAATAACGTCCTCACCCAGAGGCTCGAACTGGATGATGCCGTCGAGCCTGTTGCGGAATTCAGGCGTGAAAATCTTGGTAATGGCTTCCATACCGTCCGTACGGTGGTCCTGTTGCGTGAAACCGATGGTTCTACGACTGATACTCTCCGCCCCGGCATTGGTGGTCATAGCCAGGATAACATTGCGGAAATCCGCTTTGCGTCCGTTGTTATCAGTAAGACTGCCATGATCCATCACCTGCAGTAACAGGTTGAAGACCTCTGGATGGGCTTTCTCTATTTCATCCAATAACACCACCGAATGGGGGTTCTTGGTAACCGCGTCGGTCAGCAGACCACCCTGGTCAAAACCCACGTATCCAGGAGGCGCACCTATGAGACGTGAAACGGTGTGCCGCTCCATATACTCAGACATGTCGAAACGAACCAGTTCCAGACCGAGTATCTTAGCCAACTGCCGCGTGACCTCTGTCTTACCCACGCCCGTGGGTCCAGCCAGCAAAAATGAGCCAATCGGCTTATCGCCCGACCTCAACCCGGCACGGGCGAGCTTGATGGAGCTGGCCAGATTGCCGATCGCCTGATCCTGGCCAAAGACGACCATCTGTAAATTGGACTCCAGCTTCTGAAGTGAGTCTCTGTCATCGGAACTGACCGTTTTCGGGGGAATACGCGCGATTTTCGCAACGATAGCCTCAATATCTGATACGCCGATGACTTTCTTGCGTTTGGACGCCGATTGTAGCTGTTGGTAGGCACCCGCTTCGTCGATCACATCAATGGCTTTGTCCGGCAGGAAACGGTCGGTGATATAGCGCGCAGAGAGATCCGTTGCCACCCGCAGGGCTTTGTCGGTATACCGCAGGCCATGGTAGTCCTCAAAGCGAGACTTTAGCCCTTTGAGTATCTTGTAGGCGTCATCCGGACTGGGTTCCAATACGTCGATTTTCTGGAACCGACGGCTCAGCGCCTTATCCTTGTCGAAGATACCGCGATACTCCTGGAAAGTGGTAGAACCAATGCAACGCATTTGCCCGGAACTCAACAGAGGTTTCAATAAATTGCTGGCGTCCATAACGCCGCCGGAGGCTGCACCCGCGCCAATAATAGTGTGGATCTCATCGATAAACAAAATAGCGCCTTCACGCTTTTTCAGCTCTGCGAGTAAGCCTTTGAACCGTTTTTCAAAGTCACCTCGATACTTCGTACCGGCCAACAACGCGCCAAGATCGAGAGAATAAACCGTACTGCCTTTCAGTACTTCCGGAACATCATCGTCCACAATGAGTTTGGCCAGACCTTCGGCTATGGCAGTTTTTCCAACACCGGACTCACCCACCAGCAGCGGGTTGTTCTTGCGCCGACGTACCAGTATCTGTGTGACGCGCTCTACTTCGGGAATACGGCCAATCAGCGGATCGATCCGGCCCGCCGCCGCTTCCATATTGAGGTTGGTGGTAAAACTGTCCAGCGGGTTGCTCTCAGCACCCTCCTCTCCCGCAACACTCTCACCTGATGGCTGCTCCGACTCAGGTAGTTCGCCCTCATTGCCAACCTTGGAGATACCGTGTGTGATGTAGTTGACGACATCGAGTCTGGCAATACTCTGGGTTTTCAGGAAATAAACCGCCTGGCTTTCCTGTTCGCTAAAAATGGCGACCAGCACACTAGCCCCCGTGACTTCCTGCTTACCCGAGGACTGGACATGAAAAACAGCTCGCTGTAGTACGCGCTGAAAGCCAAGGGTTGGTTGGGTTTCACGTTCTTCGTCACTTTCCGGGATTAGGGGCGTGGTGGCATCGACAAATTCCACGAGATCGCCTCGCATAGCACCAAGATCGGCGCCACAGGCCTTAAGAACCAGGATCGCGTCATCATTGTCCAACAAGGCCAGCAGTAGATGCTCAACCGTCATAAATTCATGCCGCTTGGCTCTGGCGCCACGAAAGGCGTCATTCAGCGTTTGTTCCAGGTGTTTACTCAGCATTCTCTAACCCTCAGACGCTTCAATTTCACACAACAGGGGGTGTTCATTTTCCCTGGCGTACTGGTTTACCTGTGCCGACTTGGTTTCGGCGATATCACGTGTATAAATTCCACACACGCCCTTACCTTGCGTGTGAACAGTCAACATAACATGTGTTGCCTGCTCCCTGTTCATGCGGAAGAAAACTTCCAGCACCTCAACCACGAACTCCATTGGCGTGTAATCATCATTCATCAATACTACTTTGAACAACGGCGGTCGCTTTAGTTCAGGTTTTGACTCCTGTAGCGCGAGAGAGCCGTCCGAGTGATCTTCCTCAATCGACATTCTCCAGTCACTTGCACATCTGTTGTTTCCCACCAAGCCTCTCTCTTTGCTATCAATAACCATACGAACGAACCTAAGATATGGATTCATTATAGGGCATTTCAAGGGTAGCTATAGGTCTTGGCAGGAATAAATAGATATGTCTTAATAGGGGGCTGGGCTTTTTTGAATCAGTTTAGCCGCCAAAAGCGCGGTAACGGGAAGGAAACCCTTCCCGGGGTAGGGTTGAATTACATTTTTGCAATAATGGCCTGACCAAACCCTGAGCAACTCAGCAGGGTCGCCCCCTCCATTTGACGCTCGAAATCATAGGTTACAGTGCCCGCCTGGATAGCACCGTTCATGCCCGTGATGATGAGGTCCGCCGCTTCGTTCCAGCCCATGTGCCGCAACATCATCTCTGCCGACAATATCAGCGAACCGGGATTGACCTTGTCCTGACCGGCATACTTTGGCGCGGTCCCGTGTGTGGCTTCAAACAGGGCGATGCTATCGCTCAGGTTGGCGCCAGGCGCGATACCGATGCCACCCACTTGTGCAGCCAGGGCATCCGACAGGTAATCGCCGTTCAGATTTAATGTAGCAACGACGCTGTATTCCGCTGGACGGGTCAGTATTTGCTGCAACATGGCGTCGGCGATGACATCCTTGATGATAATTTCCCGCCCGGTATTGGGGTTCTTTATGGCCACCCAGGGACCACCATCAACAAGCTCTCCGCCAAACTCCTCACACGCCAATTCATAACCCCAGTCGCGGAAGGCCCCCTCGGTATACTTCATGATATTGCCCTTGTGAACCAGCGTTACCGAGGGCAAATCCTGTTCTATCGTGTACTGAATGGCCTTGCGTACCAGCCGCTTGGTCCCCTCCTCCGACACCGGCTTAATACCGATACCGACATCCTGGGGGAAGCGAATTTTAGTCGCACCCATTTCATTGATGAGAAAATCCACCACTTTCTGGGCTTCAGCTGTGCCGGCCTGATACTCGATACCGGCGTAGATATCCTCAGAGTTCTCCCTGAAGATCACCATATTACAAGCACCGGGGTCTTTTACAGGTGAGGGCACGCCCTCAAACCAGCGTACGGGCCGAAGGCAGGTGTAAAGATCCAGTTCCTGACGCAGGGCGACATTCAGCGATCGGAAACCGCCACCTACCGGTGTCGTTAATGGGCCCTTGATAGCCACCGAGTAAGCTTTAATCGCCTCCAGAGTTTCTTCCGGAAACCAGTCGCCCTCATACAGTTCGGCAGCCTTTTCACCTGTGTAGATTTCCATCCAGGAGATTTTTCGCTCGCCGGCGTAGGCCTTGTCTACTGCCGCATTGACCACGTCCATCATGACCGGGCTGATATCGACCCCGATACCATCGCCTTCGATGTAAGGAATGATAGGGATGTCGGGGACATTCAGGCTGAAATCGGCGTTGAGGGTGATTTTTTCGCCTTCTGCAGGTACTTGAATATGCTGGTAGCTCATAATGTACTCCCTGTGCTGTTCCTGAACGGGCGGGCATTGTAGCATGACCCATCGCTAGATAAATTGATCTGGATTCTCTTCATGAAACGTTTGCCGGCCCGCTAATGGCCAACCTCATTGTGTTTAACAAACCCTTCCAGGTCCTCAGTCAATTCACTGATACAGAGGGTCGAAAAACCCTGGCGGATTACCTAAAGGCACCCGGTTATCGAGTGGCCGGTCGTCTGGATTATGATTCTGAGGGACTGCTGCTATTAACCGATGATGGCCGCCTGCAGCAACAAATCGCAAACCCTCGTCACAAGCAGTGGAAAACCTATCTGGTTCAGGTGGAGGGCACGATCTGTAGTGATGCTATTTCCGCACTTACCAAGGGTGTCGAGCTTAAGGATGGGCTTTCCCTGCCGGCTAAATGCCGGAAGATAGCGCCTCCACAGAACCTATGGCCCAGAAATCCGCCGGTACGCAGCCGTAAAACAGTGTCCGACAGCTGGCTCGAACTGTCCATTCGCGAGGGCCGTAACCGCCAGGTCCGCCGAATGACCGCGGCGGTGAACTACCCTACCCTGAGGCTTGTTCGCAGTCGCATTGCCGACTGGACCTTAACTGATCTCGCCCCCGGGGAGCACTACACCATTGCCGTGCACAGCCCCAAAGCGCCAAAAACCAGGAGGCGGGATCACTAATGCCAGATTGGATACCCCATGTCACCGTGGCTACGGTGGTGGAACAGGACGGACTCTACCTGCTGGTAGAGGAACGGGATAAAACCACTGGCGCGATGGTGTTCAATCAACCGGCTGGACATCTTGAAGCAAACGAAACCCTTGCTCAGGCTGCATTGCGTGAAACCCTGGAGGAAACGGGCTGGCAGGTGGAATTGAGCGGAGTACTCGGGATAGCCCTCTATACCGCCCCGAGTAACGGGATTACGTATCACCGGACAACGTTTGTTGCCCGTCCCCTGAAGGCCCTTGAAAATGCCCCCATTGACCCCGATATAAGTCATATACACTGGCTGGATTACGAGGCAATTCTCCAAAATTCTGCTAAAATGCGCAGCCCTTTGGTTATCGCCGCTATTGAGCAATACCGTAATGGACACTATTACCCTCTGGATCTTATCTACAGCGAATGAGCCTGAATTCAAGTAAAAAAGTGATCGTCGGCATGTCGGGAGGCGTCGACTCATCCGTCTCAGCATTACTGCTTCTCGAGCAGGGCTATGAGGTGGAAGGCCTGTTCATGAAGAACTGGGAGGAAGATGACGGCACTGAATACTGTACTGCCAAGGAAGATTTCGCCGACGCCCAGTCGGTCGCCGACACCCTCGGGATAAAACTGCACGGCGCCAATTTCGCTGCGGAGTACTGGGACAATGTGTTCGAACATTTCCTGGAGGAGTATCGTGCCGGGCGCACGCCTAATCCTGACATCCTGTGTAATCGGGAAATCAAGTTCAAAGCCTTTCTTGATTACGCCCTGATACTCGGAACAGACTATATCGCAACCGGTCACTACACCCGACGGGGCGAATCCGACGGCAAGGGTACCTTGCTCAAGGGCCTGGATAACAACAAGGACCAGAGTTATTTCCTGCACGCCGTTGGTCACAATGAGCTCGAAAAAACCTTATTCCCAGTGGGCGAAATTGCCAAGCCGGAAGTACGCGAACTCGCTGAAAAGCATGGGCTTATAACCCATGACAAAAAAGATTCTACTGGCATCTGCTTCATTGGCGAACGCCGTTTTAAGGATTTTCTGCAGCAATACCTGCCGGCGCAGGCGGGGGATATTTTCAGCCTGGAAGGCGAACATCTGGGACGCCACCAGGGGTTGATGTATCACACCATTGGCCAGCGACAGGGCCTGGGAATTGGCGGCAAAGCCAATCACGGAGATGCCCCCTGGTACGTGGTTGATAAAGATCTGGACAACAACATTCTTTTGGTTGCCCAGGGCAATGAACACCCCGCACTCTTCAAATCCGTACTACACACCGGGGAGGTCTTCTGGGTATCCAATGAGCCCATTACTGCCCCGCTGGACTGTATGGCAAAAACACGCTATCGGCAGCCGGACCAGGCCTGTACCCTGCACCCCGTGGAAGCAGGGTACAGGGTCGAATTTGACGAGCCACAACGCGCCATCACGCCGGGGCAGTCTGTTGTGTTTTACAAGGGCGAATTGTGCCTGGGTGGCGGTGTTATAGAGAGCGCAACAGCATGACTTTTTCATCTATTGAGAAACAGGCGATCGCACTGGGCGGCGTATCCCAGGCTGCCCGTCTGGTCGACCAGATATCGAAAACGGGCAGTTACCCGGTTGAGTTTCTGGAACCCTCGGTGCAAAGCCTGTTTACCTTTGACGCCGACAACGTCGAGCAGGTCTACGGCGGCATACCCGGCGTGAAGCTCGGCCTACAAAATTTGAGCAGCGTACTGGCCAGTCGCCAGTCGGAAGAGAATCGCGATCTGGTTCGCTATATTTTCAGTATCTTGTATCTCGAACGCAAATTTTCTTCAAACCCCGAAATGATGTCAGTCATTCACTCCCGACTGGAACACACCCAATTCAGGGCAGAGCATTTTTCCGATAATATCCAGGATGCCTGCCACAGTATTTCGGGAATTTACCAGGATACACTCAGTAAGCTGAAGTTTCGCATCAAAGTAACTGGCAGCGCACAGCAGTTGCAGGACACAAAAAATGCAGACATTATTCGAACCCTGCTGCTCGCAGGCGTGCGATCAGCGTTCCTCTGGCGGCAATTAGGTGGCCGCCGCTGGAAACTGTTGCTACAGCGGAAACAGCTGCTGCAGGTATCCCAGAACCTGTCACGCACACTCGACGTGGTGTAAAATCCCCGCCTTTAAAATATTACCCGGAGAAATCAATGGAATTGTCGGCACTCAGTGCAGTATCCCCTATCGACGGCCGCTACGGCAGCAAGACGGCGTCACTGCGCGATGTATTCAGTGAGTACGGGTTGATCAAGCGGCGCGTGCTCGTTGAAGTTCGCTGGTTGCAATGCCTGGCATCCCAGCAAGCCGTCCTTGAAGTCCCCCCACTCAGCGCCGAAGCCAATGCCCTACTGGATACTATTGCGACCAATTTTAGCGAGGCTGACGCCCAACGCATCAAAGACATCGAAGCAACCACCAACCACGACGTCAAGGCGGTTGAGTATTTCATCAAGGAACGCTTTCAAGACAACGCCGAGTTACTGGCTATCACAGAGTTTGTCCACTTCGCCTGTACCTCAGAGGATATCAACAACCTGTCGCACGCCCTGATGTTGCGCGACGGGGTTCATGGCACCCTGCTGCCGGTAATGGAAGAGGTTGTCACCGCATTGCAGGCGCAGGCAAAATCCAGCGCCACAGCGGCCATGCTGTCACGCACACACGGCCAGACAGCCAGTCCCACCACCATGGGCAAAGAAATTGCCAATGTGGTTGCGCGCCTACAGCGCCAGCTAGCGCTGGTTAAGCAGGTCGAGTATCTGGGAAAAATCAACGGCGCTGTTGGGAACTACAATGCCCACCTGTCTGCCTACCCCGATATCGACTGGCAGACCAACGCAAAGACCTTTGTCGAGTCATTGGGGCTGAACTTCAATCCCTACACCACACAAATTGAGCCCCACGATTACATGGCCGAACTGTTTGATGCCATTGCCCGATTTAACACCATCTTGCTGGATTTTGACCGGGACATCTGGGGCTATATCTCTCTGGGCTACTTCAAACAGCGCACGATTGCCGGTGAAGTGGGCTCGTCAACCATGCCACACAAGGTCAACCCCATTGATTTCGAGAACTCTGAGGGCAATCTGGGGCTCGCCAATGCCATCTTCCAGCACCTTGCTGCCAAGCTCCCGGTCAGCCGCTGGCAGCGTGACCTCACTGACAGCACCGTGTTGAGAAATATGGGAGTCGGCATGGCCTACAGCCTCATCGCCTACGCCTCCAGCCTCAAGGGCATCAGCAAGCTGCAACTGAATGAGTCACGCCTGGCAGAAGACCTCGATAACAGCTGGGAAGTGCTCGCCGAGCCCATCCAGACGGTCATGCGGCGCTACGGCATCGAAAAACCCTATGAGAAACTCAAGGAACTGACCCGCGGGCAAGATATGAGCCGGCAGGTTATCCAGGCATTTGTCGAACAACTGGATTTACCCGATGAAGCCAAAGCACAGTTACTCGCGCTGACCCCCGCCAATTACATCGGCAATGCAGTGGCCCAGGCCGAGGCGATCAACTAAAGGGCGCTGATATGACGGGCTTGCAACTGCAACTGGATCGCGAGGACTTCCTGGCCAATCACTGGCAGCAGAAGCCCCTGTTGATCAAAAATGGGGTTGAGGGGTTTAAGCCGCCAATCGATGCCAATGAGCTGGCTGGTCTTGCACTGGAAGATGACGTTGAGTCGAGGCTGGTCGAGTTTCACTCGAACAACTGGCAGCTACATCATGGTCCATTTAGCGAACAGGATTTTCAACGGCCGCACCCATGGACCCTGTTAGTACAGGCTGTGGATCTCTATATACCCGAGGTTGCAGAATTACTCCAGCTGATCGATTTTATCCCACAGTGGCGTGTAGATGACATTATGATCAGTTACGCGGTTGACGGCGGTAGTGTCGGCCCCCACTACGATAACTACGATGTTTTCTTACTCCAGGGTGAGGGGCAGCGAACCTGGAAACTGGGTCAGCTCTGCGACAACCGCACGCCTCTGCTGCCGAATGATGATCTACGGATTCTGAACGATTTTCGCAGCGAGGCTGAGTACACACTCTCTGCTGGCGATATTCTTTATGTACCGCCGGGTGTTGCCCACTGGGGCATCGCCAAGGGCGAGTGTATGACTTACTCCATTGGTTTCAGAGCCCCGCGCATTAACGAGCTCCTGTCCCGCAACGTAGACGCTGTACTGGAACAAATTGACGTCGACAGTTTCTACCGAGACCCAAAATTGTCGGCGCTGAACCAGCCAGGTGAAATAAAGCCGGAAGCTATTCTCGCCGCCAGGCAACAACTACTCGCAACGCTGGAAGGTCAACTGACTAACCATTGGTTCGGGGAGCTGGTCACGGAACCGAAATACGAACTGGAATCCCCGGCGCACGACCATGCGGTGGCTGACCTGCATGCCTTCGTCGAGACTTCACAGCTGTTGGCGCTATTACCCACAAGCCGAATTGCGTGGCAACAGAATGGCGATGAGCTTGCCGTCTATGCCAATGGCGAGTGCCTGATTCACAGCCAGGCTGTGCTACCAACGCTCATTCATCTTTGTGAGTACCGGGCGCTCGATAGTGCGTTTCTGGGCGCAGCGCTTGCGCGTGCAGAATGTGCCATACTATTGGAACAATTACTGGAGTGTGCATGCTTTGAACTCGAGTGAAGACAGCTCAGACCCTTTCAATCCGAAAAGCAGCCAGTACGGCGTGGCCTACCCTGCACCATTTAACCTGATGGCAATCGCCCTGTGTCAATCCGCGACACGGCAAATCCGCATACTGAGCCCCCATCTGGATCACCGGGTATTCGATAATCCCGATTTAGCTGACGCCTTCAGCTCACTGGCTCGCAGGGATACCCACTCCCGGGTGCACCTTTTGATCAGCGACTCCAGACCCATCGTGCAACGCGGCCATCGACTGTTGAACCTTGCCCGTCGCCTGCCCAGTTCAATCATGATTCGCAAGCTAACAGACCATCCCGAAATGACCGGCGAGACGGTAGTATTGCGAGACTTCGGTGGCGTGTTGTTCATGCCCGCAGATGAAGGCCCGGGGTTCTATGAACCGGATTCCAGGGCCTCTGCCCAGTCGTTTATCGATAAATTCGATAGGCTCTGGCAACGGGGTGTGCAGGACCCGGAGTTTCGCCGTCTGGGCCTTTAGTCTCCCTAGTTGCAGCTGGCACTCTCGGCCAGGTCACAGTTGGCTTGTTCCAGCGACGACAGCTTGATTTCATACAGCTGTCCCGTGGGTAAGGGAACTACCGTCCCATCGTAGTCTATCGGGTGGTCATCGCCGGCATCACACGCCAGTGCCAGGGTATAGTCGCCTGCGGGTAAAAAGCCCAGCGCATACTCCCAACTACCTGTCAGTGTATTCTCTACCAGAGCCGCCACAGCAAAGGGGGCAACGACTTCGTCGGGCACCGCATTGCCGCTGTTACTGGTATGGACATCTGACAGACTACCCTCTGGGAGTGCTGTGCCCTCGTAAAGATATACCCGGTTGCCCACCAATGGATCCGTTTTAGCATCGCAGGTTTCACCCAAATCAAACAGATCGCTCTCAACCCGGCCTGTTAAACTCGCGGAGGTCGCATTATCCTGAACGCGCACGCCTTCTGAGCTCAGCAGATAGGTATCACTACCGGTAATATACCGCATGGCCTGCGCCAGACTGAACTCCACTGTGAAATGCTCATCACCACTTCCGAGCGCCATGCCCGGCAATATCAGCTCTGAAGCCGGGCCATTCAGCACCTTGACCTCTCCCCCGCTCTCCTCGACAAAAGAAAAGTTAAGATCGCCATCAACCAGTGTTAATCGGACCGAGCTATAGGTACCGACCGGCAGTTCGAGATTCTCGATAACAAGCAACTGCTGGCGACCGCGATACTCAAGAAGATCGATCTGGAACGTATCGGCGTCCACCAGGTCCAAATCTGGGATGGTAAAGGTATCCACTACAACATCGTCTTCGCCACTACGGCGGAAGCTGATGCTGTCTACCTCGATGACGACCTGCGTCAGATCTTCTACGCTGGCATCAGAAAAGCCCAGGCTTAGGGACGCGGGACTGTTATCGTTGTCACTGTCACTACTGCAATCAAAGCCACAGGGACAACCGCCCAGCGACAGTAATACGGGCAGGAGCAGCACGAGGAGCAATGACTTCTTTCGCGAGGACATCATATTATCAGGGTCTCTTTAATCCGTTAGGACTATTATGGCAGAAACCATGAGAACCGGGCTACGGGGTAGTGGAATCAAGGTGTTGAATGAGACGGGCACTGCTCGATAGTTTTAAACATCCTCCAGCAGCACGCCCACCTCATTGCCTTCGTAGATCAATTCGAAAGTACGTAGCGCCCGACAGGGCTCTTCGGTCGCGTGGATCAGGCTGCCGTCATCGATTGAAAATTGGTACTGGTGTAGCGCGCATTGAATGACGCCATCCTCAATGGATGCGACGTCCAGGGGGTGTTCCCGGTGAGGGCAGTGGGACTCAATGAGGAATAATTCGCCCTTGCGCTGAATAAGCAGTAATTGAAAACTGTCAATCTTAAACTGCCGGGTATAGGCGTCGTTAAGATTTATCAATTTCTCCAACGGGTAGAAACGCACTATCCCTACCCGCAGCACTTCTTGTATTTTTTGCCACTACCGCAAACACATGGCTCGTTACGTGAGGGCAGCTTATCGAGTTTAACGGTATCCTGTTTGTTAAGGAGTGCCGTGAGCTCAGCAATGGATTCAACCGCTTCATCACTACTATCGAGCTCAACCGAGGCATACAGCTGGGCTTCGGCTACCAGGACTTCTATTTCTTGCTTGCGGGTCTCACTTGTAACGACTAACGCCAAGGGATATTTCTCGCTACCCGCTTTATTGCTAGCCTTGGTTTCATGACCGTACTTAATGTGACTCTCGCGTGTTTGCTGGCGACCATTGAAAAATAATTTGTCTGACATGTCATAACCTAAACTGCTATAAAAGGAAAAACTCCAGGTATCTATATCCCAGAGTTCGCTTTGAGGGGTGTGAGTTCAACCGAACGCGCACCATATCATGGTCTCAAGGTAGAACAAGGCAATTATTTCCAGGCGACATGGGAGGCTAGAGTCATGGTAGTTGCGGCTTTACTTTCTTTTTCGCCAATCATAAGGATTGACTGGATCAGGATCGGCCCAAAGCCCCAGCTTCCGGGCCCTCGCTTCGTCCTCTGCGGATTCATACCGACCACGATCTTCTGGAGTTTGTTCTTCGGCGTAATACCGATACCACCAGGCCATGCCGGCCAGCAACTGGGCATGATTGGCATTGAGAGTCTTGCCGCAGCTCGGGCAGTCCATGGGCTGTACCCAAACCTTGCCCAGGATGCGTCCATACTGGTCCAACTTAGACGATTCCACGAAGACATCTTTACCCGCCAACAGTGAGCTGAGGTGCTTTGTAGATTCAGTGCCAAACGGCTGGTCGCGCTCTGGCGCGTCGATTCCTGCCAGGCGCACTTTATGCAGCACGCGCTGTGCATCGAGCACCTTGATCGTGTCACCGTCCTTAACTCCTATCACACTACCGCTGATACCATCCCGAGAGGCTTTGAGACTTTTAGCTATCCTTTGGGTGGTTAACTTGCCCGCATCTTCGCTCAGCCTAGTGACAGCGTTTGAAGCCTTTGCTTGATAGTCTTCAAGTTTACCGCTGCTTAGCTGGTTGGCCGTGCTCTCAACCCTACGGAAACTATCTGTAATCCAGGTGACTTCGCCTGTCTGGACGTACTGCACAAGGCTACCTGTGAAGGCAAGAGTCAGAAGGATAGCAGCGATAGGTAGATGCTTCGGGGGTGCGGTTAGATTATCTCTTGGCATAGAGCTGGACTATATCACACCAGGTTTGCATAATTACTTGCCAATATTGCAGTGTATTCTGATCAAACAACTGGAATATAGGACAATTTATCGGTTGATTTTGAGACTGAACAATCACCCAAAAAGTAGAGAATCAACTCGCAACACACGGTTTATCCGCTTTATAATATATAAACGTTAGTTTTATAGATGGAAAATATGACTAAAATTAGTCGCCGCGGCTTTATCCTGGGATCCGCATCAGCTTTGACAGCAAGCATGGGTTACGCCGATGTTTCCGCTAAATTCCCGGTCACCCCAGAGGCGCTTGAAACCTCGCAACACCCTAAGCATGTTATCGTGATTGGGGCGGGACTCTCGGGCCTTGTAGCCGCGTATGAATTGGCTGCTGC
>JBALWA010000050.1:0-34158 GCA_036960305.1 Halioglobus sp. | reverse complement strand
GGTTTTTCTGATGGGGTAGGGCGGGGGAATCAGTACCGAGATTATGCCGAGACTGGCGTTGGGTTATACCGAGCTGGATGGAAGCAAGTTGAAGAAGGGTAACAGGTTTTTGAAACCGAACTCCTGGCCGGGGCCGATCCGCAATGAAATCGATCTTCCAAGTGATGTCGTATATGCTATCATTAGGATATGTCCGAAAAAGTAGTTATCGACACCAGTGTCATGGTCAGTGCCTTGATTGGAAAGCGAGGCGCGAGTCGTGAGCTAATCAGGCGATGCCTTGCAGGCGAGCATCTACCGCTGATTAGTAACCCGCTATTTCAGGAATATGAAGATGTCAGTTCCCGCAAACGGATCAGGGAGGCATGTCCACTTGGTGCAGGGGAGATTCGGGATCTGTTGAATGCTTTTTATAGTGTGTGTAGCTGGGTGCCCATATACTATCTGTGGCGCCCAAATCTGAAAGACGAAGACGACAACTTCTTGATTGAGTTGGCCATGGCTGGAAATAGCCAGACGATCGTGACCAACAACGTCAAAGATTTTGTAGCGGCAGAACTGAGATTTGAAGATTTACGGATATTAACACCGGGGCAGATATTGAGAGGTGAATGAGATGGGTACGCTGACCGTACGACTACCAGATGACAAACACGCTCGTTTGAAGTCATTGGCTGAGCATAGAAAAGTGAGCATAAACAAACTGATGGAAGAGTTGTCAACTCAGGCGTTGGCAGAGTTCGATAGTGAGGTTCGGTTTCGGGCGTTTGCGTCAGTGGGCAGGACCAAAAAGGGCTTTGACGTCCTGGATAAATTGGACAGACATTTCAATAGTAAATAGAAGGCGACGGGGTTCTGCCAAGTTAACTCGCTGAAATTGGTAGAATCAATGGATGAATACTTATAAACGCCACCGATTCCCTCCAGAGATCATCAGTTACGCAGTCTGGCTCTACTATAGATTCAACCTCAGCCATCGAGACATTGAAGATCTGCTTGCGGAGCGGGACATCTCTGTCAGCCGCGAAGCGATTCGTCTGTGGTGCATAAAATTTGGAGCTGTGTACGCCAGAAGGTTGAAACGAAAAGACCGGGGCTATGGTGACACTTTCTACATCGATGAAGTCTTCGTCCGGATCAATGGCAAGCAGCATTATCTGTGGAGGGCCGTTGACCAGGATGGTGAAGTGGTTGATGTGTATCTGCAAGCAAAGCGTGACGGTGCGGCGGCTAAAAGGTTTTTCAAGCGTTTGTTGCGAAACCATGGCGGTGAACCTAGGAAGATCGTGACCGATAAGTTGCGAAGTTATGGTGTTGCTCATAGAGAGCTGATGCCTGAGACGATCCACAGTACTAAACAGTATGAGAATAATAGGGCTGAGCAATCGCATGAAGCGACCAGGGTAAGAGAGCGAGGGATGCGGCGATTCAAATCAGTCGGCCAGGCGCAGCAGTTTCTCGGTGCACATGCGGCTGTTAGTAATCTTTTCAATTTAGGCCGTCACCTGGTCGGTGCTGAGCACTATAGGAGTCTCAGGGTTAGTGCGTTTGATGAGTGGAGCAGGGTGGTTGCCTGAGGCCTGAGTGTGGATTCTTCTGATCTCAAAAAGTTAACTTGTCACTACCCTAAGTCGTATAGGAGGGCTACATGAGTTCGAAAGGCTTGCTAACTTTTTTCTGCGGAAAGATGGGGGCGGGGAAATCGACGATGTCCCAAGATATTGCCAAGCAGACTGGTGCAATCTTGTTATCTGAAGATGAATGGCTGGCAGCAATATACCCAGATGAAATTCAAGATTTCAACGACTACATAAAATACTCTGCCAGAGTTAAGCCAGTGATGAAGACTCATATTCAAGAACTGCTTGGTTCAGGCATTTCGGTTGTGATGGATTTTCCGGGGAACACACCTGAACAACGTTTGTGGTTCAAAGAAATATTTTCAGAACACGGGTTTTCACACAAGCTTATCTATTTGAATGTGGGTGACGAATTATGTCTGAAGCAAATCGGTTATCGCCGAGAATCTTCTCCAGAGCGGAAAAACTTCGATACCGAAGAGGTCTTTCATCAAGTAACTAGCCATTTTCAGCCTCCCGCGGATGAAGAGGGTTTTAGCATTGAGGTAATTACCAGAGAAAATGCATAAGAGATCAACGAAGCGGCAAAGCTGGGTTTTCTCATCGCGTGATTCAGCCGGTTACTCTATCCAGCTGAGCTACGGGCGCGTGGAAAGTGGATTATACAGGCTATGCACCCTCCGACTCAGGTCTATGTTTCTTACTCCAGAGTCGGACGCTCTCTTCTATAGAAAACCTATAAAAATCAAAAAGATAATGGCCCCAAAACAATTTCACCTTCACACCCTCCGCTTATGAGTCGGACGCTCTACCTGGAATCTGGGCGGTAAGCTGAAGAAAGGTAACGGGATTTTCTGATGGGGTGGGGCGGGGAAGCCGAGACCGAGATAATGCCGAGTTTGGCGGTGGGCTATACCGAGCTGGGTTGCAGTAAGTTGAAGATTTGAAACAGCTTTTTTGAACCGAACTTCAGGGTTCTTCCGAGCGTGCGAGCTGAATTACGAATTCGCCACCCACAGGGTGGAAGGCTTGATGATTATGGCGGCTCTGACAATACGTCTGGGATTCAGAAATAACGACCAGAAGCCGAGTAAGGTGCGATCCAGTGTTGAAAGGTTTGGTGCTCGTTGCCGCGACCTGCTGAGGATGATCAGCTGCTGCTTCAATAGCAGGTTCTCAGCAATAACAGTTCGACTACCACCGGGTTGTATCAGCTTGGCCAGGGTGGTGAGTAAGTGAAAAAGTAGGTAGATAACACCTTTCATACTGTCCGAGAGTAATATTTTCTGGAGCAAGCAGCAACAGGGAACACTCTGATATTATTGGGGAATTACTATTTCGCCAGGGACAGGTACCAGCAATTGCTGTAGGCTTCGGCCACAACAACAATGAGATCATCCCGAAGCAGATGCTGGCCCAGTTGTTCGTATACGCTCTGCGCATCTCCACCCCGACGGTGAAACAGAAACACAACCGCCCCAACAGACTCGACCTGTCCGCGAAAATAGCGAAATGGAATCTCGCCGTGCGGATCTGCGGAAACGTCGCCGGTCATCGAAGCCACTGTTTCTAGCCTTCAACGGTGCCGATGATCTTCATAACTTCATCTTTTTTCGCCTCGATTTGAGGCGACATCATTACCGCCGTACCCATCGTCTCGTAGGGCTCGTTGCACAGAAATGCCGGGTCGTGCGAGACGGCAGCCTCGAACAACGCACCGGAGGGCGTACGAACATAGATGGAATCGAAGTATCCTCGATCTTTCACATCAGAAAAGTCCGTGTAACCCAAGCCTTCGACAAAAAACTTAATCTGGTTTTGACGGTCGTGATCGGGACAGTGATAAGCCATGTGATGGATGGCGCCCTGCCCCACATACCAGCTGCCCTGTTTCAGGTTGGGCTCGACTATGAAGTCAGTGTAGGTGCCCGTGCCGCCAGCGCCCATCTCGTAACGTTCGCGATTGCCGTCAGTTGCCACCTTCCGGCAGCCCCAGGCCACTTCCATGAACTCTTCCATCATGTCCATGGACCATGTGGAGACGCCGGCGGAATGGGTACCTCTAATCATATTTTCGGCCGGTACGGGACCAGCACTATGGGGCTTACGGTCGTCGTCTGCGATACCGACCATGGCGTGGCGAATATTGTGTGGGGAGCGGAATTCCAGCCGCTTTTCACCGAAGTATTCAACTTCGGCCACTTCCACATCAAAGGACTCGAGGCGATTCTTCCAGTAGTCCAGCGATGACACCGGTACTGAGAGATCCACGTGGCGCACCTGGCCCACGCCCTCTACTGCTTTCACACCCGTATGCGCAAGGGGAAAGGTGGTCAACAGAGTGCTTTCTTCCCCCAGGTCGTTGCCGTAATAGAAGTGGTAGACCGGCGTGGCCCCGTCGTAGAACAGGGTGCGTTTGCAGCATTTGAGGCCAAGCACCTTGGTGTGCCAGTCAAAATCTTCCTGGGGATCCATCACGCCAATGGTGATGTGGTGGTGCTTCATCAGTGCAGTGCTGGGACTGGGAGGTAATTCGACTGTCATGTTTTTAAGCTCCGCTCGAGGGGTATGTGAAAAGTTGCACCACTATCCAAATTTCAAATACAGGTCGCAATACCTACAGGAGCATAGACACTATCTGCATATTGCATATTGCATATTGCATATGCGACTCCAGTGGTGCTTAATTCCCAATCAATGATTTGCGGGGTGCAATGTGAACATCGGCGATCTGGACTTCAAAATGCTTTCTGTCTTTCAGGCCCTTCTTGAGCTAGGTCAGGTAAGCGCAGCTGCCGACCAACTCGGCGTTGGACAATCTAATGTGAGCAGATCTCTGGCCAAGTTACGCACTCATTTCGGCGACCCCCTGTTTGTCCGCACACAGCGGGGGATGGAGCCTACACCTCGCGCGGTCCAGATCTCCACATCCGTTAACGATATGCTGCGCATTTATCAAAATACTCTGTCGGGAAGTGCCGAGTTCGATCCCGCCAGCTCACATCGAATCTTCCACATAGCCGGGTCGGAGGTGGGACACGTACTGGGGATATCGCGCCTGGGCAAAGAAATCTTCGAGGTGGCTCCCCATGTCCAATTGCACGCCGTGCCCCTGGGAATCAACACGCTGGCAAAAGAGCTTGAAAGTGACACCGATCTCGCCTTTGGCCCATTCCCGAAACTCTATGCGGGAATCCACGAGAGAACGGTGTACGCCGAACACTACGTGTGCATGGTGCGCCGCGATCATCCAGACATTACAGCGGACATGTCCATGAACGACTTCAGGCGCGCCCAACACATCGTTGTATCAGGGCGGCGATGGGGCCACACTCACGAACAAATAGAATCACAAATTGTCAGAGCCATTCCCGAGGACAATATACGAATTGTTACGCACAATTTCTTAACGGCGGCACTGCTGGCTGCAAGTTCAGACTGTGTTGTTACGGTACCGTCAGGTACTGCCCAGGCACTAGCTGAACACTCTTCCCTACGCGTGTTAAAACCACCATTTGAACTACCTGCTTTCGATGTCAAACTCTACTGGCACGAACGATTTCACCAGGATCCAGCTCACATCTGGTTGAGAAATCTAATTTATAGCCTGTTTGAAAACGTCACAAACATACTCGAACAGGAAGTTGTTTGAACACATCGCTTTATCCCCTATCCCCTATTTGAATAATGCCTATGCAGCCTGGGGTATTGCGAATCATCGACGCTGTACGCCACAATGACGCACTGAATTAAAGTGGAAGGATGAGGTTATGGATTCAAACGAAGCAGCTGGCTTGGTAGCCGCCGTCAATGCGGAACTGACCGATCCAAATCGTAACCACCTGATTGGAGCTAGCGAGGGTGAACCCGTCCGTTTCGAGCTCTATCACGCGGGGCTTTCTGTGTGTTCGCAGAAAGTACGCGCGGCGCTGGCGGAAAAGCGTGTAGCCTATGCGTCGCACGAATTGTCGATACTCAATAGTAAAGGTATCTATTCCGATGAGATGACGCCCGCCGAAAACTATTCCCCAAACTACGTTCGATTGCGATTACTAGGTGGCAAACAGGCTGGACTGAGCTTTGCTAGTGGTTACACGGGCACTTCCTCCGTAGAGACAGAAGGCTTCGATGCCTGCGTCGTTCCAACGCTGGTGGACCTCGACAAAGGCAGGGTTATTGTCGATTCAAAAAAAATCTGTGAGTACCTGGACCAGGAAATTACCGGGCCCATACAATTGCTTCCAGATGAGCCATCACTGCGGAAAGCTGTCATGGAGCAGGTCTCCATCGTCGACACTACTCCCCAGCCTGCGCTGCTGTATGGGTACCATCCGGATGACGACCAGCGACCTGCGTTCATCAAGGAAAAAATGGTCGATGTGTACGACTTAAAACTTGAAGCGTTGGAAGGATTGATTCGCGCAAACAAGGATGACGCTGAGGTAGTCGCAGCCTATCAAAGCAAGATTTCCAAGGAACAAGGTGGTAAGGGCTTTGCCCACGACGATGAGGCACAACGCGCCGTCCGCGCCCTGGCGCAGGAGATTATCAACGGCTTGGATGAGCAACTGGCTGCACACGCCAGCCCATGGGTTTGTGGCTCGACCTTTACGATGGCGGATCTAACCTGGGCGATCAACCTGTACCGCATGCAGTGGCTGGGGGTTGGGTCTCTTTGGAAGGATCTTCCGCGAGTCCAGGAATATGCCGCTCTCCTGTATAAGCGCCCCTCAATCTGGAATGCGGTGATAAAGTTTCCTTCACCGATGCCGGAGTCCCCTCACACTATGGATCTTGAGACACCTGAATTCGCTGCATAGGTCTGTGCTCCAAAGCAACCCAACAAACTGTGACCGAATGCCATCACAGTGCTCGTAAGCGTGCTGCCGAGCGCGATTTGAGGCGGCTTCTTCTGCACGTTCATCAATCAGGCAAAGCAATATGACAAGCTCGTCGGAAGCACAGAAAATTACCGAGACAGTTCTTGCGGAATATAAAGGCAAAATCACAGACGCGCGGTTACTCGAAGTACTGCCATCTTTGATCTCCCATATGCACCAGTTCGCGTGCGATACCCGGCTCACCGAAGAAGAATGGGCAGCCGCAGTGGACTTTCTCACCCGAACCGGCCAGATGTGTGACGGTAAGCGCCAGGAGTTTATCTTGCTGTCCGACATTCTGGGTTTGTCGAGCGTCGTTGATGCCATCAATCACGGTAAAGGCGGGCTGGGAACAGACAATACGGTGTTGGGACCTTTTCACGTGGACGGTGCCCCCGCTGTTGATCATGGCGGCAGCATTATTCGAACCGCTGAACCTCAGGGAGAGGTCGTGTTGGTGCGAGGCCGTGTAGTCGACCCTCAAGGCAATACTGTAGCCGGCGCAAAACTGGATACCTGGTCGACGGGCGGCAATGCCCGTTACTTTGTGCAGGATCCCAATGTGCCTGATTACAATATGTACGGCGTTGTTACCAGCCAGGACGACGGCAGTTACTGCTTTGTTGCGCAGTTGCCGGTCAGCTATTCAATACCTACGGATGGCCCGGTTGGCGAATTACTCAAAGCCAGCAATCGAAATGGCATACGTCCTGCGCACATCCATTTTTTGGTCACGGCGGATGGCTACCAGAGATTGCAAACCCACTTGTTCTCCGATGAAGACCCCTACCTGGATGCCGATGCAGTCTTCGCTCTGAAAGACGAGCTTATTGTTCGCTTTGAAAAATCCTCCGACGTGGATATGGCCGCGCAGTTTGGACTGCCAGAAGAGTTTCGCATATTGGATTTCGATTTTGTACTGGTTCCCGAATGAACGTAGAGCAAATGGCTACATCAACAAAACCCGGGGAAAGATTCCCGATTACACAAGCTCAATTGCTCGCGGGTGGGACCACAGATCTCACATCGCTGTTCGCCGGTGGCGCGGGACTTCTTCTGGTTGTTTATCGGGGCAAGCAGTGCGGCTATTGTAAAGCGCAACTGGGCGAAATCGAAAAACGCTATGAAGAATTTTCTCAGCGCAATATAAAGGTGTTGGCCATTAGCGCTGACACCATCGAGAGAGCCCAGATGACGCACGACGAACTGGCGCTTGGAAATCTAAAGATTGCCTACGGATTGGACCTGGAACTGGCGAGACAGTGCGGACTCTATATTTCGGATTCGAGAAAAGAAGTTGAAATGCCGCAATTCTCTGAGCCGGGGGTTTTCTTGATTCGGTCGGATCAAACCCTTGAATCGGCGTGGGTTTCGAGCTTTGCATTTCCTCGTCCACCGTTGGACGGCATCATCGAAGCCATCGATTTTTTCTTGAAATCCGACCCATTACTACCACCGCGAGGCAGCGCTTGATCTGCCGGAAAAGTCCTTTGTCGAGGAGACAATATGTATAAATATTCGGTTTTAATTACCCATCTTGCTTTACTCGTACTTCTGGGAGCGTGCGCAGAGTCGACCACCATGGCCAAAAATGAGGAGCCTGTTCCTGCACAGTTAGTAGATAAACAGCCCAATATCCTTTTTATCGTTGCCGATGACCTTGGTTTTGCAGATATCAGCCGTCTTGGCAGTGAGATTCAAACACCCAATATCGATGCGATCGCCGACAACGGCATTCTGTTTACCCGCTTTTATGCGGCGTCGATGTGCGCTCCCACGCGCTCGATGCTACTCACGGGCGTTGACAATCATAGAGTCGGCCTGGGTAACATGGCCGAGTTTTTGAAAGACAACCAACGAGGCCACCCGGGATACGAAGGCTACTTGAATGATCGGGTTGCCACTTTACCGGAACTGCTGAAAACATCGAACTACCATACTTATATGGTAGGCAAGTGGCACTTAGGTTATGCACACGATCAGAGTCCGAGGGCTAGGGGATTCGACCGCTCCTTTGCGTTGTTGGATGGCGCCGCAAGCCACTTCGAGGATATGGCCGGCGTTACGACGTACCATACCGCAGCACGTTATCGCGAGGATGGTGAGTTACTGGGCTCTCTGCCTAACGGTTTCTACTCAAGTCGCACCTATACAGACAAATTGATCAGCCACATAGAAAGCAATATGGGCGATGGCAAACCCTTCTTTGCTTATGCGGCCTATACCGCGCCGCACTGGCCTGTGCAGGCACCCGACGATGTGCTGGATAAATATGCGGGTACTTACGATGCGGGCTATGACCGTGTTCGCGCTGAACGCTTCAAAAAAATTAGGGAATTGAATCTTATTCCACAAGAGTCAATCTATCCGGAGCGCTCGGCATCGGTTCCGCCATGGGACTCTCTGTCTGATCACCAAAAATCGATTGCAGCACGTCAAATGGAAGTCTATGCGGCGATGGTAGACGACCTGGACACCAATATTGGACGTCTAATTACGTTCCTGCGGGAAAAAGGGCAATTACATAATACCGTTATTGTCTTCCTGTCCGACAACGGGGCGGACGGATTCTCCCTTACCAAGGCGCCCGAGGCTATCTCCGCGCACGCCAAAACCTTTGACAATAGCCTGGAAAATATCGGCCGCATCAATTCATTTGAGTTCATTGGTCCCAAATGGGCGAATGTGGGTGAGGCTCCATTTCGGCTGTTCAAAACCATGCCAACAGAAGGTGGCATTCGTGTGCCTGCTGCAATCTGGTATCCGGCGCTTGAGACGCACGGAGGAAAAATTAATACAGGCAGCGCTACTGTAATGGACCTGGTGCCGACCGTCCTGGAACTCGCGGGAATTGAGCACACTGAGAAGTACCAGGGCAAGGAAGTGTTTAAACTGGATGGTCGCTCGTTGGTGCCTATTCTGTCAGGGGCACAAGCGGCGGTGCGAGGAAAGGATGACACTATCGGTCTTGAGCTTGCGGGCCGGCGCACTTTGATTAAAGGCGATTGGAAAATCCTGCGCATTCCCAAGCCCGCTGGTACGGATAAGTGGGAGTTGTTCGATCTGAGTTCTGATATCGGTGAACAAGTGAACCTGGCTGAAAAGATGCCCCAGAAACTGGCGGAACTCATACTCGATTGGCACGCTTACCAGTCCGACGTGGAGCTCGTATTACCCACGCCAGGACCTCTGGTATCTAACCCGACACCCGACCCCGATCACTGAATAGGTATGAGGCCCCCTAAGATCCATTTCCTCGTCGAGTCAACTGCGCTGGAGGAGCGAGGCCGGGCCTTTACTTTTCGAGTGCAGAAAGACGAACGCATTTATCCCGCTTTCGTAATCCGCTCGCAGGGTAAGGTCAAAGCCTACCTGAATATCTGCGCACATGCCGGTTTAACCCTGGACGGACGCCGTGGCGAGTTCTGGTATCTCGAGGGCACTTATCTGGGCTGCGTACAACACGGTGCCATTTTTGATCCCGATAACGGGAAGTGTGAGCGGGGGCCCTGCGCAGGACTATCCTTAATCAGCTTGTCTGTCAGCGAAGGCGAAGGGCGAATATCCCTGGAGGATTGGAAGTACACTCTGGTAGTTGATTAGGTCCACTGCGCTTGCACATTACTTGCAACAAAAAACAACACAAGCATCAGCTGCGGGGGTGCTGTCGATGGTTCACTATAGTAAATATTAATAGCCAATGGCAATAATTGAACATCCCCTCGGGGTGCGGTGCGTGCTATGATACATGTCTCCGGGTCTAGCAATTCCAATTTCCATGCCACGGACGCTCATTACATTAATGCAGATACCACTGGGCGCGCTATCGATCCCGAAACAGGGCAATATTTTGACGATACCAAACGCTATGTAGATACACTGAACCTATCTGACGTGGGCCACTACAAAGTCAATGAGGGTAATCTGCGGCGCGTATATTCCACACTGAATGCGGCGCTGTAAGCGAGAGGAAAGTAAACCATGAGCGAATTCACAATGGATTTTGGTTGGCGTGTATACCATCCCAACCCCAGTAAGCCGACCTTTGTGGTGCCCTCCGGCGCGGTGGATGCGCACTGCCATGTATTCGGTCCCGGCGATGTATTCCCCTACGCACCAGAGCGTAAATACACACCCTGTGATGGCCCGAAGGAGAAACTCTGGGCGCTGCGCGACCATCTGGGTATGAGCCGCAATGTCATCGTTCAGGCCACCTGCCACGGTGCGGACAACCGCGCTCTCGTTGATGCTCTTAAGGATTCAGATGGACTAGCGCGCGGTGTTGCTACTGTGCACAGCGATATTTCAGAAGAACAGTTGCAGGAATTACACGCGGCTGGCGTGCGCGGCGTGCGCTTCAATTTCGTCAAGCGCCTGGTCGATAAACTTCCCTTTGACTCGTTGAAGACAATTTCCGAGAAAATAGCGCCCTTGGGATGGCACGTGGTCATCTATTTTGAAGCGTCGGAGCTGCCCGAGTTATACGATTTTTTTGCGGCACTGCCCACCGATGTAGTGGTGGACCATATGGGCCGCCCCGATGTTAGCAAACCCGTTGATGGTGTTGAATTTGAACTGTTTATGCGGCTACTGCGAGAGAACGAAAACTTCTGGTGCAAGGTCAGCTGTCCGGAACGATTGACCGAACAACAGAATCACCAGTACGACGATGTTGTTCCCTTTGCCAGACGTGTGGTGGAGACCTTCCCTGACAGAGTATTGTGGGGAACCGACTGGCCCCACCCTAACATGCGTACTCACACGCCGGATGAGGGCTCGCTGGTCGACTATATTCCGCGTATCGCCACCACAAAAAAATTGCAACAGAAACTATTAGTAGCCAATCCAATGCGGCTATATTGGCCCGAGGAATCGAGCAGTTGATGCGGTACTGGATACACCTTACGCGGATATTGAAATGAAAATTTTGCTCTCGGGCCCAGGGGCCTTTGGAATTAAACATCTGGATGGCCTAAAGAATATTGATGGTGTTGAAGTTGTCTCGCTGGTGGGTCGAACGCTGGACAAGACTCAAGCCGTTGCCGACGACTATGGCATCGGCCATGTATCCACCAACCTTGCATCTTCGCTGGCGGAGACTGAGGCGGACGCTGTCATTTTGTGTACTCCAACTCAGCAGCATGCTTCCGAGTCAATCCAGTGCATGCAGGCGGGTAAGCATGTGCAGGTAGAAATTCCTCTGGCTGACAGCTGGGCAGACTCAGAAGCCGTGATGAATGCTCAAAGGGAAACCGGGTTAGTGTGCATGGTTGGCCATACTCGTCGCTTCAATCCATCCCACCAGTGGGTTCATAGCCGTATCGACAGTGGTGAGCTTAAGGTCCAGCAAATGGACGTGCAGACCTACTTCTTTCGTCGCAAGAATATCAATGCCAAAGGCGAAGCGCGGAGTTGGACGGATCACTTGTTGTGGCACCACGCCGCGCATACGGTTGATTTATTCGCATACCAGGCGGGCTCTCCAATTGTGAAAGCCAATGCCGTTCAAGGCCCTATCCATCCTGAGTTGGGCATTGCCCTGGATATGTCGATTCAGATGCAAGCGGAAAATGGGGCGATCTGTACGTTGTCCCTTTCATTCAATAACGATGGGCCGCTGGGTACCTTCTTTCGCTACATCTGTGACAACGGTACATACATTGCACGCTACGATGACTTGTTTGACGGTAAGGAAGAAGCCATCGACGTTTCAACAGTTGATGTTTCTATGAATGGGATCGAGTTGCAGGACCGGGAGTTCTTCGCTGCGATTCAGCAAGGTCGTGATCCTAATTCCAGTATCAGCAATGTACTGCCGTGCTACAAAGTGCTGCACGATTTAGAGCAGCAACTGGCTGTGTAAGCTTATTGGCAATAGATTGACAGGCTCTCCCAAGGTAACAGGAGGAAAAGATGGTTTGGAGAAAGCATGACTACGATGAAATATCAGGCACCTATGTATTCGATGGACAACGGGCACATAGTTCATATGCACTCAACAAACTGTTTTATTCATTCAATGAAGAGGTAAATCGCACAGCGTTTGAGGAAAGCCCAGAAGTCTATTGCGAAAACTTTGATCTTTCGAAGGAGCACAAGGCGTTGGTATTGAACCAGGACTTTCTTGGGATTCTTCGGGCTGGTGCCAATATTTATTACATGGCGAAATATTGCATCCCCCGTGGCGTTAGCGTGCAAGATGCTGGAGCAGCTTTCCAGGGAATTACGGGTGACGAGTTCAGGGACAAACTCTTGAAAAAGAGAGACGGGCTCGAAGAGCGACTGGAAAAAGAAGGCGGTTACTGGAATGGCTAGAATTATTGGCGGCATCACATCATCACATATCCCTGCGGTTGGCAACGCCATCACCGATGGGTTGACACAGGATCACTACTGGAAACGTTTCTTTGATGGTTATAAACCCGTACATGATTGGCTTGAGGAAAAACAGCCAGATCTTATTATCATTGTCTACAACGATCACGGACTCAATTTTTTTCTGGATAAAATTCCCACTTTTGCCATCGGTTGCGCGGACACTTATGAAAATGCCGACGAAGGATGGGGGCTCAAGCCCACCTCGCCCTATACAGGTGATGCAGAATTTTCCTGGCATTTAGCGGAATCCCTGATCAATCAGTAATTCGATATGTGTACCTGCCAGGAGATGTTGGTGGATCACGGCTTCGTGAATCCTATGCGTGCATTATTCGGAGATCATGAGGTATGGCCGGTCAAAGCTATACCACTGGCTGTTAATACAGTGCAGCATCCACTTCCCAGTGCGCAGCGGTGCTACAAGCTTGGCAAGGCTTTAAAAAAGGCAATTGAATCTTACCCGTCAGATATGAAAGTAGTAATTGCCGGAACGGGCGGAATGTCTCACCAATTGCAGGGTGAGCGAGCTGGCATCATCGATGTTGATTATGACCTTGCTTGTATCGAGAGCATCATCAATGGCCCCGACTGGTTTGCGAACCAAAGCAATGACGAAATCATTGAAAAGGCGGGAACCGAAGGTATTGAAACCATTATGTGGTTGGTGATGCGAGGAGCGCTCGGGGATAAAGTGAATTGCTTGCATAAACACTACCATGCGCCTATTTCAAATACGGGAGCGGGGGTTCTTCTTCTTGAGGGCGTTGACTGATGGGGTAACGGGCAACAATTACTCATACCTATTCCAGTCGAGTTGATTTGATTTGGCTACTCGCCCGGTGAACACTATACTTTTCAACAGCTCGAAGAACTGTGGGGCACTTATGCGCGAAGACAGAGATTACAGTGATATTCCGGGGACGTATGTGTTCGACCCGGATCACTCGAGAAAGGGCTATCACCTGAATATGTTTTGTATGTCACTGAACAAGGCGGAAAACCGCGACCGGTTCAGGGAAAACGAAGAGCTCTATCTTGACCAGTTCCCGATGACAGCGGCACAGCGCCAGGCGGTACTGAAGCGCGAGTGGATCGATATGCTGCGCCTGGGAGGCAATATTTATTACACTTTTAAGATTGCTATTTTTGACGGCCTGAGCATGCAGGACGCAGGTGGCAAGATGTCGGGTGTCAGTACCAAGGAGTTTCAGCAAATGATGATAAACGGTGGCAGGTCGCCAGAGGGCAATCGCTATAAGTCCGAGTGGGAGAGTAACAACAATGGCTGATTTATTTGCGGGAATTGGGACTTCGCATGTGCCGGCCATTGGTGCTGCCATCGATCACGGCAAGACCCAAGAGCCTTATTGGAAGCCATTGTTCGACGGATATGGGCCGGTACGAGAGTGGATGGCAAGGGAAAAGCCGGATGTAGTTATCCTCGTCTACAACGATCATGCCTCTGCTTTTTCTCTGGAAATGATCCCCACCTTTGCGCTCGGTGTTGCCGACGAATTCCAGCCGGCGGACGAGGGCTATGGACCCAGAAAGGTACCGGTGGTTCAAGGGCATCCTGAGCTGGCGTGGCATATCGCTGAATCGCTGATTCTCGATGAGTTCGATATGACTATCGTCAATAAGATGCCAGTAGACCACGGGCTCACGGTTCCATTGTCGATTACCTGTGACCAACCCGAGGCTTGGCCGTGCAAGGTGATACCCCTGTGTGTCAATGTAATCCAGTACCCTTCGCCCACTGGCAATCGCTGCTACAACCTGGGTAAGGCGATTCGCAAGGCTGTGGATTCTTTCGACGAGGACCTCAAGGTGGTCGTTTTCGGTACCGGCGGTATGTCACACCAATTGCAAGGAGAGCGAGCCGGACTTATCAATAAGGAATTTGATACCGCTTTTCTCGATGACCTTACTGGAGATGTAAGCCGCCTGGTCAATATCTCGCACGTAGAGTACCTGCGCGAATCGGGCTCTGAAGGTGCCGAACTGGTGATGTGGATGATCATGCGTGGCGCGCTGGATGATGATGCTAAAGAGGTCTATCGCCACTATCATGTGCCCGCCTCAAATAGCGGCGCAGGTATCATCGTGTTAGAGAACTCTTGAAACGAGTCTGCGTTTTTGGAATAGGAGAAGCGGGCAATCTTTTCGCCCAGGATCTCGTAGCGGCGGGCCTCTCAGTTGCCGTTTATGATCCTGCACCTGTTAAAACACCTGAAGGTGTGGAGCGCTTTGATGAACCTGAAAGTGCAGTGGTCGGTGCCGACACGGTAATTGCCTTGACCGCGTCAGCGGACGCGGAGGAGGCACTAAAACAAGCCTTTGCCCAGATAGCCCCGGAAGCACTCTACGCAGATTTTTGCAGTGGCTCTGCGGGGCTTAAGCGCCGCCTCGCGGCAAGGGCAGCGGAGCGGAAAATCGCTTTTGCCGATATCGCGTTGCTGGCTATTGTACCGGGCAACGGCATTCGTACCCGCTCAATGGTCTCCGGTACAGGGGCCGATCGCTTTGTTGCGCAGTTTTCGCCTCTCGGGACACCGGTGGAGTCACTCGGAGGTGAGGCGGGAGACGCTGCGACACGCAAACTGCTGCGGTCTGTTTTTATTAAGGGACTTGCTGCGGTGACTATTGAGGCTATGAGTGCTGCGGATAAAGCCGGCCTTTCCAATTGGTTATGGGAAAACATCTCAAAGGAGATTGCACAGGCCGATGAGACGTTGCTCCATCGACTGGTAACCGGTACCGGGTTGCACGCCAGACGGCGTTTGAGTGAAATGGAAGCATCTGCTGAACTGTTAGCGGAGTTGAATGTAGAGCCACTGATGACCAGATCCACCGTTGAAAATTTGAAAAATGTGCTCGCCACAGGTCTGCCATACATACCTGACCCCGCAGTCACTGGCTAGAGATAGAAAGCCTTCAATATTATTTTTGAGTCGTTGTAGCGCTGACTTCTGCCGCAACGCTGCGGAACTCATCCAGAAAAAGCTGCGCGGCGGGGGAAGGCTGTGTATGAGCACGCATCGTGATACCGATGGGGCGGTATGTTTCCTCCAACTCAACAGGCAACACGTCCAGTACACCATATTGCTTGTCGTAGAATATCTGATGCTCAGACAGTAGCGCGACCCGGTCGCTGTCCAGCAGCAGGCCTCTTACCATGGACAGGGAACTGGTATGCACAGCGTGTGCCGGCACATCCATCTGATGTTTCCTGATAGTCTCCTCAAACAGTATTCGCGCCGGGGTTCCGGTGTCAGGGAGCACCCACTGTACGCCCTGTAAATCCTTCAGCTGAATGGTCGATTTTCCCATCAGAGGGTGGTTACTACGAGCGATAACTGATAGCCGATCCTCGAACAACTGCTCGGTGGCGATATCTGTGCGCGACTCTTGAGACCTGATAGCGCCGATGATGCAGTCAATCTCGCCACTGCGCAAACTTGCTTCCAGCAGGTCGTAGGTACCCTCGCGGGTGGAGACGTCAAGCTGCGGATGTTCCGCCAATAGGCGGTTGATTGCCTTCGGTGTGAGATAGGTGCGGGTATAGGGTAAGGTGCCGATGACTACGCCGCCCTGGGTGATGCCGTCGAGCCTGGCGAGATCCTCAATGGCATGTCGAATTTCTGCAAAGGCCAGCTTGGTGTGGCGAGCGAGCACATTGCAATAGGGTGTGGGAGCAGCGCCGCGTGGCTCTCGTTGGAAAAGTTCGATCTCCAATAGCTCTTCCAATTGTCTCACCGAGTTGTATACCGCTGCTTTGGTGATACCTAGAGCGTTGGCGGCGCCGGCAACGTCGCGCTTTTCGTGCAACGCAATAAACGCCGCTAATCGTTTGTAACTCACGTCCAGGTTGAATACCGGGCTCGAATGATGGGGCCTCCCGCGCACACGGAACTGTTCCAGGGCCACTCCGGCGGCTTCGAATTCCGCCATGGCGCCCCGTACCCGAAGGGCAAGTGCTTCACCATAGACTGTGGGCATCATTCCTGTAGAGGAGCGATCGAACAGTTTGCGATTCAAAGTAGCTTCCAGTTCGGAAATGGCCTTGGTTACCGCCGTCTGAGAACGGTTTAGCACGTTAGCGGCGCGAGTTACATTCTTGTATTCCGCAACGTAGGCCGCGGACTTCAGGTGCCGAAGGCTGATCTTGGGAATGCCAAAGCTGTCTATGCTCACAGACGGACCTACTATGAATAATTATTTTGTCTATCCGTGACGATAACAAAAATTCATGGAAGCTGCAAAGTATGGCCCTATATCTGTGAATACTAGCGTCTTATCCTTTGTTGCTCGCTCGCAGGCATGTATATCTTTTTGCATGGTGGGGCAATCAATTTGTATTGGGCGAAAAGGCAAACTTTTCGTAAACTGGTTCCCAAATACTAAGAAGTAGCGGCCTTGAAACAAAACGATATTCCATTCATGCAATTCAGGGGAGGTAGCTCCAAGGGAGTTTATCTTCTTGCAGATGATGTGCCTGCAGATACTGGGGCGAGGGATCGATTGTTACTGGATTTGATGGGCCGTGGCTGCCGGCAGATCGATGGGCTCGGAGGGGCTGATTCCCTGACCAGCAAAGTGGCGATTGTAGGGCCCGCCAGCCGCGACGATGCAGATGTCGACTTTCTATTTGCGCAGGTAGTGGTTGGTATGGACATGATAGACACCACGCCTAATTGCGGAAACATTCTCGCTGGTGTAGGACCGTTCGCGATTGAGAGCGGTCTCATCGCGGTCGACGGTGATACAACCTCGGTGACAGTGCACATGGTTAACAGTGGCAAGCTGTGCGAATTACAGCTGTGTACGCCAGATGGCCATATGGAATACGAGGGCCAGACGAAGATAGATGGCGTTCCCGGAACCGCGGCGCCCGTGAACTGTAATTACCTGGATGTAGCGGGTTCTATTTGTGGATCTTTATTGCCCACGGGCAAAGCGAAAGATGTCATTGATGGGGTAGAAGCCACTTGCGTGGACAACGGCATGCCCGTGGTAGTTCTGCGCGCGCGAGACATGGGCATCACTGGTTACGAAACTCCCGGGGATCTGAATGCCAACGCAAATTTGAAGACAACAATCGAAGCTATTCGTCTGCAGGCCGGGCCGATGATGAATCTTGGCGATGTCGCGAACAAGACCGTGCCTAAAATCTGCCTGGTCTCCGCAGCGCAACAAGGCGGGCTGGTCAACACCCGGACGTTCATACCCCACAAGTGCCATGCGGCGATCGGTGTTTTGGGAGCGGTATCAGTTGCGACTGCCTGCATTATTCCCGGCTCAGTTACTCACGGTCTTATCGATCCACCTCAAGGCACTATTAAACAGGTGTCGGTTGAGCACCCCAGCGGCGAGTTTTCTGTAACTCTGGACGTAGACGAGTCGGGGCAACTGCCGGTTATCAAAAAAGCCGGGCTGTTACGTACTGCGCGTTTGTTGAGCCGCGGAGTTTTATATGTGCCCGCACATACACAGGAGACAGAAGCATGAAAACAGTGGCAGTGCGAACAATTAAGCGCAGTGATCCGATAGTGGTGGATGCTCTTGGTGAGCTCGGTGTCGCGACTGTGCACGAAGCTCAGGGCAAGACAGGGTTGCTCAAGCCGTATATGCGGCCGATTTACAGTCGGGCCCGTATTTCCGGCAGTGCCGTTACGGTTCTTGCACAACCTGGAGACAACTGGATGCTTCATGTGGCTGTCGAGATGTGTCAGCCAGGTGATATTCTGGTCGTAGGCTGCACCACCGACAATACCGACGGCATGTTCGGAGATCTACTGGCCACTTCCTGCCAGGCCCGCGGCGTTCGAGGGTTGGTCATTGATGCCGGCGTGCGAGACGTTGCCGATCTCGAGGACATGGGCTTTCCCGTTTGGAGTCGGGCAATTTCCGCCAAGGGCGCGGTCAGGAATACCCTTGGTGCAGTGAATGTCCCCGTTGTCTGCGCGGGTCGAATGGTGGCCCCGGGAGATGTCGTAGTAGCCGACGATGACGGCGTGGTCATTGTGCCTCGAAAAAGTGCCGCCAAAGTGTTGGCTGAGGGTCGGACCAGGGAGGACTACGAGGGCGAGAAGCGTGCGAAATTCGCCGCGGGCGTACTGGGTTTGGATATGTACAACTTGAGGCCGCGTCTGGAAGAGGCGGGGCTCGTTTATCTAGATTCGATCGATGAACTGGAAGAATAAACATGATTATTGACTGCCATGGCCACTACACAACAGCGCCTGATGAGTTGGGCCACTACCGGGAGCAACAGAAGCGTGATTTGGCCAGTGATCCTGACTTCAACCATGAAAAAGGTCTTATTGAGATTAGTGATGACCAGTTGAGAGAGAGCCTGGAGGGCGCCCAGCTGAAACTACAGCGCGAGCGAGGAACCGACCTGACTATATTCTCTCCACGCGCCAGTTGGATGGGTCACGACCTCGGCAACGAATCGACCAGCAAATATTGGTCTGAACATTGCAATGAGCTCATCCATCGGATTACCCAGCTTTACCCTGATAATTTTGTAGGCGGCTGCCAATTACCGCAGACGCCAGGTGCCGGTCTCGGCAACAGCGTGGCGGAACTGGAGCGCTGTGTAACGCAGTTCGGGTTCGTAGGTTTCAACTTGAACCTGGATCCCTCAGGAGGTTTTTGGAATTCACCGCCGTTGGGTGATCGTTATTGGTACCCGATTTACGAAAAGATGTGTGAGCTGGATGTCCCTGCGATGATTCATGTCAGCGGCTCGTGCAACTCTGCCTTTCAGACTACGGGCTCTTACTACCTCAGCGCAGATACAACGGCTTTCGTGCAGCTGATGACGTCGACGGTGTGTCAGGATTTTCCCTCTATCAAGTTCATTATTCCCCACGGTGGCGGAGCGGTGCCCTACCATTGGGGGCGTTTTCGGGGCCTGGCGGACATGATGAAACTGGCGCCGCTAGACGAATTATTGATGAATAATGTGTACTTCGATACCTGCGTTTATCACCAGCCGGGAATCGATTTACTAGTGGATGTAATCCCCGTGAAAAATATCCTGTTTGCCTCCGAGATGGTGGGGGCTGTGCGAGGTATCGACCCGCAGACCGGTTACTACTTTGATGACACCAAGCGTTACGTCGACAATGCTGCGCTTGGTGATGCAGACAAAAAGGCCATCTTTGAGGGCAACGCGCGCAGGGTTTTCAGCCGATTGAAATAGGCAGAGCAGCCGTTAAACAAAATATAGCCTAGAGGAAAATTTTATGGATCTAAAAAACAGGCAAATTATTGTCACCCGCGCCCCCGTCAGTGGCGAGGTACACGGACTGAACCCAAATGTTTTTCTCACAGCTACCACCAATTCATTAGTTCGAAGATGAATTTACCGTTGGGCAATCAACCAATACGGCTGCACGTAGCGAGCGCCAACACATTGTGGCTCGCTACTTGTGCTTAACGAGAAAAAGCACTATTTACTGCCGATTACATATGTTCAAAAGCTGAATTGGCAGGAATAAAGTACGATCTTAAAAAGTCAGATTACATGGAATAATTTACAGGGGAATAGCATGGTCACAGCTAAAACACAGATAGTCATAATAGGTGGAGGGCCCGCCGGCATGACGCTTTCACATATTCTTGGTCAGTATGAAATTGATCATATAGTTCTTGAACGGCAGACAAAGGAATACGTCCTCGGCCGAATTCGTGCCGGGGTTCTTGAAGCAGGTTCGGCACAACTACTTCGCGATATCGGACTAGGCGAGCGTATGGATCGTGAAGGCAAGGCAAAAAATGGAACCATGATAGTTTGGCAAAATAAACCTGATTACTTTATCGATACGATGAAATGGACTGGCAAACAGATGATGGCTTATGGCCAGACTAATATCACCGAGGATCTTTACGAGGCCCGCGAGGCAGCAGGTGGTAACATCGTTAATGAAGCCAACAATGTCGCACTTCATGATATCGATTCTCAAGCACCCTATGTAACGTACGAAAAAGAGGGTCTGCAGTATCGAATCGATTGTGACTATATAGCCGGTTGTGATGGCTATCATGGTCCCAGCCGACAGGCGATTCCGGAATCAATTCGAAAAGAATATGAGCGTATCTACCCATTTGGTTGGCTTGGGATTATGGTGGAGCGCCCGCCATTGGAAAACTTTATCTATGCATATCATGAAGATGGAATGGCCATGGCTGCACAGCGCAATCCTATGCTCAGTCGTTACTATGTGCAGGCTCCGGTTGATGACAGAATTGAAGATTGGTCGGATCAACGGTTTTGGGAAACTTTGCTTCATCGCTTTCCAGACGATATCGCAAGTCAGATTCAGACAGGCCCATCTATTGAGAAGTCTATAGCACCACTGCGTAGTTTAGTTTCCGAGCCCATGCGCTACGGGCGTTTATTTTTGGCTGGAGATGCTGCACACATTGTTCCTCCCACCGGGGCGAAGGGACTAAATTTGGCATTCAGTGATGTTTACTATTTGTCCAGGGCATTCAGAACGTTCTACCAGGAAAACTCAGAGCACTATTTGAATAATTATTCCGAGATGGCGCTGCGTCGAGTTTGGGCTGCCGAGAACATATCCTGGAAGCTCACTAAGCTGCTGCACGTTTTTCCAAATGAGGACGTGTTTGATCAAAAAATTAGGGAAAGCGATTATGAGCTTATGCTTAACTCCGAGGATCATCAGCGTGCATTGGCTTATGAATATATCGGTCTACCGTTTGAAGACTAATAAATCTGATGAATAATTGTTAAATTGGCAGGAAATCACAGGTAATGGCTGAATTCTACCCCTACGCTGAGTGCGCCCAAAAGTGGTCCCACCCACCAGAGTATCCTTATGCTAACTTATCGGGAGCTCGGCATGCGTAAAATTCTTCGCCAATTGGTTGACGAGGACATAGATCGTCGAACCTTTATTCGGCGCCTGGGACAGGCAGGAATTTCCGCTGCTGGCGCCGGCGCGCTGCCGCGCCTCCATGAGAGCCGGTGAACCTTATATGGTTGACGTGAAAATCGGCAAGCGTTTCGAGGGCCAGGAGTCAGATTGGTACGACTTCTTCTCTGTAGCCGAACTGCAGAATGCTTGACGGTAGATGTCGTGCCCACCACCGTTGTGATTCATACACAGAGCGCCGGCTGAGAATTTCGTCGAGCCCTCGTTAATACACAGGATATTTCGAATGCATACATCTACGGACAGCGTTGTCGACCATAGTCGAATTAGCATAAGGCAAATAACAATTATTTTGACTTGTGTACTATTTAATATGGTCGATGGCTTTGATATCACCGCCATGGCTATAGCCGCAAGCAGTATTGGCAGCGAGTTAGATTTGAACCCTGAATCTCTTGGTTTGCTGTTTAGCTTTGCACTTGCGGGGATGATGTGTGGTGCAATGTTTCTGGCTCCGTTGGCAGACATCGTTGGCCGCCGAATTCTTATTATTTCTTCTCTACTTTTGGTGGGTGTGACGGTTTGCTTAACAGCCTTTAGTTCAAATTTGACTAGTCTGGTTCTTTTACGTTTCAGCAGTGGACTTGGAGCGGGTGCGCTTATGGCCTGTCAGGCAGCTCTGGCTAGTGAATATGCACCTGAAAAGTACCGTGCACTTGCAGTTGCTGTGGTCACGGCGGGCTATCCTTTGGGCGCGATGTCGACAGGTTTGGTCGCGCACTCGGTTATACCTGAGTTTGGGTGGAGAGGCTTGTTCTTCGGCGGCGGTATCGCCGCACTACTCATGGTTGTCATAGCCATCCTGTCCACCCCGGAATCACTGCAGTTTCTCCTGCAAAAGCAACCGCGTAATGCGTTGCGGAAGATTAACATGATTCTGAAGAGCCTCGAGCGGAAGACTCTGGCATCGATTCCTCCGAGACCCGTGCAGCACCACAATCCAACGATGGGCAACAATGTAAAATCGTTGCTCAATAGCCGCTACAAAGAGAAGACACTGATTCTATGGCTTGTGTTCTTTTTTTGTTTCTCAACACTTTACTTTCTCATGAGCTGGATTCCCAAGTTGATGACATTGAGTGGTTTTAGCGAAGGCGTTGCCTATTCAGCCTACACCTATTTTAACCTGGGTGGCGTATTGGGGATTTTGTCAATGGGCGTGATTGCCTCTCGAGTGCATTTGACCCATTTGGTTAGTACGTATCTGGTGCTTTCTGCGCTCCTGATGTTGGTGTTCAGCCAACTTCCGCCGAACGAGTTTTCTCTAACCCTGATTATCTTTGTCATAGGCATTGCTCAGCAGGGTGGATTTACAGGCTTGTATGCGATTGCGACCAAGCTTTACCCGGTAGAACTTCGCGGCACTGGCGTGGGCTGGGCAATTGGCCTGGGTAGATTTGGGGCCGTAATTGGCCCGGCAGCGGCAGGTTATTCGATAGCGATCGGTATTAGCGCGTCAGGCAATTTTGTGATGTTTTCGATTCCCATGATTCTGGGCGGAATTTTGGCGCTAAAATTGGGCGTTCGATAGCAGAATAATCCGGAGGATGAAGATGAGCATTTTTTCGTATCGAGATAGACCGATCCATAAGGGATTATGTTTTTCCCCAGGGAGGAAGCTTATTAGTGTTCTAGCATTGGCTGCACAGCGATACATTAGTTCTAAAAATGATGGGTATTCATCCTTTTAGCATTACCATTTTGGGTAGTTCATGAGGATGATAGTACGGTGCAAGAACACGGGATTGATCGGTAACAAGCTCCAGCAAAATTATTTTTCGGTGGGTTTTCGCAAGGGTCCTGCCTGGCTGTTGAATACGCGCTGCGTTATCCGCAGCGATACGGTGGTGTGTTCTGCTTAAGCGGCGGCGTCATCGGAGCGCAGGGAACGCGGCAACCCCTGCAAGGACAACCGCTTCACGGGACGCCGGTGTTCCTTGGTTGCGCCGATGCAGATGACTGGATTCCCCGTTCAAAGTTTGATGAGTCGGTTTCCCTGCTGCAGCAAAGCGGTGCGAACGTCGAATCCAGCATCTACGACGGCTTGGGTCATAACATTTGTGATGACGAGCTGACACAGGTTCAGCTCATGATCGATAGGTGTTATGCACTCAAGTCCTCCGACTCCGGGGGCAAAGCCGCGGCGTAAGGCTAGAAATCACGCGACTAGTATTAGCGCTAGAAAAGTTAGAAGAATCGTTCCAAAGCCTTAATAACAAGTGGGTCGGCGCAACATTACGGCCTCACAACTTTGAACGAATTAACAATAACTATTAATTTCTGGGAACTGAAAATATGAATATTTCGAGATCCGTTATGGCAACATCAATCGCACTAGCGACTAGTTTGTATGGGACTGTAGTCAATGCTGCCCTGGAGGAAGTTATCGTTACCGCACAAAAACGCAGTGAGTCGCTGCAGGATGTGCCGATTGCTGTAACAGCATTCACCGGCGATGCTATGAAGGATCTAGGTATCAAAAAGGCTAGTGATCTGGTGGTGTTTACGCCAGGATTGTCCGCACGCCAGCAGAGCGGCTCCAACACCAGTTATTTTTTACGTGGGGTTGGCACCAATGACATCCATTTGACCGCGGCATCTGCGGTTGGACAGTATTTTGATGAAGTGACGCTCACCAGTGGTTTTCATGCAAAAACCGCACTGTACGACATGAATAGAGTGGAAGTTCTCAAGGGCCCACAGAACACTTTGTTTGGCCTCAATACAACGGGTGGTGCAGTAAGCTATTTTAGCAATGGACCTGACGTTGGAGGTGGTACTCAGGGCTCGCTGGATGCAAGAATAGGAAACTATTCTCATGTCAACGTAGAGGGGGCAATCGGGTTTGATCTCGGTGAAAATGCTGCTGCACGTATTGCGGGCGTGTGGAACGAGTCAGACGGTGCGTTTGATTCACAGTTCGACGGACGCGACTTCGGCGACGACGATACACAGGGCGTGCGCGCTCAGGTGCTCTGGCAGTTCGCGGAGTCCACCGATATTTTGCTAAACCTGCACTATGGGCAAAGTGAAAATAACGGCAGTGCCCATAAAGTTCTCGGCACACGCGACCCGGATGGATCGGGCGCGGTTTGTGCAGATTTCAATCCACAACAGGTTTCCAATTTTGAGGACAATACTAATTGCATTAGCGTACCGCCGCCTGCCGCAGGCGATCAGGGACCCGGTCAATCCGGTGTGGATGGTTCCTTTTCTGATTGGGAAGACGTCGGCATGGACATAGGTGGCGAAGACCTCGAAACAAAGGGCGCGATCCTCAAGATCAATCACGAGTTCAGCTGGGCTACATTTAGCTCAATAACAGCTTTTGACAATCTGGAATTTAAAAACACGAACGACCTGGACGGCTCTCGGATTGGCCAGATGATTCTTCTTCAACAGGATGATCGCGACACGTTCCAGCAGGAGTTCCGCTTGGTGTCTGCGGCTGATGAGAGGTATCGTTGGATTGCGGGGGTTTATTATTTGGATGAGGAAGCCGAATCCTACACGGGATTGCGTAGCAACCTGATCGGGAATTGGGCGATCCTGCCTAATGTGCAACTCGATCACACCAAAGAAAATCTGGGAATTTATGGCCAGGGGGAGTATGACTTTACTGATGCGCTGACGCTGACTGTAGGGATTCGCTGGTCGGATGAAACCGTCGAAGGTGACTATCTTCCTTCAAAACCTGTAGTGGTGCCTGTGCCTGATACCACTGCGCTGCATTCTTCCGAAATCAACAACCTGGTTGCTGCGCAGAACCCTGGCACGCCAGAATTTGATGCCAATGGCTATGAAATAGCTCGCCAGGTTTCACAGAAACTCGAAAATGACGACATCGGCTTTACCGCGAAATTGGACTACCAGTTTGGGGAAGACTCACTCGTTTATTTGGGATTTTCTCGTGGCTTCAAAGGCAGCGCGTTGGACATACGGGCAGCCTACGCGCTGGTTCCAGTAGCGAACGTTATTACCGGTTTGGAAGATGCCCGCCTGGAGCCAGAATCCTTGGATGCCTGGGAACTTGGCTTCAAAGGCTCTTTCCTGGACAACCGGGTCCAGCTGGAGGCCGCGTTGTTTCACTACACTTATGAAGATTTACAGCAGTTCATAACCATCCGCGGCGTCCCCACTCTGGACAACGCACCTGAATCGGAGATTATGGGATTTGACGCCAATCTCAAATTTGCCAACGAATCGGGCTTTTACGGGCAGGCGGGCATTTCCTATCTGGATTCCGAGGTCACTGACTCGACCGGCAGTGACTTTATCGAAGGTGCGCCTCTGGCAAGCTCGCCAGAATGGTCTGTCACCGCACTGGCAACACAGGATTTTAATATCGGCGATGGCGTGCTCAGCCTTATGGCGAACATCAGTTATACCGACGAGCAGGCTACAAGTACTTTGACCACCGCAACAGAGCTGGTAGAAGGCGCTTTCACTGTTGACAGCTATACGCTGGTCAATGTCAGTGCCAACTATCGATTTGGCGCGCAAGAGGAGTTCAAGGTGGGATTGTATGCTAACAACCTGACCGACGAGCATTTCTGTCATGGTATGCGAGCAAGCGATTCTAACAATCTGGCCGTTCCAGGCAATGCAGATCGCCATCACGGAAATATTACTTGTGGTGTTAGTAATGCCTCGGTGCGTACCTACGGCGTTAGCCTTGGCTACGAATTCTGAAGCTGCAGAGATCGGGCTCCCTTTCGGGTGAGCCCCACCGTTACTATTGGAGATAAGCAGGTGAATGATTTCGACTACGTGGCACTGCCCTGGAACATAGTCTTCGGCGCGGGCGCCCTTGCGCGCCTCCCTCAGGAGCTGGAGAAATTAGGCTTACAGCGAGCATTGGTGTTATCCACCCCGAACCAGGCCGCTGACGGACGCGGTATTGTCGAACTGCTTGGCGAGCGCGCCGTGGGCTTGTTCGACCAAGCCGTTATGCACGTACCGATCGAAACAGTAGAGCAGGCCATGGCCGAGGTCGAGCGCCTGAATGCCGATTGCACCGTCTCTCTTGGAGGTGGTTCTACTACTGGTTTGGGTAAGGCTCTGGCGCTGAAAATGGATTTGCCAAATGTCGCTATACCCACGACCTACGCGGGTTCAGAGATGACCAATATCTGGGGGATTACAGAAAGCGGACGCAAGGTCACAGGGCGAGATAATTGTGTCGTCCCCACGCTGACGCTGTACGATCCTGAGCTTACGCTGACCCTGCCCGCAAAATTAGCCGGCCCAAGCGGTCTCAATGCCATGGCGCAAGCCGTGGTAAATGTGACCGCAGGTAAACTCAACCCGATGGTGTCGATGATGGCTTTGGAGGCGGTAAGAGCGCTTGCCAGAAGTCTGCCTAAAGTGATTGCAGATCCGCAGAATATTGATGCACGAGCCGATGCCCTCTATGGTGCAAGTCTTGCCGGTGGTTCACTCGGCACGGGAACGACCAGCCTGCATCATCGCTTGTGTCACACCTTTGGTGGCAGCTTCAATACTCCTCATGCTGAAACACACACGATTTTATTGCCTCACTGTGTGGCCTACAACGCTGCTGCCACCGCAGCGGGAACACAACAGTTGGCAGAAGCCCTTGGGGTATCAGATGCCGCACAGGGTATTTTTAATTTGGCGAAAGCCGTGGGCGCACCCACCGCCCTGCGGGATATTGGAATTGCTCAAGCTGATCTCGATCGCGCAGCTGCCATCGCAACAGAATCTCCCGTGAACAATCCGGAACCCGTGACGACCGAGCGCGTCCGTCGCCTGCTGGAAAATGCCTGGAACGGCACTGTGCCGACGCCCATACCAGAAACAACAGGGTAGCCCCATGAAAACAGTGCCCCAATTGAGCACCCATGAAGCCGCAGAACTGGTCAACAAGGGCGACACTTTGTTAGTAGGTGGTTTTGGCATGACGGGAAATCCCGTGTGCCTGGTACACGCATTGGCCCAGAAGCCAGAGATTCGCGAGCTCACCTATGTGGGCAACAACGTGGGTGAAGTGGGCCTGGGCGGTGGACGCCTATTGCGCAATGGGCAGTTGAAGAAAGCCATTGGTTCTTTTTTTACCAGCAACCGGGAGGCGGTGGCGGCTGCACAGGCGGGAGATATCGAAACCGAACTGATTCCCCAGGGTACGCTGGCGGAAGCATTGCGCGCCGGCGGTGCGGGTATCGGTGGTTTTTACACGCCAACCTCCGCAGGCACAAAAATGGCAGAAGGGCGCGATACTCGTATCCTCGATGGCGTCGAACAGGTATTCCAGCCGGGTATACGCGGAGATGTTGCCTTTGTTCGTGCTTGGACCGCCGACACTGCAGGCAATTTGCAATACCGTATGACCGAGCAGAATTTCAATCCGGCTATGGCGACAGCCGCTAAGATTGTCGTGGCTGAAGTGGAAAACATTGTGTCGGTGGGAGAATTGGAGCCGAGCCAGATTCATACACCGGGCTGCTTCATCGACTATGTTGTCCAAGCGCCTCTGAGCGTAGAGAGCCTCGGCTCCTCTGCCGATGTGGCGGGCAGCGACAAGGTGGTCAGCGAGGAGCGCATGGCCACGGCGCGCGCCGCGCTGGCGGAATTGAGCGCGGGCGATGTGGTAAACCTAGGTATCGGTATCCCCACCCTGGTGGCGGATCTGATCACGCCCGAACATGACATTAACCTGCACAGTGAGAACGGGATGCTAGGTGTAGGGCCCGAACCGAAATCGGGAGGGGCGCTGGACTACCCGGTCAACGCAGGCAAAATCCCGGTCACTGCGTTACCGGGTTCGAGTTACTTTGATTCTAGCGCTTCTTTCGGCATGATTCGCGGCGGCCACATCGACGTTGCAATTATGGGCGGATTGCAGGTGGACAACGCGGGCAATCTAGCCAACTGGGCAGTGCCGGGGAAGCCGTTACTGGGTGTAGGTGGGGCAATGGACTTGGCCAGTGGCGCACGCAAACTGATTGTGACTATGACCCATACCGATCGGGACGGCCGGTCCAAGCTGGTACCTGCCTGTGACCTACCATTGACCTCCATAGGTGCCGTAGATGTGGTGATTACCGATCTTGGGGTGTTCCGCTATCAGGGTGGAAAGCTGATTCTAACAGCGTTGCAACCTGGGGTTTCTCTTGAAGACATCATTGAAAAAACCGACGCTGAATTTGAGGTCGCCCTGTGATGGACGCATTTGTGTGTGACAGCATTCGAACACCCATTGGGCGCTATGGCGGTGCACTGTCATCAGTGCGCGCTGATGATTTAGCTGCGGTACCTATCGCCGCATTGCTGGAACGGAATCCTCAGCTGGACCCGGCTGCGATCGATGAAATTATCCTCGGCTGCGCCAACCAGGCAGGTGAAGACAATCGAAATATCGCACGAATGGCAGAATTGCTGGCGGGACCGATGAAATTATGGCGAATATAATTGCTGATCGTGTATTGCATCTTCCTACAGAGGAGAGAGTGGATAAAGGCATTCCATTTAGCGAAATTCCCAAGGGTCAATTTTGACCGTAAAAAAACGGTAGCCATGACTCTGCAGGGTATCGCCAAATTAGCTGCCTGAAATTGATAGAATCGGCACATGAATACATATAAGGGTACTGCCAAGTTAAAAGCTAGAATTGGTACTATCAGGCAATGAATACATACAAACGTATATGGACACCTCCCGTCAAACTACTTTCTGTTGCACCCTCAGTGACTGAGTTGGTCGGCTAAACTACTGTCGTATATCCGGCCTATTTTTGAGATACAGTGATCTCTGGCCCCAATGAAAACCGCACCCCCGCTGCTCTATCGCCACCTCGGCATTGTATGCACTCGTTTGTAATCAGCTTTGGCAGGGGCCGGTTTAACCGTTTAACTCATTGTCATCGCATCTTCCTAGGGTGGGTTTTACTTGCTATCAGGCTGGGCAGTAAGTGGTCTCATGCCTAACCAGGGACCAGATAATCCGGGCCAGTTTGTTGGCAACCGCAACCACAGCCTTGTGCTTGCCGCGCCGTTCCTTCACTTCCAAAGCCCATCGGGACAGCCTGTCCCTGGCGAATTCGCAAATCAAGCCGCTATGAAAAGGTGAAACACACCGTCACTATGCTTCATTCCAATGGTGTTCGTTGATGTCGACTACCTTTTCACTCTAAGGACTTCCGCACCTGATCCAACCACTCCCCAGACTTCTCAACATCCCCACCCCAAACCTGCCCCGCATCTGGCAACTCCAGGTCACAGACACTGTGCGTCACACCCACCGACTTCACTCTATAAGTCTCTTTCCAGAGTCGGATGGTGTATCTTCCATAACTCTATGATTCTACTATGAATTTCTGAAGTACCATGATTTTACCAGCACACTTCCCGATTATGAGTCGGCGGGCGTGTGATCAAGCTGGGAAGTAACTCGAAGAAAGCTAACGGGTTTTGCTGATGGGGTAAGGCAGGGTGACAGAGACCGAGCCTATGCCGAGACTGGTGGCGGGTTATACCGAGCCGTGTGGCAGTAAGTTGAAGTAGGGTAAGGGATTTTTGAAACCGAACTTTGGGGTGGGGCCGAGCTGGGCTTTCTGCTTGGAGTAACTGCAGCTGGACTATACTACAGTGGGCATATGAGGAGTTCCGCATGCACTCAGAAAAACTACCACCTGCTATCATTGAGCAAGACCTGGCTAAGCTTACCGACTGGGGTCTGAACCAGAATAAGCTTTACCGCCATTTCGTCTTCGAGAACTTTATTGAGGCATTTGGTTTCATGAGCAAAGTAGCGCTGCTGGCGGAGGCCATGAACCATCATCCTGAGTGGTCCAATGTTTACAACCGAGTGGATATTCATCTGACAACTCACGATGCAGGCGGGATTTCAGAGCGAGATTTCATTCTGGCAGCCAAAATAAACAGTTTACTATAGCGTCAGCCCTCGGCATCAGGCAACTGCCGGCTGGCAGGCATGGATAGAACCTTTATCAAATCTCCAAAATTCTTCGGGCAAGGTATATGAAGAGTTGTTGGGGGAAAGGGGCCTATACCCCGGGGATTAAAACTGCACGAAACTGATAGAACCGGCGGATGAACTCATACAAACGACATCGATTCCGGCTAGGCGCTGCCCACCCGATATCATTTCGTACGCCGTCTGGCTCTACTACCGATTCAACCTGAGCCATCGAGATATCGAAGATCTTCTAGCTGAGCGGGGCATCAATGTCAGTCGCGAATCAATCCGTCTTTGGTGTATAAAATTCGACGCCCTCTACGCTCGTAGACTAAAGCGCAAACATCGGGGCTACGGCGATACTTTCTACATCGATGATTTTTTCAGGACTGTTGGCGGTGTGCTTTTAGTGTCCTGATGATGCTGCCGTTGACCTCATCCCAAAATTTACTTGAATCCGCACCTTCGTAGTCATAAAACCCTTTCCCGGTTTTAACCCCCAGATCACCTTGTTGGACTTTATCGCGGATGACTTTGTGTGAGCGCCAGTTCGGGTCATTCATAATTTCGGCAAGATACTCCCCAACATTGCAGATTGAATCCAGTCCGACCATGTCCATGAACTGAATAGGGCCGACGCTGGGCATGCGCAAGCCGAATCCATTTTTAACGACGTTATCAATCTCTTCGGCTGAGGCAACACCATATTCAATCAGGTCCATAGACGCCTTGATCAGCGCGCCCTGGAGAATGTTATGGATAAAGCCGGGTGTGTCTTTGCAATGTACCGGGTGTTTACCGATTTCTTTCAGCAGTTCCATGGTTTTGGCTTCTGTCTCTTTAGAGGTTCGTACACCGGAGACAACCTCCACCAGCGGGCTCAGATGGGCCGGTATCGTCCAGTGTGCCGTGATGGCCCTTTCCGGGGTTTTCATCTCAGAGGTAATTTGGGTGATACTCATGGCAGAGGTGTTCGAAGCAATAATTACCTCGGGACCACAGAGATTGTCACAGCGATTAAAAACAGCCTTTTTTTGTTCCATATCTTCAGGCACCACCTCCATAATGAAATCGGCTTCGCCAATGGCGGTGTCCCATTCCAATGTTCGCGTTATACGTTTCAGTGCTCTGTGTGCATCCTCTTGGTCCACAAGTCCGCCTGCGACCATCTGCAGACAATTGGCTTCGGTTCTTTTAGCAGCCATTTGCAGCTGCTCCTGAGAAAGGTCCACGCCTGTTACCTGGTATCCAGCTATGGCGAAGGTCAGCGCGATGTCTCCCCCCATAACCCCCTGTCCCAGGATGGCTATTTTCTGAATCGGTTTGTTGCTCATATCGGTTGCTCTCTTAATCATTTGGTTTTCACTGTTGTATGCTGCCCATCGAGGCAAGAGGGCCAGCTTCAGGTGTCATGTGTTATTTCAGGATGCGCACTGGCCTGCCAATCGGCTCAAGCACGGTGCTCCCTTTGGATACCGCCGTAAAGACGTAACCCAGGTTGGGTAAATCCGCCAGCGCATTAACAATATGAAACTGTGTCGGATTTTGCTCCCAGGTCAGATGTTCCCAATTTACCTCCCCTGAGCCGACCCAGAATTCACTGATTTCAGCTTCCGTTGGGAACAGCACTGGATGACTAAGCGCTGTACCGACACCATTCGAATTTGGGATATACTTCCAACCCATCGAGTGGTCCTTGCCCGCCATGGACTTTTTATTTTCGGCAATCTGAGCGGCACTTAAGGCCGTTAGATTTCCGGCTTTAATTTCCAGGATCCGATTTGAAAAATGACTGGCATTGGCTCGCCATTCACTTTTGATGACTTGGTGATCAGGAATATCGGCATAAACTTTGGGAACCCCTTTTATCTCTCTCCCGGTAAGAATGGGATCAGCTAGGTTCTCCCACATTACCAGCGTCAGATACCCCTCTAATTGATCTTCCTCCCCCAGGAACTTAACGGCCGCATTCACTCCGACCATGTTATAACCGCGGCCCGCCAACCAGTCGACCTCTTTTGCGCAAGTGTAAGTAACCGTGATCATCGGAACCTCAGCTACTACAAAAGGCGCCGGAATGTATTTGGCCAGAAGTTCCGGGTCTGTCAGATAACAGACCATGATATTGGTCACGTTATTGTAACGCCTGGTTGCAATTGAGCCTGGACGGGGCCCAAAGAAGGCGGGCATGTGGTATTCTGCATTGGGATCGAAAGTAAACATGGTTCTTCAAACTCTTTGGTTAAAACTGGATTAATACAGGCACTGATAAGCTGACTTTTCAGTGTGCCTCGTCAGACCATCTGGGTTTGATCTTCGGACTACGCCAGTATCGGTGACATTACACGTTGGGAGCAAGTAACGACTTTGGATACTTCAAAGCTTTGTTCATTGGATGGCAATGTAGCGTACCGCCAAGTTAAGTCGCCGATTTTGATAGAATCGGTGAATGAATACATATAAACGACACCGTTTCCCGCCTGATATCATTTCCTATGCAGTCTGGTTGTACTACAGATTCAACCTGAGTCACCGCGACATCGAAGATCTACTGGCTGAGCGCGGTATCACTGTCAGCCGAGAAGCGATCAGGCTCTGGTGCATCAATTTCGGAACTATATACAATCGAAGATTGAAACGAAAACATCGCGGTTATGGCGACACGTTCTACATCGATGAAGTCTTCGTAAAGATCAATGCCAAGCAGCATTATCTTTGGCGCGCGGTAGACCAGGACGGCGAAGTGGTTGACGTGTATCTACAGGCAAAGCGTGATGGGGCTGCGGCTAAACGCTTCTTTAAGCGTCTATTGCGATCGCATGGCGGCGAACCCAGGAAGATCGTGATAGACAAATTGCGCAGCTATGGCGTTGCTCATACGGAGCTGACTCCAGAGACGATCGACAACACTGAGCGGTATGAGAATTATCGGGCAGAGCAATCGCATGAAGCGACCGGAGTAAGAGAGCGGGGGATGCGGAGGTTTAATTCGGTCGGGCAGGCTCAAAGATTCTTGGGTGCTCATGCTGCTGTCAGTAATCTGTTCAACTTGGGAAGGCACTTGGTCAGGGCTGAACACTATCGGGATCGGAGGGTGAGTGCGTTTGAAGAGTGGGGTAGGGCGGTCACTTTAGACCTGAGGATAGATTCCTGAGATCTCAAGGAGTTAATTTGTCGATACCCGTGTTACACCCTCCGACTTCAGTCTATATGCATCGCGCCAGAGTCGGGTGCTCTAAGCAGTTATAAGTCTATGAAAAATATAGATAATGGTTTGCATTGAAGGGCCTGTGTCATAGACCTCCCGATTATGAGTCGGATGGTCTCGGGTGAGCTTGGGCAATAAGTTGAAGAAAGCTAACAGGTTTTTCTGATGGGGTAGGGCTGGGTCACAGAGACCGAGCTTATGCCGAG
>JBALWA010000004.1:60512-170434 GCA_036960305.1 Halioglobus sp. | reverse complement strand
TCTTCTTTATGGACAGGAAAAAAGATGCGGTGCGCTACGGCGGCAGGAATATCTCTACGCTAGAGGTCGAAAGCGTGGTCCGGCAACACCCGGACGTACGGGACGTGGCGGCTTTCGGCATCCCCTCGGCCGAAGTGGAAAGTGAAGACGAGCTCAAAATCGATATCGTGTTAGCCGAAGACGCCGACACCACGCACGAAGCGGTCTGCCAATTCATTAATGACAACGCGCCCTATTATTTCGTGCCACGCTATATGGAGTTTGTCACCGCACTGCCCTATACCCCCAACCAAAAAGTGCAGAAATACCAGTTGCGCGACAAAGGCTTGGGAGAGGCAAGTTGGGATAGGCGCGACTCCACCTATAAGGTGAATCGATGATGGCGGTTACCTGACGACAAACTCCGGATTCACCCTGAGCACCGTACGGGTGGACGAATACCATAGCGACAGGTATTATGCGCATCCCAAATGCGCCTGTAGCTCAGCTGGATAGAGTAGTGGCTTCCGAAGCCATTGGTCACAGGTTCGAATCCTGTCAGGCGCGCCATCCCCCAAGGGTCTATACCGGAGACATGGTATACACTTCCGATGCAATCAGACTGTGAACCCTAGTACCGAAAAGTCAAAGCCAGCTGTTTCATCTGCTGTGCGATCCCAGCAGAACTTCCTGCTGGCCGCTGCTTTTATCATGCCACTAACGTTCTCGGTCTGGCAGGCCCTGCTGAATAACTTCGTGATAGAGCGGGCCGCGTTCACCGGGGGCGCTACTGATTCACCTTTGTATCCGGGAAAAAGTGAGACCACACCATCCAAAATACGCCGTTGTAACTTGGCTGCCGCTCGAGCTTACCGTTGGGGCCATTGCCATAAATATCCACCTTAGTAACCTCGGCTTCTGATTTTCGTTGGAAAATTCCCAGCGTATCGTAGTCGTCGCTGTAACTCAGAACAACAGCCTGCCCACCCACCACCGTGTTATAAATGGGCTGTTTATCAAAAAAGCTACGGGTAAAGGCTATCTGTTCGCCATTGATATTCAGCCCCCAGATCTGCTCCTTTTGAGGGAGTCTTGCGTCGTCCAGACGCAGGGTCGGAAACATGGGCCCTTGAGCAGGGTCGAACTGCTTCTTCATTCCATCGTCAAACAGACTCAACAATACGCCATCCAGCCAGCGATCAAATTTATATTCAAACACTTCGCCATGAGGATAAAGAGATTTAAATGTACCCCAACTCATCATCTGGTTTGCATAGGTGCTCATCTGTGCGGAGCCAAACTCGGTTTCACCCGTAATCTGCTGAACGATCTCACCTGAGTTATCATCATAGAGCACGAGATTGTTGTGCGTTTGAACCAAAATTCCCAGATCAGTTTCGTGTCCGCCCATTTGACTACTGTAAACCACGGGCAGGTTACTCAGAGCACAGAAAGTCATAGCGACATCCTGCCCTCCGATGTTTTTCCCCGCCACATGGGGTATCTCCAAAAAGCGTTTTGGATAGGCGACTGCCTCCCCATTGATCTCCACTGCATACACCACCTCACTGTCATCCAGCAATTCATCTGCTTGCTGGACGGAGATATAGACCGCCGTTTTATGCATGGTTGGGAACAACTGGTTCAGTAGATCGTTTGCGGCGTAGAGCGCGAAGAAAACACCCACGCCGGCCAAGATCATGTACAAGCGCCGCCAAATTCCATGTTTGATATTGAGATAGACCAACCCGGCGAATAGGGCCAGCACTACCCCACTGTATTGCCAGCTGTAGCGATAGTAATTCACCACCCAACTGCGACTCAGGTCGAGGACCTGTCCCGCCTCAGTCATCAATATTGCAGCGAAAATTGCCATGCCTGCACAGCAGAACGCTACAAGGGTAAAGGCCAACCTGATCCGTGGAGGCTGGTTGAAATAGGACGTGCTCATTTAGTCTCTCCTGCCTGGACGCAAGGGCACAGGTTTACTCGAAGGAGGCCGAATGAGATCGACCCCACGGTGCGATACTCATTTACCAATCAATAGGACCTTGGCAATCTGGCTGCCAGGGCTTTCGCCTCCTCCGGCAGGTCGGCTATACCCCTGTAGGGCACGTCGTGGGTGTGACTACGATGGGGGTATTTTCGTACCAACGCATCGTGCCTTTCACGCATATGGTCAAAGGCCGCCCAGGCCCACAGGTAGGGGGACATTTTCAGGTGCTCTTCCCTGGGGTCCTTGTACAAGTCGGTATAACTGTCTCCCATCAATCCCGGCTTATCGCCAACCCAAGTCCGCTTGAATTGTTGTTTGATCGATGCGGCGTGAACCTCGCCCGTGTATATATGCAGGTAATCCCTGCGCGAGTAGCCATCACCATTGAGCAGCATGGAGGTCTGGTCAATGCCGTCGATCACCCGGTCGGTCGGTATCTTGTCCAGTCCACTGGCCAGGCTTATAAATGTGGTAAATAGATCGTGTACGCTAATAATGTCCCCCACGACCTGCCCCTCATCTATCGCACCCGGCCACCAGGCAAATGCCGGCACGCGAATTCCGCCTTCCAGGTAGTCACCCTTACCACCCCGAACGATTGTTTCTTGCGGTCCCAGGGGCGCTAGTTCATGCATGGGCCCATTGTCGGCCATGGCGACAACCAGGGTGTTCTCTGCCATCCCCAGCTCTTTCAGCTTGTCGAGGATTTCACCGATGTCCCGGTCCATCTGTACGACGTTTTCAGCAAACCATGTGCTTGCGCTAGTCGTTAAATTTTCCGGCTTAATCGTCGCGTCGTAAACATGTGGCCAATAAGCCAGGTAAAATGGCTCTTCTTCATCCGCCGACTGTTCGATGTAATCGACCACCAATTTCTGGTGTGTACGCATCAGCTGCTTGTACTCGCCAATGGAATTGCCACTAAACACCCTGGGCTTTTCACCCTTACGGCCCTCCAATTGATTAACAAAGCCATGGGGGCGGAACTCCCGGTCGATGGCATATTTTTTGTCGAGTTGGGAGTCAAACAATCCCTGTGTAGCCCCGCCAGGCCCCATAAACTCGTGCCACATAATGAAGGGAAACTGGTTATACATAGAGAAGTTTGCGTAGTCGAAACCCTGGTTATTCAGGTAACTTTGCTGGATGTCTCCCTGGTGCCCTTTGCCGACAAATGCTGTTTTATAGCCGACTCGGGACAGAACTTCAGCAATGGTTATTTCGTCTTTATGGAGACCCATGCCATCCGGGGGAAAACCGACCTTTTCCATTCCCGCACGCACCGCGAGACGTCCGGTCAATGCCGCTGTACGTGTTGGCGTGCAAGAGGGCTCTGTGTACATACGGGTAAAACTGATTCCCTCATCCGCCATCTGGTTAATGCGCGGCGTATCAAAACCCAGAACCTTGTTCATTTCGGGAATACCGACTTGGCCCAGGCTATGATCGTCCCACATGATATGGATGATATTCGGGGCCTTGCCATATTTCTTGCGCATTGCCGCCAGCTTCTTTTGAAGGGCGGCATCTTCCACCTCCCACTGCTCCGACTTCTGACCCTGCAGTTTCACAAACTCAGCATCGAATACAATTTTGCTGCCAGGAGCAGCAGCAGTAGCCAGGTCTGCGCCTGCGGTGAACATCAACGCCGCACTCAGCGCGACTCCAATTTTGAAACTTATCATAGGGTTCTCCCGAAGTTCTCTGTAGTGAAACAGGGCGTATGCGCCCAAAAGAGGTCAAGCCTTAAAAGCGTCGCCAATCGCAGCGGTATCATTGTGCTCACGCAAATAGCAGATTTTTCCGGCACTATCGAATTTAACGACCCAGACGAAATGCAGGTCGAAGGTTTTACCAGTGGCAGGGACCTGAGCATCTTTTTCAAATCCAACCAATACCACGGTGTCCTCCGTTTCAATATATTCAAACTGGTCGTAGATATAGTCTCCGATCACAAAGGTGTCGGCCATTTCCCCAAAGTAGCCGGCAACGCCCTCCCTACCTCGGTATTCACCACCAAAAGGTACATGTTCCGGCAACAAATTGATCCACTGTACCTCTTCAGACAACATTTCGAGTGATGCGGGAAAGTCTGTCTTCGCCGCGTTTATATAGTCCTGCAATGTATTCACTAAACTCATGTCAAACTCCCTTTAAAATCCATTTCTCATTGTTCGTTATGTTAAACGCGGGTGGCCGTCATTCCACCGTCTACTGTAATGGCTTCGCCACTGAGGTAACTGCCCGCATTGGATACCATCATCAACACCACTCCGGCCATTTCACTGGGAGCAGCATGGCGTTTAAGCGGAATGCCGCGCACTGCCTCCTGGTAAAACTCATCGCTCTCAAATAGCGCTCCGGCGAAACTGGTTTTGGTCAACCCTGGCAAGAGGGCGTTCACGCGTATATTGTATTCGCCGCACTCTCCGGCAAATGCCCGCGTCATGTTAATAACGGCGGCCTTGGTCACCGCATAAATACCCTGCCCGGGGCTGGGCTGAAGTCCCGCAACCGACGCCGTATTAACAATGGCGCCACCGCCGTTGTCGCGCATTATTTTTCCCGCCTCTATCGACATGTAGAAATAACCCCTGATGTTGACGTCAACAGTCTTCTGATAAGCGTGAATATCAGTGTCGAGAATGTGTCCGTAGTAGGGATTGGTCGCTGCGTTATTTACCAAAATATCGAGTGTTTCATGTTTGCTGCGAATGTGTGCAAAAGTTGTCTCTATATCCGCCATGCTACCGACATGACACGCGAACCCTTCTGCACTACCACCTGCCTCGACTATCTTGTCAGCAACGACCTGACAGCCATCAATCTTTCGGCTCGAGACAATCACATGTGCGCCATAGCGTGCGAGCAGTAATGCAATCTCTTCGCCAATCCCGCGGCTCGCTCCCGTTACAAGGGCAACCTTACCGGTCAGATCAAATAGGTCCGTGTTCATAATTCATTTCCATCGAGTAGTAGTGTAACGGCCATGCCTGCCAACTGTGGCGCTGCATTCGCTCTGGATGCCGCAGTACTATCGGAAGCATTACCGGACTGGGCGCGGGAATAGACCCCCTGGCAAATTGACGCAATGCGGAAATAGCTGAAGGCCAGATAGAACAGCCAGTTATCGATACCCTCGATACCGCGAAGAGCACAGTAAAGAGCCACGATCTCTTTCTCATTAGGCAAACCCAGTTGTTCCAGATTTTTCCCCGCCAGCCCCTGTAGGCTATATATTTTTGGAAGGCGCAGGCACATACAAAAATAGGCAATGTCAGCCAGAGGGTCACCCAAAGTGGACAGCTCCCAGTCCAGTACCGCTATAATCCGTGGCTCTGTAGGGTGATAGATCAGGTTGTCCAGGCGGTAATCCCCGTGAATAAGACTCACGTTGCCATCATCGACGGGAACGTTTTCCGGTAGCCACTGTATTAGCTCTTCCATGGCTGGAAGCGGCTCGGTTTCTGCCGCTCGGTACTGTTTGGTCCAACGAGATATCTGACGCTCATAATAATTTCCCGGTCGACCGTAGTCGGATAGACCCACAGCTTCTACATCAACATTGTGCAAGGCAGCCAGAGCCCGAACCTGTTGCTCCAATATCGGACGGCGCTGATCTCGCGCAATGTCAGTCAAGGCGGGATCCCAGAACGTTCTCCCCGCTTCGTAGCTCATCACATAGAACATCGAGCCAAAAACCGAATCGTCTTCACACAGGTGATACGCCTTTGCCACGGGCACATCCGTATCGACCAATGCCTGTAATACCCTGAACTCTCTATCCACTGCGTGTGCGGACGCGAGCAGTTCTCCGCGGGGCTTACTACGCAGTACGTATTGCCCACTGGCAGCGGTGATCAAATACGTCGGGTTTGACTGTCCGCCTGGAAACTTACCCAGCGACAAAGGTCCAGCGAAACCGGGAATCTGCTGTTCGAGATACGCAGCAAGTTTAACGTTTTTAGAATTGATGTCAGCCACAGTTATTCCCTTAAGCTCGCAAAAACTCACCGACCAATTTCGATAGGGCAGGTACCCGGGTCAGAATTAGCATATGTCCACAGTCGATATACTCCAGCTGCGAATTCGGTATCAACCTAGCCATAATTTTTGCATTAATCGTAGGCACCATGGGATCGTCTTCTCCCTGAATAATCAGCGTGGGCAACTTCAAGCGACGCAGCCAGCCCAGGCTGGTCCAGCCCAGCATGGTTAAACCCTGATATAGATAGCCACGGCCATTGGGTGCTCGCAGTCTCTCCATGTGTTCATCGATAGGGGAGTCGTCTTGGCGAATACTACCGCCGTAGATGTGGCCCGCTATACTGCGCATATAGTTGCGGTCGGTAAATCGCTTCACGTGTGACATACGCCAGTAGACACTGGGTTTACCCGGCACCATGACATTACCCGGTGGCGAAACAGCCAGAATGAGCTTCGACGCCAGTTTCGAATATTGCTTGGAAAATTGTTGCGCGAGCGGCCCGCCCCATGAAATCCCCATAACCGCGACCTTCTCGTAGCCCAAATGCGCAATCAATGAAGCGGCAACTTCCGCATGCCGGCAATAACGCATGGGAAAGACAGGAGTATCGGATAAGCCGGTACCGGGCACATCGTAAGCAATAATTTCCAGGCCGGACATCGCTTCAATCAATGGCTGCAGAACCTCAATACTTTGACCCACACCGTTGAAAATCAGCAGCGGCACACCCTGCTTCTTTCCGGGCCTGACACCGTATCGTATCCGCATACCCTCAAAGCTGTGAATCCCCAGGTTTATCCAATCCAGCTTCGTTCCATTTTTCTTACTTTTCTTCATCTATAACCTTTCTGACTATTCAGACTGCTGGTGAACATAGGTGCCCGGAGCCGCCGTGCCAGCCGGGAACGTCTTGTTTCCCAAGCTCTTTGGCGCGTTCTTCTTTTGTAGCGAGCGGGGCTCCAACCAGGCCAGCCAATGCCCCCACCATGAGCCCTGCTCCAGGGTGGCACCCGCTAGCCATTCCTCAGCGTCTTGCGGAAGCGCCTTGTTTACGAAATAGCTGGCGCGTTTCTTGGCGGGAGAATTCAGTAGTGTTTGTATATGGCCGCTATTGGAGAGTAGGAACTCCTTATTACCGCCATGGGCTTGCCCACTGCGATAACAAGCCTTCCAGGGAGTAATATGATCTGTGAGCGCACCCAGTATAAATTTGTCGCAGTCTACGGCGGCCAGGTCCAGCGCCGTTTCTGAAATTTCCATTTCCCCCAGCTTTAATAGGCATCCTGTGGAGAACATATCAATCACATCCCCATGCAGAGCCGCCGGAAGGTTTGTCCAGTCGTTGTTCCAGTAAAGTAGATCAAATTCGGGTGGATTGTTGCCCAGCAGATAGTTGTTAACCGCATTGCCATAGATCAGGTCCTGAGGTCGCAACCACAACATCGAGGAGGCCAGTTCGTGGCCACGCAAAATCCCGGCTCGTTTTGAGCGCGCCTTAACACGCGAAAATATTTCAGGCGTAGAGAATGCACCCAACTCCATATCGTCCTGTTGCATTTCCAGCATGCACACACCGATCGTCATAGAGTGAATCATCTTGTCACTGTGCGCTTCCAGATATGCAGCCATTGCCGATGCCATCATGGCCCCTGAACACAGAGCAAAAACATTGAGATCCTTACAGCGAGTAATAGACTTTACCGCCGTCATTGCTTCGATAACCGACAGCGCGTATTTCTCCAAACCCCAGTCAGCATTCTCCTCCGAGGGGTTGGCCCAACTGACCTGAAATATCTGTATGCCTTTGTCGACGCAAAACTTTACCAGACTACGATCAGGTGTCAGATCTATCGCATAGAATTTGTTGATCATCGCCGGCACCATGATAAGTGGGCGGCGATGAACCTGCTCGGTGCTGGGGGTATATTGGATCAATTCCAGAACGTCGTTACTGAATACAACAGCGCCGGGCGTAGTCGCCAGATTTCCCCCAACGATAAACGCGTCACCTTTTACCTGTGAGGGAATAGCGTGGTTATTGCGTATATCCGAAATAAGATTTCGCATCCCGCGAAACAGACTTTTGCCTCCAGTTGCCTTTGCCTCGCGCAATGCTTCAGGATTCCCCAGCAAAGTGTTCGTCGGGGAGATTGTGTCACCAATAAGACGCAGTAAAAACGCCGCCCGCAGTCGTCCAATCGAATCCAGATCGAGATCGTCTACCCACTCCTCCAGCGTCTCGTTTGTTGCCAGGTAGGACTGCATCAATCGATTATATAGACCGTTTTTTTGCCAGGTCTCATCCACAAACCGTGGATCGCCAGCAGATGGGAGGTATTCGGATTCCTCACCGATAATATCCACCAGCTTTTTGGCATGACTACTGAGGTGCTTCGCCAAAACCAGGGGCTGGCGCACGCCCTGCAGCGCGGTATCCCTCGCGATCTGTTTCAGGTCCTCAAGCTGCAATCCAGTTAGTGGATTCAAAGCCACCGTCGGTTCGGGGTAGGCCTCCCCCAAGCGCTTGACAAGTTCCTGGCGCTGATTCACTTCATACTCCCGGGAAAGAGTAGTTGCGAAACCGCTCGCGCAGCGCATTCTTCTGCACTTTCCCGGTTGCACCCATGGGTAGATCCACCACGGTCACGATATCGTCAGGGAACCACCACTTGGCAACTTTACCTTCGAGAAAATGAAGAACGCTCTGCTTGTCCAATTCCCGACCCGGCTTCATGACCACTGCCAGTAGCGGTCGTTCATCCCATTTAGGATGATAGATACCAATCACCGCAGCGGCAGCCAAATCCGGGTGTCCTGCAGCCGCATTTTCCAGATCAATTGAGCTGATCCACTCACCACCGGATTTGATCATATCCTTCGCGCGATCAGTCAATTGCAGATAGCCGTCTGCATTGATGACGGCAACGTCGCCGGTGTCAAACCAGCCGCCCGGCAGAAACTCCTTACTACTCTCCCCTTTCAGATAAGCGCTGGATACCGCCCAACCTCGAACTAGCAAACTGCCCGCAGACTTGCCGTCCATGGGTAACTCCGCGCCCTCGTCATTGACGACTTTGAGCTCGGCGCCAAATAAGCTTCTTCCCTGGGTCATTTTTGCGTCCATGATGCTTTCTTCGCCTCGCGCAGCCACCCGGGCCGTCGTGCTCGGCGCCGAACCTATGGACGTCGTTTCCGTCATACCCCAGGCATGTTGCGGGTCGACGTCATACACATCCCTGAACGTTTCCAACATTGACCTGGGGGCCGCGGCACCGCCGATACAGGCCTTTTTCAAATGCGGAAGTGTGTTGCCGGATTGCTCAAGGTAGTCAAACAACATCTGCCAAACAGTTGGCACGCCAGCCGAGAACGTCACCTGCTCATTGTCCAGAAGTTCGTAGACACTGGCGCCATCAAGGTCTTTACCCGGCAAAACCAATTTGTTGCCCAGCATGGCTGCCACATAGGGCATAGTCCAACCGTTGACGTGAAACATGGGCACGATGGGCAAGACTGAATCCCGTGTGGTTATTTCCAGCCCAATAGTGGAGTTCATAGCCTGTAGCACCAGCGCCCGGTGAGAATACACGACACCCTTGGGATTGCCAGTTGTACCGGACGTATAGCAAATACCGGCAGCGGTATTCTCATCAAAGTCCCGCCACTGATATTCATCGCACTGCTCAGCCAGCAAAGTTTCATAGCACATTGCATTCGGCAGCGTGGTCGTGGGCATGTCACTCTCTTCACAGAGGACCACAAAACCCTTTACGCCTGGAATATCCTCCAATACATTTTCCAGCAGGGGGACGAACATGGCCTCCACAAAGATGTACTGGTCTTCGGCGTGGTTAATGACGTAACTGAGCTGGTCTGCGGACAGCCGGGGATTGATCGTGTGGTACAAAGACTGCGTACCCGGCAGAGCATAATACAACTCCATGTGCCGGTAACCATTCCAGGCGATGGTACCTACAACGTCGCAGGCAGCAACACCCAACTTCTCCAGAGCGTTAGCCAGTTGCCGTGATCGGCGGGCCAACTCTGCGAAAGTATAGCGATGAATATCCCCTTCCAGACGCCTGGATACTATTTCTGTATCAGGATGAAATCGCTCCGCATAGGTCAAGAGACGCGGAATGATCAATGGAAAATCCTGCATTAATCCCAGCACGGCCATATCCTCATCGTTGTGAGCGGTAAAAAAGGCCGGCGGAGTAAGCCGGCCAAGAGGAGATGATTCCAGCCACGCTGGAACCATCAAACAAGCTTAAAAGTTGTAGGTGAAATCGATACCGTAGGTACGTGGTGCGGCGACTGTCGCCCGCACTGCAGTCGCAAAGGCTACGACCTCATCGAAGTACTCTTCATCGGTTAGATTTTTACCCCACAGGGCCACACGCCATGAATCATCGGCAGAGTGGAATCCCAACCTGGCATTCAGCAACTCATAGGAATCACTCTGGTATTCATCAATGCTGTTGCTCTCATCGCCTGGAATCAGGTCGAAGTTATAATCACCCTTGTGTGAATATGTAATGTTCAAGGGCATGTACGCGCCACTTGCCATGGTGAACTCGTAGTTAGCTGAGATGTAGGCAGAAAAGTCCGGGGCCCGAATCATATCGTCACCCTTGGCATCGTAATCCACAGTTTCAACCGCCGGACCGGGGAAATTTTCTGTGTTATACACGGAGGGTGTCGCATCGTAATCGGTGTATTCCGTGTCCATGGCATTAAAGCCAGCTGTCAACGTGAGGCTATCTGTGGCAACCCATGTCAGGTCCATTTCCAGACCGATTATTTCCGCGCCACCTGCGTTTTCTACCGGAATAACAACACCCACACCTGGCACCAAACCGGCGTTGCGGTTGACCTGTAAGTCCGAGTAGTCGTAGAAGTACAAAGCACCATTCAGGCGCAGGGTGTTATCGACCAGGTCCGCTTTCATTCCAAGCTCCCACATATCGAGAACTTCCGCGTCGACGGAGCTATCACTGAAGCCAACAACATAAGGGTAGGAGAAACCACCGCTTTTGAAGCCGCGGGAGTAGCTCAGGTAAGCCATACCCACATCCCAGTTATATTCCAGCACCGCCTTTGGAGTGAACTCGGACCATTCCTCATCGTCTTCAACAACCCCGGTAGGTGAATCGGCTTTGATCTCCTTTTCCTCGTCGCTATAGCGTCCCCCGAGTGTCACTACCCAAGCGTCATTAATACTGTAACTTGCCTGTCCAAACACAGCCCACGCGGTGGTATCCAACCTGCTCTGGGGTGACACGAGTGTCTGGAAACCTGTAAGCACGAGATCGCTGCCGTCAAATAAGAGCTGGTACTCCCCTTCTGATTGGAAGTAGAAGGTACCCACCATCCAGCTCAAGTCGCTATCGTTATCAGATAAAAGCTGAAATTCCTGAGATACGGCTTCATTTTCTTCAAAATCGGATATATCCGACAGAGACAATGAAGAAGCATCGAAGTCGGCCGTGTTGGTTTCCGACTCCGTGTCCTGGTAAGTGGTCATGGAAGAGAACATCATCCCATCCAAATCGACATCGAAACGCAATTGGGCATTAAACATGGTTAGTTCATTGTCCTTATCCACACTGGAACGCACATCATCCTGCGCCTTTCCTGTGGGTTGAACGTTGCCGAAGGCAGCGCCACCGGGAGCGCCACCGCCAATAGCTTCGGCAAAGGAATTACCAATTGAAAATGGGAAAACCTGCCCGATAATGGTCTTACCCGACGTGATATCAATAGTCTCGCTGCCGGCCGTGTCTTTACGCTTGGTATAGTCCAGCGCTAACTTGGCAGTAACGCTCTCCGAGGCGTCCCATACGAGCTTGGTGCGATAGGTCTGTACATTCAGGTCATCGAGGTCATCAAGGCCCGGCTCCTGTTGCTCGGCGAAGCCATCACGCTGGGAATTAAGGATCGACAAGTTCGCGCGAAAATTATCACTCAACGCGCCCTCTGCATAGGCAGAGACTTTGACATAGTCGTAGTTGCCAGCAGACACTTTTACGGTTCCGGAGAATTCATCACCGGGATCTTTAGTCACAATACGGATTGCGCCGCCCGTGGCATTACGGCCATAGAGCGTTCCCTGCGGCCCTTTCAACACTTCAATCCGCTCAATGTCAGGCAGCTCCATGATGCTGCCTACGGGGCGCGGATAATATTGATCGTCAACATAAGTGGCCACACTGGGCTCGAGACCCAATAGCGATAAGGTGGTGCCAATACCACGAATGAATGGCTGCGCAACAGGGCCCCGGTTATTGAACACCAGGCTGGGCGTAACCATTTGCAGCGACTTTGTGTCTTCAATACCAAAGTTTTCCAACTGATTAGTCTGGAATGCGCTTACTGCAACAGGCACATCCTGCAGGCTCTCAGCCCGCTTTTGCGCAGTAACAACAACCTCCTCAAGCTGCTGAGCTGCTAAAGGCGTACAGATTGCAGCACTGATGGCCAGTGGTATTGCCTTTTTGACTAGGGTCATTATTTATCTCCACGAAGTTACGGGGCCCGGACATTGGGTGTAGTTATAACATTTGGGCAAAATATAAAGGCCAGTGACTCTGAAGTCAACGCTTTTGTTATAATATATGGCCTATATCACCTAGTTTAGGTCTATTTTATACCATTATGTTATAAATAAAATCGAGGAACTTCTTGGCTAAATAGATATATTATAATATATTGGCTTCTCACTCACTCTGCTCAATACGGACACCCCCCTATGACCACCGACCATAGCGTCCGATCCATAGCTGATCTAGCCTCCAGTATTAAATCCGGAGAACTGTCTCCGGTCGAACTTACCAGCGCCTTTCTGGACCGCATCGCGGAACTCAATCCTGGACTGCACGCATACAACACCGTGACGGGCGAGCAGGCCCTGAACCAGGCAGCAGTCGCGGAGACTGAAATCGCAGCGGGTAATTACCGAGGCTCCCTTCACGGCATTCCCATGGGCCTCAAAGATCTCCTCTATACCAAACACATTAAAACCACCGTCTCATCCCTTATTCACCGCGACTTCATCCCCGATAGTAACGCCACCGTGGTCAACAAACTTGCCGCTGCAGGCGCCGTCTTTCTGGGCAAAACCAATATGACCGAGTATGCCCTGTGGGGTTACCACCCGGACTTAAAGGCACCGGTTAACCCCTGGCATAAAGATCACTGGCCTGGCGTATCCTCAAGCGGATCAGGCGTAGCGACAGCGGCTCACCTGTGCTGCGCCGCAATAGGTACCGATACCGGCGGCTCCATTCGCGGCCCCTCGGCCGCCAACGGCGTAGTCGGAATAAAGCCAACCTACGGCCGCGTCAGTCGCCACAACGCTTTCCCTTTATCGGAGTCTCTGGACCACATTGGACCTATGGCCAACTCTGTCGAAGATGCCGCCCTTGTCCTCAATGCCATCGCCGGTTTTGATATTCAGGACCCCACCTCACTCGATATACCCGTACCCGATTTTACTGCAGGTATCGGCGTTGAGATTAAGGGACTGCGAATTGGAATGGATTCAAACTATAACGCCCAGGTGGACCCCGAGGTTGGAACCGCACTGCAAGCCGTCGCCGCCGTACTGTCCAGACTGGGGGCTGAAATTATCGATGTAGACGTCTCTGGCATTGAAGAGGGTGCAGACCGCTGGATTGACCTCACTGCCTTAGAGGCTGCCATGCACCACCGCGAATTTTACCCCTCCCGGGCAGATGACTACGGCCCCGTGTTTCGTAGCGTGCTAGAGCACGGTACTTCCCTCAGCGGTGAGGATGCCTCTCTCGCTTACACCGCACGTGGTCGGGTGAAGCAAATTCTTGCGAAGACCTTCCTTGATGTCGACATGTTGCTATGCCCTTCATTGGCTGGGCCGGCGCCATCACTGGAGGAATTTCCGCCGCAACTGCTGCTGCCAATGGAGGTCGTGGGTTCTTCCACTTTATATCAGGCTCCATTCAACTTTTCAGGTAGCCCGACCATTTCCGTACCCATGGGTTTTTCAACTTTCGGACTCCCGCTGAGCCTGCAACTCGTGGGACGCCACTGTGAAGAAGCATTGCTTATCCAGGCCGCCCACGCCTATGAAAACGCGACTGAGTGGCACAAACAAATCGCCCCTGGCGCCCAACTTTAAACAAGAGGTTTCAATCATGAGCTTTGATCTGGAAAAAACCGTACGCCGCCTGGCAGACATTGAAGATATTAAACAGCTGAAGGCGCGTTACGCAGCCGCCTGTGATGACAATTACAACCCCGATAAACTCGCACCACTTTTCACGGAGGACGCCATATGGGATGGCAGCATCCTGGGCTATGCCGAGGGGCGCGATGGTATCCACGAGTTTTTCGGTGCCGCCAGCTCGCTGGTGCCTTTTGCCGTGCACCAGATATCGAACCCCATCATAGAAATCGACGGCGATACTGCGAAGGGCCAATGGTTTTTGTGGCAGCCCATGGTTTTCCAGGGCGCCGCCCTGTGGATGTCAGCGACCTATGATGACCAGTATGTGCGGCGCGACGGGCAGTGGTTATACCAACACCTCAAACTCAACATTCGTATGCTGACGCCCTACGAGGAAGGACCCGCCAAGACCCGCATCATTGAGGTGGATCTCTAGACCCACAGAATCAAGGGCGACGGACTAGTCGCCCACAACAACCAGGCACCCACCCGACGCACGCCACCGCGATAGACACTCGGTGGATCAAAATGACCGCGCCGACACTCATAAAAGTAGCGGCGCATGTCCGAATATTGCCTGCCCCTGGCCGCAATTCTAGCCTCAAATCCAGTCCATTCCATCCTCCCAACCATGGACAAAATTATATATTGTTATAGCATAATACGAATAAAATGTAGATTTACCGATTATCTGATGGTTATAATTCCAGTATGTTATAACATTTATTGACAATCTTACATTTCCCGAATATATTACCCATCGAAATAACCTGACAGAGGCTCTCCACATGGGACACAAGATCGCAAAAACGGCTATGGCCGCCGCATTAATTTCACTCTATACCCAGCACGCTGCAGCGCAGCTGGAAGAAGTTATCGTTACCGCACAGAAACGCTCGGAAAGCATGCAGGATGTGCCCGTGGCCGTCACTGCTATCGGCGGCACTGACATTGAGGCTCTAGGTTGGGATAACCCCTCGGACGTTGCAGCCCAAGTCCCGAACATGCAAATGAGCGCACCCTTTGGTGATATTCAGCCGTTATTTTCCATTCGTGGCGTGTCTATGGTCGACTACACCCCCTCCCAGTCCAGCCCCATTGGAATCTATGCAGACGAAGCCTATATCGGCGCAACGTTCCTGCACGGTATGTCCATGTATGACCTGGAACGCATTGAAGTACTGCGCGGACCACAAGGCACTCTATACGGAAAAAACACGACAGGCGGCGCAATAAACCTGATCAGCCGCACCCCTGATATCGGCACAGAAACCAATGGTTTCATTACTGCCGGAGCGGGCAGTCATGGTCTTATCTCGGTTGTTGGAGCCCTGGAAGGGACATTGGTAGACGACACCCTGTCCGCACGCCTAGCTTACAAATACAAGAAAGACGATGGCGTATGGGAAAACGACAATGGCCCGGACATGGCCCAGACCAAGAACTATGGCCTGCGCTTGACGCTTAATTACCAGCCCACAGATAATCTCGGCATCATTCTGAAAGGCTCCTACGGCGACAGCAACCCTCGCGCCACGGCTGCCAGACCTGAAGGGACAAACCCCGGCGGCCTGAATATTGCCGGCAGCCCGGAAAGCCTCAACGCCAAATACCACGAGGGCGCGATTGACAGTATCGGTAAAGCTGAAACCGAGATGTCTATGCTCAACCTGAAAGTAAACTATGATTTCAGTGACTACACACTGGTTTCGGTGAGCTCCTGGTACGACGGTGACTATCTGCAGTATTCCGATACCGATGGAACACCCGACCCTCTGGCATCCATTTATTTTGGTGCTGAGACAGAGGCGCTTTCACAGGACCTGCGTCTGGTGTCCAACTACGACGGACCCTTTAATTTCATTGCCGGCCTCTATTACGGTGACGAGGACATGGACACCAACATTCTGCACGATAATTTTTTCGGCAGTTCCGTACCCAATGCGGTTCTCCCCGCTCAGGCAGCAGCAGTGCTTCTGTCAAATGGCACCTTCGGCCAGATTGACAGAAACCTGGATGTGGAAAAGAAGAGCCTAGCGGCCTACACAGACCTGAACTGGGACCTGTCCGCCAATTGGGGCTTGAATGCCGGCCTGCGTTACACCGAAGATGAAACCACCCGAGATTACCTGAACTACTCACGGATTAACGGAGGACCTCTGGTACTACCTCCCGAACTCACAGGAGCGCCTTTTCCAATTACCAGTGACCCGCGCACAGAGGGCAGCTATATACCCGGAAATACCACCGGTATCGACGCCCCGCTGGTTCCGCCCGACGTGGGCTTTCCGGTATGGACCCATGGCGACCTGACCACAGATTCAGCGCCAGAACTGTCCGTCACCGAAAGAGAGATCACAGGTACTATCGCGCTGAATTACACTATCAACGACGATGTCATGGTGTACGGTCGCTACTCACACGGCTACCGCTCAGGAGCATTTAACAGTGGCGTGGTCTATCTGGATGAAGGCGACAACGCGTACGCGGAGCCTGAATTTGTAGACTCGTATGAGCTGGGCATGAAAGGCGAGTTTATAGAAGGGACTGTGCGCCTGAACGCCGCCGCCTTCTACTATGATTACCAGGATCAGCAATTTGTAAATCAGGTAGGCATTTCCGCCATCCTCGAAAACGCGGGTGGCGTCGATATCTACGGCCTCGAATTCGAAGCCCTGTGGCTGGCCACCGACGCCCTGACCATCCAGGCCGGCCTGGGCCTGATCGACGCTGAGTATAACGAACTCACACTTACCGGCAATGACCTGAAAGGCAACGAACCGGTATCTGCGCCGGAGGTTAACTTCAATATAGCCGCAGATTATGAAATCGACATTACCAACAACTGGATCGCTCGATTGCATCTGGACGGCAACTATATTGGTGATCAGTGGTTCAGCGCCTACAACGGCGCAGTGGTCGAAACGGGTGATTACAGCAACATTGGCCAGGAAGCCTATTGGCTATGGAACGCGCGGATTACCGCCAGTGATGCAGCAGAGCGCTTTGCCGTATCTTTGTGGGCCGCCAACCTGACCGATGAAGAGTATGATGTCTACGCCATCAACTTACAGGGCGGTTTTGGTTTCAACTACTTCATGGAAGGCGCCCCTCGCAGTTACGGTTTGGAGCTTACTTACCGCTTCTAACAGTGAACACTGTCGTAAGAATATTGATAGCCGACTCTACGTCGGCTTTTTTATAGCCTTAAGGTCTGATACTTAGGAGGAGTATGGCGCTCCAGGCACACGATTGCGGGCAGATCTTTCGTGGGTTATACGTCGGCAAATGTAACAATATGCCTAACAAATGTTTCCAGTCGTTCTTTGCTAACACCTTCAAAAATCATTTTCTGCAGGTAAGTAGAGGAACCCAAAATCATTCGCGCTCGATCATGAATGTCTTCCTCAGGGTCATCCGAAGCTGAACCCGATCGAATCATTTCGCAAAAAATATCCAATATCTGTGACTCATAATGTCGGTACTGGGCCTGCAATTCCGGAACAAATTGGGTGCCCCACATCAACCAGACTCGCATATAGTTCGGCCGCTCACTGGCCATGGCTATGGACTTCAGGCCACTTTGATAGAGGCGCTCCTGCAGATCCCTCTCCTGTGGCGCTGTATCAACTACGGATTGCACGAGATATTTCCCCACCTCATCCAATACCTCCCGGATTAAATCGTCTCGGGAGGGGAAGTAGGAAAAAACCGTAGGCGGCGCTACACCCGCAGCCTTGGCCACATCGACATGTTTAGTTGTGCCTATACCCTTGAGGGCAAAAACATCTACCGCTGCGCTTATCAAGCGTTGCTTTCTCTCTTCGGGTTGTAGCTTGCTTGCCCGAACACGAACGGCAGAATTGCCCATCTTCTATCCTGAAAAATACTTATTGTGAATTTGAAACAGCTAAGGCCCGGTCTCGCTGACCCAGGATAACATCCTAAATCAGCGAGAGCGGGCCCACTAAAAACTTGCTTACACCGATCACACCTTGTTTAGGCGACGTGTTGGTCAGGCTGCAAGCGCTCTTCGTTCGCGATATCTTCGGATCTACCATTTTCGGCAGCTTCATCGAGACGGTTTAAACCAGTCTCCGGATAAAAGTTAGCCCAGACGCACCAGTACAGGGCCGCTTTCACAGTTTCTACCCGTTCCAGTTTACCCTGATCCGACTCGCCCCAAAAATTAATTTGAGAAACGGCCAGTCCACTATCATTATAGTAAATGCCAACACTTTCAAACTGCGGGTCGTACGCCACTACGATATTACGGTCGCCAACGGTGACATTGATCGGCTTATTGTTCTCGCGAATAAAGTCTTCCGTATAAGCCACCGAGTCCTCACCCACATTAAAACCCCAGACATACTCCTTGCGCCGCAAGCGCTTGTCATCGACATCCAGGGTGTTAAACAACAGCTTCTCCGTACGGTCATGGGGGATTGTTCCCCACAAGAATACCTGCTCCACCACATTGTCGACCAACCACAAGAATGGATTCTTGGTAAACTGAGGTATTTTATTCAAAAACACCTTGCCACTGGGAAAGGCCTTTTTAAAGGCTTTATAGGGCATGCGGTAGGTTGGCCATTCCTGCATCTTTTTGTCTGAATGGCGACCATCGCACTCGCGTGTACCGTATACCTGCTGAATCGGCTCGCCAGTACTCATATCCTTCATAATCAGGTTATTGCCGTGCTGAGCCAACACCTCCAGATCCAGCTTCTCACCGTCAATTTCCGGCTTAAAGCCGTGGCCCAGGTGTGTCATACAACAATAGGTGAGGATCACATTTTCACCCCCCAGGCCTTCAGGTGTGCCTGCCAGGTGAGGACGCTTGATGTGATAATCAGAGTGCGCCCGAGCCTCACCATTGTTTTCGATCACTATCACGCTTTCGTCACCACGCACCCAATCATCCGCTTCTTCAATCGAATAAAACGTCGCATGATTTTGCTGGTTACGTAAGCCGATATGTAACCAGCCCCACACGAAAGCAATCATCACAACATTGGCGATTGCCAGTGTATTAAATACCCAATCGATACCGGCGCCCTGCCAAAGGTGCAGCACAAACGCTATTGCCGTACCTCCCAGGCCGATCGCAATCATCTTATTTTCATTACGAATGGCTTCAAGCATATTGCTGCGCTCAACTGTCATCAGCGCCTGGGTAACATCCCCAAGATCTCGAAAATACGTATAAGAAACCCGGGTGGCAATGAGCAGCGCGCCCCAGTGTAGTGCTTCCCAAATGACTGTATTCAACATAGATAAACCTCCAAAGACAAGTTATAGCATTCTGTGTAGGGGAGCTAATATCCCATATAGTGATGTTTTTGTCAATGACGTTTCAGTCACTATAAATAGCGGCCCTGCTACTCCTGGCTTTTTTGACAGAAATATCGATTAAAATCAGCTAGTTAAAGGATCTTGTCCGCCCTGGACTCGCCTGGCAAAGCGGACTGAGCTCAGCGCGTAAACGCGCAAGAGCCCTGCCGTCATCTCGTCTTGTGATGCACCCAGGGCTTGTCTGGATCCGGTCTCTCACCGGAAATCAGGGCATCGGACCAATCAATGTGATACTGATAGGCCGCCTCTGCGCCCGCCGGGTCGCCACTAATAATGGCATCTGTCACTCGCTGGTGGTTGTGGATATAGGCGGCAGGGTAGTCTTTCATCGGAATATACTCGGGAAAGAAAATGGCCCAAAAAAAGATGCCCAGACGACGGGTGGCTTCATTCAACTCCGGCATCTCAGCGACCTCGTGCAGCGCCATATGGTAGCGCAGCAGAATCATTACGAAGTCGAAACCTTCAAGCTTCCCGGCATTCTCGCGAATGAGGTCCATCGCATCGTTGACCCGGGTAACACTGTTTTCGTTTCGACCAATGCGCTGGGCCGCAAAGCGAACGCCCAACTTGCCTACCATACCGTGAATTTCCCACCAGTTACCCACCTCCTCCTTGTTCAGGGTGCGAATTCGAGCACCCTTGCGGGCGGATAGCTCTATCACCCCTTCACCCGCCAGAATGTGTATCGCTTCGCGCACTGGCACAATGCTCACATCCAATTCTTCGGCCAATTGTCGGGCCACTACGCGTCCGCCGGGACTGAAACGCCCATCCAGTAGACCCTCAATGATCGTGCGCAATACCCGGTCTGAAGATTCCCGCCCGGTGGCGAGACTTTCGAAGATATCAGGAAAAGATGTATCGGTAATATCGCTCAAGAGCTGCGGCTCCGCTGTCGTTTCGATTTTATAAGATTCTACCCAGCCCATAGTGCTTGCGCCATCCCAAGTTACAACTAAACTCAATATTTAGGCCAAAGTTTATCATTAAACATGTATTTGTTATAATTTTTAATTGATTAATCTGGCAGTTACGCTATTATTTCGCCATATGTTATAACTTTCATAGCTTCATATTATAATCTCTGCCATACGCACCCGAGGCGCCCAGAAATGAAAAAGCTCGATCGCCGTGATTTCCTCAAAACCTCCGGTATCGCCAGCGTGGGCGTTGCCAGTATCGGCGTGCTCAGCGCCGAAAACGCCTGGTCACTCACCTCACTTGAACCTATCCATGACACTTTGAAGACCGACTACCCCTACCGGGGCTGGGAGGACGCTTACCGCAAGGAATACGAGCACGATGTCGTGGGCTATTCAGCACACTGTGTGAATTGCCACGGCAACTGCGCCTTCAAGATCCTGGCCAAAGACGGCATCGTGGTACGCGAAGAACAACTGGCACAGTACCCGCAAATCGCGGATGACATACCCGACACTAACCCCAGAGGTTGTCAGAAAGGTGCCATCCACTCCCAGGCCATGTATGAACCTGACCGTATTCGCTACCCCATGAAACGGGCAGGAGAGCGCGGCGAGGGCAAATGGCAGCGTATTTCATGGGACCAGGCAGCAGAAGAAATAGCCGATAAGGTGATTGATCTCTATGAGGAGCACGGTCCAGGCTGTCTCGCCACCCATACCGGTACCGGCACCGTTTCCAACGGCAAGTTAGCAGCCGGGCTGCGCTTTGCATCGCTGCTGGGCGGTATTCAGGAAGACTCATTGACCGACGTCGGCGACGGCCAATCGGGCCAATACCTGGCCTACGGCGACAACATGCAAAATGCCACCTCCGACGCCTGGTTTGGCGCGGACTACCTTCTGCTGTCCTATCTTAACGCCAATGTCACGCGCATACCGGATGCCCACTATGTGTGGGAGGGAAAATACAATGGCGCGCGGGTGGTGGCCACCTCCCCTGACTACAACCCCACCGCTATCCACACCGATCGCTGGCTTAATATCAAGCCCGGTGCCGACCCCTTTCTTTACATGAGCATGGTTTACACTATTCTCGATGAAAACCTGGTCGATCTCGATTTTGTTAAAGAACAAACCGATCTCACGCTTTTAGTTCGGGATGACGATGGCAAATTATTGCGGCAGTCGGATGTCGAGCCCGAGGGTAAGGACGATGTATTTTACCTGTGGGACGAGAAAACCCAGCGCGCAGTAGAAGCACCAGGCTCTATGGGCAGTGACGCAAAAAGTCTTGCCTTGGGTTCACTCCAGCCCGCATTGAAAGGCGAGTTTTCAGTGGCTGACATAGCGGTGCAACCCGCCTTTGTGCATATGCATGCGGAGGCGATGAAGTTCTCTCCGGAGGCAACCAGGGAAAAAACCGGACTGCACCCCGACATCGTGCGCGAAGAGGCACGCCTGTTTGCTGCGGCTAAAAAAGCCGTGATTGCAGCCGGATTCGCGTCGGCCAAGATGTTGAACGGAATCTACACCCAATGGGCGCAGATCCTGATGTGCTCGCTCACTGGCCACAACGGAGAAAGCGGTGGTTACTGGAGCCCATTCAGCATGTGGGGGTACGAATCGACTTTCTACCTCGGCTTTATTCAACTGGGTAAGACGCCCCGCATGGAATGCGGCGGCCTGGGAGAGTTTGTCCACGGCAAAAAAATTATTGAAGCAAGGGCACACTACGACAACAACAAGCTCAAAAAACGCACCGGCTTCGATGTTGAAGAAATGCAGCAGATGATTGAAGAGGTTGTCGAGAACGGACAAATGCCCGTCTACGAGGGGATCAAAGGCGCCTTCTTACAGGCCGACAACAAGTTCGCCCGCAACAAGGGGCCCCATTACCGGGAGCGGATGCTGGAGCATTTCTCCGAGCTCTTCGTCAACATCAACATACGTATGGACTCGACTGCGATGTACGCGGACTATGTTCTGCCCGCCGCTGGGCATTATGAGGGTTGGGACTTTCGGACCACGCCACTGCACCGTTTTGGCAATCTCTTTACCGCCCCGGTAAAACCGGTCGGCGAGGCCAAACCCGAGTGGGAACTGTATGTACTGCTGGCTCAAAAAATCCAGGAAAGAGCCATTGCCAGAGGAATCTCTTCCTACCAGGACGGCCCGTTTTCCCGTGACTTACACACCATCGCCGACGATTACACCATGGGCGGAAAACTGATGACGGCAAAGGACGAGGTGCGTTTCCTGGTGGAAAATAGTCCTCAGTTCCAGGGTCAGTCATTTGACGAAGCCGTTGATAAGGGCTTTGTAACGATCTGGGAGAGCCCCTCCCCTGAAAGCGCCAAGGTGACGCCCGACAAGCCGGTACAAGCCTGGAGAAGCCAGGTGGAGGACAAAACGCCCTACCCCACCCTGTCCGGTCGCATCACCTTTTACTGCGACCACGAGTGGTACCAGAAACTCAACTCATCCGTACCGACAGCGCGAGATAATGCTGGCCCGGCCAGCTCGAATTTCCCCTACACGTTCTACACACCGCACACCCGCTGGGGTATTCACACCACCTGGCGCTCCAACAAGTACATGATGCGACAACAGCGGGGTGAACCTTTTGTTTATGTCAGCCCGATCCTGGCCGCAGCGAAGGGCATCGAAGACGGCGGACAGGTTCGAGTGTTCAATAGTCTTGGCGAGTTCCATGCCCAGGCCAAAGTCACCCCCACCGTGCGCGACAATCAGGTCATGATGGAACACGCCTGGGAACCCTACCAAATGCGCAATAAAAAGGGCCTCAACACTATCGTGGCAACCCTGATCCAGCCACTGGAACTGGTGGGGAACTGGGGTCACCTCACCTTCGATATGTACAAGTGGAACCCCAACCAATTATCTAACGAATCCGGCGTCGACATCGAACGCGCCGAACAAGCATAGGAGGGCTGAACAATGTCAAACCGACAACTGGCAATGGTCATGGACCTCAATAAATGCATAGGCTGCCACACCTGCACCATGGCCTGCAAAACCCAGTGGACCAATCGCAATGGCCGCGAATACATGTATTGGAACAATGTGGAAACCATGCCGGGAGATGGCTATCCCCGATTCTATGAAGCCAGTGGCGGAGGCTTCGACGAGAACGGCCAACTGAAAACGGGGAAATTGCCCACGCCTGAAGACTATGGTGAACCCTGGGAGTATAACTACGAAGAGGCCCTGATGACGGGCACCGATCCCTGGTTGCGGCCCAATGTAAAACCCACATGGGGGGCCAACTGGGATGAGGATGAGGGCGAAGGCGACTACCCCAACAGTTATCATTTCTACCTGCCGCGTATCTGCAATCATTGCACCAACCCGGCCTGCCTGGCGGCCTGCTCCCGCAATGCAATCTACAAACGCCAGGAAGACGGTATTGTGCTGATTGACCAGGAACGCTGCCGCGGCTATCGCTACTGTGTGACCGCCTGTCCCTATAAAAAAGTTTACTTCAACGAGAAACTATCCAAATCAGAAAAGTGCATTTTCTGCTACCCGCGAATAGAGAAGGGCTTACCCACTGCCTGCGCCCAACAATGTGTGGGGCGAATTCGCTGGATAGGCTACCGCGATGATGAAGAGGGCCCAATTCACCAACTGGTCGATAAATACAAGGTGGCCCTGCCCCTGCACTCGGAATGGGGCACACAACCCAATGTCTTTTATGTTCCCCCGACAGCCCCCGACGCATTCAACGCGGACGGAACCGCAGCCGATGAAGACCGGATACCACTGTCCTATCTGGAGAGTCTGTTCGGTGACGGCGTGAGAGCATCACTGGATACACTGGAAGCGGAACGCTCAAAGAAACAGGCTGGCAAAGATTCCGCACTGATGGATATTCTTATTGCCTACAAGCACAGTGACATGTTCAAGCTGGGATAACAGATGAAAAACTTACTCAACGACATCTCCGACAATGCATCAGCACGCTCACAGCTGTACCAGTTGCTTGCGCTTGGTTTTGTACATCCCATCGAAGAATTCCACGAAACGCTGATAAACGGCAGCTACCCGACGGCCCTTTCCCACGCAGCCCATGCGGCCTGCGGAGTCGACGCAGTAATAGGACAGCCTGAAAATAGTTTTGCGGCTTACGAAGCCGAATATATCCACGTATTTCAAGTCGGCAAACGGGGCATGCCGGTTGTTCACCTCAATGCAGGTGATTACAGTGAGTTACTCGGCAGTGGCAGCCGCCCCGAATTTCTTCTGGAATACAGCGGCTGGTATCGTCTCTTTGGACTAAAGACCAACGAGGATACTCTGGCCAATGAACTGCCCGACCACATCGTTTGCCAGCTCGAGCTGCTGGCCTGGCTAACACATCTGGAGGAATCATCTGCGGATAGACCCGACTTACAGCGGGGCTATCAATGCGCCCAACGGGATTTTTGTGAACGCCATCTGCAACACTTTCTCGAAATGATGGTGACCGCGCTGCAAAAGGCAAACAGCCACTCACCCATCAATCCTTTCTTTCTTAACCTATCCACCTTGTCGCTGGAGGCTGTGACCGTAATGCAAAATCAATTTAATGGGGCACTTGGCGAATCAGTCGCGCAAATACATAATCCGGACCAGATTGCGTCCGTTAACCTGTGGGGTTAGGAACTATGATTAAAGCGATTTTCACTGCGGTCGCGATCGCTGGCATCCTTGCAGCATGCTCTGAACAAGTTTCGGAGGCTGCCAATCAGGCAGCGAGAATTGTTATCGATGACACTCCGATACTGGCACTGGAAGTCGGTGGTATCGTCAATTTATCGCGGCAACCGGGAGCTGACTTCAGCACACCGGACAGCGCCGCATGGCGTGCGGCGCAGGAATACAGTCTGGATCTCAACCTGGCGCCACCAGTACACCAATCGATCAATCTGCGCTATGACCCGAAAACACCCCCTGTATCGTTAAACCTCAGAGCTGGCCATGACGGCGAAGCCCTGCACTTGCGCATGCGCTGGTCTGATTCCACCCACGATGTCATCACGTCGAGACAGGAATTCAGCGACGGGGCGGCGGTGCAGTTCGCCCTGGAAGGCGGACCGGCAACCAGCTATATGATGGGGGCACCCACTACGCCGGTAAATATCTGGTACTGGAAAGCCGGACTGGACCAACCACAGAATCTCGCCGCGGGTGGTTTCGGCAGTACCACACGCCTGGAGCAAGGCCAACTCGCAATCAGCAGTACTTATCGCGACAGCGGTGAGTGGGTGGTCGTGTTCAGCCGACCAGTTTCTGAAAGTGGTGAACATCAAGCGGATTTCAGTGGAGATACCATTACGCTCGCGCTCGCCCTATGGCAGGGAGATGCCAAACAGCGGGATGGACTGAAACACGTTTCGCCCGGTTGGGTGACTTTGCAATGAGTGACGCCGTGGAATACATCGATGTAGCAGAAGAAATTGAAGACTGCGGCCGCGGTCACGCTTGCAGTTTTTGTCCAAAGGAGGACGGCTGCATACTCGATAAAGCCAATCACAGTAAAGTTCATATGGAACATCGGCTGTCAAAAATGAACTGGATCATTCCGGTGATGGCCAACAAGGGCGGCGTTGGCAAAAGTACCGTCTCTGCCAATCTTGCAGTCGCACTGGCACAGCTTGGATACTCTGTCGGCTTGGCGGATGGCGACATCCACGGACCCAATGTCGCCCGTTTGTTCGGCCTACAGGGTGAGCAAGTGAAGGTCACTGGCCGCGGCGTCAATGCTCCTACCTATGCCATTGAAGGGCGAGGCTCACTGCGCATAGGCTCGCTGGCATTTTTCCTCGAGGAGGACGACACGCCGGTGGTGTGGCGCGACGCTTACAAGCACGACTACGTCCATCACATGCTCGGCTCCTTTGATTGGGGTGTATTGGATTTTTTGATAGTGGATATGCCACCTGGCACCGGAAATGAACTCATTACCCTTGGGGATGCCCTCAAGGGCTGCAATACCAGCGCGCTGCTAGTGACCTCAGCTGATGCTATCGCGTTACAGGACACGCTCAAAGCCGCCCGCTACTGCAAAGAGTCCGCACTACCGGTTCTCGGTCTGGTGGAAAACTTCGCCGGCACCATCTGCCCCCACTGTGGCGGCGAGTTCGATATGTTTCCACGCGATCCGGAAGTGGAACGGTTCGAACAGCAGGGTATCGCTACACTGGCACGCCTGCCTTTCACACCGTCGATTGGAGCTGGCGCGGCAGCCGGGGCACCCATTGCCGGAGACAAAGCCTCTCCCCTACACACACTATTTGAAGAGCTGGCCATATCTTGTCGGGACACACTGATACAGCAACAGCGGAAAATGATGTCATGAATACCGCCCTTCCCAACACCGGCAGACGACGCTTCTTGACACGACTGTTCACCGCGCCCGACGAAAGCCTGGCCCGAACCCAACTGGGCTCCATCCCAGAACTACGCCAGCAAACCGATGGGGTCTTGTGGGCGATAGCCGGCGACTCAGCCGATAATATTTTTATCGCGGGCGACGATGGGGTGATCTTTCATTTTGATGGCGTTAGTTGGCAACCCGAAAATCTGGGCAGTAAGCTCAATGTGCACTCACTATGTTTTCACAACGACGATGTTTTTTCCGTTGGCTGGCTAGGGCGTATTTGTGTTCGCAAAGCCGGCCGGTGGCATCCTGTACAAGGTGGACAGAATGAACCCACCACAATCAATCAACCCCTGTTCGAGTGTGAGAGAAGCCCCGATGGCAGTCTTTGGGCGGTGGGCGACCAGGGACGAATTACACAATACAATGGCATAGATTGGATCGAACACAAAAGTGGCACTGTGGCGAATCTGCGCTCCGTACTACCCCTTTCAGACAGCCGGGTACTGGTAGGAGGTCTCGGTGGCGTAGTGCTCGAGTTGGCTGAGGGTGAATGGAAAAAGGTTGAAACAAATACCGGCTGCCCGATAGTTAGTATGGCTGTGCTCAATGAGGACACTGTCATCGCGGTGGGTGGAGAGTACAGCATCGAGACCAATCAATTCGTCGGCCGCATGTTTCTCTACAGCAAAGGAGATTGGACAGCTGTGAAGATTGAGGAATCGCTACCGCGTCTGCGAAGAGTACGCCGAGAGGGCAGCAACCTGCTGATTACGGGCGATGGGGGAACCGCGTTCCGCTGGACTTCCGAAGGTGTCAGCAAGCTGAAAACCCGACTGCGCTACGATTTACACGACGTAATCAGCTTTGCCGACGGCAGTGCCATGATATGTGGCGACAACGGCACCGTCTTACAGGAAGCGACAGGTCAGGAGTCCAGCGATCTCCCTATAATCGAGCACGGTGCCCAATGGAAGACAATCTCCAACGGCGAAACCAATAAAACCCTGCGAACACTCTGGACTGTAAGCGATAGCAAACTCATTGCCGCCGGTGAGTCGGGCACCGTGCTTCACCTGGACGGGGATCAGATTACAGTGAGAGAGGCCCCGGGCAATCGGCGCATTCACGCGCTGTGGGGAAGTTCGCCCAACAATATTTACGCGGCCTGTGACGCCTCCACTATTCTTCATTTTGACGGCAGTGATTGGGATGTAGCCCACCACGGAACTGTCGATACGGCACTATTGGCCATAGCCGGCTTCGGCCCACATGACATATTTGCGGTCGGCGACAACGGCTACGCCCTACGTTTCGATGGTCTTATGTGGCGACAGATAGAAACCGGTATCAAGCAGGAACTGTATGGCTTGTGGGGGCAGGACTCCCAACACCTGCTGGCGGTTGGCGGTGGTGGCACCGTACTGCGCTGGGATGGTGAACGATGGAAATCCTTTGGCGCCGGCACAGAACAGGACTTGTACGGCGTTCACGGAAGCTCCCTTAATAAGCTGTTTATCGCCGGTCTCGCCGGAACCTTGATACGTTTTGAGGACAACAACTGGCACAGGGAGTTCTCCGGTGTAAGAAGTGACCTGCACTGCGTGGCCGGCTCAGAGGACGTATTCTATGTGGTAGGCTCAAACGGGACTATTCTGAGAAATAACGACGGCCACTGGGAGCCGGAGGACAGCCGATGCGAGAATACCTTGCAGGCCGTAACAGTCACGGGCAACGGTGTTTTTGCCACCGGCTCCGGTGGAATCCTGCTACAGAAGCGAATCTGAGCTGCTGACATAGACACCGAGACTCTGTCTAAACGTTTTCCCTGTCTTCAATTCAGCATTGAGAAATAGGTCACGGAACCCATGACGCGAAGTCTGCCATTCAGTCCTCCTCTGTCAAGAACTCGTCCATCACCCTCAGATAGTCTTTACGCCACTCTATCAACATCTTCTGCTGCTCCTCTCCCTGGAGGTAGGGGAAGTAATGGCTCCCCATGGGGTAATTTTCCCAATCATTATGGGGAAAGAACACAGCCACTGATTTGGAGCCCACTGCAAGGGAAACGTCGCCGTTACTCATCGCATGAATCCACTCGCCTACTTGTTCGAGCACCTCCTCCTTATTCAGGTCGCCGCCTGTGTATGAGAGCGTGCTGAACATCTGGGTATCGGAATAATAGGTAAAGCCAATGTTTTCCGCCGTGCCAGCGGCGCCGATCATCATTCCAAATAACATCGGGATATTGGACTCCACGAGAAACTTTTCCGGGCCCCGGTCCAGAACTTCAAGTGACTCCAACTGCTGCCACTCGCCCCCGACACTGCCGTCACAAATAACCAAGGTAGAGTCTTGCGCGTAGACATGACCAATAAGGGCAGCCAATTGTATTAACTGCTTATACCCCTGTTCACCGCTGACTGTTACCGGAATGACTACAGAGGGTATGGTTTCGCCTTCGTACCCACCCAGAACAATCGTTTGCTGCCCCAGGGAGATAGATTGTTTATCAATGGACTCAAGAAACTGCCGGGAGAACTCGTCAGTCAGTGGAATAAAAACCTCACTGAACGCCTCCATGCCAGAGAAGTCCAAGGCTAATGTTTTGTCCAGCCTCTGCTGGCCTATAGCTTCATCCGCATGCTTGTGAGGGTGCGCGGCATACATGAGTTCACAGGAACTATTTTCTGTCCCGGCATGTGCCGTGATTACATTCATCGCAAACAGCGTAGCTAGAAATATCCTTCGCATTCGATGTCTTCCGATTAGATGTAGAAAAACGATCGGATGGGCAAGAAGTCTCCCACCCGATCGAGGTCTGCGCTACAGAATGCTACTAGAAGTCATAGCTGGTTCTGAAGTAATAGTAAGCGCCGTTCATACCGACACCGGACAGTACGTCATAAGGCAGGTTGCCAAAATACGCAAGATCATCAATCGACTCGTCGGGATACTCATCTGTCAGGTTGTTGCCACCGAGTGCGAGTGTCCACTGAGAACTTGGCATCCAGGAAACTTCCGCATCCAGAACCCACACTTCGCCAAAAGTCTGTTCGGGCTCATAGCCACCACCGAAGTCAAACACACGCGTGGTTTCACCGTGGCGAGTCGCTCTGGCCATCACAGACCAGCTGTCACTGCGCCAGAAGGAGGACAACACAATCTTGTCCTGCGGTGCTGCAGTTTCAATAGTGTTTCGCTCTTCAACACCAAACACCTCTGACTCGCCGAATGAGCCACTGTGAACGTCTGTCACCTCTGTGTCCGAGTAGTTATAGGCCGCCATGAGGGTCATTTGGCTGGAGTTAAAGTCGTGTATGTAGTTAGCAACTAAATCCACGCCCTCAGTCTCGGTATCAATTGCGTTGGTAAACAACGTAACGTTGGTAACGTCAGCAATGCCTGTTGCATCTTCGATCTCCTGAGGATCAGTGCCGATACTTTCAGACACTGTGATCCGGTCATCCACCTCAATCTTGAATATGTCCAAAGTCATGTAAAAAGAATCAGACACAGACCAGGTAAAACCCGTACTCAAGTTAAACGCTTCTTCTTCCTTCAGGTCTTCCGCATCAAGATACTCAGCAATTGCGCTGCCATTGGAGACATGCTTGATCTGCACCAAACGACCATCGTCACCAAAGTCAGTTTTGGTGGACTCAAAGCCTACCTGCGCCAGAGACGGAGCCTTGAAGCTTGTGCCCACAGACGCACGCCAGGTGAAGTTATCGGTAAAGCTGAAGCTACCCGCAAACTTACCCGTAACAGTGTCGCCAAAGTCGTCGTAATCTTCGTAACGTGCCGCTGCAGTCAACAGAAGACGATCTGTCACATCCGCCTCCACATCCACATAGAAGCCAAACACATTGCGATCGAGATCTGCTTCATCTTCCGGGGATAAGCCAGGTCCTGCTTGTACACCGGTGGGGACTCCCTCAACAGGACCTGCAAGATAGGATTGTGGGCTACCCTGGGTAGTCACGTAATTTTCAATCCGATACTCTGCACCGAAAGAGAGCGTTAGCGGACCGGAAAATGCGCCTATATCGTATTCACGGGAAGCGTCCGCATTCAGCGTCAGCTGGTCGAAGGTGTACTCCGCGCTATCGAATTTTGTATCACTATCCACACCAAATGAGGTGTTCAGTGAATTAACGATGTCATAGTCGAAGTCGTTTTCACCGTAGACGATGCTGGTATCCCAATTCCAATTCCCTGAATTACCGCGAACACCGCCGGCGATGGAAAAGTCGTTGTTTTCACCTTCGGATACGGGGAGGAAGCCGTTGGGGTAGATCTCAGAGACATTCTCCCACGAATCTGGGTAGCGAAAGAAGTTAGCCCCGTCTGATTCCCGCTTGCTCAGGGTACCGAAAGAGTAGACTTCCAGCGCATCACTGATCGGCAATCCCATGTTATAGAAAAGGTTCAGGTCCTCGGACTTGGGATCGCCTGAGTAATAATTGACTTTCCCGCGGACTGCATCGTTTGCCGGAGTCTCAGCTTCCCAGAATGGAATTTGGTCAAGACCAGCACGGTTGGTGCCATCGCGATCGCGATACTCAGCACCCACGCGAAGAAAGCCATCACTGCCCAGCGCAAATCCGATATCGCCCGCCACGGTCACTGTTTCCCCATCGCTTATGGACTTGCCCGTCGGATCAAAATCAGTATTGTGCTCACCATAGGAGACCGACACTCGTCCACCCTCTGAGCCACGTTTCATGATCAAGTTGACCACGCCGGCAATCGCATCTGAACCGTATTGTGCACCCGCGCCATCACGCAGTATTTCAACGCGTTCCACGGCATTGGTTGGAATGGTATTGAAATCTACAGGGTTAGTGCCTTTACCAATCTTGGAAGCCAGGTTGACGACAGCCGATGTGTGTCGACGCTTGCCATTGACCATAACCAGTGTTTGATCGGGGCTCATGCCACGTAACTGAGCTGCGCGAACGTGGTCAGCACCGTCTGAGTTTGACTGACGGGGGAAGCTGAAACTAGGCACCAGTTTCTCAAGGGTAGCGGCCAATTCCCCTCCCAGAGCACCGACATTCTCCAGGTCATCGACGTTCAGCACGTCTACCGGAACAGCACTGTCCAATACGCTGCGGCCCTGCGCTCGAGTACCCGTAATAACAACTTCTTCCAGGGCGTTCACTGCGTCTTCGCTCTGTGCATATACGGCTGCTGTATTCATTGAGACGACACCGAATACTGCCAGTGCTAAAACCTTAGGTGAAGAAGGGATACTCATCATGTTGACCTCTTTTGATTGTTATTGCATTGTTCTGCAGTACGCGTGTGGTTACATTTGCTCTAAACCGGAACATATTTAGCACAGCAAAATCTGCATCGCAATGACGTTGAGCTGTGAATAGTGAATGGTCTCTTGGTGGTACAACTACCAACAAAACCAAGACAGTTTAAAGCCTCAGGCTTGACTATCCGCTTTGTGGCGACCCAAGCGGCCCGGCACCGATTAACCAGGCCGGGACGGCGCTGTAACAGGCCGAAATCTATTTATCTTCAGGGATACTGATAGTCACCTTATTCACATAACCGGTAAAATCAGATTCCTTAACATTGGCGAACACCCTGTCTGCAACCTGGGTGGCATCATCTCGACCGACATCTGCCGTCTCATCCGCGGAGAATAGGGCCGGGACCGTTTTCTCCACCCTGCCCTCTGCCACCTTCTTGCCGTCGACATAGAGCCTGGCTGTACCGCCCTTACCCAAACCACCGCCGTCATAGTCGAACGCCAGCTTGATTTCTGCACTGTCGCCGCGAATCGCCTGGGAAGATTCGATGGTGTAGCGCTCGAGACCAAACCAGTTATAGGTGTAGGCAGGTTTGCCGTCCTTCATATAAAGCGCCCAACCCGCAAACTTGCCGCCCTGGGCGAGAATAATACCCTCGTCATCCCCTTTCAGGCTGACGTTAGCGACAATGGTTTTAGAGTTGTTCTTTATATTCAGGAACGTATTTTCAAGAATACCTTCCATACCGTCGGAAAGTGTCAGGCTCTTTCTGTCACCCATCAGGTCCGGTCGACCGGCCGTTGCAGCATTAAATCGCTCATATACCCGGTCATCAAGTGGATAGACGTTATTGGCAATGGCTTCTTTCTCAAACAGCGCCTGCAACTCCTTGAGCTTCTTCGGATTCTCTTTCGCAAGGTCATGCGTCAGGGAGAAGTCTTCCTCGATGTTATACAGCTCCCAAACATCATCCTGCAGCGTATTGATGGGTTCGCTTTTCCAGGGAACACGGTGCACCACCCTGGCCATCCAACCCTCGTGATAGATTGCCCTGTTGCCGAACATCTCAAAGTACTGGGTGGGGTGCCTATCATCCGCGTTACTGTCTCTCGCGGCATACAGCATACTCACGCCATCCAGTGGCTTTTGTTTCACGCCGTTGATTTCCTTTGAGGGAGGAACCCTGGTCGCCTCGAAAACCGTGGCCGCCACATCATTGACATGATGCCATTGCTGGCGAATTTCACCGCGCGCCTTGAGGCCCTTGGGCCAATGCATCACCATACCGTTGCGCGTACCGCCAAAGTCGGCAGCGACTTGCTTGGTCCAGGTAAAGGGCGCATCAGTTGCCACCGCCCAGGCGGCAGACATATGGGGGAACGAGTTGGGGCCACCCCAATCGTCTTCTCTGGCCAGCATGCCTTCAACCGTTTCCGCGCCAAAGATACCATTGAGGTTAACCAGCTCGTTGAATGTACCTTCCAGACCGCCTTCCGCACTGGAGCCGTTGTCACCCATAATGTAGACGAACAGCGTGTTATCCAGTACACCTACCTCATCAATCGCATCCACAAGACGGCCGACTTCGTTGTCTGTGTGTTCAGCAAAACCGGCGAACGTTTCCATTTGCAGGGCAAACAGGCGTTTTTCGTTATCGCTGAGCTTCTCCCAGTCCTTAATATCCGCTGGCATCGGGGCGAGACGAGCATTCTCGGGAATGACCCCCATTTCCTTTTGTCGTGCAAACGTTTCCTGCCTGAGTTGTTCCCAGCCACTGTCAAACTGTCCCTTATACTTTTCTATCCATTCCTTGGGGGCGTGGTGCGGTGCATGGGTTGCGCCAGGCGCATAGTAAATAAAGAAAGGCTTGTCTGGCGTCATTGCCTGTTGGAACTTCACCCAATTGATCGCCTCGTTAGTCATATCCGTGGTGAAGTGATAATCCTCGACGTCCTTTTTATGGACTTTGGTCACACCGTCGAAAATGACCGGATCCCACAGGTTGGTTTCACCGCCGATAAATCCGTAGAATTTATCAAAACCGGAATTTGTGGGCCAACGTAAATAGGGCCCGGACACGGACACTTCCCAGGTCGCCGTCTCGTGCCACTTACCAAAAGCTGCTGTGCTATAGCCATTGTGCCGCAGGGATTCGGCGAAATACTTCGCATCGTCCGGTCGAATGCCCTGGTTGCCGGGGAAGCCCGTCGCGATTTCCATCACCGAACCAACATTCACATTGTGATGGTTCCGGCCGGAGAGCAGCGCCGCACGGGTGGGGGAGCACAACGCGGTAGTGTGGAAGCGATTAAAGCGAAGCCCTTCGTTGGCCAACCGCTCAAAGGTAGGTGTTTCGATCTCGCCGCCAAAGGGTTTTGTTGCACCAAAACCAATATCATCAATCAGGACGATAACGACATTGGGGGCTCCCTCGGGCGCTGCTACCTCAAAACGCGGCGGCTTCTCCGCATTCCGCGCATCCAATTCCGTGATGGGTGCGTATTGGGGTGGCTGAATGGGCAACACCGATCTATCAACATCCTGCTTCTGGACAGCCGAGACGCCACTACAGCTCACTACCAAGCCCACCATCAATGACAGGGAAATCCATTTTCCATTCATATTATAATCTCTTCGATTGAGCTCAAATGGTTGACTGGCCTGGGGCTCGCAAGAATTCTCTACCTGAGAGCCTTAATCATCGTCATCGTCGCCACCAAGACGCTCGCCCTGATTACCTCTTACGCCATCGCGTACTTCTTCCTGCTTGCAGTCTCGCTTGTCTTTACCCACTCGCCCTTCATCCTGGCGACAATCTCTTTTGTCCTGGCGTTCGTCTGAGCGGCCACGCTCATCACGTCGATCCTCACGATCATCACCGTCTGCGTATACCGGCATCTGGGTCGTTGCCAACAAAATGCCTGCTGCAATAGCTGTGTAGAGTTTCATGGAGTTTCTCCTGTTGTTCAGGCGCGACTTCCCGCCGCCCTGCTGGTTGACCTCTCTTTATAGGCCAATCTAAAGCTCGGATCAACTCCTAGTTTGATTACCCATTTACTGCACTACCTCACTCAGCACCTTGCCCTCAGATCCAGCCGGTGCGGAGAAGCCCAGCAGGGCCGAGAGCGTGGGCGCCACATCAACAGGATGTACTCTCCTGGCCACACTCTGTCCCTCAATACCCTTCCCGGAAAAGATGATGGGCACATGGGTATCATAAGCCCAGGGGGATCCATGCATTGCAGCCACTGCCCCTTTCTCAAACATGAACCAGTAGGGGGACTGGGCAATATAAATATCGCCCGAACGCTCCGGATGACTGTTGCGCTGCATCTGCCCCGCCAGCCCCGAGTGTTCGCGGCTCAACAGATCATGGGTGGCCGCAGCAAGCCCTACCCCCTGCGCGGCCGTCAGTTCGGCGGCCAGCTCTGTACTAACCACATCGACATCTAGCCCTGTCTTCTCTATGGCCCGGTGATCCAGATAGAGCGAAGGCCGGAAAAAAGTTTTTGCGATACCCTTCACACCAAAATGCTCTCGACCCAACCGGTTGACAAGATCCAGTACCTGTTCATTGTATTGCCGCCCCGCCGGGTAACCCAACTCTTGCAAGTACTCCGGCATTTCAGACATACCGTGGTCCGCTGACAGTACGATCAAGGTATTTTCAAGCCCCACGGTTTTGTCCACGTAGCGGAACAATCGTGCGAGTGTACGATCCAGCTGAACCACGACATCCTCGTTCTCCAGACTGGCCACGCCGAAAAAGTGATTTACCGCGTCGACTGCAGAGAAACTAATGGATAGGTAGTCAGTGGTGTCATCGCGCCCGATAGATTCCGCTTCCATCAGCGCCTGGGCAAACTCCATAACCATCTGATCACCGTGCGGGCTGACCAGCAGGCGAGTCGGAAACAGGGGGTCACCGACTGCTCCGAACGAATGCGGAAAAACCCTGCCGTAGCCACGTAAATCCACTTCATAGGGCCGATCATCCCGTCCTGCCCACTGGTACTTGTCTTTATCCAACAGCAGTTCCCACTGCTTGCCAGCAAAACTTTCGGCTCGCCGCTTGCCGTTCCAATCCTGCACCCACTGAGGGTAGTCATCGTAGTAATAGCGGCTACTCTGAAAGTCTCCGGTATTCGTGGAATACCAGAAAGCCTTGCCCACTTGACCCGCCATGGCCACCGCGCTGCGGTCCTTACCGGCAATACCGAAAACCTTCGCTTCGCTACCGAGGGCTGCAGCCAGGGTGTCGGAGAACGTGGGCACCAGCATCGCCACCGGTGAGCGTCCGTCGGTGCGCGCCTGTTTCTGGGCCGGGTCCACCTGGGCCCCCTCGCGCATCACCGCGCGCGTATCAAGCAAGGGATATTTCGCATCTTCAATGTTATACGCCAACTCACCGGTTTTCTTGTCGTGCCACACGTTTCCTACCAGACCATGGGTGGCAGGTTGTGCGCCGGTGGCCAATGTCGCGTGCCCGACTATGGTCTCGGTATTGGCGTGCTGATAGTGAGCATCGGTGTAGACTACACCCGTCTCCAGCAGGTAACGAAAACCGCCCGCCCCGAAATGATGGCGGTAGCGCGCCAGCAGATCACCTCGCAGCCCATCCACGGTAAGTTGCAAGACGAGGCGCGGTGACGTCTGGCTGAAGGAAGGCGAGATAAAGAGGATAAGAACGAGGAGTAGAAAAATGCGCTTCATGCAGGCCCACCAGAAATTTTGTACGTACAGAGAAGCATAATACAAAATTAGGGCAACAGCAGCACCCAAGGCTGCTTAACTCCGACTCTGGTACACGTAATGAGCAAGAGGCACTGTGCCAACGCTCTGCTTTCGGGGGTAGAATATTGGTCCAAAATATGGGAAATTGTGTAGCAATCGCCGGCAACGTACGATTAGTCGACGGTGAGGACCTCCCAACCGAGAGAGAAACCCCAGATTGAATATGAGTGCACCATCTTCTGCCCCTTTCAAACTCCGCAGCAAGAATCCCGATGAAATCATCGCAGGGAGCCTGCTGGCGAAAGCCTACTTATCGATAAGACAGTACTCTGAGCGCCTCTGCGGCCCACTGGAAATTGAAGACTACGGTTTGCAGGCAATGGCCTCCACCAGTCCGGCCAAGTGGCATCTGGCACATACCACCTGGTTCTTTGAAACGTTCCTGCTGAAGCCTTATGCCCCCGGCTATCAGCCATTCCACCCGGAATATGAATACCTTTTCAATTCCTACTACAACGGCGTCGGGAACCAATATCCACGCGACCAACGTGGCTTACTGTCGCGCCCCACCGTGGCCGAGGTATACCGGTACCGTCGATATGTCGATGAGGCCCTATGTGAGCTTCTTGATGCCCTACCGTCGCGTTCTGCCGACGAGATCGCGACACGTCTGGAGCTGGGGTGCCACCACGAGCAACAGCATCAGGAGTTGTTTCACACGGACCTTAAGTACTGCTGGTTCCAAAATCCATTGTATCCAGCCTACAGCGATGTGCCACTGCCAAAGTCTGCACCGGTGGCGCCGCTGACCTGGCAGAGCATCGACGGACAGTTGCAGCAGATCGGTCACGACTCCGAAAATGGCTTCTGTTTTGACAATGAATTGCCCCGTCATCAACAGTATGTCGAAGGATTCCGCATTGCCGACCGGCTCGTCAGCAACGGTGAGTTTTTGGCGTTCATGGAAGACGGGGGCTATGGGCGCTCAGATCTGTGGCTGGCGGACGGCTGGGCAGCACTAGCTGCCGGATCCGTGAATTCCCATGCGCTGGCGCCGCTGTACTGGCTGCAACGGGATGGCCAGTGGTTTGAGTACACACTGCACGGTCTGGTCGAGTTGGATCCAAACCGGCCGGCCTGCCATCTTTCGGCCTACGAAGCCGACGCCTTTGCCCGCTGGAACGACTGCCGACTGCCGACTGAATTTGAGTGGGAAGTCTCGGCCACCCGCGGTGACACAAAGTCTGAATATCAGTCACCTGAAGAACCAGCCCTGCTACACCCGCAATTTGGCGTTCAGTCCGCCCAAAAGGCAAACGTGGCAGGCAGCCTGTGGCAGTGGACCAGCAGCGCCTACTCCCCCTATCCTCGCTTCAAAGCAGCGGATGGCGCGCTAGGTGAATACAACGGGAAGTTCATGGCGAATCAACTGGTACTGCGGGGCGGCAGTGTTGCCACCAGCCCCGGGCATTATCGTCACAGCTACCGTAATTTCTTTTATCCGCAGGATCAGTGGCAATTCACCGGGGTTCGCCTGGCCCAGGACCTGTAGACATCCAACCAACAATGAGCGCAGTAATGAATCAAGCCCTGAATAAAAAAGAGCGAACAGAACACAGCCACGACTTTGACCTCGAAGCACTGGACGAAATTCGTACGGGCCTTAGGTCCTCGCCAAAGCACATCAGCCCCAAATACTTCTATGATGAGCAAGGATCACAACTGTTTGACCAGATCACTTGCTTGCCCGAGTACTATCCCACGCGGACGGAAGTGTCGATACTCACCCGCTTTGCCAACGAAATCGCCGAGATCGCGGGCAGGGGAAATGTCCTACTGGAACCCGGCGCAGGCAATTGCAGCAAGGTTCGCCACCTACTACAGGCACTGCAGCCCGCCTGCTACGTTCCTATCGACATCTCCCGGGACTACCTGTTTGCCGCGGCAGAAAAATTGCAGCAGGAATTCAGGGATATACCCGTATTTCCGCAGGCCGATGACATGCAATCCGAGGTTCTATTGCCGCCCGGAATGGACGAGATACCACGGTTGGTATTTTATCCAGGCTCTACGATTGGTAACTATACGCCCGAAGGCGCAATCGAATTCCTAAGGCACATTCGCAGGACGATTGGAGAAAGCGGTGGCCTGCTGATTGGCGTGGACTTGCAAAAAGACAGCGAGATACTTAACAGAGCCTACAACGATGCTGCCGGCGTAACTGCGCGCTTTAACCTGAACAGCCTGAATCACATCAATACACTTACCGGTGCCAACTTTGACCTGTCACAGTTTCACCACCTTGCCTTCTACAATGAACAGGCCGGGCGCATCGAAATGCACCTGGAAAGTCGAATTGATCAGTGCGTCTCGCTGACAGGTGAACGCTTATCACTGGCGGAAGGAGAGCGCATTCTCACCGAGTATTCCTACAAATACACCCTGGAGGGCTTCGCCGAACTGGCAGCCAAGGCCGGCCTGGCAGCACAACAGTATTGGACTGATGAAGAAGATCTTTTCAGCCTGCAGTATTACGCCGCCCTATAAGCTGTGGCAACAAGCCTCTCTCGCCCTCGTAAGCCGGGCAGGTTTTAGCTATGAGTAGCCAGAGCCGGCACACGATGACCCTCATCGCGTTGATCGTTGCGGGTGAGGCAGTATTCTCACTCCCGTTTCACATTGTGCGGTTCTTCCGGCCCACGGTACTCGATGTGTTTCAGGTCACTAACTTGCAGATTGGGCAGGTGCAAGGGACCTATGGCATCATCGCCATGGTCTGCTACTTCCTCGGCGGCCCACTGGCTGACCGATATGAAGCTAAGTACCTGCTAATTGCCAGCCTGGCGACAACGGGAGCAGGAGGCCTCTACTTCGCGCAGATTCCATCACTACAGGGGCTACAACTGCTCTATGCTTTCTGGGGCTGTTCCACAATCTTGCTGTTCTGGAGTGCACTCATCAAAGCTACCCGTGAGTGGGGCGGCGTGTCGCAACAAGGACGGGCCTTCGGACTTCTGGAGGCAGGCAGAGGTGTATTCGCTGCTATTTTCGTCTCCCTCGCATTGGGTATTCTGACTTTTATCCTGCCTGACAATCTGGAGAATCTCGACGCAGAGCGGCAACGAACTGCATTGCAGTCCATCATTTATCTCTACACTGCGGCGACCCTCATGGCTGCTTTATTGGTCGCGTTGTACATTCCAGCCACTGACTCCACACAAGCTAGAACCGCCACGCACATCACGGCAGGTGGGAAGCTTCAGACCGTAATCACCAACCCACTGATCTGGCCTCAGTTGCTGATTGTGGTTAGCGCGTACGTCGCCTATAAGGGTATCGACAACTACGTTCTCTACGCTGTGCAGGGTTATGGTCTTTCGGAAATTGAAGGGGCCCAGGTAGCGGCAACCAGCGGGTGGATACGGCCTTTGAGTGCGATCCTGGCAGGCTTTCTGGCCGACCGACTGAGGCCCTCCAGGGTTGTATCCGCCGCCTTTCTCATACTGATCGCAGGCTACGCCCTATTTGCAATGCTAACGCCAGGCCCAGATCTCTACTGGGTGCTGATTTCGAACGTCATTATTACCAGCGTAGCCGTGTACGCCCTGCACGCTATCTATTTCGCGCTGGTCGCCGAATCGCGCGTACCGGTGGCGATCACTGGCACTGCCATTGGGGTCATCTCGGTAATAGGCTTTACCCCCGATATCTTTTTCGCCCCCGCGATGGGTTGGCTTCTGGATAACCACACACCCATTGTGGGTCACCAGTATGTGTTTGGTGGACTGATGGCGTTTGCCTGTCTGGGGTTTTTCAGCAGCATGCTACTCATCTGGCAACTGCAGCGTGCGCGCTTGACCAACCACGGGTAAATATCAGCAAACAAGGAATAGTGTCATGTCAAAAAGAAGATCAAAATTGGAGTTTCCCGGAAGTGACGGCCTCGCCATCGCTGGGCTTTTGGAGATGCCAGAGGAAGCCCCCCATGCCTTTGCGCTCTTTGCCCATTGCTTTACCTGTGGCAAAGACGTCCTGGCGGCTTCCCGTATCGCCCGGGCCCTGGTTGCCCGGGGTTATGCCGTCCTGCGCTTTGACTTTACGGGCCTGGGTGGCAGTGACGGTGACTTTGCCAATAGCAACTATTCTTCCAATGTTGCAGACCTGGTTCACGCGGCAAATTACCTGCGGGAACAGTATCTCGCACCGGCTCTGTTAATCGGACATAGCCTTGGCGGTGCTGCGGTGTTGACGGCGGCCGAGGCAATACCCGAAGCCGTCGGAGTGGTCACTATTGCGGCCCCGTCTGACCCCAAACACGTCGCCAAACAGTTCGCCTGTGATGTCGATGCAATAGAGGCGCACGGTAGTGCCGAGGTAAACCTTGGCGGGCGCCCCTTTACCATCAAGAAACAGTTCCTCGATGACCTCGCCACGCAACATCAGGGCGACAAAATTGCCCACCTGAAAAAGGCACTCCTGGTCATGCATTCGCCCATAGACCTCATGGTGTCCATCACTGAAGCCGAAAAGATATACCGCACGGCCAAACACCCGAAAAGCTTTGTCAGCCTGGATGATGCCGATCACCTGCTAACAAAGGCTCATGACTCAGAATACGTCGCGACAACTATCGCAGCCTGGGCTTCCCGTTATGTAACCGGCTCTGATCGCGCCGTTCGAGAGACTACTCCCATAACCAAAGGCAACATCCTGGTGACGGAAAAGAATAAGCGGTTCACTCGCACGGTACTGGCAGATAGCCACGTCTGGCTGGCAGATGAACCCACTTCTGTCGGGGGCGACGACCTTGGACCCGACCCTTACGAACACTTACTGGCCGCGTTGGGCACATGCACTTCGATGACGATACGAATGTACGCCAACAGGAAAAAAATTCCCCTGGACGAGGTAACTGTGGAACTACGCCATAGCCGTCAACACGCAACGGACTGCGAAGCTTGCGAAGCTGAGCCCAGGAAAATCGAGGTGCTAGAAAAATTTGTTTCTCTCAAGGGAACGCTCTCTGATCAGGAACGGAGCCGTCTACTGGAAATTGCAGACAGATGCCCCGTGCACCAGACACTTCATGCCGAGTTGGAGATTAAAACAATTTCAATCGATTAAACTTCACAGCCCATCTCACCGAACACCCTCATCAACCTGCTTATAGCAAGGGGCATTGCGCCCCGCTATCCCTATCCCTCACGGCGTAACGATATTGAACGTCTCATTGGGCTTGTCCAGCAGCGAGAAGAACCGCATTAAATCCAGCTCGCTCCCTTCGAAACTCACTTCGTCAGAGAACAGGATATCCCTGACGCCGCCCAGGCCCAACAAGAGTTTCATAAACATCTCGTGCGTCAGCGCAATCGTGGCGTTTGCCTCTGGGTCGGCTTCAGCGAGGCGGTGATGTAGCACGGCATTTTTCAAGTTCAGAACATAGGTCTCGCCCAGGTCCGTGAAGACAAAATTAATCACCATTTCCCGGCCTTCGGCTTTGGGGCCATTGAGCATTGCCGCTATAAGGTCCAGGAAGCGAGCAATCGGCGTTTCCCGCAGCAGGTCAGCGGCACTGCTGATACCAATGCCCTCCGTGGGCGCTCCATGGCGCAACTCATAGGCGCCGCTGAGGTAAACATCGCGCCAGGGACCGGACTCCGCCTGGTAACCCAACTGGTCGTAGGTACTGGCCAGCAGCGATTTGGCCTCGTGGTTTTGGGGCTGGGCAAACACAAGGTGGTTGAGTATCTCTGCGACCCAGCGGTAGTCGCCTTTATCGTAATCCATGCGGGCCAGCTCCAGCACTTTCTCACTTCCGCCCATCATCGCAACATACCGCTTTGCAGCATTCTCCGGCGGCAGGGGATCGAGGTTGGCAGGATTGCCGTCGTACCAGCCGAAATACCCCTGGTACACGGCCTTGGCATTGTGCCGGGTGGTACCGTAGTAACCGCGGTTCGGAAAGCTGGTCTGCAGCACCTCGGGCAATTTCAGCTGCTCGGCGATCTCAGCAGGGGTATGGCCCTGTGATGCCAGGCGCAGGGTCTGATCGTGGATGTACTTGTAGGTGTCCCGTTGTTTTTCCAGGAAATCCGCGATGTCGCCCTGACCCCACATTGGCCAGTGGTGGCTGGCAAAATACACCTCGCTGTCAGGGAACAGATCCATCGCCTCATCGATGTAACCGCTCCAGGCCAGGGCGTCGCGCACCTTGGCGCCGCGCAAGGTATACAGGTTATGCATATTGCGGGACACCAGCTCCGCACCACAAAAGGCCTTTTGCAGGGGAAGGTAGAACGTCAGCTCGGCCGGGGCCTCGGAGCCGGGTACGTTTTGAAACACAAACGGTACGCCGTCAATGGTCATTTCCTGGGGGGTCGAATGTACGATGTCGGTCGCCGCCAGAATGCCCGTGGAACCGAATGCCGGACTCTTGCCCAGGCCAGAACCCACATGCCCGCGTTCTGAGCGGTCCAGTCCCTTGCCATACATGAACATAGAGCGCCGGCCCATGGTCGTTCCGGCGATGACATTCTCACTGGTCGCCTCTTCAAGGAAACCTTCTGGCGCAATGACTCGAACTTTGCCACTGGTCACTTCATCCTCGTCAATCACCCCCAGGATGCCACCAAAATGGTCGACGTGGCTGTGCGTGAAAATGACAGCGCTAACCGGGCGATCGCCCAGGTGTTCGCGGGCAAAAGCCAGGGCCGCTGCCGACGTTTCCCGGGTCGTCAGGGGGTCAACGATAATCCAACCGCTCTCCCCTTCAATAATGCTCATATTGGCGAGGTCAAAACCGCGCAGCTGGTACACCCCCTGCGTCACCTCGAACAAACCGTGAATATTGTTCAGGCTTTCCTGGCGCCACAGGCTGGGATTAACACTGTCGGGGGCGTCACCAGTAATAAACTGGTAAGCGTCCATATTCCATACCATTTTCTGGCCGGGACCGGCTATTTGCAGGGAATCGGCGCTGGCGATCAGTCCCTTGCGGGCTTCCTCGAAATCCCTCTGTTCTGACAGGGGCAGCACCTTGGCTTGCTGTCGGTTTGCCGCAATCGTCGCCGCCGTTGGAGCAGTGTGGCCCCGAGCATCGGCGCCGGGGTCGGACACCTCGCCCTGGCAGGCGGTCAGCAGTGTGAACAGGGCCAGTACAGTAATGGGGTGACGCATATCTTAAATTCTCGGTTCGATGGATTTTTCTAGCGATCTGATAGCGTAGATTACTATAGTTCGGGTTGAGAGGACCATGGCCCGTCGCTCACGCCATCCATGGCTACCGCGACGTACCGTCCATCCATGGACATAAAAAAAGCCCCCTTCAGTGAGGAGGCGGAAAGAGCAAACTATACCAGAAAGGATATCAGTTCTGCGCAGCGATACAGCGTGTCCGCCTAATTGAAAGCCAGTCTTAACTAGCCCCAGCCTTAGAGCCGCGGCAAGTGACCCATTTGTTGGCCCCCGGCGAGATCCAGTACCTGGCCATTAATATAACCCGAGCGCTGTTCGTCCGCGAGAAAAAGAGCGGCCTCGGCCATATCATCCAGAGTACCCATACGCCCCGCAGGGGTCTCTTCAATGTGGGCATCAATAACCGCATCCATACCGAAAAAGCCCGCCGTCATATCGGTGTTAATCAGCCCCGCAGCAATCGAGTTGAAACGTATTCTCTTGGCCTGATATTCCTGGGCTGCCACCTTGATCACGTAATCGATACCCGCCCGAGCACCGGAATAAACCGCCAGTCCTGGGCCAGGCAAACGCGCAGTTAAAGAGGAGACCGTAATAACTGATCCCCCATCAGTCAAACTTGCCGCTGCATGTTTAAAGAACAAAAGAGCGCCGATAAAACTGACTTCCAGCGTGGGCCGAATGGCGTCAGCATCCAGCTCGGCAATGGTAGCAGCCGCGTGGGTACCGGCGGAGAATACCGCGATGTCGACCCCGCCATACTGCTCTGTCGCTGCGGCAAACAAATGGTGTAATTGAACTTCATCGGTCGCATCGCAGGCCACAGCAAAACCACCCAGCTCGGCAGCCAGTGCCTGCAGCGGTTCCTGCCGACGGGCAGCTACCACTACATTGGCGCCTTCCGCAGCCAGTCGCCTGGCGATGGCGGAGCCAAAGTTGCTCTCGCCAGAGGCGCCCAATACCACTGCCGTCTTGCCCGTTAATGTACCCATTTTATTCCACCTGTTATGAATTCAGTTTGTCGTTGCCCGGAGCAGCCCGCGTTATAGTGTCAGGCCCTGCATCCAGTTGGCATGAAAGCCATTGGGGACCCGTCCGGGGATATGGATTTTCGCCACCGGTCCCTTATCCCATTCTCCCGCCTTCAGTATCGACAGGAAGGCGCCCTCCCCCGGATTAAAAACAAAACACATCACCCAGCCATCTTCTTCGCGTTCGCTATCGGGGTCAGGAACATACACCGGCTCTCCGGCATTGGCCTCGGGACCATAGTCCCACAGCTTCGTCTCGCCACTTGGGAAATCAAAACGACCGGTACAGTTGTAACCGTGGGCATCGCCCCACTCCACGTTCGAGGCCGCGGCAAACCCAAAGCGATAAGGTTTACCCATACGTCGCTCATCCACTCTGGAAAACTCACAAAACACATCGGAGAACTGGTCATTGGTCACCTCCCGGGTCTCCATGTCCAGGGTCATGTGGTACATTCTTCGCGGCTGTTTCTCCACGCCCGTGCCCTGGGCCTGGGTGAACGGCATAGAATTTATCCACACGTAATCAATAATGATTTTTCCATCTTGCTCGAAACCATTGCAAAAATGCCAACTGAAAAATGCATCGGTCTCAAATTCCAGATTCTTACCGCTGCCATCCCGTGGAATGGCAATAATACGCGTGCCCAGTTCGGGCTCCCATTCAAAGGGATCTTCGCCCTTCATCGCTTTTTCCATATTGTGAAAGCCGGGCGCGTAGAAGATCACGACATAGTTTTCAGTAATCTGCAGGTCGTGAACAATGCCTTTGCGCGTAAACTCAACGGGAATCGATTTCATATGCTGGCCATCGGCATCAAAAATCCGCACACAGTAATCGGGGCTGTCGAGGCGCTGCGTACAGGAAATCAGCTGGCCGGTGTCCGGGCAAATTTTAGGGTGGGCTGTGAGCGCCTCCCCGGGTTTCAACGCACCGTCGTAGTCGTACAAGCCAACGGTAGACAGGTCAGCATTAAGCAGGTGCGGGAAGCCCCCCTCCCATAGGGCAAACAACTTGCCTCCATGTAACAAAACATTGGTATTGGCGGTATTGCGAACAGGGCTCGGCTCGCCACCTGCGGCAATAACCTCCGCTGGTACTTCCAACAACTTCCCCACACTGCCATAGATCGTTCGGTCGAATTGGCGCTCGGTCTTCAGGTGACTGGTTTGCACCCAACGGTTACGATAATGGGCCTTGCCGTTGCTAAGGTACATCGCATGAACCATACCGTCGCCATCGAGCGGGTAGACATAGTGGTTAGGCTGGTAGGCAACATTGGCGCCGTCGCGCATAAAGGCCCCGGTCAGCTTTTCCGGGATTTTCCCTTCGACCCGCAGCTCACTGTTGTCGACATCACGCTCTTCGGAGACGGGCGCGTAGTTACCCTGAAGGTACGGAAATGCACTTAAGTCCATGGAACAATCCCTCTGCTATTAACTTTATGATCAAATTAGCTTCAGGGATGTTAGCATCGGCCTTCATATAAAAACAGTCTCGTTTGTTTCTTTTTTGTCGCGCTGGGAGTAAAGTAGGCCCATAAGAATGGTAATAAAGGTGTACTACAGTGAAAGCTCTCGCAGATGAATATGCCCTCAGGGATCTGATGGCCAGTTATGTGGATGCCGCCAATCGACGTGACGGCGCCGTCTGGGCTGCCACCTGGGCCGAGGATGGTGTGTGGAGCATCATGGGCATGGACATCACAGGCAGAGACAACATCTACGCATTGTGGCAACAGGTGCTTGAGGGTTTTGATTTCGCGCTGCTCATCCCAAGCTCCTGCCAGTTTGAAATTGATGGTGACACCGCCACAGGTCACTGGTACCTGCAGGAGCACACGCGAACCACTGCAGGCGAAGCCAGCTCCATGATCAGTCGCTATCTCGATCAATACCGCCGCGTGGACGGACAGTGGCTCTACCAAAGCAGGACCTACAATGTGCTTTACAGCGGCCCGGCTGACCTCAGCGGGCAATACACCCCTTTACCCGAACTATAGAGAACGAGCCAACCTATGGCACAGAAACAGGTCAAGACATACTGCCGCTTTTGCCACGCCTACTGCCCCATGGTGGCAACGGTTGAAGACAATCGCCTGATTGCACTGGCACCGGATACCGACAACGCCGTCTACGGTGGCTATACCTGTATCAAGGGGCGCCAACTCAGCGAACAGATTTACCACCCGCAGCGCCTGCAGGAATCACAGAAAAAAGCCGCTGACGGCACTTTTGAGGCCATCGCTACGGCCACCGCACTAGACGAAATATCGGCCAAGCTGGAGGACATCCTCAAGCGTTATGGCCCCAGGAGCATCGCCAGCTACAACGGCACCTACTCCTTCCAGAACTCTGCCTCACACGCGCTGGCACGCGCCTGGCACGAGGCCATTGATTCGCCCTCCTATTACACCAGTATTACCATTGATCAACCCGCCAAGGTTGCCATTGGTCCCGCCCGCATGGGGTGGTGGAACGGTGGCAGCCATATGTGGAGCGACTCCGATGTCTCGCTCATCATCGGCAATAACACCCTGGTATCACATTTTTCCATTCCCGGGGGCATCCCGTCCTTCAGTCCGGCCAACGCCTTGCGCGAGGGCCAGAAGCGCGGGCTAAAAGTGATTTGCATTGACCCCAGGAGTTCGGAAGTTGCCAGGCGCTCCGATCTGCACCTGCAGGCGAAACCAGGCTACGATGCGGCCATTGTCGCCAGCCTGATCCAGGTCATCATTGAAGAAGACCTGTACGACGCGGAATTCTGCGATCAGCACATACACGGCTTTGAAGAACTGCGCACCGCCGTACAAACCTTTACACCCTCCCATGTGGCGGTAGCAGCAGGACTGGAAGAAGAGCAAATTTTTGAGGCTGCGCGAATATTCGGCCGCGGCACCCGAGGCTCAGCTGTGACCGGTACCGGCCCGGAAATGGGACCCCATGCCAACCTGCTGCAGCATCTCGTACAGTGTCTCAACGCCATTTGCGGGCGACATTATCGCGAGGGAGAACGGTTGCCCAATCCCGGCGTATTAACCCCGGAAGGACCCAGGGCTGCCCAGGCCACCTCACCCCAACCCCAGTGGTTAAAAGACGGCGTACGCAGCCGGATTTCAGACGATATCGGAGAGGTGTTTGTACTTTCTCCCTACGGGCCGATGAAAGAAATGCCTACCGGGGCAATAAGTGACGAAATGCTGAAGCCGGGCGACGGGCAAATCAAGGCGCTTATCTGTGTAGGTGGAAACCCCCTGTTGGCCTGGCCCGACCAGGAAAAAGCCCAGGCTGCACTTGCTGGCCTGGATTTACTGGTGTGTATCGACATCAAAATGGCCGCCACCGCAAAGATGGCAGACTATGTTCTGGCACCCAAAATCTGCCTTGAAAGAGAAGACGTCACGCTTCTCACCGATATCTGGCACGAACAGCCCTACAGCCAATACACCGAAACGGTGGTAGAAGCTGAGGGCGACAAAATTGAGGAGTGGGAGTTCTTCTGGGAAATCGGCAAGCGCATGGGCCTGGAACTGGCCATGGACAACGGCCCCATCGACATGCAATCAAAGCCCGCGAAATTTGATTTACTCAAAACGCTGACCGCAGGCTCACGGGTTCCGCTGGAAACCATACGGGCTGCTGACGGCGGCACAGTACACGCAGTGGATGATGTAATACTGCAGCCGATGGATCCAGAGACCCGGGGCTATATGCAACTCTTTCCCGAAGACATTGCAGAAGAACTGGACGCAGCCTTTGCAGATCTCTCTGCCCAGCAGCCAGTGGACTACCCTCTAATGTTGGTCAGTCGCCGAATGAAGTACACCTATAACTCCACCGGGCCGGAACTGAGCCTGCTGAAACAGAAGAGTACAACCAACCCCGCCTACATCCACTCCTCAGATCTCGCTGAACTGGGCATCGCCGATGGCGAGATCATCGAACTGAGCTCGGCCCATGGCCGAATTCCTGCCGTGGCCCAGGCCAGCGACGATATGCGACCCGGCGTGGTGGCAATGGCGCACTGTTGGGGTGTTTCACCTGACGACGCGGACGGAGGGGACGCCCAGGTGCGGGCAATGGGCAGCAACACCAACCGCCTGATCAGCAACCTGAGCCATGTGACCCGCTACTCGGGTATTCCGAGACAAAGCACCATACCGGTGGCCCTGAGCAAAGTGCGCAAACCGCAGACGGAGGCCTCATAATGAGCCAGCACAGACCCTTTCGCTTTTCGCTACAGAGCTTCAACACCAGCTCGCCCGCCAATTGGCGCAAACTCATTGCCCAAACTGAAGACCTGGGCTACTCGACATTTTTCCTGGCTGACCACTTTCTCAGTGCCGGCCCCGCACTGGATCCGACCTTCCACCCCCCACAGATGCTAGCCGCCGTACCGGCGATCGCCATGGCACTGGAGCAAACCAGCACGCTGCGAGTTGGCTGTCGCGTCTTCTGTAATGATTACCGTAATCCGGTGGTACTGGCGAAGGAAGCGGCCACCATGGACTACCTCTCCGAGGGCCGTCTGGAATTCGGTATCGGCGCAGGCTGGATCAAAGCTGAGTACGAAGCTGCGGGTATTGCGTTTGATGCCTTCCCCGAACGTTTTGAGCGCATGGCAGAGTTTGTCGCCGCCTACAAAGATTTTATGGGCGGAGCCCCCATGGAACGTAGCGGAGAGTCTATTAACTGGTCTGGCTTCCACGGCACGCCCGCACCAGCACAAGGCCCTCACCCCCCGCTGATGATAGGCGGCGGTAGCAAAAAAATACTGCAGTATGCCGGTCAGGAAGCAGACGTTATCAGCCTGAACTTCAACAACCGTGCTGGCATGCTGGGCCCCGACGGTATGGCCTCAGGCCTGGCCGACGCAACAGCACGCAAAATAGACTGGATTAAAGAGAGCGCCGGTGATCGCTTCGCCGACATCGAACTCGAGATAGGCGCCTACAACACCATCATCACAGACCAACAACAGGCAACCGCAGGCGCGATCGGTGATATGCTTGGCATGAACGCGGACGACATCCTCAAGCACCCCCACTGCCTGATCGGCAGCGTGGACTTTATATGCGAAGAATTGCTACGGCGCAGGGAGGAGTACGGCATCTCCTATGTGTCTGTTATGGATGACGGCGAAAACAATATGGTCCAGGCCTTTGCGCCTGTGGTCGCTAAACTGAATGGGAAGTAAACACGTGGCAAAGGAAAAAAAAGGCAAAGTAAGCTCTGTTGGTGAGGGCGAGGTTGGCTGGCAGGCTCAAAAAAGCGCGATGACCCGCGACCGGATACTGGAAGCCGTCATCAATTGCTTTATTGAAGAGGGCTATACCAATGTCACCACTGCCAAGGTTGCGACCAATGCGGGCGTGTCCCGGGGCGCGATGCTGCACCATTTTCCTTCCAAGACCGAACTGATTCGGGCCACCGTAGAGTACTTGCACGATAAATTGCTGGAGGACTACACCAGCAGGGTCAAAAAAATCCCCAAAAAACTCACCGGTGCCGCGCATCGCCGCGCAGGCCTGGACGCCTACTGGGACTACCTGGCCAGCGATCTGTTCATCAGTTACCACGAGCTGTGTGTGGCGGGAAGAACCGACCCTGAACTCAAGGATATTCTGGCGGCCTCGCAGGCAGCCTTCGACGAACACACAGCCGAATCCAACACCGAACTCTTTGCGGAGTGGAAAGACCGGGGCGAATTGTTTCATCTGGCCATGGATGTCACCAAGTTCATGATGGAAGGCATGGCCATCAATCAACTCACCTCAAAACAGGATAAACGTGTGAGTCGCATGATGGACTATCTGGCCGACCGACTGGAGGAGATTTTTGAAGAGGGCGCCAACTCCGCTATTACCCGGCACTCACAGACACAAGCCTGATTCCCCACACTTATTCACCTCACTGGAAGCCCTATGGAAAAACTGAACCTGAGCGCAGATCAAGTCCTGACGACTACACGTGCTGTGCGCAAACGACTCGATTTCGATCGCCCGCTGGAAATGACCGTGATAAAGCAATGCCTTGAAGTGGCCCTGCAGGCACCGTCGGGCTCCAATGCCCAGGGCTGGCAGTTTGTCGTTGTCACCGACCGCGACAAGATCAAGGCGATCGCAGACCTGTACCAACAGGCCTTCGCAGAATATGAAGCCAGCCCGTTCCAGCCCACGGGCCTACATAAAGATGACCCCAGCATGGCGCAGACTCAGGAGCGGGTGCTTGGCTCAGCCCAGTATCTGGCGGCGAACCTGGAGCGAGTCCCCGCCTTGTTAATCCCCTGTTGTGGCCAGCGGCCAGATCTTCCGGGCATGCCGATGTCCGCTATCGCGGGCATCATGGGCTCGGTATTACCGGCGGTCTGGAATTTTATGCTGGCGGCGAGAGAACGTGGTATCGGCACATGTTGGACAACCCTGCACCTGGAACACGAGCAGGCAGTGGCCGAACTATTGGGAATACCCGAAGACCACGCTCAGGTGGCATTGATTCCCATGGCCTACACCAAGGGCACCGACTTCAAAGTCGCCCCGCGCAAAGACCTGGAAGGCGTGCTACACCTCAACAACTGGTAGCACCGCCCCCTCACCCTCAATACATCCGTCTAAGCCTCTTCCCGCCATGTGCCGTGAAAGCCCACCGGTACATAGTGGCTTAGATGGGCTTTTGCCAGTGGTCCTTGAGAGATATTTAACGCGTCAAAGATATACAGGCTACTGGTGCGTGTTTCGAAACTGGTAACGACGGTCAATAGGTAACCATCACCCTCCGCAGCTTCAGCATTGCGTGGCACAAACAAAGACTCGGACACAATGGCCTCGCCACAGGAATAGCAGTCCTCCTCCCCCGTTTCGTGATCGATGTGCCCGACCGTGTTGTACACCAGTCCATTCTCATCAAGATCGGTGGTGAACTTACCGTCGGGCGAGATATACCAACCGTGTTGGTAGGGCAGCCCCAAATAGCGTGGATCACACTGGGGAAACTCCGATTCGTTATTGCTAATTCGTTCGAATTCTACCCGTGGATTGTCCTGGTTCAGGTCGGCTGTCCATCGCGTCAGAAAAGGCTGCGAGGGCCCTGCCGGCTCGCCATCAGCCCGTGGAAACAGAGGCGCATGATCAAACTGGCAGGCATCAATGGTAATCACCCCGTCCTTGTCAAAGCCATTCATGAAGTGAAAAACAAAACACAAATCCATTTCCAGCCAGCGCACATCTTCTGCCGTGCCTCCATGGCGAGGCAAGATACCCACATGTACACCCAGGTCCGGCTCCCAGGCAAAGGGCGCACCCCCTTCCATGGCGCGTTCCAGACTGCCTGAAATAGGCATTATGGGCATGACGATATAATTTTCGGTGATCACAAAATCGTGCACCATCGCCGAATACGGTGTCGGAATGACGACGCTTTCCGTCAGCTGTCCTTCTGGCGACACTTTATGGATTGCCACGTCGGAGGCAAAAGGCCCGCTGGACATATAGGCAAAAAACACCAATTCACCCGTTTTCGGGTCTACCTTGGGGTGTGCTGTCATCGCGGTTTGCAACTTGCCCCGATAATTCCAGGTGCCCATGGAATCCAGGGTGAGCGGGTCGACTTGATAGGGTGGATGCCCTTCCTCTATGGCCAGCAGCTTATCCCCATGCCACAGCACCGCCGTGTTCGCGACACCATCCTTATCCGTAAAAACGAAGTCGCTGTAGTCGGGATCGCAGTCAAAGGGGTTCATGGGGTTGATGACGTTCCTGCCCTCACTGTCCTCATGCTGCCATTTGGCGGTGCGCACCCAGCGATTGAGGTAATCCACCTTGCCATCGGCAATGTGAAAGGCATGCACCATGCCGTCACCGGCGAACAAATGGTACTCCCCTCGGGGGTTAAAGCGCTGGTTGGGTCCGTTGCGATAGAGGGTGCCGCACAGATCAGCGGGAATCTCGCCCTCAACATGCAAATCCCAGGCCTCACACTCCATGCGGATAGGCCCATAAGGGAAGTTGAGGAAAGGGTTGCTGGTGATTAGGGGCTCTGCCATGACTGGACCTCATCTTATTATCTAGGCACTCAAAGTAATCATTTTCCAACAAAAAAACAAGCAATTCTGTTTGTTTTGTAATGATGCTTTTGGTAGGGTAATTACGCACGACATCTGTCGCCAGGGTCACCCTTTGTTCCCGGCGGTCTATACTGCTTGTCGCCCCACCGGCAAACCACAGCCGCCACTATCGGCAGGAGACGCCACCATGACAGACGACGCCATCATTTCCAGCGACCAGGGCAGCGGCCGGGTCGCCGCCGCCAAAAAACCAGGCTTTTACTATAACTGGGGGCCACAGGCATGGATTGATATGTGGATGTCCAACAGCATGCTGGTAAAGAAGGCCATGCCCATCATCAGCCACACTTTTCTGCCCATACTGCGACTGTCCGGCGATAAAGACGAGATCAACAGGGACTACAGCGCCATCAAAGCCAAACGCGAGATACTGCGGTGGTCGGATTCCCCCCGGGAAAAATGGCGCAAACGCTATGGCAATTTTGTCCGTGAAGTGGAATGGGCCCTGCTGGAATTGCGCAAGCACTTCAGTCAGGAGCAGTATGAAGAAATCGTTATCGGCACCTCAGTAGAACTGTCCAAGGAGACCTCCGCCGACTTTCTCGACATGATGAATAGCATGTCGGAGAAAAATAAAAACAAGAAACCCAGAAAGGCGGGCAATGGCTCGACCAAACCCGGGCGCTGGAGCACCTTCCTGTTTGAGACATTCAACCCGGCCCACTGGCTAACCGGCCCCGCGACCATTACCGAATACGATCCCGCCAATGGGCTTACCGTTATGGAGATACCCGATTGTGGCTGGCATACCTGCGCGGCACCAGACTCCCTGCCCAACCCGAATGCCCTGCCGGAAGAGGGTTGCCTCAATATCTGTAAGGGGCCATTTGAAGCCATGTTTAAGGGCGCCGGTGGCGGCTTGAAAATGGAGTTTGACCCCCACCTGCCGGAAACCTCCTGCACGGTGCGCATGAGTTGGGCAACAGAGCCGGCGCAGTAAACCCATTGAACATTACCGACCTGATCTCACCGCGCAAACGCCTGTTGCTGCAGGATAAGGAGATCAGGCAGCTCAAAAAGGACATCGCTCAACTGCAACAACACAATGAGAGTATGCGCCAGGGCATGCGCCGATGTGTTAGCTGCGAGTACCGAATTCAATTCAAGCGGGAGCCGGACAACGAGTCCGAGGCGACCGACATCATAAAAACCTAGCAAACAGGAGTTCACATGTCAGTCATACTTATCACCGGAGCCAGCACCGGCATAGGCCAGGAGAGCGCCTTGCATATGGCCCGCAAGGGTCACAAGGTTTACGCAGGCGTGCGCAGCCCGGAAACCGCCACCGACCTGGCGGAAAAAATCGCTGCAGAAAGCCTGTCAGTCAACGTTGTGCGACTGGACATCCTGGATCAGACCTCGGTTGATACCTGCATAGCTGCCATCGTCGCCGCGGAAGGCACTATCGATGTGCTGGTGAACAACGCCGGGATCGGCGGTGGCCGCGCCGTCGAAGAGACACCCATCGAGGAAGCCAGAGCTCTGTTCGAAACCAACTACTTCGGGCAGGCAAGAGTCATTGCTGCCGTCATACCGATCCTGCGCAAAAAAGGCGCGGGCCGCATCGTCAATGTCGGCTCCCTGGCAGCGACCAATACCATGGGCTGCCACGCCCACTACTCAGCCAGCAAGCGCGCTATGGTTGCCCTCAGTGAGGCCCTGGCTTTTGAACTGGCCGAGTTCAACATCAAGGTCGCCCTGATTGAACCGGGTGTAGTCCTCACCCCCATCTGGGAAAAAGGGGAGATGCCTGACGAGAATGGCGTCTACAGCACTGCCCTGAAACGCCTCATGCGCTTTTTCGCCTTTGGCTTTACCCGCCCCGCCTTTCCGGCCGATGCAGCGGAAGCCATCGCCGAGGCCATAGAATCCGATCAGCCGCGCTTTCGCTATCCAGTGGGCGCTGATGCCCATGAAAGCACCGCTGCGCGCGCCAGTATCAGCGATGAAGAATGGGTGGCCATGAACTGCCTGCCCGACGAGGCCTTTGCCCAACGTTGGGCCGAGGTATCGGGCGTGGATTATTACGGCGGTGAATTGCCAGAGGCAGGTCAGGAATAAGCTCAGGGGCTGCCCGAGTCTAGCACTCCGAGGGCAGCCTGTTTTGCCCAGGGATAATCTGCCTTGCCAGCTGGGCTGCGTTTAATTTTTTGCAAGCAGATCAGGGCACGGGGTATTTTGTAGTTTGCCAATTTCCCTCGGCAAAAGGCGCGCAGGGAATCCAGGTCCAGTTCCTCGCCGCTGCGGGTCTGGCACACGGCTACTACCTGCTCACCAAAGCGTGCATTGTCCACCCCCACGACCACCACATCCCGAATATCGTCATATTCTTTGATGACGGCCTCTACCTCCTCCGGGAAAACCTTCTCTCCTCCCGTGTTAATACTGACGGAACCCCGGCCGTGCAGCAAAATGCGGCCATCGGCTTCTACCGTAGCGAAGTCGCCGGGTATAGCCCAGCGGTCTCCGTCGATTTCTACAAAAGTGCTGGCCGATTTTTCCGGGGCGTTGTAGTAACCGATGGGCACGTGGCCTCTGCGGGCAAGTCGTCCCATCACCGGTGAACCGGGCGCCACTGGCCTATTCTCTTCGTCCAATACAATCATGTGCTCGTTGACCATGAAGCGCGCTTCACGGTCCTCAGAGGCACCCGGCGCACTCATCTTGTTTCCCATCACACCGGTTTCGGAGGACCCAAGGCCATCCAGAATAATGCAGCCGGGTAACAACGACAGTAAACGAGCCTTGGTCACTGGAGAAAACAGCGCACCTCCCGAGGCGATTACCACCAAAGTGGATGTGTTCCACCGCCCCGGATTGGCTTCCAGCGCATCCGACAGCGGGGTTGCCATTGCATCGCCTACCACCACCAGCATATTCACCTGCTCGTCATGAACACTTTGCCAGATCGCCTCGGGATCAAACAGGCCATCGGCAGGGAGCACCAATTTTCCGCCGGCAAGAAAGAGGGTCAATGCGGTCCACTGGGCGGCAGCGTGCATAAAGGGCGGCGCCGGCAAGGCGACCATCGGTACCTCACTTATGCGCTCAAGAAGCTGTTCCGGTTGCGTGATAGGGCCTTGGGTTTGACTCATATCACCACCGCCCAGGGCGGCGAAAAAGATATCCCGGTGGTGCCACATCACCCCTTTTGGCATGCCGGTAGTACCGCCTGTGTAGACAATGTAGAGGTCATCGGAATCCCGCGAAGGAAAATTGCGGCGGGGAGAGCTTTCGGCGAGGGCGGTCTCATAATCCAGAAACGACTCGGGTACTCCCACCCCTGATTCATCAGCGACCACAAAAACCTGGGTGAGCTTGTCTATCGCCGGCACAACCTTCGCCACCGCCGAAGCAAAGGCCTGATGGATAACCAGGGCCACCAGGTCTGCATCCCGATACAAATAGTCGAGTTCACCATCAACGTAGTGGTAGTTTACGTTGATGGGTACGGCCCGCAGTTTATAAGCCGCCAGCATGCCTTCAAGGTATTCGCTGCCGTTATATAACTGCAGGCCAATATGATCACCTCTACCGATGCCATGACTGGCCCAGCAGTTAGCGAGCCGGGTGGCGCGATCATCCAGTTCGCCAAAACTCAGGCGACGGCGGGAACTGACTATCGCGGTCCGTTCACCGACCACATCGGCCACTGACTCAAACATATCAGCGAGGTTAAATGTTGTTTCACTCACCATGATCAAGCACCTTCTGTGTCGCCGCGTCCGGGCAATGGCGGGTTTCGCTCATCTGGAGGCGGGCTTTTTACGCACGAGTTTACCACCGGTTTAATCTGCGTTCGATGGTATAGAAATGCAACTGCAGAGACACATTCACTTGATTTATGTCATCACCCGAAGAGTAAGCTTTGATTCACACTGATTATATAAACCAGCTACCCAGGGTGGGATCATGTTAGACCACAAGCGTGCAGCGAGGTCGGTGGAAGAAGCCGCCGTTTTTGAGGATGAAGCCTATTCCTATACTCGCAAGGGGCCCAGTAAAAAGGCGCCTGAAAAAGGCGATGCACTGGTCGGAATTATCGATACCCTCTACAGTGAGCACCGCTATATCCTCTCCTTGCTGGAAACCCTTGAACTCGAAGCAGAAAAGCTCAAGCCGGGAAAAATACCCGATTATCATCTGCTGCTGGACATTATCGACTATCTCACCAATTACCCCGACAAGTACCATCACCCAAGGGAAGATCTGCTCTTTGCCGAGTTGCTGGAAAAGGACAAAAAGTTCCAGAGCAAACTGGATCGATTGCTGCGCGAACACGAAACCCTGCATCACTACAACAACAAGCTATTCAATGAACTGACAGTCATCGCCGGCGGAGCTGCAGTGGACCGACCTGAATTGCTCGGGGCGATAGGCAAGTACATCACCGGCTACAAACACCATATCGAATATGAATCGACGAAGATATTTCCGCTGGCGAAGGGCAAGCTAAGCGCGAGAGACCTGGCAAGGCTCAGCAAGAAAACCCGCTATCTGGATGACCCGCTATTTGGTACCGAGCTTCAGTATCAGTATCGGCGACTGGGCCGCAGTGTGCAGTCCCGGGTAGGGGCGGCCAGTGAGCAGTTAATAGTGAAAGAATTTTCGGCAATCGAATCAGCGATCGGGAAATTGTCGGGGCTGATCGATACCCTGGAACAGCTGCGCGAAGCAGTAGGTACTCTGGGCAGGGATTCCTGGCAGGAACAGCGGGAGACGGTGAAAGCGCACGCTAGTTTTACAGGGGAGCCGGGACTGGCTCTCCTACCGATGGCCTTATTAAGAAACCATGGTCGTCACCTGCAGCAGAGCATCACGCAGATTCGTGAAATACTCGACTCAGACAGGAGACCTAACGATGCCTAGTTGGCAAGCGCGGGTATTGAATACCTGTACCAGAACGCTGATGAAACCTCTTATGCGATTTGGCAGCGTCGACTCCATGAGATCGATGACCGCGACATTTGATGAGCAGGGGGAGAAAAACCTGCCCGAGGATATCAACGCCCGCTTGGTCAGCAAAGCGGACTATGAAGGAGAATGGGTGCGTATTAAAGGCAAGCGTGCGCGCAAAACCCTGCTGTACTTTCCAGGGGGTGGATTCGTGATGCGAACCCGCACGCAGCACAAGGCATTTGTCGCCAGGATTTGCCGGGCAGCCAACAGCAAAGCACTGGTTGTTCACTATCGCCTGGCACCGGAAGTACCCTTCCCGGGCGGCCTGGAAGACTGCCTGGCGGCCTACCACGATTTGCTCAAACAGGGCATTGATCCGGCAGAGATCACCCTGGCAGGCGATTCCGCCGGCGGCGGTCTGGTGCTGAGTACTTTGCTGGCGCTGCGAGATGAGGGCACTGCACTGCCGGCGAATGCGGCGGTACTGTCGCCTCTCGCCGACATGACGCATAGCGGAGAATCCCGCAAATACAATGCGCGCATAGACCCCATGCTGCCGACGCACAGAGCGTCGGCAATGCACGAGGTTTATGTCGGAAATGCCCTGCCTGAGGACCGTTTTGTTTCACCCATATTTGCCGATTTCGATGGTTTCCCGCCCCTGCTGGGGCAGGTCGGCAGCACCGAAATCCTGCTGGATGATACGGTGCGCGCGGCCGCCAAAGCCGAACAGGCCGGGGTGCCGTTTTATCTGGAAATATGGGACGAAATGCCCCATGTATTCCAAATATTTTCGGTGCTGCCTGAAAGCCAGATTGCGATTGAGCGCATTGCAGAATTTATTAATAGCGGACAGCTGGACCCGCTACCGGAACAATATGGCAACAGTGAAAGTAAAAAAAGAAAAAAGGCGCGACGGCGCAGAGCCCCTCGCGCCAGGGCGGCCACGGCCCATTAATGACAAGGTGAGAAACGAATGAAACGACTGGCGGGTATGGACGCGATGTTCCTCCATACCGAAACCGCAACCCAGTACATGCATACCCTGAAGGTGGCGATTTATGACCCGCCTGAGAATGGCGAGCCCTATTCCTTTCAGAGTCAGTTTGAACACATTGCATCGACCATTCATCGCGTACCTCCCTTTCGCTGGAAGGCGGTAAAGGTCCCGTTTAATGTTCACAATCCGGTGTGGATAAATGACAGCCAATTCGACTTGGGTTTGCATGTGCATCGCGCTGCGCTGCCAGCCCCTGCGGGGGATGACGAGCTAGCTGAATTCATCGGCAATATCGCCAGTGCCCCCCTCAACCGTGATCGCCCTCTGTGGGAATTGTGGATGGTTGAAAACTACCTGGGAGACAAAATTGCCGCGGTATCCAAGGTACATCACGCCTTGGCCGATGGTATGGCCACCGCAGAGTTGCTTGAGGATTTCATGACGCCCGAGCCCGGTGAGAACGAGGCTTCGCCCCAGCCTTGGCTCGGAGAATCACTTCCCTCGCCCTGGTCATTGTTCTGGTCAGCGGTAAAGGACCTGGTGCTTGATTTGGCAAAAATACCCGGGCAGATTATCGAGATCAGAGCCGCAAAAAAACGCCAGGAGGCACGTAATCTCGCGCCGGAATTACGTCCACCAGAGCCCTATACCGCGCCTTACACTTCGCTCAACCAGCCGATCAGCTCCCACCGTCAATTCTCATTCTTCACTGTACCGCTGGCCGATGTGAAACAGCTGAGTAAGTCACTGGGCGTCACCCTCAACGATGTGGTGCTCAATATGTCAGCCCAGGCGGTTCGAGACTTTTTAGTCAAGCGCGATGAACTGCCGCCAGAATCTCTCACAGCCTCGGTACCCGTTTCCACACGGGAACATGAAGTGGTGCATACCTATGGCAACAAAGTGGGCTCGCTGTGCGTATCGCTGGGCACGCACATCGAAGAGCCACTTGCGCGACTGACAGCCATCCATCAGTCAATGGAATCTGCCAAACTGGATTTCGAAGATACCAAGGGCGGCCGGATCGCCGATTTTATCGGCTTGTTGCCGCCTGTCGCCGTGAGGGCTATTGGACGTTACTCCCGCAAGCTGTCAGAGCAGGGCAAGTCGCCATCTTACAGCGTCATTGTCTCCAATGTGCCCGGACCCCGCAGCGCAATGTTTGACGATTATATGCCCATGCGGCAGTTCTACTCCATCGGCCCCGTACTGGAGGGCATAGGCCTGAATATTACCGCCTGGAGCTTTCGCGACAATCTCAGCTTCTCTATTCTGTCCTGCCACCGGGCTGTACCCGAGCCCGACGAGATAAAGAAGAGCTTGCTGTCGGCACTCGATCAAATGAAGATAGCCGTGGATGAGGCCAATGCTCAACAAACCGCTTAAGGGTGGCTGCGCCCTCATTACAGGGGCTTCTGCCGGTATAGGTGAGGCCTTTGCCCGGGAGTTTGCAAGCAAGGGCTTTAACCTCATCCTGGTTGCCCGGCGCGCCGACAAACTGGAACAGCTGGGCGCGGAATGCACCGAAAAGTACGGTGTTGATGTGCACTTGCGGCCCTGCGATTTGCTGGCGCCATCCAGCGCAGAGGATTTGTACGCCGCCTGTAGTGACATTGAAGTGGATGTACTGATAAACAATGCCGGACTTATGTACCGCGGTCCCTTCAGTCAGCATGAGCCAGATGATATCAGCGCTCTGCTGCAACTGAACGTCGTCACCCTGTCATCGCTCACCCGGCTTTTCCTGCCCCCGATGCTAAAGCGCCGGCGTGGCAGAATTCTCAATGTTACCTCAACGGTCGGATTTCACGCTTCGCCCTCAATGGCGGTGTACGCAGCCAGTAAGGCGTATATATTGTCGCTCACCGAGACCCTGTCCGTGGAGTTACATGACTCGGGAGTGCTTGCCACAGCCTTCTGCCCCGGCCCTACCGATACCGAGATGGTGGCTGAGTCCTATGGCGAAGAATTGCGATCCAATCCGGTAAGCGCAATGTTGATGCTGAGCTCCCGGGAGGTGGCCAAACAGGGCTACAAGGCATGCATGACCGGTGATGCCATCGCGGTTCCAGGGGTGGCGAACCATTTTTTCAACACCCTGGGAAGACTGCAGCCACGATGGTTAAGTCGTCGCTTCCATCGATACCTGGACAAACAATTGGCCGACAGCTAGGCCTGCTGCCCTTGCACAGCGCGCACGACGTCCTGTTGCAGGCTAGTGTCTGATGTCATAAACGTACACTGCCAGGTATCGACCAGACCCCGGTAGCGTTTGTTCAATTCCGGCGCAATATCGCGGGGGTTTTCGCATACAACAGCAAAAGTGTTGAGCATTTCGTCGTCGATCATTTCACCCATCTCGATCCACTTGCCCTCCTTAGAAAGGCGATTCAAGTGCCCCTGCAGCTCACCCCAGCCATGCAGGTCCAGCACCGGTCGGTAAGCGGGGGTAGAGCCATAGAAGGCCAGTTGTGTTCTGACAGCCTGGCGATTCTGCTCAAAGCTCTCCTCACTGTCGCCGGAGACCACCATCACCGGTGAACTGATATCAAAGCCATCCCGGGACCTACCGGATTGCTCAAGTCCCCGGGTAACGGCAGGCAGGGTTACCTCGCGCATATAGGCGGGCGTACTGAAGCCGTGTGCGATGAGGCCGTCGGCCACCTGACCCGCCACCTCCGTCATTTTCGGACCCACCCCCGCAAGGCGGACAGGGGGTGCGCCAAATTCCCGCTTGCCGGGCACGAACATCGGGGTCATCAAAGTGTGCTGGTAAAACTCGCCCCGGTAGTCCAGTCTGTCTCGCCCCTCCTGCGCCCAGCAATCCCAGATTGCTCGCATGGCCATAATGAACTCGCGCATTCGCGCCGCAGGCCGCGACCAGGGCATACTGAATCGTTTGGTGATATGGGGCTCAATCTGAGAACCAATGCCGAGGATGAAACGCCCCCGCGCGTATTGATTCAGGTCCCAGGCGAGGTTAGCCATGGTCATGGGGTTGCGTGCAAAGGCGACGCTGATGGAGGTTGTTAGCTTGATGCGTTCGCTGTGCTCTGCACCCAGAATCAGGGGAAAGAACGGTTCGTTGTTAATCTCGGCGCTGAAGGCCTCGTCGTAGCCCTGGTTCTCAAGTGCGGCTATCGCCAGGGGAGCCATTTCCAGATCGGCTCCCAACATACCACTGACTTTCATTGAACGCCTCTTGTCCGGTATCGAGTAATGCGACCAACTCTACCACCGAATGGACGATGGTCCGCTGACCCCAGCGGACACCGAGAGTGTCAAAATAGCTCGGGCTGCTACCAATCCCAGTCATTCATATCAGTGTTCCCCGGCTCTGCGCTGCTGCGTATCGGGTCGTTTAAGCCCGCCATGTGGACTACCCTTGGCTCGCCCCCTTTCAGGGACTTCGGGGTAACATCGCTTTTACCGATATCGCTCCTATTGTGTCCAGATAGATCATTGTTTGTAGCCGGTAGAGTCTTCGTCCTGTGCTGCATCATCTTCCCAATTCCTTTTATTCCATGCGCTTCCTGTACCTCATATAGACATGATCACCGGATTTCGCAAATATTACCCGCTGACATGTGATGAACATCACAAAAACGGGGGATGGATGGAAAAAAGTGGACGAGCAGCCAACATTATCCACACGAACTCCAGGGCGAGGCCACTCGGTTACTGGAGACAGTTATTGCTGTGATAAAAACTGAAAGATAGGCAGGGGGATGTTCTATTCGTATACTCCACCTACGGGTTATTTTGAGCACCAGCACGGGAGCATCACAATGCACAGAATTCTTCTCGCATCGCTGGCACTGACGGGCGCCATCGCCACCACCCACGCCGCGGTCGACAAACCCGCGACGCCTCCCCTCAACCCCTGGGTTGCGAACAGTGCCTACGCCATCTCACACCACAACCCGGGCCAGACTGACGTCACCCCGGTAGACGGCCCGCGCATTGGCAAGAAACTGTCCCTGGACGATGCGAAATCCGTTCCCCTGGTGTGGTGCTCCGCCCCACTTTACAAGCACATTGGCGATGACACTGTGGTGATTGCCTCCAACCCCATGGGCCTGATAAAGGTGCGCGCGACCGGGGAAGATTTTGAGCTGATATCCAACGTCCCCTACCCCGGGCGAGAAGAAGTGCACGAGGAAGTCGACGATGAAAAAATCCTCGCGGTCATGGCCGATATCGATGACAAGCGGCGCAACAAGAAGGACTGGGGTTTGCTGTTTAATACCTGGTTAATGTATTACAAGCTCAATATCAACATGCGCACCATGCCCTCGGGGGCCTATGCGGTCATCGACAGTGACGGCTATCACTACACCTTCTACGACCAGCATCACCTGGTAAAATCTTTCGATGACAACAAGGTGAATGAGCCACTACTGCCCGTCAAATACGCCAATATCGTGGCACAGCTGCCACCCGAGGCCGCCGAGGGTATCGACAGGATTCTCGGCATCACCATGACCTACGATGGCCATATTGTCGCCGCAGCAACCGGGGCAGTGATCCTCACGGACCGCAACCTCAAGGTGCTGGATTACAAGCTATTCCCCGGTGAACACGTTGAAAACTCCATCACTGTGGACGCAGGCAATGGCATCTATGTGGTGACATCGGTCAACATGCACAAACTGGTCTGGACCGGCAGCAAGCTGTCACAATCCGATGAAGACGGCGCCTGGAGTACGCCCTATGACGTTATGCCCGAAGGCGAGGCACTGGCGATGGGGGCCGCCTCCCACGGCTCCGGCACAACACCGGCCCTGCTGGGTTTTGGCGATGACGAGGACAAGCTGGTGGTCATCTCCGACGGCAATCCGGATAACGCGAACATCGTGGCATTCTGGCGAGACGCTATCCCCGCCGACTTCAAGCAGAAACCCGGCACCCAATCCCGACGTATCGCCGACCAGATTCCCTTTACCCTGAGCAAAACCACGGTGGAAGCCTCCCCTGTGGTTTATGGCAACGGCGTGCTGGTCGTCAACAGCACCTACCCGGAGCCGGGGCCGATCTCGATGGATTTGATCAGTAACGCCTTTCTTGCAGGCACCACCCGCAGGCCGCCCCGGGGGATACAAAAATACGAATGGCTGCCGTCGGAAAACCGCTTCGAGGAGTCCTGGTCCATAGCTGACGTGGACAATACCGACTGGATGCCCCCCGCCGTCTCCACCGCCAACGGACTGGTCTATATTGCCAACAAACGCAATGATGTTTACGAGTACTTCGCAGCCGACTGGGTGACCGGTGAGAAAAAGGCAAGCTGGGAATTCCCCGACGACAGCGTGCTTTGGAACACCTGGGGCGGCATTACGGTTTTTCTTGAAGATGGCGACTTTCTGCTCGGGGGCTTCTTTGCCATCAAACGTTTTAACACAGGCGATTTACGATAGAGGGATATTCAGAACCCTCGCTATTCGACCTTGCTTCTCGCCAGTTTGGCAACCGAACTGGTCGTGGCCGTTAGCAAGCCATCTTCGGTATAGAGTCGCCCCTCCATAAAGACCGTTTTATAGGCGCACTTGATGACACGCCCGACCGCAGTAAGACGCCCGGCCCGCGTGGGCTCAAGGTAGGTCGTTTTGATTTCCAGTGAAGAGACGTTAACGACATCTTCGTTCTGTGCAAACACCGCGTGGCTCATGGCCGCATCAAGCATGGCGGTAATAAAGCCGCCCTGAACGATATCGATCGAGTGGCAATAGTCCGTGCCGATATTAAATTCGAATGTGCAGGACTGCTCCCCGCGGTCTACAGCTACGACGCGGCCTCCCAGTAGGCGGAGGAAAGTGGGTGTGTTGGCGTTGAGCTTCTCTATTAATGCCTGGTTGGTCACTGCTAAAAAGTCCTGGGTTCCAAAACAGCGTGGAGAATACCTGAATCATGTTCTGAGCGCGACTGTCCAGGCAGTGGCCAGACTCCTGTTGATATCGTCCTGTTTCAGCTCGGTCAGTGCTAGCGCTAGCGGGATTCACTCAGTGCGTTGAATTCACGATTGTCGCCACTGCAGCAGACTTCACCAGATTCAATTTCATACATCCAGCCGTGCAGCTGAAGATCGCCAGTGGCAAGTTTCGCGGCGACGACCGGATGGGTCTTCAGGTTCTGTAACTGCTGCAGTACATTTTCCTCGGTGACACGTTGCAGTTGCTCAAGACCCACCACAGTGCTCTTCGTTTGTGCCTTCACCACCTCCAGGGCCGAACGCGAGTGGCCCAACCACTCCTTGACATGGGGTAGGTTCTCCAATGCCTCCATATTCAGCACACCTTTCATCGCGCCGCAGTCGGTGTGCCCACAGATAATAATGTGGCGCACATTGAGGACTGCGACGGCGTATTCGATCGATGCGGTCATGCCGCCCGTGGCCCGACTGTGGGGCGGTACGATATTGCCTGCGTTGCGGCAGATAAACAGGTCCCCGGGTTTGCTTTGGGTGACCAGATTGGGGTCAATGCGTGAATCAGAACAGGTGATAAATAACACGTCGGGGTTTTGTTGGCTGGCCAGCTCATCAAACAGGGCCTGATGGCTGGGGAAAACATTTTTCTGGAAGTTTAAAACGCCTTCGATAATCTTGTCCATGAAACACCTCACTAGCGACCACATCAGAACGAAGCTCAGCCTCTAGTCGATGTAAGCCGAAAAGGGGCCAGTTTTGGCTCAGCTCACCCGGTGCAGGGCGCAGATCTTGTTCCCGGACGGATCGAGCAGATAGGCGAGATAGAGCTTGCCACCTGCACCTTCACGAACTCCCGGAGGCTCTTCGCAGGTAGTACCACCATTGGACACCCCGGCCTCATGCCAGGCATCTGCTGCAGCGGGACCCTCGGCCGCAAAACCGACCGTGCAGCCATTACCATGGCTGGCAGGCTCATCATTGATGGGCTTTGTTATTGCGAATATGCCGGTAGGCGTGAAATAGAAGCAGCGGCCCTTGTCGTCGATCACACCCGGCTCATAGCCCAGCGCACCCAACACGGCATCGTAAAAGACCTTGGATTGCTGAACATCGTTGGCACCAACCATCATATGACTAAACATTTTTACTCTCCTGGCTTGCTCAATTAAGTGGGCACAGTGTAGGGAAGTGCGAGTAGAACTGCCAGCGGATAGCGACTAAAAAGAGATGGTAAGATAAAGCACGAAACCCAAACAGAGTCAGAATGTTATGTCGAATATTCCCCAGGTAATGATTCAGGGTGTGAACGAAATCTCTATCGCTGAAGTGGAGGCACCCCATGCTGGCCCCGATGATGTGATTATCAAGGTAGAACAATGCGGCATCTGCGGGTCTGATCTTGGGTATATCGCCATGGGTGGACTGCTGGGGCCCGGCGTACCCATGCGCCTTGGGCACGAGCTTTCCGGTACCGTGGTAGAGGCAGGGATTAACGTCCACCACGTTGCCCCAGAGGACCGGGTTGTTATGAATCCCGAGGCGAACGGCAATCGTATTGGCAACAGTGGACCCGAAGGCGGTTTTACGCCCCTGTTGTTAGTGCGCGGCGCGGCTATAGATGAGCAATCTGTATTGCGTCTGCCCGACTCACTCAGTTTCGAGCAGGGGGCCATGGTTGAACCCCTTTCCGTGTCCATGCACGGGGTTCATCAAGGGAAGGTCGTGGCCGAGGACCGTATCGTTATTTTCGGCGCTGGGCCGATAGGTCTGGGCGTGGTGCTGGTAGCACAATACTACGGTGTTCAGGACATCGTGGTGGTGGATTTATCTGATCACAGACTCGCGGTTGCAAGGGCATTAGGCGCGACGACGTTCAAGGCCGACAGTGGCGATTTGGCAGCTTTTCTAATAGATCAATATGGCAGCAGTGAAGTCATGGGGATGCCCATGCCGGCAGTGGATGTTTACTTTGAAGCCACCGGTGTTGGTGGGGTTTTCCAACAAATCGTCGGCATGGCCCAAACGGGGGCACGTGTCGTGGTAGTTGGGGTGCACAAGGCGCCAGTGGAGCTGGACCTCGTCAATCTGTTGATCCGGGAACTCCATATCAGTGGCTCGATGGCATACCCGACTGAATTCCCCCAGGTTATCGCTATGCTGACCAGTGGCCAGGTGGATCCATCCCCACTGATTAGCCATCGTTTTCCTCTGTCAGACTTTCCGAATGCGTTGGCGACTGCGCAGGATCAGGGGCGGGCGATCAAGGTGTTGGTGGACTGTCAGAGATAGTGGGTGGGTGGTGCTGGCGGTTCGCGGCCGTGCTGGATGAATCATAACAGCCCTTGGGCTGTTATGACCCTGCGGGCTTCGGCGCTTTGCGCCTCGTTTCAAATTGCTATCGCAATTTGTCGAACCGGCTGTTCGAACCAAGACAGCACGGTCCGCCGGACAAATAAAAAAGCCACCCTGTTGGGTGGCTTTTTTATTTGTATGGTGGGCCGTGCTGGATTCGAACCAGCGACCAATTGGTTAAAAGCCAACTGCTCTACCAACTGAGCTAACGGCCCCGGAAGGAGCGGCGTATATTACGGCTTTGGCGACAGAATTCAAGGGATTTTTGCAGGAAAATCCGCACTTTAGGGAAAATTAGCTGTAGCGCGTTGGGTCGGGTACTCCGGCATCCGTAAAGCCCTGCGCGCGCAGGCGACAACTGTCGCATAGACCGCAGGCCAGGCCCTCCTCAGTGGCCTGGTAGCAGGACACCGTGAGGGCATAATCCACCCCCAAATCCAGTCCCACCTTGATGATTTCACCCTTGCCCCAGTCCATTAGAGGGGTGTGGACCGTCAGCTTGTCGCCTTCAACCCCGGCGCGGGTTGCCAGATTCGCCATCGTTTCGTAGGCGGCGATGTATTCCGGTCGACAATCCGGGTAGCCGGAGTAATCCACGGCGTTCACCCCAATAAAGATATCCTTGGCACCCAAAACCTCGGCCCAGCCCAGAGCGATCGATAAAAAGACTGTATTGCGGGCCGGTACATAGGTAATGGGTATGCCCTCGGTTTCCTCCTCTGGGACATCGATCGAGGTATCTGTGAGGGCAGAACCGCCAATGCTGTCCAGATTGAGGGTGACAACCTTGTGCTCTACATCGCCCAGGGCAATAGACACACGCTCAGCGGCGACTAATTCAGCACGATGACGCTGGCCGTAGTCAAAACTCAGCGTATAACAATCATAACCTTCACTCTTTGCCATCGCCAGCACAGTGCTGGAATCCAGCCCACCGGAAACCAAAATAACGGCGCGTTTATCGTCGCTCATACACGTTCTCTCTCAATGTCCGGGCGCGTCGTCCCACAGGTATTTATGCAGCTGTAACTGCATGCGTACGGCCAGATTGTCCTGCAATATCCACTGGGCCAGGTCGCGGCCTGGCAGCTGGCCGTGGCTGGGCGAGAACAGAACATCGGAGACCCTGCTAGCCAGCTCGTACTCGTCCAGTTTGAACCTGGCCCACTCGTAATCCTCACGGTTACAGATGACAAATTTGACCTGATCACTGGGCGTCAAGAGCGCAATATTGCTGTAGTCATTGCGGTCCATCTCACCGGATGCCGGGGTCTTGAGGTCTACCACCTTGACCACCCGGCTATCCACCTCGGCCACACTCATGGCTCCGCTGGTTTCCAGGGAAACCTCATAGCCTTGATCACACAATCTGGACAGCAGCGTCAGGCAGGGTTGTTGAGCCAGGGGCTCACCCCCGGTGACCGTCACATAGCGCGGCTGGTGACTCGCGACCTGTTCCGCTATGTAATCAATGCTGTGCAATTCGCCGCCACTGAAGGCATAGGCCGTATCGCAATACACACAGCGCAGGGGGCAACCGGTAAGACGCACAAATACCGTAGGCAAGCCCACGGTACGTGCTTCTCCCTGCAGGGAGTAAAATATTTCTGTGATGCGCAGGGCATCTTCGCTATGAACCAGCGAATTTGACACGCTATACCTACCCACTGACGCGGTGGTCAGTAGTTCTCGCTAAGAAAGTCCCGGGCCAACTTCGCCGCGGAATTGTTACTGGAACCGTATTCTGCGATCACGCGATCGAAGAACTCCTTGGCCCTGTCCCGGTTGCCCTTCATAAAGTGCACTTTACCGAGCTTATACAGGGCGTCGGGTATCTTGCTGTTGTCCGGGTACTGGTCCAGCAACAACATAAATGCCTGCCTGGAAGACTCCAGGTCTGCAGGTACAATCACCAGATATAACTCCCCCAGCCAGTAATGCGCATTGGGAGCGTATTTACCCGCGGGATAGTTTTGCAAAAACTGCTGAAAACCATCCACGGCCTGATCAAACTGTTGATTCCTGACCAGGGCATAGGCCGCGCGATACGCTTCACCCTCGCCCGGCAATTCAGCTACCGATGCCTGACCCGCAGGTGGCTGGCTGGCAATTGTAGCAGCGCCGCCGGTTGTGGCCGCGGCAGCAGGCGAACCGCCAGACCCGCCACCCACTTCGCTCAGGCGACGGTCAACGTCAACATAGCGCTCAAGGTTTTGCTCCCTGAGCTTTCTCAGTTCGTGGGCCTGCTCTTCTACTTTACCATTGAGCATCATCACTTCTTGCTGTAACTGCTGTAGCTGGTAGAAGAGATTACCCAGATTCTGGTCAGCGGATTGACCACCGGTAGGCGCAGAAGGTGCCGCCATGGGCTGCGCTGTCGGAGCAGCAGTATTCACGCCATAACTTGTTGCCGGGTAGGCTTTTGCGGGCGATGTCCCATAGGGGTCAGCTGCCGTTGACGGTGAAACCGGCGCACTTTGCGGCACCATAACAGTGGGTTCGGGCACACCGGTAGAACCGGATGGCTTTGCCGAGGCGCGCTCCGCCTCTACGTCCACGTAACCCTGGGCATGGGCCTCTAACGCCAACGGGCCGGCACAAATGACCAGCCCGCTAAGCGCAAGAGCTCTCGTTAGCTTTTGCATAAAACCCCGGAAATTACTTCAGTTCGACGCGACGGTTCTGAGACCAGTTAGATTCGCCTGAACCGTAGCCAACGGGCTGCTCTTCCCCATAGCTCACACTCTCTACACGGTAGTTTGCAACACCACTGCCCGCCATGTAATCGCGAACTGCATTGGCACGACGCTCTCCGAGAGCCATGTTGTACTCGCGAGTACCGCGCTCATCCGTATGACCTTCCAACCGCACAGTCTGGTCGTTGCTCTTTAGCAGGACAATGTGTGCATCCAGGGCTTCGCGAGCCTGTGGAGTCAAGGTTGAGCTATCAAACTCAAAGTAGAAGACATTGCCAACCGCCATGGCAGCTTCCCGCATGCGCGCTTCTTCCGTGGAAGAGGCAGCAGCAGCGGCTTGTTCAGCAGCACGTGCGGCTTCTGCCGCGGCAGCTGCAGCAGCAGCCTCATCGCTTTCCTTGGTGTCACTTCCGGAGCATGCCACAAGGAATGCTGCGGTAAATAGCAAAGTGATAGCCTTACCGGCAACAGGTAGATGTTTCATAAATGCGATCCTTTAACTGGTTTTTATCTGTTTTAACACCGCTTAGCGGCTCATATATGGTGACCACGCCGGTTCCCGAACATCGCCATCGCGTGCCGGCAGCCGAAATTTCACTCCCCCGTCCACAGAAACCGCAGCTAAAATGCCCCGACCCTGGAACTTAGTGGCATACAATAACATAGAGCCATTGGGCGCGATACTGGGACTTTCATCCAATTCAGTGGAAGTAAGGATTTGCAGCCTGTCTGTCACTAAATCCAGCAGCGCGATATGAAAACGGCCGCTCTTCTGGTGCACCATGACGACATTGCGGCCGTCCTGGGCGACTCTCGCCCGGGCGTTATAGGCCCCCTCGTAGGTCAGTCTGTTGGATTGCCCCGAGGCCAGGTCATAACGATAAATCTGTGGCCGCCCGCCCCTGTCTGATGTGAACAGAAGGGACTTCCCATCCGGCATCCAGGTGGGCTCGGTATCAATGGCATAGTGACGGGTCACCCGCGTCAGACGTTTACTGGCCAGGTCCATCAGGTAGATATCCGGACTGCCATCCTTGGACAACACCATGGCCATGGTCCGCCCATCCGGCGACCAGGCCGGGGCCCCATTCAGGCCGCGAAAATTGGTCAGCTGCTCCCTGGCCCCGGTTAACAGGTTTTGGCGATAGATTGCGGGCCGAGTGGTCTCAAATGAAACGTAGGCGATGTGCTTGCCATCGGGGGACCAGGCAGGTGCCAATACCGGCTCCCGGGACTCCAGCAGCACGATTGGCCTAGCGCCATCAGAGTCGGCCAGCGTCAAGCGATAATGATCCTTACCCTGTGGCACCCGGGTCACTGCCACATAGAGCAGGCGGGTTGCAAATGCACCCCGAATGCCTGTCAGTGCCTCGTAAACACGGTCACTCACACGATGCGCCAGCATACGTGCCTCGTTGGGCGACCCTTGTTCCACGCCTTTATAGACACTGGCCTGGCGCAAAACATCAAAGAGTTCATATTCAATACGCATCTGGTCGGTTGATGACACCCGGCCTATCAGTACGTATTCGGTCTCGATTGCCCGCCAATCGCGGTAGAAGATATCCTTTTGGGTACTTGGAAAACCCAACATATCGCGACGATCAACCGGCGCAAACTGGCCGCTGCGCTCAAGGTCGCTCTGTACCACCACAGAGATATCTTCCGGTGCAGTCCCGGAGCCCTGCCAGGCAAACGGCACTACTGCAATCGCCGTGGGGTCATCGACGCCCTGGGTAATCTCAATAACCAATTCCGCCTTTGCACCCAGCGATACCACCAACAACACGACATTAAACAATGCCAAGGCAACCGTTTTCATTAGTAACGTAAATCCTCAGGTCTGAACAACAGGCGAAATCGCCTGAAATTTTTCTCAAATTCCCCTGCCGGGAGTTTCTGCAGTTCCGGAAAGCGTTCCGCCTTCTCAACTGCATTAATGGCCGATCGGTCAAAAGCCGAATTACCGCTGCTCTTGACCACCGTCACACTAACGATTTCACCCGTGGGGATCAATTGCAAAGCCAACAATACTTCCATGCCGTTGCGGGCACTGGGTGGGCGACTCCAGCGGCTCACCACCGTCCTTTGAATCAATGCCGCGTAGCTGGCCGCCAACTCGCCTGCAGTAGCGGTGGCCTGCTGCTGCTGTTCCTGCTCTTCCGCCTCCATGGCATGCGACAACTCAGCTCGCGCCAGATCGGCCAACTCAGCTGCCGTCAATTTGGGCTCCGGTTTTGGCTCGGGCTTGGGTTTCGGCTTTGCGACAGGTTTGGGTTTGGTGACCGGCTTGGGCTTTGGTTTGGGTGCTGCCTTGGCCTTTGGCTTGGGTTTCGGCTTGGAAACAGTCTTGGGTTTGGGCTTTGGCTTGGGTTTCGGCTTGGGCTGGAAGTCACTGATATCGACCAGTTTCGCGTTGATCGACTTGGGTATCGTCTTAACCGTGATCACACGACTGTCATCCTGACTCGCCCAGTTCACGGTCAAAGCCAGCAGCATCAGCGCATGCAAAGCCAGACTCGCAAGCGCCGGCCTGACAATTATTCTTGGCAAGGTCGGTTTAGCGTAAATCGACGTTCCCATCAGGGGTTCTCGGTTACCAGACCAACGCTGGGCGCACCGGCTTCCTGCAGCGCCGCCATCAAGGTCACTACCTCACCATAGGCGACCGCCTTATCTCCCCAGACCAGCACGGGTTTTTTGGGGCTGCGCCGCATCACCACGGATACACGCTGCTTGATTGTGGCCAGCGACAAGGCCTGGTCCTTGTCACCCCCTAGATTGAGATAGAGTTGACCGTCGCTTTTCACGGATACGATAAGGGGCTCACTGTCCTGGTTTTCTACCGGGTCAGTGCTCGCCTCGGGCAATTCCACCTTCACCCCCTGCATCAGCATGGGCGCAGTCACCATAAAAATAATCAACAGCACCAACATGACATCGATGTAGGGCACGACATTGATTTCGGCTACCGGACGGTGTTTTTTATTTCTGGACACAGCCCTACCTCAGCCTTCGCTCTGTTCGCGGGAGCGCAGGGCGTACGCCTGGCGAGAGAGAATACTGGAGAACTCATCGACAAAGGTGTCATAGCGATTGCCGAAGACATCGACCTTGGATGCAAATCGGTTGTAGGCCAGCACCGCAGGGATGGCGGCAAACAGCCCCATCGCGGTCGCAATCAACGCCTCGGAGATGCCCGGCGCAACCGTCGACAATGTCGCCTGGGTAGAATTAGCCAAACCGCGAAAAGAGTGCATTATCCCCCAAACCGTACCGAATAGGCCGATATAGGGACTGGTTGAACCCACCGATGCCAGAAAAGGCAGGTGTCGCTCCAATCGTTCCTCTTCCCTGAGCAGCGCCACGCGCATGGCCCGGCGCGACCCCTCGATCACGGCCTCGGAGTCCATGCCCGACTGCTGGGCCAGGCGAGAAAACTCCTTGAAACCGGCGCGAAAAATACTCTCCATTCCGCCAGCCACCTTGCCGTCTGCGGCGCGCTCATTACCCTCTCGATAGAGCTGCGACAAATCAATGCCAGACCAGAACCGCTCCTCAAAGTTATAAATTTCGTCTCTGGAATTGCGGAAGTAAATGAAGCGCTGGACAATCATATACCAGGACATCATGGAGGCCCCCAGCAAAGTCGCCATCACCAACTGCACAGTAATACTGGCGTGCAACACCAGGTCTATCAGACTAAGTTGTTCTTCCAATTCGGTTCCCCCCTAAAGGAACAGTTATCTTATCGTATGGGCGCTCTGCGTGGAACGCAGCTTGGCCAACATTTCCCTGGGAATACGACGAGGTTTGAGCCCCGTCTTATCGACACAAACAATTTTTATGTCCCCTTCGGCCAGCACATCACCGCCGCGCCTGACCGACTGCCGCAAGGTCATACTGGCACCCTGCAACTGCGTGATTTCGGCGGTAGCCTGCAATTTATCGTCCAATTTCGCTGGATTGAGGTATTGTACGGCGACATCCCGTACCACAAACATTAACGCTTCATTGAAAATGAAATTCTTGTCATAGCCCAGGGAGCGCATGAACTCCGTTCGGCAGCGCTCCATAAATTTGAGGTAATTGACATAGTAAACAATCCCTCCGGCATCAGTGTCCTCAATATAGACCCTGAGCGGCAGAGAAAATTCCCCCGCGCTCATGCCTCGCTGCCCGACGCTACGCCCGGCAGACCGAAATGCAGGTAGGCATTACGCGTCACCATGCGCCCGCGGGGAGTTCGCAACATAAAGCCCTGTTGGATCAAATAGGGCTCCAGTACATCCTCAATGGTGCCCCGTTCTTCAGATATCGCGGCCGCCAGGCTGTCTACGCCCACCGGCCCACCGTCAAATTTCTCAATCATTGCCAGCAGCAAGCGTCGGTCCAGGTGATCAAACCCCTGTTGATCCACCTTTAACATATCCAGCGCCCGGTCAGCGATCTCCGCCGAAATATGGCCATCCGCCTTCACCTCGGCATAATCACGCACTCTTCGCAGCAACCGATTGGCGATCCGCGGGGTTCCCCTGGCACGCCGGGCAATTTCCATCGCGCCCTCACTATCAATGCCTATCTCGAGAATGTGGGCTGAGCGCGCAACAATATGCGCCAGATCTTCGGCACTGTAAAACTCAAGCCGCTGCACAATACCGAAACGATCGCGCAGGGGAGACGTAAGTAGTCCGGCCCGGGTGGTAGCCCCCACCAGTGTAAAGGGCGGCAGGTCCAGTTTGATCGACCGGGCAGCAGGGCCCTCGCCTATCATGATATCCAGTTGGTAGTCTTCCATGGCGGGATACAGTATCTCTTCCACGTAGGGACTGAGCCGGTGTATTTCATCGATAAACAACACATCGCCGGGTTCCAGATTGGTCATCAGCGCAGCGATATCACCGGCTTTTTCCAGTATGGGTCCTGAGGTGGTTTTCAGGGACACACCCATTTCGTGGGCAATGATACTGGCCAGCGTTGTCTTACCCAAACCCGGAGGACCAAAGATCAGGGTGTGATCCAGGGGCTCATCGCGACCGCGGGCCGCCTGGAGGAAGATTGACATCTGTTCGCGCACCGCCTGTTGCCCCACGTATTCATCGAGGGTTTTTGGCCGTATCGCACGATCCATAACATCTTCGCGCACATTCGAGGCTTCGGGTGCAATCAGCCTATCGGTCTCTATCATCTGTCAGTGCCTAACTGCGAATCGTAGATTTTAACGCGCGCCGAATCAGCTCTTCGCTGTCATCCACGCCATCATCATTTATAGCTGCCACCATTCGTGTGGCCTCCTGGGGCTTGTAACCCAAAGCGATTAGCGCGCCTTCGGCATCCGCTACAATATCAGTTTGCGGTGGGCTCACGCCACCGACCTCACTGCCAGCGTCGCCACCCGCGTTCGCCTGGGCCAGCCAGTCTTTTAATTTATCACGCATCTCAACCAACAGCCGCTCCGCCGTCTTCTTGCCCACCCCGGGCAAAGCCACCAAAGAAGAAATGTCATCGCGTTGCACACAGCGCACAAAACTCATGGCATCCATACCCGACAGGATGGTCAGCGCCAGCTTGGGGCCGACACCGTTGACCTTGATTAGCTGCCGAAACAACGTTCTGTCCTGCTCATCTATGAAACCGTACAGCAGTTGCGCGTCCTCCCGCACCACAAAGTGGGTGACCAGCGTGAGCGGTTGGCCGATATCCGGCAGACGAAACAGCGTGGTCATCGGCACCTGGATTTCATAGCCCACGCCGGCGACGTCTATCAGTATTTCCGGCGGTTGCTTGTGAGCCAGGGTCCCGCGAATCCTACCTATCATCCGGTGACTCCTGTCAACGTAGCCGGCGGCGGCGAACAGATTTCGCGCCTGCCATATTAATCATACTTTGCTGCGTGTGCGCATGGCACAGGGCTGCTGCCAGGGCATCCGCCGCATCTTCCTGGGGCTCCGATGGCAACTTCAGGATAGCTTTCACCATGTGTTGCACCTGCGCCTTATCGGCCGCACCCGTACCAACGACCGCCTGTTTTATCTGTCTTGCAGAGTACTCGGATACGGCCATATCCCTTGCCACACAAGCGACAATAGCCGCCCCCCTGGCCTGGCCCAGCTTCAAGGCGGAACCCGCGTTCTTGGCCATAAATACCTGCTCAATAGACAACTGCTGTGGGCAGTGCAGTTCAATTAACTCAGACACGCTTTCGAAAATCACCTTGAGTCGCTCGGGCAGTTCGCCCGCAGGAAGGCGAATGACACCACTGGTGACATATTCGCTGCGGCCAGAGACATAATTAATGATGCCAAAGCCTGTTTTTCGTGAGCCGGGGTCAATCCCCAGAATGAGCGACATATGAAAACCGATCGGGTTTTTTAAGGTCCTTATTATGTACGACTATGGCCTCTGCCGGCAATCACTGAGACCCCTGGGACGCTACATTGAGGCAATAACATCCTCTGGGATATCCACATTCGTGTAGACATTCTGTACATCATCAAGGTCTTCCAGGGCATCTACCATACCCATGATTTTTTCTGCACCGCTGGCGTCCACGGGTACCGTCAGGGACGCGATCATGGTGACATCGCTACTATCCGATGCCAGGCCCGCATCATCCATCGCCGACCTGACCACGGCGAGGTCCTCCCAGGCCGTTGTCACATCCAGCGAACCGTCTTCATAGCTTTCAACATCCTCTGCGCCGGCTTCCAGTGCCGCCTCCATTACCGCCTCTTCATCGACACCGGGGGCAAAGGTAATCTGGCCTTTACGGCTAAACAAATAGGCCACTGAACCGTCCGTACCGAGATTGCCACCGCGCTTGGTGAAGGCATGCCGCACCTCAGCCACCGTGCGGTTGCGATTGTCAGTCATCACCTCGACCAGCACCGCAATACCACCGGGAGCATAACCTTCATAGGTAAGCTCCTCCATATTGTCGGCTTCGTTGGTACCCGCCCCTCTGGCAATGGCGCGATCAATCGTATCGCGGGTCATATTGGAACCCAGCGCCTTGTCCACGCCTGCCCGCAAACGGGGATTATCCTCCGGCAGTGGACCGCCCTGCTTGGCGGCCACGACCAGCTCGCGGATCAATTTGGTGAATATTTTGCCCCGCTTGGCATCCTGAGCCGCCTTGCGGTGCTTAATATTGGCCCATTTACTGTGACCTGCCATGGAGCACCTCCCTCCTTTATATACCTAGACGCCGGGACCCGCTCTCTACTCGCCTTCCGCCGTCGGCGCCTGGCGCAGTCGAATATGCAAATCCTGCAGCTGCTTGGCATCCACATCGCTAGGAGCGTTCGTCATGACACAGGCCGCCGTCTGGGTTTTCGGGAAAGCTATCACGTCGCGAATAGACTGCGTGCCGGTCATCAGCATAACCAGGCGGTCCAGACCAAAAGCCAGTCCACCGTGCGGGGGTGCACCGTACTGCAGGGCATTCAGCAGGAAGCCAAATTTTTCGTCGGCCTCCTCTGCCTCAATGCCCAGAATACCAAACACAGTCTCCTGCATCGGACGCTGGTGAATACGAATACTGCCACCGCCCAACTCGGTGCCATTCAAGACCATGTCATAGGCACGCGACAGGGCAGCGCCCGGGTTGGCTGCCAATTCCTCGGCACTGCAGGAAGGGGCGGTAAAGGGGTGATGCAATGCCGTCCAACTGCCATCGCTGGTCTCTTCAAACATGGGGAAATCCACAACCCACAAAGGGGCCCAGCCTTCGGCAACCAGCCCCTGGTCTTCGCCAACCTTGATACGCAGCGCGCCAAGCGACTCGTTTACCACCTGGGTCTTGTCCGCGCCAAAGAAGATAATATCGCCATTTGCCGCTTGCAGTCGCTGCATCAGCTGCGCGACGACATCCTCTGGCATGAACTTGAGAATGGGTGACTGCAAGCCCTCAACACCGGCATCGATGTCGTTGACCTTGACCCAGGCCAAACCCCTGGCACCATAAATAGATACATACTTGGTGTAATTATCGATTTCCTTACGGCTAATAGATGCACCGCCGGGAACCTTGAGTGCTGCCACCCGCCCCTTCTCATCGTCGGCCGGCCCGCGAAATACCTTGAAATCAACCTGCTGCATCAAGTCATCGACACTGACCAACTCCAGGGGAATACGCAAATCCGGCTTATCCGAGCCAAACCGATCCATCGCCTCCGCGTAGGGCATGTGCGGAAATTCAGGGAGCTCGGTACCCAACACAGACAAAAATAGCTCCCGTATCATGCGCTCGGTGATAGACATGATCTCTGCTTCGTCGAGAAACGAGGTCTCGATATCAATCTGTGTAAATTCCGGCTGCCGGTCTGCACGCAGGTCTTCGTCCCGAAAACACTTGGCAATCTGGTAGTAGCGATCAAAGCCGGACACCATAAGCAGTTGCTTGAACAACTGGGGAGACTGCGGCAGGGCAAAGAACTGACCGGGATGGGTACGGCTGGGAACCAGATAGTCACGAGCGCCCTCTGGCGTGGCCCGGGTCAATATCGGGGTTTCGATATCCAGGAAACCCTCGCCGTCCAGGAAGCTGCGTACAGCCGAGGAAATCCGGGAGCGCAGAATCAGGCGATTTTGCATTTCCGGGCGGCGCAGGTCCATATAGCGATGGTGCAAACGGACGTCCTCACCCACGGATATATGCTCATCCAGTTGAAAAGGCGGGGTGGCTGCGGCGTTCAGGATTTCCAACTCCTTGCCCAACACTTCAATTTCACCCGTCGCCATAGCGAGATTGACGGTCGATTCAGCGCGCGCCCTGACCCTGCCGGTCACCTGCAGGACATATTCGCCTCGCACGCGGTCAGCGCGATCAAAATGCTCCTCGGTATCGGGATCAAAAACCACCTGCACAATACCCTCGCGATCGCGCAAATCGAGGAAAATAACCCCCCCGTGGTCGCGGCGGCGATCTACCCAGCCACACAAAGTGACTGTTTCATCAATGTTTTCTATACCCAGAGCGCCACAATATTGATTGCGCATAATTCGAATTCCGTCGTAGTTGTCAGGTTGGGCCAAAGGGCCCGGGTTTAGGCAGTGCTCTTGCTTTGGCTGTCGCCGCTGCTACTTGATTTGTCGCTACTACTCGATTTGTCGCTGCTACTCGATTTTTCACTGGCGCCGGCAGAAGCACTGTCGCCGGAGTCAGATGCGAGGTTCTTTTGACCCGAGGTCTTGAAGTCGGTTTCATACCAGCCTCCCCCTTTAAGGCGAAAGGCGGCGGCAGAGACCTTCTTGCGCAGTGCATCTTTCCCACATTGGGGGCATTCCACCAAAGGGGCGTCGCTAATCTTGCGTAAGACTTCCATCTGCTGGTCGCAGGCCTGGCACTGATATTCGTAAATGGGCATAGATCCGGCTCGCCACGGTCAGGTGGCACTGTATAAGAAAAAGTGAGGCGCGGATTTTACCCTAAAGCTGGCTTATTGGCCAAGTTTGGGTGTAGGCAATTTTTGGGGGCAGGAAAACCCTGCACCGGAGGGCACATCAATGGGTAGAACAGCACTTCACACCGAGCAAGTCAGCGTGAAGTGGTTATTCACATCGCCTAGGACTCAGCGAATTCCTTCAGCTTCTTCAGAGGACGAACCTTGACAGCAATACTGGCAGGCTTGGCCTTGAAGGTGGTCTCTTCACCGGTAAAGGGATTAATACCTTTACGCGCCTTGCGAGCAGGCTTCTTCACGGTGGTGACCTTCATCAAACCGGGCAGAGTGAACTCACCTACTGCGCGCTTTTTGATGCTGCGTTCGATCAGCGTCTCCAATTCACCCATCACCGAACCCACCTGCTTCTTGCTCAGACCGGTATTTTCGGCAATATCAGCCACAATCTGGCTTTTAGTGAGCTTCGCTTTGATAGCAGTCGCCTTTTTGGCGGGTGCTGCTTTCGCTGGAGCTGCTTTCTTGGCGGGTGCCTTTTTGGCAGGTGCCTTCTTTGCTACTGCTTTCTTTGCTACTGCTTTCTTTGCTACTGCCTTTTTCGCAGGTGCCTTTTTGGCAGGTGCTTTCTTGGCGGTTGCTTTCTTGGCCGGAGCCTTTTTCTTAGCTGCTGCTTTTTTGGTAGCCATGTTATTTTTAACCTTCAGTAAGAGTGATTAAGAACATAAATTCAACCTGGACTGCCCGCCTCCCCCAATAGCTGAAAACAGCACGGCCACAAGCATGGAACAAATATATAAATCATGAAACGCTACAATACAAGTGTTTTTCACGTTCGACGGCGAAAAACCCCTATTTTTTTAAGTTCTAAGCGTTTTTCCGCGAAAATCACCCCTGCCGCGGCCGCTCGCTCACCGAAGACTCAAAGTTGTTTTGAACACTAAAAATACGAGTTAAAACACAAAACCCCCCTTTCGACGAGTCAAAAAAAAGCGACAGCTGTCAACATCCACCGCTGTACCGGCAAGGCGATCACACGTAAACTAGGCGGCTTCAAATTGCAGCCACCTGGACAACCCCATGCGCACCAGTAATTTCCTTATCGCCACCCAGAAAGAAGTGCCCGCTGATGCAGAAGTCATCAGCCACCAACTGATGCTGCGCGCCGGCCTGATCCGAAAACTGGCCGCCGGCCTTTATACCTGGCTGCCACTGGGCCTTCGGGTCTTGCGCAATGTCGAAGCCGTCGTTCGGGATGAAATGGACAGTGCAGGCGGACAGGAAATTAGCATGCCTATTGTGCAACCAGCTGAGCTTTGGCAGGAATCGGGTCGCTGGGAGCAATACGGTGCTGAATTGCTCCGCATCCAGGACAGGCACAAGCGGGAGTTTTGCCTGGGACCCACCCACGAGGAGGTCATTACGGACCTCGTACGCGGCGAACTCAAGAGCTATAAGCAACTACCCACCACCCTGTACCAGATACAAACCAAGGTGCGCGATGAAATCCGGCCGCGTTTCGGCATCATGCGCTCGCGGGAGTTCCTGATGAAAGACGCCTACTCCTTCCATGCCAACCAGGCATCACTGGAGGAAACGTACCAGCGCATGCATCAGGCCTATACCAATATATTTACCCGGCTGGGTCTGGTGTTCCGGCCAGTGATTGCCGATTCCGGCAGCATAGGCGGCAGTGCTTCCCATGAGTTCCACGTCCTGGCCAGCTCAGGCGAAGACGATATTGCCTTCAGTGACAGCAGCGAATACGCAGCTAACGTAGAAATGGCTGAGGCCCTGGCGCCAACGGGTGAACGCCCTGCGCCCGGCCAGGCTATGGAGGAGGTAGCCACGCCCGACGTCAAAACCATTGACGAATTGGCCGCCTTTCTTTCCATTGATGCGGCCAGCACCGTCAAAACACTCATGGTTGCCGGAGAAGAAGAAGGCTCGCTGGTGGCACTGGTGCTGCGTGGCGACCATCAGCTGAACCCGATTAAGGCCGAAAAACTGCCAGGCGTAGCCTGCCCTCTGGTCATGGCAGAGGAGCCTGCAGTACGCAAGGCCTGCGGCGCCGGCTTTGGCTCGGTGGGGCCGGTCAACCTTGATATACCTGTCATTGTCGATCGCAGCGCCGCCCACCTGGCTAACTTCAGCTGCGGTGCCAACCGTGACGACCAGCATTTTGCCCATGTGAACTGGGAACGCGATTGCCCCCTGGGCGCGGTGGCCGACCTGCGAAACGTGGAAGCAGGCGATCCCAGTCCGGATGGACAGGGCGTTTTATCAATCAAACGCGGCATCGAAGTCGGGCACATCTTCCAGCTAGGCACCAAATACAGTGAGACCATGCAGGCAAAAGTGCTGAACGAAAACGGCAAGAACATTCCCATGACCATGGGCTGCTACGGTATCGGTATCAGCCGGATTGTGGCCGCCGCTATCGAGCAGAATCACGATGACCGCGGCATTATCTGGCCCCCGACGATGGCCCCCTTCCAACTCGCCATCGTACCCCTGAACATGCAAAAATCAGAGCAGGTAGCGCGCTGCGCCGAGGACCTCTACCAACAATTGCGTGCTGCCGGGGTCGATGTACTGCTGGATGATCGCAACGAGCGCCCCGGGGTTAAATTTGCCGATATGGAACTGACCGGCATACCGCACCGTATCGTTATCGGTGACCGCGCCCTGGGCGAAGGCAACATCGAGTACAAGGGCCGTACCGACGACGAATCGCAGTTGGTACCACAGGGCGACATATTCGAGTTCATCCAGGCGCAGTTACAGCGCTAGCTGAACCGTGGACCACATCGTTAGCAGGCCAGGCTGCAGAAGCCACCTCGTCGGGCTCATACTGTGCATGGCCCTAACAGGGGCTGCGCCTGGCATTGCCCAACCTGCCGACGCCAATGAGCGCGCCGAGCTGAGGAGTTTCCTGGAAGAAACACTCAATGGCGCTGACAGCTTCGAGGACCGATACGACGCTGAGGTCTGGCTGGTTGATATGTCTGCGCGACTGGCGCGCTTTGTCAAAAACCCTGAACAGCGGTTGAGCCTATTGCGTGATATTCACTATGAGGCCTCCCGCGCGGGGCTGCCGCCGGAGCTGGTGTTGGCGGTCATAGAGGTAGAGAGTCACTTCGACCGTTTCGCAGTCTCCCGCGTCGGCGCCCAGGGCATGATGCAAGTCATGCCGTTCTGGAAAAAAGAACTGGGTAGAACCGATGACAACCTGACCCTGCAAAAAACCAATCTCGAATACGGTTGCCGTATCCTGCAATTTTACCTGGACCGTAAAGATGGCCAACTACACCGGGCGCTGGCAGCCTATAACGGCAGCAGTGGCAGCCGGGTATATAGCGACAAAGTCTACCGTGCCTGGCACAGTCATTGGCGCACAAGCCCGCTTGACTGGAGCCAGTAAACCCACTGGAACTCATCACGCCTAACGGTATGAACCCGGCGACTGGCCCGTCCATTTTTTGAAAGAGCGATGAAATGCACTGGGGTCACTGAAGCCGACCTGTTCGGCGACTTCGCTGACCGTTAAGCGGTCCCTGCTCAGCAATGAAATGGCCACATCGCGACGGGCATTATCTTTTATGCGCTGGTAGGACGTACCCTCTTTATCCAGGCGCCTTCTCAGCGTGCGCGCCGACATATTGAGCAGACCGGTCAATTCCTCGAAACTCGGCATTTCCTCTCGAAAGTCGCCCCCCAGGATTTCACTGATGCGGTGGGTGACACTGGTGAGACTCGCCAGCGGCTCAATCACAATATGGTAGGGGGCCAGCTTCAGAAACTCTGCCAATTGCTTTTCATCCCTGACCAACTCCGCCCTGAGGTGGCGGGAACTGAAGGTAATCGTGTTGGCTTCCTGGCCGTAGACCACCGGGCAGGGGAAAAAATGACGAATACCGGCCAAAAATTTCGGCTGGGGACCCGCGCAGGTAGCACTGGTAATATCAATGTGCTGACCAATAAGCCATCCGCAGACCCGCATCCACATCGCCAGGCTGCACAAAACGCTGTGCTGTACCTCGTCACCGTCATCGCCGGAGCGATACAGTAAAGTCGCCTCATTCAAGGCTTCATTCACGCTAAGCTCATTGATCACTTCTGCACCGTGCCGCACCCGACAACAGGCGTTGAACTCGATTGAGCGGCGCATGGCCGCGTATAAATTGGAGCTGTTGAGCATACTGAGCGTTATCAGCCTTGTCGTGCCAACAGGGGTCTGAACATCGGGCATCACGCCGCCGGACTCATCGCCCAGCTCACGAAAAAGCTCCACGCACAGCCGACTGTACTGCTCTCGCGAAACGAAAACTGTCTGCGAACCCTGCCGCAGGGGGTCAAACGGAAAGCGCGCCGCACGCAGGATACTGTCCACATCGCGGCTATGGGCTTTTGCCTGAACCAGCAGAGCCCGGGTGAACTCCATTGGTACGGCGTCGTTATAGGGTTCAATATTCACTGTTACTGAGCTCAAAATAGAACCTCGACCATCATTATGGACCAAAGTATAGCGCGACTGAGGCGCAATTCAGAGTAGTCAGCTGAGGAATGAATCCAGCGGGTGATTGAATCCACAAATCATTTGCGGTATTGATAGCGTCCCTCATCCTGAAGCCGGGCTTTATCTTGGACAAAAGCAGCAGCAAACACGCCGTCAAATGGCTGGCTTTGGGCGCAGTCGTCGGCGCCCTGTTGGCCGCTAGCGGTCTGGTGGAAGACACGCTGGCACCCCTGGATGAGGACATCATCGCAAGCATTAATGGGGAGAATATCTACCGGTCGCAATACCAGAGCTACGCCGATCTACTGCAACAGGACCGACCCGGCGCACTGTCCGACAAAGACCGGCAGCACATCCTCAATCGGCTGATCGACGAAAAATTACTCATACGGCACGGTCAGCAAAGCGGCCTGGTTCAAACAGACCCGGCCGTGCGCAAGGCAATTGTGGATGCCGTGATTGAGAACATCATCAGTTCCCGCAAAGGCGCAGTAGCCGAAGAGGCTGAATTGCAGCAGTTTTATGAGGAGAATGGCGCCTATTTCAGCCAGGCCCCACTACTTCAGGTACAACGCATGGTCTTTTACGGACCCCGGGCGAAAGCCCGTTCCGAGCAGGCCTATAGCGCACTGGCCAAAGGAGAACCCTTCGCCCAGGTACAGCAAGAACTGGCCGACAGGGAAGTGCTCTCCCTGCCCGACACCCCAATTCCCGCTTCCCGCCTACCCGGATACCTCGGACCCAGCCAGGCGGCCATTGCCGGCAAGCTTACGCGAGGCCAAATCAGCCAACCCATCGAAAGCGGCGACCACTGGACCATTTTGCAGCTGCTGGATCGGGTCCCGGGACAAAGCCCTCCGCTGTCGGAGATACGCGATCAGGTACAGCGGGAATTTCAACGTCGAGGCAATGACCAGGCGCTGCGAACCCAGCTGGATGAATTGAGGGCAGACGCCGATGTCCGAATCAATACATCATTACTGCAGCAAACGGAAAACTGAATACCGCCGTGACACGCCTTTCCCTCTACCTGCTCGCGCTGATTGTGCTGTGGAGCGCCCCCACTCAGGCTGACCCCCAGAGCAAATCCTTCTCACACTGGCGCGTGTCGGATCAACAAGTCAGCGCCACCTTTACTATCGCCCGGCGTGAACTGAGCCGATTGACCACACAGGTCGCAGCCGCCGAACTACCCCACACCTGGCAGCAACACCTCGAAAGTAAGGTGCGACTGGCCAGCACTGCGCCCTGCAAAATCCAGCACAGCGACATCATTCCCTCCAACGAAGCGTACGCCCGGGTGCGAATACGCTGGCAATGCCCCGATCAAGCCGAATCACTGAAGATCACGCTGAACCTCATGTTTGACCAGGTAAGCAGCCACGTACACTTTGCCAATTACCGCCTGCCGGACGACAGTCGAAAAGAACAACTTTTCAGCCAATCCCGTCGCCAGCAGGTTCTGGTGACAACCGCGACGCCCGAGGCTTTTGCCAGCGGTGCCGCTGCAATAGTGTCCACCTATCTGGGGTTCGGGTTTGAGCACATACTCATTGGCCTGGACCATATTGCTTTTTTACTGGCCTTACTGCTGCTCCCCTATGCCCGGCACCAGCTACTGTGGATTATCACCGGGTTCACTTTGGGCCACAGCGCAACTCTCAGCCTCAGTACTCTGGGGCTGGTGACAACAAATACCCTTTTGATAGAGGCCGTCATCGGTCTTAGCATTGCCCTGGTCGCCATTGAAAATATCGCCATCTACAGCCCCCACAGACAGCGTATCGCCCACACGGTTGCGGGCCTACTGTTGGCGCTCGCCGCCCTTTCTCAAATCCGTGGGTCGCAGGTGCCGGGCCTGGCACTGTTGGGGCTGGCGCTATTCAGTTGGTGCTACCTGCAACTGGGTGACTCTCCCGATCGCAGTCGTCGGATGCGTCCGTACTTCACCGCATTGTTCGGCTTGGTGCACGGCTTTGGTTTCGCCAGTGTCTTGATGGAAGTAGGCTTACCCGCATCATCCAGACCTTTGGCGCTACTGGGCTTTAATCTTGGTGTCGAACTGGGTCAATTTGTCATCGTATTGATTTTCCTCTGTATTGGATGGTTGGCACGGCGGATTTTGCAGGGCCGGCAAGCACTGGCCAGTGAGCTGTTATCCGCCGCCCTCTGTGGACTCGGGGTCTACTGGTTCCTGCAACGCTTGTATTTTTGATACAAAAGGCCAAAAAAGAGGTTTGACAAGCGCACTTTGCCTGCCCAGTATGGGGTATAGGGGAATAATAAAAAGCTAGTGGACATGTCTGATAAAGAACGCCTGAGTAAGTGGAATAAAGATATTGCCGGGGTGATCGCTGCTCTGGGGACCGAGGCATTCTTTCCGACACTCATCACGGCCATTAACGGTCAGGTCAGGATTGATTACCCTCAACTGTGGCTCTACCACCGGGACCTGCCACCCAAGGTTCTGTATCACGAGATACCCGATGCCGCCGTCGCATCGCAGATCGACAGCTATCTGGAGGGCCCCTTCAGGGAAGACCCTTTCTACCAGACCTCCATGGACCGACCGCGATCCCGAATCTACCGCCTGTCACGTGTCACATTGGGCAAATTACAATTTACGGAGTACTACCGCGACTACTACGCCGATACCGGCACCGTTGATGAGGTCGTTTACCTGTCAAAATTGCGCTCGGATAACGTCATCAACCTCAGTATGATGCGACTGGCTGCCCACGGCGCCTTTACCGAAGAAGAATACGAACGCCTCTACCTGCTGGCGGATCCCGTTGCCGAACTGCTGAAATCCCACAGCGAGCACGATGATTTCGCCGTCACCCACCTGATACAGCCGGGCATAGACCAACAAATCGATCTCGCCTTCAATACCTTCGGTGCCTCACTGCTGTCACCCCGGGAGAAAGACGTGCTGGAACTGATGCTGAGGGGCTACGGCACGGATATTTCGGGCCAGCGACTCAACATCGCACTGGAGACCGTACGCCGGCACCGCAAAAGTATTTACCGCAAACTGGACGTCAGCTCACAGACCGATTTGTTCTCCCTGTTCATCAACTCGATGTCCTGTCTGGGAGAGGCCGGCGGCAGCGATCCACTGAGCATTTACATGGCGCCCGCCGCCACCGCCTGAATTGCCCCAAGTAGGGTATTGAGACTGGCGTCAAAAATCCGGATATTACACCCTTCGGGTAATAGTACGGTGAAAATATGTCGGTTGAAGCCGATTGGTTCCTGCGGGCCCACCCCGAGATCACAACCATAGAGGCCCTGCTTCCCGACTGTAATGGCGTGATGCGAGGCAAATGGTTGCCAAGGCACAAACTTGCCAAGATCTTTGAAGGTGAACTCAAACTCCCCAAAACCGCCCTCAGCCTTGATATCTGGGGGCGCGATGTCGAAGAACTGGTGTTTGCCTCTGGCGACGCCGACGGCATTTGTCGGCCAGTGGAAGGCTCTTTGCTCCCCACGCCCTGGGCCGCCGGTGGCCAACACGGGCAGGTTATGCTCTCCATGTTTAATGCCGATGGCAGCCCCTATCTCGGTGACCCCCGCCATGTCCTCAAGCACGTCCTGTCCCGTTTCCATGAAGCCGGATGGCGCCCCGTTGTAGCAGCCGAGCTGGAATTCAGCCTGGTAACATTGGACAGGGATATTCCCCACCACACCTGTCCGGCCCCGGCAGGACGCAGCCCAGTGGGGGGCAACACCTACGGCCTGGACGTTCTCAACCATCACTCCGAGATGCTGGAGGACCTGCGGCTCGCCTGTGAAGTACAGGACCTGCCCTTTGATGGGGTGGTAAAGGAGTCAGCCCCCTCGCAATACGAAATCAACATGCAACACGTGGATAATCCGGTGCTGGCTGCAAAGCAGATTATGCAGATGAAGCGACTGATCAAGGGGGTCGCTACCAAACACGGACTGATTGCCAGTTTCATGGCCAAACCCTTCGAGGATGAGGCGGGAAACGGTATGCATGTTCACTGCAGCGTCCTGGATGAACGCGGCGTGAACATCTTTGATGACGGCAGTGACATGGGCACCGAGCTGCTGCGCAGCGCAATTGCCGGCTGTCTGGAATATATGGCTGACTCAGTGGCTATTTTTGCCCCCAGCTTCAATGCCTACCGGCGCTTCCAACCGGGCTGCCACGCGCCCACATACCCCTGTTGGGGCTATGAAAATCGCACGGTGGCGGTGCGCGTGCCCGCGGGCAGCAATGTGGCCCGTCGGCTAGAACACCGGGTGTCCGGTGCAGATGCCAACCCCTACTTGCTGTTCGCGGTATTACTGTCGGCGATGCTGGAAGGTATGCAACAGAAACTGAGCCCGCCGATGCCGGTCAGCGGCGACGGCTACGCCCAGGAAAAAGACACCCTGCCCGTCTATATCCAGGATGCCGTGAAGGTCTTTAGCGAATCAGAGTTCATCAAGGAGAACATGGGCAGTGAACTACAGCGTATTTTCACCCTGACCAAAGAGCAGGAAATAGCGGAATTCCGCCGCCGTATCACCGACCTCGAATACCAATCCTATTTAGAGAAGCTCTAGGCTAAACCAGCAGAGATCCACGGCGGGTGTTACAATCAAGGTAACAACGCCCCCAGGACAACCCCGTGAACAAGCACCCCCAGCACAGTGCCCAGCCGGCCAGGTTTTGGTCAGGCCTGTCTGTGCCCGCGCTACTGTGCCTGGCCATGCTGGTATTGCCCACTCAAAAGGCCATCACAAGTCCCGCAGAGGCCGCAATCTGCAGCGCTGCACTGGGACAACCCACCCGGGTTGAAGGGCCTGGGCTGGTCGGGCCAATCAGGCTGCTGAGCTGGAATATCCAAAAATCCCAGAACCAGGGCTGGGTTACAGACCTGCTGGAGATTGGCACCGATCGCGATCTGCTACTCATTCAGGAAGCTTCAACCCAGGCGATGATCTCCAGCACCTTGCCACAGGCTTTGTATCTGGCCTTCGCAGCCGGCTACACCACGCGCTCAGAGACCACCGGCGTACTCACTCTGTCCTCGGTAGAACCGAGTCTGCAGTGTAATCTCACCGCCTGGGAACCCTGGCTTGGGACGCCCAAGGCCACCAATATTACCGAGTACAAGCTAGCAGAATCGGAGGAACGACTACTGGTGGTTAATCTTCACGCCGTGAATTTCAGCGTGGGAATGGAAGATTTTGCCGCCCAGATCGATGCCCTTTCACCGCTACTGAACAGCCATCAAGGTCCCCTGCTGGTCGCCGGGGACTTCAATACCTGGAGCACAAGCCGGCACTCGCACTTGGCCAGCTTTATGGCCACCCACCAGTTGGCGGCGGTGGATTTCAGCCCGGATCACCGCACCCGTTTCTGGGATAAGCCACTGGATCATATGTATTTGCGCGGGCTCAAAGCGCTGAAGGCAAAAGTGGTTCCGGTCGCCAGCTCGGACCACAACCCTCTTTTGGTCACTCTGGAAATCGAATGAAAAAATTTCTGGCAGTCGCCGCGATCTGCGTGCTTAACAGCGGCCCCGCACTGGCGGAAATCCCGCCTGAGACCGACAGGGAAGTCCAGTACCTGCTGGCCTTCGTAGCCAACAGTGGCTGCGACTTTGAACGCAATGGCAGCACGCACGATCCGGCAGACGCCGCCGACCACCTGCGCCTGAAGTATCGTCGGGGCGCCCGTTATGTCGACACGGCGGAACATTTCATCGATCGCCTGGCCAGTGAGAGCTCCTGGACAGGCAGAGACTATTCGGCGACCTGCAACGGCAAAGAAATTCCCACCGGACAATGGCTACACCAGGCCCTGGACGACTACCGGGCCACACCGGACGCCGACTCAAGCCAGCCCTAGCCACCTTTCAATCCCCGCCCTTCGCCGGCCCATCGGCATTGGCCTGCAACACCGTCTGGGCCATCTGGCTGTGAGCGGAGCTGAAACCCGTCGCGGTCGTCACAACTTGCCCCTCCTCGGCCAACGGCTGAGCTTGCTGCTTCTCCAACTTGTTCACCAGCATAAATAAAGCCGCAATCCCCGCCATGCCGAAAATAACCGAGCCGGTTGCCTCACCGGCAATCACCCCCCTGGCCCCATACCAACTGGCCCCGAAGTACACAGCGGGAATGATGCCCAGGAGCACTCTGGCAAAATTAAATGCCGTGGCCAGCCGCGGACGGTGCAAGTTATTGAAGCTGGCATTGGCGATAAACAGGCCCCCTGTGAACAGGAAAGCCCAGACCAGCCAGTGGGTGTAGAAACGGATTAAATCTGCGGCTTGGGGGCCTGCGGAAAATGCCGAGACGATCAGGTCGGCGCAGGCAGAAAGCAGCAACCACACCAGCAAAACATAAACCACATTGAACATCATGGCGTTCACAATGGTGGAGCGCACCCGGTGATATAGGCCGGCCCCTGCGTTCTGGCCCACGATGGGACCGACCGCCGATGACAGCGCAAAGACGGCGGCAAAGGCCACGGGGCTGATACGCCCCATGATAGCCGCCCCTGCCACCGCACCATCCCCAAACTGGGCCATGCTTTTCAGCACGAAACTGCTGCCTATGGGGGTGGCCAGATTGGTTAACATGGCCGGCGCGGCGATATGCAAAATGGGGTTCAGGTCCTGCCGTATATGGCTCAGCTTGGGAACAACCGGTAATTTATGAACAACCACCAGGGCATGCCAGGCAACCACCAACACAACGAAGCGCGCAACCACCGAGGCCCAGGCGGCACCTTCCAGCCCGAGATCGAAGGTAAATATAAACAGTGGGTCCAGCAATCCGTTCACCAGCGAGCCGATCAGCGTGGCCCACATCGCGCGCCGCGCATCACCCACAGCCCGTACGGCGGCGGCCGCACTCATACCCAATACCAGCACCGGCATATTGGGCAATAGTATCCGGGTATAACTCACAGCGTGCTCGAAGGTCTGCCCGGATGCCCCCAGAAAGGCCAGCGCTTCCTCCACCCAGAACCAGGCGATACCACAGAGCAGCATTGCAACGCTGCCATTAAAAACCAGGGCACTGGTGCAATAGCGACTCGCCAAATCGCGCCGGTACTGCCCCTCGGAGCGGGCGACCAGGGCCCCCATCGCGATCTGCAAACCAATACTGACAGAGACGACAAAATACAGCAGCGTTCCGGCAAACCCCACCGCCGCGGCCAGTTCCTGTTCTCCCAGCAGGGTAAGGAAATACATGTCCACCATGTCCACGCTGAACATGGCCAGCATTCCTGCGGCACTGGTGCTAGTCATCACCAACACATGGCGCATGGTTGAACCACGGGTAAATACCGCTCGGCTCATAGATTACCGTTGGTCAAACCGGAAACCCGCAGGCACAGCCCCGGACCGACCGACTGCTGTCTGTGGTGCATATGTATCCTCGTGGGGAAAGAAACCGTCTACCTGCATCTTACTGCAGAATGACCACAAGGTGTTGCCGCCGGTGATTTTAGGCACCGAAAACCACCGACACCAATGCCCCGATCCGGGCCAGGCGGCGACAAGACTTACAGGCCAAAAAAAGTTAATATTCGCTATCTCATCAGTCATAAACGAGCCACTGAATGACACACACCATCGAGAAACCGCCGCTGGCCTGGCTTAACGTCTCCGTTTTTGTCGGTCTGCCGCTACTCGCCATCATCCTGATACCGCTGTGGGGAATACACGCTGACTACGACAAGTTCCAATGGCTTTGGGCGCTGGCTTTCCTCTACCTGAATGGCCTATCCATTACCGGTGGCTTTCACCGGCTCTGGGCGCACAAGGCCTATGAAGCACACCCTGCACTGAAGTGGTTTTACGCCCTGTGGGGTGCCGGGGCATTGCAAAACAGTATCCTGGTATGGGCGTCGGACCACCGCAGGCACCATCGCCATGTCGACGACAATGCACTGGACCCCTACTCCGCCGGCCGTGGACTGTGGTTCAGCCACATGGGCTGGATGATGCGAGAATACTCCTCCCACAAGGAGGACTTCAGCAATGCCAAAGATTTGCTACGGGACCCGGTTGTCATGTGGCAGCACAAGCACTATCTCAAGCTGATGCTGCTGATGAACATCGGCCTGCCCGTGCTACTTGGGCTGTGGCACGGCGATGTCATCGGCACCCTGCTCATTGTTGGCCTGCTGCGCTTGATCGTGAACCACCACGTGACCTTTTTCATTAATTCACTGGCCCACTTCTGGGGCAGTCAACCCTACACGGAAGCCAACAGCGCCCGGGACAATGGCTTCCTCGCGTTCCTGACTTATGGAGAGGGCTATCACAATTTCCACCATATCTTTCAAACCGACTACCGCAATGGTATTCGCTGGTGGCAGTGGGACCCCACCAAATGGATGATCAGCCTGTGTGCCCGGGTGGGACTGGCCAGCAAGCTGACCCGGGTTTCAGATTTCAAGATCCAGCGTGAGATTCTCGACACCCAGTTTCTGCGGGCCAACCGCAAGCTGGATCAAACCGGTAACAGTGAATCCCTGCGCGCATCTCTGGAACGGGAGTACCAGCTATTCACCGAATCCATTAACCAGTGGAAAGCCCTCCAGGCCCAGCGTTATGAACGCAAGGTTGCCCTACTGGAAGGCGTGCTCGAGGAGCGCAAGCAGAAACTACAGGAAAAGTGGCAGCGAGCCGCCGTTCATACCCAGTTCAAAGAGCTGGAGTATTCACTCAAAATGCAACGTAAACGCCTGGCATTGTTAATGCAGCAGATGCAACTGCAAAACCAGGTCGCAGTAGCCTGAGCCAGAGCCCCGGTGATCAGTGCTCGCGGGTCGCCCGAAACTCCATCTCCGGCCAGCGCTCTTCCATCAGTGCAAGATTGACCCGCGTGGGCGCCAGATACGTCAAATGACCGCCACCGTCGATTGACAGGTGCTCAGCGGCTTTCTTGCGGAATTCCTCCAGCTTGCGCGGGTCATCACAGTGAATCCAGCGAGCCGTATAGACATTAACCGGTTCGTAGATAGCATCCACCTTATACTCATCCTTGAGGCGGTAAGACACCACATCAAACTGCAGCTGCCCAACGGCCCCAACGACCAAATCGGTTGAGTTGACCGGAGAGAATACCTGGGTTGAACCCTCTTCAGAGAGCTGCTGCAAACCCTTTTGCAGCTGCTTGGACTTCATCGGGTCGGTCAGGCGAATTCGGCGGAACAGCTCCGGGGCAAAATGCGGAATACCGATAAACTGCAGGTCCTCACCCTCGGTGAAGGTATCGCCAATCTGGATTGTACCGTGGTTATGCAGACCGATAATATCGCCCGACATGGCCTCTTCCACCACCACCCGTTCACCCGCTTTAAAGGTCACCGCATCGGCAATCTTCACATCCTTCCCCAAACGTACATGGTGCATTTTCATGCCCTTGCCGTAGCGACCCGAGCACACGCGCATGAAGGCGATGCGGTCTCGATGCCTGGGGTCCATATTGGCCTGGATTTTAAATACAAAGCCACTGAAGCTCTCTTCCCTGGGTGCCACTGCGCGCTGATTCGATTCCCGACCCTGGGGCTCTGGTGCCCACTTAACGAAATCATCCAGTAGCTCCCTGACACCAAAATTTGACAGGGCGGTACCAAAAAACACCGGGCTCAGCTTGCCCGCGAGAAACAACTCCAGATCGAAGGCATGGCTGGCACCACGGACCAGTTCCACCTCCTCCACAAAGTCATCGTACTCATCACCCAGCAACGCCCTGGCACCTTCGGATGCCAGGCCCTCGATGCGCACATCGTCTGGCAGAACGCTGCCCTGCCCTGGCGTAAACTGGTGGATAACGTCCGTATAGAGATTGTAGACGCCCTTGAAATCGCGGCCCATATCGATAGGCCAGTTGATCGGTGCACCCTGGATATCGAGCACGGCTTCTATCTCATCCAGCAATTCAATGGGGTCGCGAATGTCCCGATCCATTTTGTTAACAAAAGCGAGAATTGGCGTGTCACGTAGCCGACACACGTTCATCAGCTTGATGGTGCGCTTTTCCACACCTTTAGCTCCATCAATCACCATCAGCGCCGAATCAACCGCCGTCAGGGTCCTATAGGTGTCCTCAGAAAAATCCTCGTGCCCGGGCGTATCCAGGAGATTGACCACGCGATCCCGGTAGGGAAATTGCATGACCGAAGAGGTAACCGAGATACCCCTTTCCTGCTCCATACTCATCCAGTCAGAGGTGGCCTTGGGGCCCTTCTTGCCCTTGACGCTACCCGCCACCTGAATGGCATTACCCAACAACAGTAATTTCTCTGTAATCGTGGTTTTACCCGCGTCCGGGTGGGAAATAATCGCAAACGTCCTTCGTGCATTAATACTATTGATAAGCGTGCTATCTGACATATTTTAAACTCACCATGAATGGCGGCGAGTATACCCGTTGCAGCGCGGTATTAATATGCGGGGCAAGCGCCCCGGATCAGCAAAAAGTCAGCCTAGCCAGGATTGTACGCGGTAATAAACCAGGCACTGGACGGCGCCCAGATAGAGCCATCTTCACGAGCATATTTGCCAATCACACCCTGTAGCGCTTCGATAACAGAAGGCTTCAAGCGTTCGCCCTCATCCTCCGCAAGACGAATAATTTCACCCGCCGGTCCAATCTCCAGAGCGAACTGAATCGCCTCTTCAAGCGATCGACCAATACAGATTTCGGAGTCAAATCGTTCAAACTGGACACGCTCAAACCCGACCGCCTGCAGCATATCGCTGACCATATCAGGCCCTGCCATAGAAAAAGGGCCGGGGCCACAGTGGACAGCATCCGTCTCATCATGGGAGATAACCGGTACAATCGCCCTGACACAGCATTCTGCTTCGTATAACCACGGATTATCTTCTCTTTTACGCCACACCACCTGAGTGAACTTTCCGCCCGGCTTCAAAGACTGACGAATATTTTTCATCGCCAGACCCGGCAGGCCAAAAAACATGGTGCCGAAGCGGGCAAAGGCTTCATCGTAAGGCCCACCTAGATCATCCGTTTCAACATCAGCGACGAAAAACCCCGCATTCTCCACCCCCTCTTCACTGGCCAACCTCTGGCTTTCTTCAATAAAATTACTCGCACAATCAACACCGGTAGCGCGGCCTTTATGACCCAGGGATTTCGCTATCTGGACAGTGCAGTCGCCAAAGCCACAGCCCACGTCGAGGACATTCAAGCCCTCAGGGTACTGCTGTCGCTTCAGGACTTCCTCGCTGATTGAGGCATAGCCTTCAATGAAGAGGTATTTAAAGCGGGTGAACTTTTCAAATAAAACCGTGTTCCAGGCTTCTATGACAATCGCGTTACTCATGGTCTCTCCTCCTAGGCTAAAAGCTGGGCGCCGCTTGCCAGAAACGCCATGGTTTTCGGCGCACCAGCAATTTCTACCCCCGCCATCAAATCACTCTCTGTCATCCGCTTGGCCTTGACACAGGCGGGACACAGCCAGATTTTCCCACCGTTTTCAAGAAAGCTTGCCACCAGGTTTTTCAACGGTTCGTAGCCTTCGGCAACCAGGTCATCACAGCGACCTTGCAAGCACAACTCACTAGCGTCTGCAGACATAAACATCGCAGTCTCCCTGGTCTTTGATGCTGTGACAGCCAATATGAAGGAGATGGTTGCGCGCTCTATATTGGCAGGACCATCTTGACAGTTGACCAAGATTTTTTGTTCATTATTCATATCCGTACTCTCCTATTTCGTTGCCGCCGAGGCTACTTTGCCCATCAATCCGTTCTGTATTGAACTGGTAAGAGATCTTAGGGAAACCGGGCCGCCGGTGCTTGGAGAACATCTGACTTTGTTATGGTGAAACTATGAAGATTAGTATAGTGTTAATCAAAACAAGGGCTTAGAGAGCCATTTGCCGGCCCAGCTAATAACATCGGCGATGTGGATTCTGCACTTTCACTCAACTTCAATGACCCCGCCTCAACACTATGCAATATCAGTTTGACGACTTCATACTCGACTCGGAACGCTTTGAATTACAGAAAAGTGGCGCACTCTTACACTGCGAGCCCCAGGTCATTGAGTTACTGGTATTACTGGTCGAAAACCATGAGCGTATGGTCAGTAAAGAAGAGATTAACCAGGCCATCTGGCACGGCCGCATCGTTTCTGAAGCCGCATTAAGTAGCCGTATCAAAATGCTCAGGCAGTTGGTAGGCGATGATGGTCGTACGCAACGCTTTGTTCGTACCGTGCACAAACGCGGATTTCGTTTTGTGGCTGAGGTCACACCCCATCAGAGTTCAGAGATCACTGACCACGATGGCGCCGCCCGCCCGGACAGCAACGAGAAGCTCGCCCGGAACCCGGCGGTGGTGGTGTTACCCTTTTCCAATTTATCCAGCGAACCCGGACATGAATACCTGGCTGACGGTATCAGTACGGATATCATTGCGCATTTAGCCAAACATCGCTGGCTGGACGTTGTCGCACGCAATACCGCCTTTGGTTTTAAAGACCGGGGTGTTGATATCTGTGATATTGGAGCCGAGCTCAAGGTGGACTATGTCGTCGAAGGCAGTGTCCAACGTGTGGCTGATCGCGTGCGCATCACAGTTAACCTGATTAACGCCAATAGCGCACACAGCGTGTGGACCGAGCGCTACGACCGGCAAATACAGGATATTTTTGCGCTGCAGGATGAAATTACCGAGATGATGGTGGCGCGTCTGGAGCCGGAAATTGGTTACGCCGAACGCAACCGCATCATGCGCTCACGGCCTGCAAATCTGCAAGCCTGGGATTGCTTCCATATGGGCGTTTATCATTTCTACCAGTTTACCGGGCAGGACAACAAAGAGGCCCAGCGTCTATTGCACCAGAGCACGCAAATGGATGAGCGCTTCGGAGATGCCTATGCCTGGTGGGCTTATGCCGTGGTATTAGGCATGGTGTATTGGGACACTTCACCAACACAAGCATTACTGGATGATGCCCTGGCGGCTTGTGACAAGGCCCTGTCCCTGGACAGACAAAATGCCACCTTCTATGCGCTGCGGGCCCGGGTACTGCTGGCCAGGGGCGAATACGACCTGGCCATTGCTGATAACAATATCGCCATTGGTCTGAATCCCACCCTGGCCGTCGCCCATTGTGCGTTGGGTGATTCGCTGGCCTATGAGGGACGCTACGAGGAGTCTATCCAGTGCTTTGAAAAATCCATCGCCCTGAGCCCCAATGATCCCCAGCTGTGGGCCTTTTATACCTACGGGGCCCTGGCCCTGTTGTTTAAACGGGATTTCGAAGAGTCGCTGCGGTGGACTGACCGGGCTCGAAGTATCCCCAACTACCAGTATTGGACCAACGCGCACCGTATTGTAGCCCTGGCTTATCTGGGTCGAATAGATGAAGCGAAGCAAGTTGCACAGCGCCTGCAAAAAGAACGACCCAACTTCTCATTGGACTTTGTGCGCGAAAAACTCTTCTACCTGAAAAGGCCCGAGCAAATTGACCTCTACCTGCAGGGCTTGTCAAAAGCCGGCGTTAAATAAAGCCGGGGATTTCGGCTGCTCACTGGGTCGGCGGACGATATACTAAGCGGATGAACATCCCAACTAATCAAAGCCGGGGCTACTACAACCCCTCAGCGGACAATCTGAGAAGTCTGCTGATTATGCGCAGTGTCGCCCTGCTGGGCCAAATCGGTGTGCTTGCCTACGTCTTGCTGGCAAGTCGCACCCAGGAGGAACTCACAGGCCTCACCGTCAGCCTGGTCATTCTGGCACTGATCACTACCGCCAGCCTGTGGCGCTGCGGCGGTCGCTGGCCTGTCACAGACCAGGAATTTTTCGCTCAATTGCTAATGGATGTACTGGGCTGGACCAGCCTTATGTATTTCAGCGGGGGTGCCAACAACCCCTTTATCTCCTACTACATTGTCCCCCTGGTGGTCTCCGCTGCCGTGCTACCCTGGCGCTATACCTGGCTGATTACCGGTTCATCGCTCGCTGCCTACAGTTTACTGCTGTATTACTACCAGCCCTTCCCCCTGTTCACGCCCCACGCCAATATGGGCCACGGCAACAACGTGCACATCCTGGGCATGTGGTTTAACTTTCTCTTCAGTGCCGGGTTGATCACCTACTTCGTCGTGCGCATGGCTGGCACTCTCAGGCGGCAGGAGCAAGAGGCCGTTGCACGCAAGGAGGACAGCCTGCGCAACGACCAGATCATGGCGGTGGCCGGCCTGGCGGCAGGCACTGCTCACGAACTCGGCACCCCACTTTCTACGATTACGGTTGCGGTGGAGGAACTGTTGGCAGACGACAGCCTGGGGCCGCAGGCGAAGGCTGATTGCGCCCTGATCCAGTCCCAGTTACAGCAGTGCAAAACCATCCTGGGGCATCTCAGTCGCACCGCAGAGCTCACCTCAACAGACGAAAGACAACAGTGGCTACTCAAGGACTGGGTCGCGGATACCCTGGATCACTGGGCAGTACGCCGACCGCAAGTGATCTGCCATTTCAGCTGTGAGAACGACAGCCCCTCACCGCTGATCGAGGTGGACCTCACACTGGCCCAGGCGCTGGAAAACTTACTGAACAATGCAGCCAATGCCGGCGGTGACCAGGTTGAGGTCCAATTGAACTGGGGGCTGGAGTGGGCGCGCATCAATATTCGCGACCACGGCCCCGGTGTGCCGGCAGAACTGCTGCAGAAATTGGGAAAACCCGTGGTACAAGCCAGTGAAAGCGGGCTGGGGCTGGGGCTACTACTCACGCACGCGACCATAGAACGCTACGGCGGCAATATCGAACTGCGCAATGCAGACGCCGGTGGCACGATAGCTACCCTGAACCTGCCATTGGCACTATTGGGGCATCGTGCGTGACGAATAACGATAAGCGCATACTACTGGTAGATGATGACCTCGTTTTTACTGAAATCATGGCGCGGGGTCTGAAGCGGCGTGGATTTGAGGTCAGCAGTTGCCATAATGCCAAAGACGCCATCGTGCTCTGTCGCAGCTGGCAACCCAGCCATATCCTGCTGGACCTGAATATGCCGGGTATCTCCGGACTGGTGGCGTTGCCCGAACTGTTCGCGGCCTCGCCCAGGGCGGAACTGGTTGTACTGACGGGGTATTCCAGTATCGCCACGGCGGTTGAAGCCACCAAGGCGGGGGCGAAAAACTACCTGTGCAAACCCGCCAGCATTGAGGAGGTTTTGCGCGCTTTTGACAGTGCAGAACGCCCCGAAGCGATCGCCCAATTACCGTCCGAACCTCTTTCCGTGGACCGCCTGGAATGGGAACACATTCAAAAAGTCCTGCAGGATAACGACGGCAACATCTCGGCGACTGCCCGGGCGCTAAACATGCACCGACGGACTCTGCAGCGCAAACTGCAAAAGCGACCGGTGCGTCACTAACGTACTTCGTCAGTCCCCACGTAAACGTTCGGCGACAATGGCCATCAAGCGCCTGCCAATGCCATCCATATCCACGGCAACATCCGGTAGGCAGTGGGCGATAGAAGTCACTTGCATGCCCTGATAGCCGCAGGGATTGATACGTTGAAAAGGTTCCAGGTCCATATCCACGTTCAGCGACAAACCGTGATAGCTGCAGCCCTTTCGGACCCGCAGACCCAGCGCCGCAATTTTTTCACCCTCAACGTAGACCCCCGGGGCATCGGGCCTGGGCGCTGCCGCAATCCCCAATTCTGCCAGTAGCTGCACAATACTGTGTTCGATCAGGTCCACCAGAGCGCGCACGCCCAACTTGTGTCGTCGCAGATTAACCATCAAATACAACACCCACTGACCGGGCCCGTGGTACGTGACCTGACCGCCGCGATCGACCTGGATAACCGGGATATCACCGGGCGCCAGTACATGCTCAGCCTTGCCAGCCTGTCCCTGGGTAAAGACCCTGGGATGCTGCAACAACCAAAGCTCATCGGGTGATACATCGGTGCGACTATCAGTGAGGTCTTTCATGGCCTGCAGTGTGGGCTCATAAGCCACCAGGCCCAGCTCTCGTTGCAGCAAGTCAGTCATTACGGCGCGGCGCTCAGATGACCATCTTGACGATGCCAGTGGCAAGTAAACCCTGATGCAAGGCATCGAGCTGATCGGTACCGGTGGCCGTTATGGTGATGGTGATTGAGCTAAAAGTCCCTTTGCTGCTGACGTTCATAGTGATCGTTTCGCGATCAAAGCCGGGGGCATGGTCCTCAAACACAGTGAAAATGACTTCCTGGAAATCGTCACCGCTACGACCCAGCACCTTGATCGGGTAAGCGCAGGGAAATTCAATTTTCGGCGGTTCCTGATCCTGCATCTGGCAATCCTCGGGCACTGGGGCCGCTTATTGTCTAGGCCTTGAAAAGGCCGGCGATCAGCATAAGAACCCAATCCCACAGGCGGGCAAAGAAACTGCCGGGCTCCACTGCTTCAAGGGCAACCAGGGGCGATTCGAATACTGTCTCACCGTCCAGGGTCATCACTACGCGGCCCAGCTTGTCGCCCACGGCGATGGGGGCAAGAATCTCAGGGTCGACTTCCACAGCCGTCTGCAGGTTTTTCTTCTTCCCCCGAGGAAGCGTTAGGGTAATGGCATCAATCAAGCCAACGGACAAATAGTCCTGCTGCCCTTTCCAGATACGCGGCTTCGCCAGCTCTTCCATAGGCTCGTGCAACGTGGCCGTTTCAAAGAACCGAAAGCCGTAATTGAGCAGGCTGCGGGTCTCATTCTTGCGCGCATTGGTGCTGCTGGTCCCCATCACCACGGAAATCAAACGCATGCCACGGCGCTCCGCAGAGGCAATCAGGCAGTAGCCCGCCGCCTGGGTGTGGCCGGTTTTCAGGCCATCCACCGAGGCGTCTTCAGCCATCAGGGTGTTGCGATTGTATTGGCGAATCTCGTTGTAGGTGAATTCTGGCTCTTTATACAGGGCGTAGTCTTCCGGAAAGCGCGTGATCAAAGCCTGTGACAGGATGGCCAGGTCTCTGGCGGTCGTCAGGTGGTCGGGATCAGGCAGCCCATGGGAGTTTACAAACCAGCTATCGGCCATGCCCAGGGCTTCAGCGTAGCCATTCATCATATCCGCAAAGGCAGACTCATTACCTGCCAGGTGCTCGGCCACAGCCACCGTGGCGTCGTTACCCGAGGACACCACAATGCCGCGGTGCAGGTCTGAAATTGAGACATCTTTGCCCGGCTCAATCCACATTAGCGATGAGCCGTTGAACACGGGGTTCTGAGACCAGGCATTTTCACTGACGACCACCATATCGTCGCGACTGACCCGCCCGGAGGCAATTTCCGCCGTCAGTACATAACTGGTCATCAGCTTGGTGAGACTCGCCGGCGGCAGTGGCAGGTCCGCATTGTGTTCTACCAACACCTCGCCGCTGGTGGCATCCATTAAAATATAGGATTTTGCGGCCACCTGGGGAGGGGAAGGTACGATGTTCACAGCCTGCGCACTGACGGCGGAAAACAACAGCAGAAAAACGAGAGATAAACGTGTCATAAAATTAAGAACCATCCAGACTAATACAAGAATTAAACGCGGGGGATGTTACCCCATGCACGCTGACGGCGAAAGAAACCCTCGCCACACTTTTTTCTTCAGGGCAGCGGCTGTCCGGCGCTGTACCCCATGTCTTCCAGCTGCAGCTGAACCTCGGCGAGTTCCCCTTTATCTGCAACCGGACCGACACGCACTCGATACAGCAGGTTCTCACCGGACTGCACCGGGCTGACGAATACCGGTGAACTCAGTGCAGCGGACAACTCGGTCTGCAGACGCTGGGCTGAGGCCTCGGCACCGAATGCCCCGACCTGGAGATAGCGATAGTCGCCGTTCGTTGTACCGCGGCGATCATCGACACCCGTGATATTGAGCACTTCCACTTCCACTTCGGCGGTGCCGCTCTCCATATAACCCAGTTTAACGGCCGCCGCATAGGACAAATCAATGACACGGTCCGCATGAAAGGGACCCCTGTCGTTCACCCGAACCACAATACTTTGCCCATTAGCGAGATTTGTGACCCGGGCATAGCTGGGAATAGGCAGGGTCTTATGCGCAGCAGAGGGCAGGTACAAATCGTACAACTCTCCATTTGATGTCTTGTGACCGTGAAACTTGGTGCCGTACCAGGACGCGATACCCCGCACTTTATACTGACTGGCATCCTCCAGGATGTCATAGCTCACGCCATTGACCGTGTAGGGGGTCTTGTTACCCGCGCTGAGAATCGGGTCGGCTCTGGGAATGGCATCTTCCACTTCTTCCGCCGATATGAGCCGCACCGGTGCGGCGTCATTAAGGATGCTATAGGGTCCGGAAGTGGCCTCCTGTGGTGGCGATGGCGTTTCCGGTTCCGTAGGCGCCTGGGTACAGGCGACCAGGCCCAGCACGAGTGTCGGCAGCAGGACTTTTATTATGGGTGCTGTCACGGCTGGTCTCACGGTTGAATATTCCCGGCGATGTTCTCGCTCAGTTGGTAAACGCTCATGGCATACATGGCGCTGTGATTGTATCGAGTTATAACATAGAAATTGTGTAAACCCAGCCAGTACTCATACGCGTCCTCGAGCTCAAATTTCATGGCGGTCGCTTTCTCTTCAGGATCCAGCGTCTGGGCCACGCTGATACCGGCCTCGGCAAACGCCGATACCGTGCGCTCAGGTTTCAGGTCACTGCGGCCTTTGACAAACAACTCGTCGGACACATCATCATTCGCCTGGGCGGGAAAGACTACCGGTGCATCCAAGCGCCAGCCGTGGCGCTTGAAATAATTCGCCACACTGCCGATGGCATCCACCGGGTTATTCCAGATATCAATCAGACCATCATCATCGAAGTCGATAGCGTAGCTGCGGTAACTGCTGGGCATAAATTGCCCATAGCCCATGGCACCGGCATAGGAGCCCTTCAATGCCAGCGGGTCCATGCCCTGTTCCCGGGTCAGTATGAGGTAGTGCTTAAGTTCCTTGGTAAAAAACTCCGATCTCTTGGGGTAGTCAAACGCCAGAGTAGACAATGCATCAACCACCCGGTAACTACCCGTATTGCCGCCATAAAATGTCTCAACCCCAATGATGGCGACAATGACCGCTGCGGGCACGCCCAGCTCCTGCTCTGCCCGCATCAGCGTTTCTTTGTGCTGGGCATAAAATTCCAGCCCCTGGGCCTCGCGCTTGTCCGTCACAAAGATCGCACGATACTCGTACCAGGCCTTGGTTCTTTCAGCCGGTCGGGACATGGCCTCCAAAATGCTGTCCTTGCGCTGTGCCTGTGCGAAGACCTTCTGCAACTCCGCCCGATCAAAACCCTCCTGCTCGACCAGTTCGTCGATAACAGCCGCAGCCTGGGCATTGTCCGCATAATTCGGATCCGCGCAAGCGAGCGTCGACCACATCGCTATCACCACAAACGCAAATTTAAAAAGTATTGGCATAGTCTGAATCTCGCACTGTAAAAAAGGTTTCAACTGGCAACCCGCCGGGTCTCTGTGCTCACCGCCATCAGTATCCCGAAGCCCGCCATCAGGCTGACAACTGAAGTCCCTCCGGCACTGACCAGCGGTAGAGGCAAACCGACCACTGGCAACAAACCCGCCACCATGCCCATGTTAACAAATATATAGACGAAAAACGTCAGTGTAAGGCTTCCAGCCATCATTCTGCCAAAGCTGGTCTGGGCGTGGATGCCTATCCAGAAGCCCCGCAGCAGGATAAGCAGGTAAATACTGACCAACACGAGGACACCACGGAGGCCAAACTCTTCTGCAAGCACCGCAATAATAAAATCTGTGTGGCTCTCGGGTAGGAAGTCCAACTGTGACTGGGTGCCGTTTAGCCAACCCTTGCCCTCCCAACCGCCGGAGCCGATGGCAGTCTTGGATTGAATGATATTCCAACCGGCACCCAGCTTGTCACTCTCCGGGTTCAGCAGGGTGAGAATTCGCTGTTTCTGGTAGTCCTTCAGAACAAATAGCCAGGCAGGCCAGGCCGACATAAAGGCCAGAACGACCGCCCCAAAAATATAGCGCCAACCGATACCGGCCATAAAAAGGACAAACAGGCCGCTGGAGGCGATCAACAGCGCGGTGCCGAGGTCAGGCTGGCGCAAGATCAAAAACGCAGGAATACCGAGCAGCACCAGTGAACCCATAATGTACCTGAACCGCGGCGGTAAGATCCGTTCGCTGAGGTACCAGGCGATCGTCAACGGCACCACCAGCTTCATAATTTCAGCCGGTTGAAACCGGAAACCGGCAATTTCCAGCCAGCGCTGGGCACCTTTGGCTCCCACGCCGACAAAAATCACTGCCACCAGGGAACCCACTCCGATGACATAGAGCCAGGGCGCCCAGCGCTCATAGCGCGGCAGCTCAACCTGGGCAGCAAATATCATAATGACATAGGCGATCACGAAGTATCGGCCCTGGCGGACGACGGCAGACATTTCCTGCCCCGACGCACTGTACAACACGACCAGACCAAACGCCGTCAGGATCATGAGCAACACCAACAAGGGCATGTCGATATGAAACCGCATGGCAGCACTGGGACGCTGGGCCAGGTCACTGGAGCCCTGGGGCATTTGCCGGACATAATCTCCCATCAGCCCGCCTCCCCCAACAGCCACGTATCAATGACCTTGCGCGCTATAGGCGAGGCAGCGGAACTGCCGCCACCGTTTTCTACGATGATGGCCACCGCGATGGTGGGCGCCTCAATAGGGGCAAAGGCGATAAACAGGCCGTGGTGGCGATTCCGTTCGGAGACCTCATCCTCGTGATAGAGGGCATTCTGTGCGATACCAATGACCTGGGCGGTACCGGTCTTTCCCGCCATACCATAGGCTATGCCCTTGGACAGCTTTTTCGCCGTGCCCTTCTTGCCGTGCACGACCTCCCGCATACCCTCGTAAATCGCATCCCAATTGCCCGCTGCTGCCACAATGGGCTCCAGAGCAGGCGGCGCAACAGGCACACCGTCAATCTCCTTCATGAACCTGGGGGTTCGCCGCTCACCCCGACTGGCAAGTACGCTGGTGGCAACCGCCAGCTGCAGGGGTGTGGTCAGCATATAGCCCTGACCGATACCCGCGCTCAAGGTTTCACCGGGGTACCAGACGGTGGCCTTCACATTGCGTTTCCACTTCGTCGAGGGAAGCACACCCGGACGCTCGCTGGTGGTATCAACGCCAGTGCGAGAACCCAGACCATAGGGCTGCAGGTAGTCATGCATGCGGTCAATCGTCAGGTTGCGGGCCAGATCGTAAAAATAGACATCACAGGATTCGGCAATCGCCATTTTCAAATTGACCTTGGGCGCGTGCCCCGTACCGGTCACCCTAAGTATCCAGTCCCGGTAGCGACGTGTATCACCGGGCAAGCGGTAAAACCCGGGGTCTGACACGGTGGACTCGGGCGTCATCAGGCCAGACTCAAGCCCGGCCATCCCCATCATGGGCTTAATCGTCGACCCGGGCGGATACTGGCCCTGCACCGCGCGATTGAACAACGGCACATCCAAAGAATCCCGCAGGGCGCTGTAGTTGGCGGTACTGATGCCATTGACGAACTGGTTGGTGTCAAAACCGGGCGTCGAAACCAGGGCCAATATACCGCCAGTCAGCGGATCAATCGCCACCACCGCACCACGTCGACCGTCCAGTGCATCGAATGCAGCCTGTTGTACGCGGGCGTCCAGATGCAACACCAGGTCACTGCCGGGTGTGGGGTTGTGACGCTCGAGAACCCTCAGCACCCGGCCGTGGGCGTTAGTCTCTACGTTCTGGTAACCCACCGTCCCGTGCAGGGTATCTTCATAGTATTTCTCGACGCCCACTTTGCCAATGTGAAAGGTGCCGCGATAATCGACCTCATCCAGGTCATAGACTTCGGATTCGCTGATGCGCCCCACGTAACCCAAAGCGTGGGAAAACAACTCCCCCTGGGGATAATGGCGCAGCAATTGTGCATCGACTACCACGCCCGGCAGGCGATACCGGTTTACCGCCAGTTTCGCGCGCTCTTCCTCGGTTAAGCGAAATCGCAGGGGTACCGCCTCATAGGGTCGGCGCCGGCTCAATTTCTTTTGAAAGTTCTCCAGATCGCGTTCGCTTATCGGCACAATGGCCTGTAACTCGGCCAGGGTGGCGTCCAGGTCGGGCACCCGCTCTCGCACAATAGACAGCAGGTGGCTGGGGCGATTGTCCGCCAGCAAGATGCCATTGCGATCGTATATAAGCCCGCGCTTGGGCGGCAGGGGCTGTAGTTGCACCCGATTGCGATCCGACTCCGTGCGGTAGATCTCGTACTCGGTAATTTGCAGGCTGAAATAACGCGCGATAAGCACAAACAGCAGGATTGCCACGAAGAGTATGGCCGCCACAGTGCGCGCACTGTAGACCCGGGACTCCCGGTATGGATCCTTTAATGCGATGTATTGAGGCATTTAACGGAAGCTGCTTTGCACGTTGGCTATGACTACTCGCGATGATACGGGTGGTTGGCGTTGATTGTCCAAGCCCGATACAGTTGTTCTGCCAATAAAATCCGCACCAGAGGGTGTGGCATGGTTAAATCGCTGAGGGACCAGCGCTGGCTGGCGCGAGCCAGGCACTGTGTAGACAGCCCATCGGGACCCCCTATCAGCAGACTGTAGTTATCTCCCGACATTTGCCAGTCTTTCAACTGGCTAGCCAATTGCGCCGTAGACCAGCTCTTGCCCTGAACATCCAGGGCAATCACCTTATCACCCGAGGGGATGGTCTTGAGAATTTTCTCACCCTCCCGGGAGCGCAACATCTCCGCGCTGGTGTCCCGTCCCCGTCGTACCAATGGAATTTCACGCCAGGTGACTTTGAGTTCCCGGGGCATACGCCGGTCGTATTCTTTTACGCCCTGCTCTACCCATGCAGGCATTTTCCCACCCACAGCGATGACAGTCAGCCGCATAGACTGACCGGTTTATTCACGTTGCTTCACCGGGGGAATCCGGTGCGACCCAGAGGCGCTCAAGGTCATAAAAGTCCCGCGTGGCCGGCAACATGACATGCACCACCACATCGCCAAAATCCACCAACACCCATTCACCGACGTCATTGCCCTCTATACCCAGGGGTCGAACACCCTGTTTTTTCGCTTCCATGCTAACGTTAATTGCCAGGGACTTAACGTGCCGGTTAGAGGTGCCGCTGGCGATTACCATGTGATCCATCACATCGGTTAAGGCAGAGACATCAAGGCTCACCGTATTCACCGCCTTCAGATCATCGAGCGCATCGACAATGAGTTTTTTCAGTTCATCAGACTCCATGTGAGCCACTTACCTGAACAGACGCTACTAGTTGCTTCATACTATCCTCTTTATAAATACAAACTGTGATTAAAAATATAGTCCAATACTGACGCCGGCAGCAGGTATCTTGCCGACCGCCCCGTCCTGACAATGTCACGAATTTCGCTGGCCGATATCGGCAGAGGGCGCAATTCCTCAACCATCACACAACCGGCACTGCTTGCCTTTAACTGTTGCTCACTATCGCATCGGTGCGCCTGCAACCACCGGGCCACCGGGCCCTGTTCGGGAAATTGCCAGCCCGGCCGCGCAATCAGCACCACATGCGCCCAGTCGAGCAATTCATCCCAGCGATGCCAAGAGGCGAGATCCAATACCGCATCGCAGCCCATAATCAGGCTGATAGAACACTGCTCGCCCAACTCGCCACGCAAACTGACCAGACTGTCGATAGTGTAGGACAAACCCTCGCGATCGAGTTCCCTGCGGTCACAGGACAACCGCGGCTCTCCGGCAACGGCTAACTCCAGCATGGCAGCCCGATGGTCGGCACTGCCTGCGGGGGTCCCGCGGTGCGGCGGGCTGGCACAGGGCATCATGCGCACTTCACCCAGTTCCAGCCGCTCGGCCAGTTCCAGCGCGGAACGCAAATGCCCATTATGAATGGGATCAAAGGTTCCCCCAAAGACCGCTACCGATGCCGGGGCGCCGTCGATCAAGCGCGAACCTGCCCCTCACCCAGCACCACATACTTCTCGGAGGTCAGTCCCTCCAGGCCAACGGGGCCCCGAGCATGCAGTTTATCCGTTGAGATCCCTATTTCCGCACCCAGGCCATATTCAAAGCCGTCGGCGAAACGGGTAGACGCGTTGACCATCACGGAGCTGGAATCCACCTCCCTGAGGAAGCGCATGGCGTGACTGTGGTTATTGGTCACAATACTTTCCGTATGCTGAGAACTGTAGCGGTCAATATGGGCTATGGCTTCATCCAGACCGGCAACGACTCGCACAGAGAGCACAGGCGCGAGGTACTCTGTCTGCCAGTCCTCCTCCGTAGCGACAAGGGCCGCAGGCAGAATCGCCCGGGTTTTATCACAGCCGCGCAGCTCAACCCCCGCCTCGGCATAGGCAGCGCCCAGCCCCGGCAATACACTGGCTGCGACCGATTCGGCCACCAACAAGGTCTCCATAGTATTACAGGTACCGTAGCGTTGCGTCTTGGCATTGACAGCGATAGCGGTGGCCATATCGAGATCGGCCGCGTCATCTATATAGACGTGGCAGATACCGTCCAGATGCTTGATAACGGGCACCCTGGCATCTCGACTCACCCGCTCAATCAGACTTTTTCCGCCCCGGGGCACAATGACATCAACATAGTCGGGCATGGTAATGAGCTCGCCCACCGCCGCCCGGTCCGCGGTTTCAACCACCTGCACCACGGCCTCGGGTAAACCCACGGCCCGCAGACCCTGACTGATACAAGCAGCAATGGCGCAATTGGAGGCCAGTGCTTCCGAGCCTCCACGTAAAATGGTTGCGTTACCGGATTTCAGGCACAGGCTGGCCGCCTCAACCGTCACATTGGGCCGGGATTCATAAATAATACCCACTACCCCCAACGGCACACGCATCCTGCCCACCTGAATACCACTGGGCATAGTCTTAAGATCAGAGATACTGCCCACGGGATCAGGCAATGCCGCCACCTGGCGCAGCCCTTCAAGCATGGAATCAATGCGTGCTGGCGTCAGTTCCAGACGGTCCATCAGGGCTGCAGACAAGCCATTGGCACGGCCTTTCTCCAGGTCCTGCCGATTGGCCTCTTGCAGCTCAGCACGGGCGCTATCAATCGCCTCGTGTGCGGCCAACAGGGCACCATTTCTCACGGCTGTAGATGATGCGGCCACGACCCGGGACGCTGTTCGCGCCGCCCTGCCGAGATCGCCCATATACTGTTCAACGTTCATTTTACCAAACCTGACTTTTTCCAAAACGCGATTATACCTGAAGCCGCCGCCTGTTGTGCTAAGCTCCTTGGCAAATAATCAGGCGATCTCCATGACACAGCAACCCGATCTCGAATTTTTCTACGACTGCTCCAGTCCCTGGACCTATTTTGCCTTCACCCGCATCATTCCCATGGCCGCAGAGCTGGATATCCCCATCCGCTGGCGCCCCATTCTGGTGGGCGGCGTCTTCAATATGGCCAACCAGCAGCTCTACGCCGCCAGGGAGAGCATGTTCGCCAACGAAAAGCGCCTCGCCCACTATTTCAAGGACATGATGGACTGGGCCAACTTCATCGACATTAAAGTCGCCCAACCGGATGTTTTCCCGGTCAACAGCGTCAAAGCGATGCGCGGTGCCCTCTTCGCCGAAGAACAAGGCCTCATCGTTCCCTTCTCACAGGCCCTCTTCTCTGCCTACTGGGGTGACAACAAAGACATCTCCCAAATCGACGTCCTCCGCGATATCTGCCAATCCGTCGGTCTCGACCCCAACGCCTTCCTGGCCGCCATCGCCGATCCCCACTACAAGGATCTGCTACGCAGCAACACCGAAGAGTTGGTAGCCCGTGGCGGCTACGGCTCCCCCACCCTCTTCATCAATGGCGATGACATGTACTTCGGCAACGACCGCCT